>CAYULA010000046.1:0-28728 GCA_964445525.1 uncultured Thermoplasmatales archaeon | reverse complement strand
TCGAATGTCATCTCAAACTGATCCGGGGTTCAAATTACCTTCGGAACTACTGGTAATAGATATAGTTATAGGAACTTGATCCCGGGAACTGGAGTACTCCGCATGGATATATGTGAATCTTGTCATATGAATTCTCGTAAAACGGGAAATCGAAGGGGAGGTCAATCGCTGTGGTGTACATCCTGTAATAAGTATCATAGTATGAATAGGGGTACTGAAATTTTGACTTCTGTGGGGTTCCGCCGGTCGCATCTATCCATTCGTACTGGATCTTGGGTGAAGGATCGAGGCTGTCTATCCAAGAATAACCTGCCGTATCGGCTCTCTTGGCCTCATCGGCGGATACGATCATCTCCTCGTCAGGAACCGCCATCATCAAAAGCGAGGTTGACAGCATTATCAACAGTATGGTAATACTGATACTCCTGGTTTTATCCATCATATCACTTCCATTTGGAATAAGACACATGAATTGATGGAATTTAGCTTAATAAACGATTATCTGAATAAAAAAAGAGTTGACTGGCTCTGTCTTACTATATAATAATTTTCTTAGGAAAATTTTATCAAAATAAAAAATGGGAGGACCCGAAGACCCTCCCGTATTGTCCCGAACAAGTGTTTTTAATCCCTTCTCAGGGGATCGGAGAACACGATGTCTGCGGGTTCAAGATCCTTGAAATCGAACCTCTCCATTGCATCGTTCATCGGCTCCAGAAGGACCTCTTGTGCGGGAAGATCGAAGATAACCGTGTCTCCCTCGTCCTGGGGGCCGGTCATCATGGATGCCCTTGAAGGACCGGTCGTAGGGGTGGGTATGTTACCTTTTCCAGCCCACGAATCCTTGTCAGTCGGATCGGTGTGGGTCCTGTATTCCACAACGCAATTCTTACCGTCGGAGTCATCGTCCTCTTCACCGTCGGTTATACCATTGCGGTTGGTATCCTTCCTGTCCGGGTAGTACTTACCCGAATAATAATCCCGATTCACCTGAAGACCGAATGGTACGAAGGTTCTTCTTCCGACGTTCTGGGAGGTCCACCACTGATCAAAATTGCTCTTGTCCTCTTCCTTGTACTCGTAGATGTAGCACTCGGGTTTGTTCCACATGGATCCGTTGAACAGCTCCTCCCAGCCTCTGGGAAGCGAGTCATTGTCCTCGAACTGATTGACATCCGATTCGTTGCTGATGTAATCGGTCACCCATACCTCCCAACCGTCTGGCATCCCGTCACCGTCGGAATCATCCCCTCCCTCAAGGTTCAGCTGAGGATCCCTCGGGGCCGGAGA
Source organism: uncultured Thermoplasmatales archaeon (assembly GCA_964445525.1). Taxonomy (GTDB): domain Archaea; phylum Thermoplasmatota; class Penumbrarchaeia; order Penumbrarchaeales; family Penumbrarchaeaceae; genus Penumbrarchaeum. The sequence goes on along the minus strand of CAYULA010000046.1, from coordinate 27,438 downwards.
TGTTGTGATCTCGTTTATCCCGTCATTGTCTGGATCTAGACCGAACTGGTATTCGTAGAGGTTGATCCACGGGAAGTAGTAGTAAACAAGCTCGAACTCGGTCTTTCCCTGGTTGACAGGCGTCCATATGGAGAACACGAACCCGTCGTGGTCCGCATCAAGCGCCCAGTCCGTGGGATCGAGCGGATCGAGTACGGTCTCGTATTTCAGGGTCTTGTTGTTGAAGATATATGCTCCCCTGTTGCGGTCTTCAAGCTCCCAGCCGTCAGGCATTCCGTCCCCATCCGTATCCCAATCGAGCGGGTTGGTGCCGTTCTTGTACTCCTCCCAGTTGTTGAGACCGTCGTTGTCGGGATCGTCGAAGACATCGGAGGCCTTGAGAGGATTGACTATCCAGAAGTGTCCGCCCACCGGAAGGTTCTGCCAGTAATTGGTAGCGTATGTCTTGTCATACCACAGGATCATGTTCTTGGTTTCCGAGGACTTGATCACCTTTCCGAACCTGTACTCCCAGCCGTCGGGAAGCTTGTCGTAATCGGTGTCCGGGATTGTGGGGTTCACCCTGTCGGTGGTTGACCATACATCACCCAGCTCCTCGTCGGAATAATCGCCGTCGTTGTTGGCATCGTAGTTGTCGTTTCTGTTCCAGTCAATGAGGGGGAAGAAATCCACCTCGTTTTCCAGACCGTCCTCCATTCCGTCGTTGTCGGTGTCGGGGTCGTTGGGATCGGTTATCCATTCCCTGTAATTGGGGACATAGAACAGCTCATCGTAATCCGACATCACATCGTTGTCGGTATCCTTCTTGTTGGGATTGGTCCTGATCACTCCAAGCTTGGACTGGGCCCATATGGTATTGGTGTTTATACCGAACAGTTCGTCCACGTCCATCCACCCGTCGAGGTCGGTGTCGGGATTTGTGGCGTTGGTCTGGTCGAAGATCAGTATTTCGCCTTCCTCCTCATCCACGATGCCGTCTCCGTCATCATCGAAGCCGTTGGGGGGCAGGGTAAACTTGGTCCTTCCTCTGGTCTCCTCCCAGTCATCCAGCCTTCTTGACTGGTTTCCGACCTGACCTCCGATATCGGTTCCACCGAAATCATTGTCCGAATCGGCCAGGGTCGCGTTTGTGTAGTAGGTGAGGGCGAACTCGGGATCTATGAAGTAGTTGTCACCTATCAGTTCCCCGTAGAAACCGATCTTTAGCTCCTCTCCGTCGGTCAATCCGTCACCATCGGTGTCTGGATCGTTGGGATTGGTGGAGATAGGATACTGGATTGTCCCCTGGAACTCCTCGAGGTTTGTCATGGTATCAGGGATCCTGGTGTAGACCACAACACCGTCCTCGGTTATGTTCCACCATCCGTCGTTATCCTCCTGAGCATCATCTATCATGGGGGAAACCGTGAAGACCGTCTTCTTGGAATCCGAGATCTTGTCCTCGAGGTCCTCCTTGGTGTTCAATGCGGGTTCCTGGGAGATTATCCTGGCATTGTAGGCTTCCCAACCGTCAAGCATTCCATCGTTGTCGGTGTCCCTGTTTTTGGGATCCGTCTGGAACCACAGGTTGTCCTTGCTCGGGAATGCGTTCTCAAGATAATTGGGAAGTCCGTCATTGTCCAGGTCCTTGAACCTGTCTGTTGAGTTAAGGGGATCGAGACCCGTTTCGAGCTCCCATCCGTCGAACATACCGTCTCCGTCGGAATCGGGGAGATAGGGCGATGTCTTGAAATCGTTTATTCCGTTGCCATTCCAGTCAACGGCGGATTTTGCGTATTCCACGTTCAGCTCGATGAAATCGTTAAGGATGTAGAGCTCTCCTGACAATGCGTTGAAATGGGAATCGCCGTCGGTGTCCCAGAGGAGAGGCGAGGTATGGTTCTCGTACTCCATCCTGTTTGTGAGATCGTCCTGGAAGAATATCTTGATCTCTGATTTCTGGCCTCCCGATACGGAGAAGGCATACCTGATATCCAGATCAAAGCTGGCATCGTTTGGATTGAGCGGGGAGATAAGGTCCTTTGTCCAATCAACGGACTGGGCCGAGGTAACCTCCAAAACAGCTTTGGGTCCTATGACCGATGCCTCCAGAAGATTGTTTATGGTTCCCTCGTAAACACTTGTCTCATCGCCGTCGAAAAACAGTGTTGAAAGCTCCTTCTGATAGTGCATCTCCCATCCGTCGTCTATACCATCGAGGTCCGTATCCCATAGGGAGGGATTGGTGGTAACGGGCTTGAAAACGGAGGGCAGGTAAGGATTGTATCTCCTGTAGTCGTCGATCAACTCGTTGTCTATGTTCGTGGGATCACCCAGTATTCCATCGCTGGGATCGTCGTAGAGATGGAATCCTCCGTTCATCCCTATCTCCTGCCAGTCGGTCTCCGGGTTCAGTCCACCAAAGATGGGATGTCCTTCTTCGAAGGTCCCCGTTGTGAAATTGAATTCAACCCCGCCGACGTATTCCCTCAGATTGAACAGCTCCTCATCTTTATCGATGACCCCATTGTTGTTCATATCAAAACCGTCACCATCGGGATTTCCGTCCCAGTCCTTGAAGTTGGGATCGATGGTGAGCCTTTCGGTTATGGGATTGGGCCTGCTGTAGAGAGCTTCCCAGCCGTCCTCCATACCGTCGTGGTCGGAATCAGGCTGTCTCCAATCCGTGCCGTAGATGTAGTTCTCCTCAATATCGGAGAGCTTGTCCGGCCAGGGTTCGTATTCATTATCGATCAGTCTTACATCCGAATCGGATTTCGGAACGCCGGTAATCGATTTCGGAGCGTCCTCGTAGGTGGTGCCTTCTTCTACCGCTCCGGTGTTCTCCCACGGGGTAAAGAAATAGATGAAAATCATACCCCCAACGGTGAGTATCACCAGACCCACCAGGACTGCTAAGAATTTTTGCATATCAAGCTTGTCAACTACGGATACCATACTATCGCCTCCACGTATCAAACGGCCGGCTTAATATATCGCCTTGAAATGACCATTTCTCTATTAAACCTTTTGGAGCTGGCCAGCCTTGCCTGGCCACGCCTTTTTTCATACCTTACCCTCGGGTCAGGTAACCAATTTCGGTTTGGAGATTATATAAGCTTGTGCATCACATGAGAAGGAGAGGGCGACATACCTGGCCTGTTGATAATCATATCAGAGATCGTCTGGCAGGGAGGGAGGAGGGGGTATCCTGGAAAGAGGTTTCTCATTTACATTTCCTTCATCGATACCTGCATCATCCGATGCCTTCTCTTCCCTAGCAATGCTATTTTCTTCAATTTCCCCCTGCACCGGAGGCTGCATCTGATCGGTTTCGATCGGACCCGCCTCACCCTCGGGATATGTGGGTATCTCAGTGGAAGTTCCCACTTCTCCGCCAAGCTCAGGTTGGGGATATCCTTCAGCGGGGGGTTGATACCGAGGAATATCCTGGCTATCCTCATATCCCATTCCAGATTCCTGCTCTTGGGGAGGCTGCTGCCATCCGCTGTAGAGATCGCCTTCCGCCGATCCCTGCTGATCCGGGTATTGTTCCTGACCCTGATACAGATCTCCCGATGCAACCTGGTCCTGATAGGGAGCAGGCGCGGATTCCTGCTGAGCAGGAGGAAGGGATTCATACTGGGCAGGAGGCATCGCCTGATATTGATCGGTAGCACCGGGCATCATCTGATATTGAGGCTGCTGACCGGGTGCTGGCATGGCAGCCGTTGCGACGGCCTTGGGTTTATTCCTTCTCCTTATTACAAAAAATACCAAAGCGAAAAGCACAGCTAAGACCATGATAACCAGGGCGAGAATATTCAGTATTTGAGGAATGCCCTCGTATTTACCCTCGGGATGGTCCCCGGGATCGAGCGGATCGAAGGCCCTGTCCACCTCCTCACCGTCCTTCCACCCGTCCTCGTCGGTATCCGGATTCATGGGATTGAGATTCCATCCCACGTCCCTGTATAGATTGAACTCCTCAATATTGGTCAATCCGTCCTTATCCGGGTCCTCTTCCGCATCATTAGGGTCGTTTGGATCAAGACCGTATCTGATCTCCCAGGAATCATCCATTCCGTCATCGTCCTGATCAGGATCGGGGTCCGGGTCGGTCAGGGAGATGAGGGTGGTCTCTTCCTCCGAAACCGACTCGCCGTCCGTAACCTTCATCGTGACCGTGTAGGAGCCTCCCCTCGGATAGGTATGGGTTGCTATTCTGCCGTCAGTCTCAAAGGGATCGGTTCCGTCCCCGAAATCCCAGATATAGATAAGCTGATCGCCGTCCTCATCTTCCGCTTCCGAGGTTGTGAACCTGACCGTGAGGTTGCCCTCTTCCACGTCGGGGAATATGGATCCCGCGACGGGAGGGTCGTTGAGATTCTCTATGATTATCTTGCAGATACCGAAATCGGAACCAAGGGCGAGGTCGGATACGGTGATGTTGACCTCCCACTGGCCGTTCATCCTCTCGTCCACGGCCTTGATCACTATTCTTCCGGTCAGAGGATCGAACTCGATGGCGTTGGGAGGGGCTTTCAATGCCAGGGAGCCTATGTCATAATTGAATATAAGCTGCTCATTTACACCGGGATTGTCCAGGTCGGGATCGAAGACCGAGGGGGTGATGTACAGATATTCACCCTCGATCGTGGTCCTGAGCTTTGGAACAGTAAGGACCGGAGGATCGTTGATGTTGTCAACCGAGACAATGACCTCGATCTCGGCCTCCCCGCCCTTTCCATCGGTGACCATGAGATTGAGTGTTATCTCGGGAACATCGCTGTCACCCGGAACGAACCACATCTCCCCGGTGGTATGGTTGATGCCGTAGTTCACACCTTCCCGGGGATCGCTGAGCACTTCCTTCAGGTCCCAGTCATAATGGAGCACATCCGATGTATCGATATCTTCCGCTGTTATGTCCAGGGTCACCATATCATCCTGTTCGTATTCCAATGACAGGGTTGTGGTATCCTCCTCCACCTTCAGGTTCCCCACTCTTCTTATCACGGGATCATCGTTTACGTTCTCCACATGAACGATAACATCCAGGTAGACGGATTTTGCGAATGCACCGCTGTCGGTGGCGTTGACCGTGAGAACGAAGGTTCCGTGCCGGTCCTTCTTCGGGGTTATCCTTAGCACATGAGGACCTGTCTGGGACCTCATGCTGATAACCCCGGTGAGGTTCTCGTCGTTGTAGGTGGTGGTCCAGTCACCGGACCTTCCAAGCAGAGAGAAATCGAAATCGGTCAACGGATCTGGATCGGAGAACAGGGGATCGAGTTCGATCTCCCTGGTGGATTCGTCCTCTTCCATGAAGAGGTCGTAGGATTCTCCCACGGAAGATGAAGGGGGCAGATTGTCATCCACAACAACAATGAAAGAACCGAGACCCGAAGGCTCCTGCCTGGCCCAGTCCTCTCCGTCGTAAACGGAGAAGTTCATGTTGTGGGCCTGGTTCTTTCCGAGTATTGAACCGGGAACGGAAACACCGTATTCCACCCCAAGTGTGTTATCCTGCCCGGAGCCGTTCAGAGGCGATAGCTCCCTGAAAGGTTCACCGTCTTTCCACAGCCAGATCTGCTGCGGCGTGTGATTGTTTGCGTCGAAGTATGTCACTGAAAAATTGAACATATCGTTGGACCTGCCCCTTTTTGGTATTACCGAGGCGTCCCTCAATATTGGCCTGTTGTTGGGTATGTCGGCGCTTATTGTCCCGGTGATGGAATACTGGGAGCTTCCGTCAACGGATGTGTACTGCTTGTTGTTAATATTGGGACTGTTCGAGTTAAGCCCAAAGGTCTGGATGACCATTCCGATTATCATTTTGGTGCAGTTCTTGTTCAATTTGAGATTGTAGGGAGTTGCCTTGAGTCCGGCTTGTTGAAAGGTTGGATTGGGTGATACCCTTCTTATCTCCTCTGTGAACTGCGACGGATTGGTCCTGGAATTGTATCTTATGTAGAGGTCCGCCTCTATCCCGTAGTCGATGCCGCTTCCGCTGTCATTTGGAGTCGGATTTGCGAAAGAGAGGATGAGGTCCAATTCGGTGGGATGTATGGGATGAGGTGCATCTACCTCGAACCAGTCCATCATGTCCTGGTTCTGGTCGATACTTCCGGTATACGGAACCGAAAGGGATTCGGGATTATCCTCGTCATTGTTGGAATCCACGGGAGATACTGATGAATAGGTTACCGTGAAATTGTATCCGATGGTTCCTGAGACGGGAGCTCCGGTTCCATTCTGAGCAACGATCCTGACTCCGTAAATGCCGGAATATGAAGCATCCGCAGTGGCGGGGGTTGTACCGAAGAGATTGTCCTTGTCCCAATACCTAAGATGGATGATATTCTCGTCGAAATTGTTACCCTGCAGGTTATCGTCAGGGTAGAAAGCGTATATCAGTACGAAGACCAGTTCGTACCAGTAACCGGTATCCAGGTAATCCATGTCTATGGTTAACCTGTCCACCTTCGGTCCGTTGCCCCCGTTCATGTTGATGTAGAACATATCGTTATCGTTGACGGATAAATTACCGTGGAGTTCGTATGTCCCGTAGCTCGACGGAAGCTGATCGGCTTCCTGCCACTGATTGTTGTTCTCGGACTCCTCGAATATGGTCCTGGTAGGTGTTCCGGATGGAGTGAATTCTCCTTCGGCTGATAGCTCCCTCTCCCCGCCTTCGGCGAGTGGGAACTGAACCAGCAGAACTACTGTTACCAGTATCGATAAGGCTATTGAGGGATGGTGCCTGCTGAACATTGGGATACCCTCTATTGAATTCCGGGTGGAATACAACAGGTATTGATTATATTTTTTTGGTATGTCGGTGCCAATAAACGGGTCATATGGCTCCGGATCAGGGGTAAGCCCGGGTAATTGTCCTCGGGAAGGGTATGGCATCCTTGATATTGTCCAGTGAGCAGATCCATGCTATGAGCCTCTCCACCCCCAGACCGTAACCGGAATGCTGAACGGAACCGTATCTCCTCAGATCGAGATACCAGTCGTAGTTGGCCACGTCCTCTCCCTCCTTTTCAAGGGCCTCCTTCAGGCTTTCGATTCCAACATCCCTTTCGGAACCTCCCACTATCTCCCCGTATCCTTCCGGAGCAAGCACATCGAAGCATTTCGCCACGGGTCCCGGTGCGTCGGCACCTTCCTTCACCGGTTTGTAGAATGCCATGGCCTCCTTGGGATATTCTACCACTGCAACCGGGGTGTCGAAGTGCTTCATCAGCTCCTCCTCCTCCACGGTCCTTAGGTCCTTCCCCCACTCCACTTCCATACCGCTTTTTTCCTTCAGTATATCAATGGCCTCGGTGTAGGTGATGACGGGCCATTCCTTATCCAGCAGGGGTTCGAGACGATCGGGATCAACCTCGAGGACCTTCAGTTCCTCCCTGTTCTTCTCCAGGACCTTCGAAATGATGAACTTTACCTCCTCCAGCGATATCCTGGCCGCTTCCATGTAGTCCATCCATGCAGCCTCCATCTCGGCCATCCAGAACTCGCTCAGATGCCTGGATGTCTTGGATTTCTCCGCCCTGAAAGTGGGGGATACATCGTATATCTTCTCCAGGGAGAAGATGGCGGCCTCGGCATAGAGCTGCCAGGTCTGTGTGAGGTAGATGATGCTGTCATAATATTTCACCTCGAAAAGGGTGGAGCCTCCTTCGGCCTGGTTGGGGGTGAATATGGGAGGTGTGAACTCGTAGTAGCCCCTGCTCCGGAAGAAATCGTGTATTGCACCCGTAACGGTTGACCTCACCTTGAGGATCGCGTTCATCTTACGGGACCTTATCCAAAGATGCCTCTTCTCCCTCAGGAACTCCTCGGATTGATCCTTGGTAATGGGAAACCTCTCTGCTTTGGATATAGGAATTATCTCGTCCATATGGACCTCGTGTCCGCCGGGTGCTCTCTCATCGGAGTGGATCGTACCCCTCACAATGATGGAGGATTCCACGGTCAGGTCCCTGGAGATGTCGAACATCTCATCCCCGAGATCCTTTCTGGATGCCACGCATTGGATGATCCCGGTGGAATCCCTCAAGACGATGAAGACCATCTTGTTCGATCCCCTCGTCCTGTAGATCCATCCCCTGAGACGGACCTCCTTTCCTTCGTTTCTTTCTTCTTTGGATTCTCTTATGCTGAGGAAACCATCGTCCATTTACAGGTCCTCCGGATAGATTAACGACCTCATTGCGGGACCCGTATTTATTTTCGATGGGGAATCGATACGCTCACGGTCTTCTACCCGATCTCCTTCCCTGTCCTTTGTCTTCAATATCAGGAAGGTCCCTGGGGAGGGACCTTCTTCCCCTGTCCGTTCTTGCCCCTCTTTCCCTGACCGGAGGTTTCCTTACTTCCGATCGGGGCCTTCTTCTTCCCGTTCTCGGGGATTCATCCTTTCTGGAGGATTCCTCCATTTCGTTCCATTCCTTTCTGAGCATGCTGTTTCTCAGGACAAGGTATATGAGCATTATCACCGCAAGTGCTATCACGGCCACCAGTATGATTATGAAGATCGGTTCCAATCCGTCCTCGGTATCACCGTTTTCTTCCTCGGTCCTGTTCACAGCAGTTACCTTGACCGTGTCAATGGCCTCATTTCCGGATCCGTCAACCGCCCTTGCCTGGATGAGATGAACGCCTTTTTCGAGATAGAAGCTAACGCTCCACTGAGATCCCGCAACCGCAACGATCTTCCAATCCCCATCGTCGACCCTGACCTCGACCATTTCCAGAGAACGATCATCCGAGGCCGTTCCCGTTACCGTTATCTCACCTTCCCGAAGAGTTTCATTGGAAAGGGGTGAGGTTATGATTATGCTGGGTTTTACCCTGTCTGTATCCTGGTCCGACTCATAGGTGTAGCGAAGCTCGATCATTCTGCTGTTTCCGGCCTTATCCTCGGCTTCGAGGTTGAATATGTTCTCGCCGGGGGATAGCATCACCACCCAGTTCAGGGTCTCGTTCCTGGATATCAGCTGTCTGGGGGTTGTGGCGTTGGAACCCCAAACCCCTTTTATCTCGTAGTCATCGAATACGATCCCGGTCAACTGAACCACCATGGTATCGAGGATTGATCCGTCGATGGGTTCGATCCTCTCGAAAGTGGGGGATTCAATATCAAGGATGGTTTCCCCATAGACGGTCCTTGAATTACCCACGGCATCGGTAACCACAACCGAAATGTTGTTCAGACCCTGAAAAAGAGCCACCTCCGCACTGAAGATCCCGTCGTTTACCACTGCAATAGACCCTCCGACAACCACATCGGACCCCCTCTCGACATTTCCCGTCAGAACCATGGAGGTCTTGTTGGTATACTGCGGAGGTCGGACGAGTTCAATCCACGGAGGGTCGGAATCCACAATTATCCATATTGCCGATTTCGAGACGCTTCCGGTCCTGTCTCTTGCTTCCACGACAATCAGGTTTTCCCCCTCAGTCAGGTTTTCCATCCTGTAGCTGAAACCCATCAGATCGAAGTCTATCTCCACGCCGTTAACTGTCAGAAGTACGGTGTCGTGGGAGATTATCCCCTCTATCAAAACATGATCGTTCTTTATGGTCGTCCCGTTGACTGGTGATAGGATCCTCAGTGACGGCGGTGTGGAATCCAGATATACCCTTCTTGTGATCTCCACCTGATTTCCGGCCCTGTCCACCGCCCTTACCACAATGTCATTCCATCCTTCCATCAGATGGACCTCATAGGAAAAAGTGCCCGAACCGTGTTCAACCAGATCCTGATTGATGATGAGTCTCGCATCAATCTCGCAGGTTCCGGATACGTTGATATTTGCCGAACTGGTGAATGTCTCGTCCTCCGGGGAGGTTACCGTCAGTTCCGGATCGATGGTGTCTATTCCGAAGTGGAGATGGGAGTCCGACTCTCTCCAGTCATCGTTTGTGGCCTTCACCCTGAGTATATGCTCCCCGTCGGATCCGAATGTGAGCGGGATCGAGAATGTTTTTCTAGGACTGAGGATTACCTCGGCGCCGCCGTCAAGAAACATAACAAGACTGGAGATCGGACGGGCATCTTTCACTTTCCCGGTGACCGTGAAGGAGCGTTCATCCAGCCACGTTCCGTTTTCCGGATATGTGAACTCCACAACTGGATCATTGATAATTACCTCGATTGATGTGAAATGTGATCCGGTGCTGTTGAAATCCTTTTCCCTTACGGCACCTTCGAGCAGAACGGAGAGATTGTGGGGTTCAAGATAATGGGTTCCAAGTCTGTCATGTTTGATACCGGTCAGAGGCAGGTCATGAACCCAGCCGTTTTCGTCGGTGAGGCCCTGACCCTCGATGTTGTTGTCGCTTCCCTTAACCTCCACATCGGCCAGGAAGGCGGGGTCTCCGTTGTTGGTCGTCACCCTGATATCATGTCTGAAGGCTTCCCTGACAACGCTGTTTCCCTCCACAAGAACCTCCGATATGCTGGTGTTCAACAGAAAAACATTCGAGGCAGAGGAGGAAAGCGGAAGATAGAGGCCGTTCATTCCGGGTTGAGCCGGAACACAGTCTATCATATCGAGTTCCGAGGAACTGATAGATATCGAAAGCGGATCGTTGGAGAATATCTCCGAGTTCTCCATCCAGACATCGGAATTATCCAATGAGACCGCTCTTCCGCAGTTCTCGAATGTTACCTCATCAAGGCGGGCGTTCGAATCACCTATCTCGATACCCCAATCAATAACAGATGTTATGTTGCATCTTTTCATATCCAGGTTGGATCCGTTCATTAACTTGATACCTCTCTCCTGGCATTCGATTATCCGGGTGTCATTCAGTGTGATATTGGATCCAACGCCGATCAGACCTATCGGGCTGTTGGTTATGGTTGAATTTAAGGAGAAGAAATCATCTGTCTCGGAATAGAGTCCGGATTCTTCAAGGGCTTCCCCGTTTATACCGCATCCGTCCACCTCGGATCCGTTGAGTTCGAAGTATGATCCGGAATGGGCTTTGGCATAGAATGAACCCACATTGAAGCCCTTCAACACGGAACCATTCCTCATTACCAAGGAGCCTCCGTTCAAAACACTGAGAGTGTTGGGACCTATCAAGGAGGAATTGATCCTGAGGGTAACATTATCCAGAACAAGGGATCCCGATATGGATATGTTTCCCTCTATCGATATTGTGGTATCGGAGTAGGATTCGGATCCCGTAACCGTCCAGTTTCCCGATGAGGGCGGAGCCGATGGTAGAAAAGGATCACCGCCCGCCTCCCCGTATATTTTCGATTGCGGCCATAAGACAGTAATCATTATCAGTGCCATGATAACTGCCAAGCAGTACCTGGAATTGAAACCCCGCGGCCCGAACATAAATCTTGATTGTTGGCCCTGATAGATAATACTTGAGGTTTTCAGTCCATTACTGCTCCTCGACTTCCTGCCCTCCGGTATCACTCCCTTCCCCCGATTGGGTTTGAAGAGGAGGTTCACCCTCGTCTCCAGCATCGGGAGGGGAAGGCGCATCCTCGGATACCGATGGTCCTTCGGGGGCAGGGATTTGTGATTCCTGATGGAGTGAATCAGAGGGATGATCACCGGTTTCCATTCCGGTCATTCCTTCCGGGTAGGACTGCATCCCGAGCGCATCCTGAGGCTCGTCGTATGCCGGAGGAGATTCATCATCAGGATAGTCCCGAGGGCCGGCCTGTTCCGGATTCACGGGAGTTGCCTCCAGGGAAGCCAGGTCAACCTGCTGTGATTGGTCGATGGGAACGGCCGTCATCATCTGACCCTCCATGGGAGTGGACATGGCGGCTTCCATGGCAGATCCCTCCGGTGGTGTTATGGTACCCCCGATCCTGGCCGCGGTACCCAGGAAATCGTAATTTCCAAGTGAGTTGGATTCGTACAATCTGGCGTATTGATCAGGATCTATGTAGTATGTCTTCCCGTCCAGGACTGACCTGAAGGCATAGTAAGGACCTGTTTCCGGATTGAAGAAGGTCCTTGCATCCTTCGACCTCCTCTTGAAGTAGATTATTACCATGGAGATCAGGACCAGGACCACTATGATCAGAACGATTGCCAACACTATCGGAACAAAATCCATACCCTCTTCATCCTGCTTGTTTTTTACCTCGTAATCGATCCTGATCCTGACCGTGGCATTATCCCAATCATCATTGTCACCCTCTCTGACCGGATTGTTGAAGACAATTGCCTTTTCGCTGTTTGTGGGATTGGTTATCTCCTCTTCCACACGCAGTGTGACGTTCTTCCTGATCCAGACAGCCTCCCCCTCGAGGAACTCCATCCTCGTTGTTCTTTTCGCTCTGGTCTCATCTACTATTAGAATGTCTATTCCCCGGGGTTGGTAATCCTCGGATGATGTTCCCTTGAATGTGATCGTAAGCAACAGGGTATCGCCTTTCTCGTCATAATCCACCAGCGGCAAGTATAGCGTGCCCGGGTATACTTCATAGGGATCCACTGTCAATGCCTCGTTTTCCGCGGGAAGAAAAGCCAGAATAATCATTATCGCTGTAAAAGCTAATGCGAAAGCAGGGACCCTCGACCTCATGTGAACAACCCCCAAGGAACCGTGTTCCCTATGAACAATCTTCCTTTTAAAAGTTGACGGCTCGGTGACTCACCTGAATTCAAGTTCGGATGCGGATGGGGAAGGAAAATATGGATTATTATTCCCTTCCGAAGAAACCCCTGAGTACAGGGTGCATCTCCATCATCTGCTCTTTACCGATCTGTTCGTACAGTCGTATGATTATACCTACGGTTAGCAGCACCCCTGTACCGGATGTCGAGCCTACCGTCCCCACCATGTCAGCCAGGGCTGCAAGGAGGCCGACGAATGCCCCCGAAATCACGGTTACAGTGGGAATATAGCGGTTCAGGACCTTCTTCAGGACCCTCGGGTCCCTCCTGAAGCCGGGTATCCTCATCCCGGAATTCTGGATCTGTCTTGCAACGGATTCGGGTCCCATGTTGGTTGTCTCTATCCAGAACTTCGCGAACAGGATGGAACCTATCACCATTATGCCCACGTAAACAAGTACATGGACCGCCACCTGCCAGTAATCGTGATCTCCGACGTATCCCCTGTACCTGTCCCAGTTGATCAGCGGAAGGAGCCATGACTGGAGACCGTTAACTCTGGAGACGTACCATGCCAATCCTCCCGAAGGAGTGGTGGATCCAGCATCATAGAATCCCAGACGCCAGTTCTCTCCCAGGATGGGTATTGTGCTGATCTTCTCGTGGTTCCAAAGAAGCAGAGAGAACATGTTCACGTTGGCCAGCAGTGCCGACATGAGGATGACCGGTATATTGGAAGCGTAGATCAGCCTGATAGGGTACCTGCCCCTGGCGCCTCTGGCCCTCGCATGTGATAGCGGCAGCTCTATCTGCGTGGATTCCGCGTATGCAACCACAAAGAATATCACGATTGTGGATAAAAGTGCTACCATGGGGTTTGGAGGCGAGAGGAATATTGTCTCGAAGCCTCCGGCTGTGAGGTCCCTTATTCCGCCGGACATGTTGTCAAGTATGAACCAGGTCTTGGGCAAGGTACCGGCTGGGATGTCTGCGTAGTTATCCACCAGTCTGTCGAGATTGTACTGGGATGCGGTCTCGCGTCCCAGGGGTATCCAGGAAATTGTTCCCTGGAATATCGCCTGGGAGACACCTGCCGCAATGAACATGGAGATCCCCGAGCCGATACCCCATTTTGAAACAACCTCGTCCATAAGGAATACAAGATAGGATCCGAACACTATCTGGCCTATGATCACCATCCTGGCCCAACCGAGCCCTATGTCACCCATCCAGCCCGTATCTGCGGGTGTCAGGTATCCGAATACCTGAGGGATGGCCTCCACGAATATCATCACCAGGACCAGGACCTTCTGGACTCCCTGATAGATGGCCTTGTCATCTGCCTTCTGGAGGTCCAGATTTATGATCTTGGCCCCCGAGAACAGCTGCATGATGATGGATCCGGTGACTATGGGTCCTATACCCAGATGCATCAGCGACCCGTTTGCACCCGCAAGTATGGCCCTGAACTCGGAGAATATGTCGATGCTCTCTCCGGACAGTCCATAGAGCTGAACATTGCTCAAGAAGAAATAGAGGATCAGTATGCCGAAGGTCCAAAGCATCTTTGTCCTGAACCTGACGTGACCCTCCGGCTTCTTTACCGCAGGCCATTTGTCGGCTATCGGTTTGAGGCCGTATAGTTTGGACCCCTCACCAGCAAACGTTACCATCATTCCAATGAGGAAGAAAACTATTGCAATTGCCAGTGTGATCAGTATCGAGAGTGAGATCTGAGAAAATTGTGTGAAATCGGCTTCCCGCCACTGCCAGAAGTAGACGATGACCATCGTCACTATGTAGGCGACAGCCACCCAGATTGCCTTCCTGTAGTCTCGCTCTATAGCCATGGAACACACACCGATTTATGCCCTGGATAGATTTGCTCCCCGATAACCGTTCTTCTATTAAAGGGTTTATTTGCTGCTGCCAGGCTCACTCCTGCTTGACGGTAACCGAGCCGCCCGCGGCCTCGATCTTTTCAACAGCCCTCTCCGAAGCGGCCGGTGTCAGCACATGGACCCTGAGGTCACCTATGCTTCCACCGCCAAGGAGCTTGGTGCATCCCAGCTTCTCTATGTCGATATCGTATCCGCCCTTCTTTTTCTTGGCTGCACCGGATTCGACCATTCTGTCAATGTGCTCCCTGATGGTGGAGAGATTGATCACGATGTTATCCTTGACGACCGATTGAGGCCTCTTGAAGCCGTGCCTTCCGAAGTAATCCTTGCCGTAATACTTTACGATGTGAATGTAGCGGTGCTTGAGTCCGCCGGCCATTCCCCTTCCGCCTCTCTTTCCGGCTCCTCTTCTGGCCTTCACTCCGTGGCCTCTCGATTTCTTTCCTCTGAACTTGACATTCCTCTTCCTTGCCATGGAAATCACCTCAGATCATTCTTTTCAGGAGACCGTTGATCTCCTTGCCCCTGTATCCAAGGGCCCCGCCAACGGTGAAGTGCCTCTTGATCCCCTCGTATCCTCCTCTATTGGGGGGGGAGAGCCTGAAGACGGGTTTTGCTCCCTGGAGATCCTTGTACTTGAAGCCGGATTCGATGACCGCCCCGGCAAGTTCGTCGGCATCCTTGAAGGATGACCTGGATTTTATGAACTCATCGGTCACAGGGTTGTCGCCTTCAATCCTTCCCCTCTGACGTATCAATTCCGCCAATGTTTCTCTGTCCACCTCTCCCCAGGTGACATAGTCCTTCACCTTCTGGAGCATTCCCGAGTACTCGGGTGTTTCGGGTATGACCACGCAGTGGTTGACCCTGTTGAGCTTCAGAAGGTTCAGGGTCTCCTTTATGGCGGGTTTCACCCTGAGCGATCCCCTTACCCTTACTACCGCCAGACTCATTGTGTTTCACCTCCCTCGGTCACTGGTTCGGAAGGTGCGGCCATCGGTCCCGAAAGGTGTTTGAGAGCTATTCTCTGATCCTTCTGGACCCTCATCAGGGTGGTTCCCCTGAGGGCGTCTATTACAGCCTTGGCGTTGTTCACGGTGGTCTTGGTCTGACCCCTGGAGAAACCCCAGGCGTCCTTGATCCCTGCAAGCTTGAGTATCTTCTTTGCAACGTCACCCACCGCCAGGCCGACACCACGGGGTGCCGCTCTCAGGGTGACTGTGGTTGAACCTGCCTTGCCGGTTACCCTGAACGGAAGCGAATGAGGTGTCATGCATCCGCATTCCCATGATCCGCAGCCCCTGTTGAGCTCGATCATGTTGAGCTTGGCATTGTCTATGGCCTTCTTGATGGTGGGCCCGACCTCCTTTCCCCTTGCAGAACCGAGACCAACGTAACCGTTGTTGTTTCCAACCACAACGGTGATGGAGAACCTGGTTCTCCTTCCGGAGTCGGTCATTCTCTGGACCATGTTGACCTTGAGGACCTCGTCAACCAGATCCTCTCCTATCAGGGTGTCAACGATCTGCGGCTCCCTCAATGGGAGCCCGGTATTGAGTGCTTTGTGCATGGATGTGATCTTTTCGCTCTTTATCAGCTTTCCAAGCTTTGTCCTTGGTACCCATTCCTCCTCGTCGAACCTGTCCCTCCTGGCTCTGGCGGGTCTGCTGGTCCTGGGAGATCTGTTATCATCCGCTGACCTGCCCTGGCCCTTGGTGACCCTGGGACGTTTTCCCCTCTCGGTCTCCTCCTGGGTCTTCACGGCCTCGTCGTCGGCCTTGTCCTCCTGGATATCCAAGTCGGCCTTATCCTCTTTGTCCTCGGCCTTCTCTTCTTTTTCTTCCTTTTTCTTCTTATCGTCAGTCATGCTCACATCTCCAGGATCTTGTTTTTCATGGCCTCGAAATCATCCTTGAAACCCTTGATATCCTTGTGCTTTCCCTCTATCCTGTCCTGATCTGGGAACCTCCCCTCTCCGTGGGGGATGTCAAGACCCGAATCTATCAAGCCTTTAAGGGTAGCAAACACCCTGCTTCCCGTGGTCGGTTCGTTCAATCCGATGTCCAAAACAGCTTCCTTCAGGTCGGACCTGCCGGCTCTTACCCCGGCGAGAAGCCCCACCAGGTAGGAGGCGCTGGTATCCTTGAGGGAATGTTTCCAACCGAGCTTCCTGAGGTCCTTGTAGCCGGCCTGGGCCAGAACAAGGTCTCCGGTGTTGTGGAACCTGATGAACTGCACTGTGGTCCCCGAGAGGCTCTTCCTCACGACGGCCCTGGGCTTCTTCGATTTCAGAAGGGCGAGTCTCGACCTGTAATTGGTCTTCCCCTCCCTTCTCCTTCTGAAAGGCATATGATATCTTGGTCCGTCGGACATCTCACTTCACCTCCTCTGGGATCTTGATGAATGCTTTCTCCGATTCCATGTGGGACCTGAGATGGCTCACGGACCTGAAATTTCCGCCGGAGGCATGTCTGTAGTAGTGCCTGTAGCTCTCCGAGGAGATATTTCCGTTCGCCCTGTAATCCCTGAGTGCTCTTCTTATGGGCCTTATGGTGTTTATCCATCTCCTCTTCTTCGGGAACCTTGCATATTTGGATCCCTTTCTGGAACCGTGGCCCTTTCTCTTCCCCACATCCTTCTGAGCCATTCTGGCCTTCTTCCTTCCGGTGGAGGCTCCCTCCTTGGGTCTGGCTCTTATTACACCCTCGTTGACCAGCCTTCTGATATCCCCTCTTGTGACCGCCTCTGCGATGTCATCCAAGTTGTTGGGATTTATGTAGACCCTGTTCCTTCCGCATTTGAGGACTTCTGCAGCCATCCTTCTCTGATTTGACAGATCCATCACAGAACCCCCCTGTTGAGGACTCTAATGCCCTTTTCATCCGCGGCCTGGACTATATCCCTCCTCTTTCTGGTTCCCACCGTGGAGCCGATCCTGGCAGCCTGGAATTTGGGATCTATTCCTTCCAGGTCTCCCGCATTGAAGACCATTACTTCCCTGAAACCTGAGGGATGGTAATCCCTAACGGCTGAAGGTTTTCCGTATCCAACCCTGACCTTGGGTGCGCGGTATTTTCTGTTCAGCCTTATCTTGCTGGATACTCCCCTGGGCCTTCTCCAGTTGGTTCCGACCCTCTTGTATCTGAACCACTCCCCCCTCCTGAAGCTGGGTTGCCTGGAATACCGTTCCTTCCGGATCTCGAGCTTATCCTCGGTATCCTTATCCAGCTGGGGTTTGATCTTGCCTTGAACTTTCTTCTTTCCGGTTTTCTTTGCAGGAGCCTCTTTTTTTTCTGTCTCCTGTTTGTCTTGTGATTTACCGGTACCCTTTACGGCTTCCTTCTCGGCCATCATTCATTCCCCCTGCTAACGAGATATATACCGTCCTGGAAAACCCGGGTGTCGTAATTTCTAACTATTGTGGCCTTCTCTATATTGGCCGATGTCTGTCCCAGTAGCTCCTTGTCGATCCCTTCCAGGTTTATCATATCTCCCGATATCTTTGCGGTCACACCCTCGAGGATCTTTGCCCTTCTGGGGAACCTTTCTCCGAGGAAGTTCTCGATCACAAGTTCGCTTCCCTTGACGGATGTTTTTATCGGGAAATGAGAATATATTATCCTCAGCTTGTAGTGGAATCCCTCCTGTACTCCTTTGACCATGTTGTTGATGTGAGCCCACCATGTTCCGACAAGACCCATCTCTTTTCTGTCGGGTTTTGGGCAGATCACCTTGAGCTTTCCATCCAAATGGGTTATCTTGACCCTGGGATGGGTGAATTTTCTCGTCAGTTTCCCCTTCTTTCCCGAAATTGTAAGATGGTCCTTCTTGAGGTCAACGGAGACTCCGTCGGGGAGTTTGACATCCCTTTCCATCATCTCTAGCTTAACCATATGAAATCACCTCAATACACAAAGGCCAGTAGCCTTCCTCCGGTGTGCATCTCCTTGGCCTTGTCATTGGAAACAACACCCTTTGTGGTTGACAGTATGAGAACTCCGAAGTTCTGAGCGGGGAGATACCTGGCCTCGTAACCCTCCATCTCCGCTCTCCTGACGGCGAACCTGGGTTTTATGACACCGCAGTCGTTTATGTTCCCGTTCAGGTGGACGTTGAACCAGCCGGCCCTTCCGTCCTCGTTGTACTCGAACTCCTTTATGTATCCGTTCTCCTGTATCACTTTCAGGACGCGTCCTATGAGCTTGGAGGCTGGTCTTACCTTACAGTTCTTCTTACCCGACCTCTCCGCATTTTTCATGACGGACAGGGCGTCTGATAATGGATCGTTCCTCAACCTTACACCTCCTCATGAATACTTCTTGAACCCTATCTCCGGGGCTATCTCGCGGAAGCACTGCCTGCACAGATGCATGCCGTTCCTCCTGATAATTCCCCTCTTGCGTCCGCATCTCTGGCACCCGACCTTCCTTCCGAAGGTCTTCTTCTGTTCCTCGGTCTCCGTCATTATTCCAACACCTCCACTTCGAAGGTCCTGGAGACCCATTCCTTGGCCTCTTGTCTGGTGATCCTTTGATGTCCAGGTATGTGACCCGGGGCCCTCTTCCTCCTCGCGACCCTCTTTCCGGCCCTTACCAGGACCACGTTGATGTCAAGTCCGAATATTCCTATGTCGGGATCGTATCT
Organism: uncultured Thermoplasmatales archaeon; assembly: GCA_964445525.1. Classification (GTDB taxonomy): domain Archaea; phylum Thermoplasmatota; class Penumbrarchaeia; order Penumbrarchaeales; family Penumbrarchaeaceae; genus Penumbrarchaeum. The sequence continues at coordinate 8,300 of CAYULA010000046.1, read as the reverse complement.
CATACCCTGAAAATCCGTGTAATCGGATATGCCGAAGGAGAAGTTGCCTTCGGGATCGAAGGAATAGCCCATTATCTTGTTCTCCTTGACCCAGAACGCCTTCTTGAGGAACTCTGGAGCGTCCTCCTTTCTTAGGGTGACCTTGCATCCTATGGGCATTCCCGTCCTTATTCCCAGGTCACGATTGGTTGTCCTGGATATGGTCTGTGTCGGCTTCTTTGCGGTAAGCAGCTCTATGACCTTGACGGCCCTGTTCAGCTTCTCACCGGCCTCCCCGACACCGATGTTGACGACCACTTTTTCTATCCTGATATCCTTGTTCGGATTCTCACCGGGGGCGCCATTTTCTTCCTGAGCCTTCCCGGTCATATGGTGCTCACCTCCGCCGATTCTATCTCGGAGGTCTTGGTTCCCACCACGAAGACGTGGTCGATGATCGTGTTGAAGCCCTCGTGGAACTCCACGATATTGGGATCGGGATTCCTGGTTATATCTATCTTCTTGATCCTGCAAACAGTCCCGATATGGGCTCCCCCGGTAAGTATGGCAAGAGATTCTTCCTTCATGGGGAACCTCTCGAGTATCTTCTGATCGGGGAGCGAGATCTTGATGGCGTCTCCGGTCTTGTACTCGTCCTTTTCGACAACGATGTTCCTGCCATCGTGAAGGTTGAGCTGTATCCTGCCCTTCTTGACGAGTCTCTTGTTGACAATCTTTGCAAGCTTCCAGGAAGCCTCGGATTCATCTATGTTCTTTAGCGTGATCTGGCCTCTGGGATTGACCATTACCCTGTAGTGTGATTTGATCCTGGGAATGGAGATCACGTCCATCACTCCCACCGGCAGCTTGTAGCTGGTCCTGATCTTTCCGTCAACCAGGACGTCCCTTTTCGCCAGTATCTTCCTCACCTCGGAGGAGGTCTCGCCCAGATTGAGTATGTCCCTCAGCGCCACCAGAAGGGGTATGGATTTTTCCATTGGATGGGCCCCTGGTTTGGACCTCACTGTCCAGACCTTTGATTTCCTGGGTATTGCCCATGATCTTGGTGCGGCGTATCTTTTGAGATGCTTTGAATCGACCATTTGATTCCTCCTTTACTCTTTCTCCACCCCTTTGAATCTCTCTTTCCTTACGGGATCGGACAGATCGAGCTTGGTCACAACCAGGTTCGAAGCGTCGAACCAGAGCGTAACCTCCTTATTGTCAGCTTTGTGCAGGAGGGCCTTCTCGATCGATACCTTCTTCTTCTTGAGGTCGATCTTGGCCACCTTACCCTCGTGTCCTGTCCTGGAGCCCCTTACAACCCTCACGGTATCACCGGCCCTGAGTGTTATCCTTCTCACATTGGACCTCCCGTATCTGACCGGGTCGAGAGGCGCCCTGATCAACTTGGAGCTCCTGTGGAGCGGCATGTCGGCCAGGTCCTTGTGCTGTTTTCTGGGCTTTGAAGATGTGGTGTCCATATTCATTCCTCCTATACTATCGTTGAAGCGGTGGCGGCTATCCTTGAAAACCGCTCCGCAGCCTCCTTTGCAACGGGTCCCTTGATGTCGGATCCCTTTGTCTCGCCCGTTTTGGTGGTGAGAACGAGAGCATTGTCCTCGAAGGATACCATCACGCCGTCGGGTCTCCTGAAGGGTCTCTTCTGCCTGACGATGACAGCAGGTATCAACTGCTTCCTTAGCTCCGGCGTGCCCTTTTTCACGCTGACCAGAACTATGTCCCCGATCCCTGCGGAAGGGATCCTTCTCTTGGTGCCGCGGTATTTCAGCACCTGAACGATCTCCACTACCTTGGCTCCGGTGTTGTCAACACAGTCCACCTTTGAGCCGATCTGGAGACCTCTCGTTTGAACCCCTGCAAGTCCCTTCAATTCAAATCCTCCCCAAAACCACCATGTTGGTGTTCTTTGACAGCGGTCGGCACTCCATTACCTTGACCATGTCGCCAACGTGAACGTCCATGCAGGGAGGCAGATGGGCGAGGTATCTCGATGACCTCTTCTCGAATCTCTGGTATTTCTCGATCCTGTGCCTTCTCTCCCTCATCACAACCACTGTATTATCCATCTTCATGTTGACTACCTGGACATCGAGGATTATGCCCCTTACGGATAATTTTCCGTGGAACGGGCAGTTCTCATCCTCGCAGCTCTTGGCGGGAGCATCGATATCGATCCCCAGGTCCCTGTGTGCGGCCTTCCTAACTTTCTTTGACCTTACCACCGGTTTCTTGCCCACGGTTTTCCTCTTTACGGGAAGTGTCTTCTTCCCCTGGACTGTGTCTATGTCCGCGGCCGCCTCGGTCTTTTTCGTGACCTTCTTCGCCTCCGATGCCTTCGGTTGTCTCTTGGGCTCCGGAGCCTCATCACCCTTTTCTGCCATCCTTACCACCTTTTTCGGTTTTTTGTTGATCTTCAAGAGGAGTCTTTCTTCATGCCGGGGATCGTTTTCTTCTTGGGGAGTTTCCTTCTTTCCAGCTTCTTGTTGCGGTCCTCGGGCCTGAACAGGATTTCCCCGCCGCAAACATCCACTGCGGCCGAGGAATCATCCGGGTCCCATAACCTGAACCTTCCGCCTTTCTTGGATATGATCCTTCTCGATCCCTCCTCGTCGATCAGAAACGTTCCCATGGTCTCATCGATTATGACACCCTCTCTCCCGGACAGACCGGGATCCGTGTGTTCAAGTACCCTCATTCGGGTTCCGATGAGCTCTTTGAGCAGTATGTTTCCGATCCTGGCATTTCTTCTTTCTTTCATCCTCCTCACTCGGAAATGTTCGTATAGCCTTTCTCTTTGAGCGCCAATAAAGCCTTCTTCTTGTGGTCGCCCTGTAGCTCGATGATGCCGTCCTTGACGGTGCCACCGGCAGCGCATTTGTTCTTCAGGAAGCGGGCGAGATCATCCAGATCGATGTCCGTGGGATCTATACCCGATATGATTGTCACCACCTTGCCGTACCTCCTCTTGGTGGTGGCTATTCTGATATCCTGCTGCTCCCTGGCTATGTCCTCGCATGCACAGAGTTCCTTCGGAAGACCGCAGACGCTGCAGATCTCTGCCATTAAAGTTCTCCCTCCTCCCTCATGATCGTCGCCATCCTGGCTATGTTGATCCTGAGGGCTTTGATCTTTCCCGGATTGGGTGGTGCTCCGCCCATGGCGGACACTCCCCTCTCCCTCATCAGTTCATCGCGAAGTTCCTTCATCTTGACCGACCTCTCGTCGGGATTCATGTTCCTTATCTCCGGAAGACGAAGAAGCGGCAAAACTACTCACCCCCGTCCTTTTCTTCTTCCTTTTTATCATCATCATCGGATTTGGAGGATTCTTCCGGAGCGGAAGCGGAGGTTTCCTTCTTTTCTTTTTCAGGAGTTTCTTCTGGGGTTTTTTCCACAGTTTCAGCCTCCTTCTTCTCCTCTTTTTTCTCCTCTTTCTTTACTTCCTTCTTCTGCTCCTTTTTGGCCTTCCTCTTGGATGTGGATGCTTCTTTTTTCACATCCTCTTTTTCGGATTTGGCCTCATCAGAGATATCTTTCTTTTCCGCCTTCTCCTCTTTGTCATCCTCAACCTTTTCCTCATCGGTTTCCTCATCCTCTTTTTCTTCGGCGGAATCCTCGGATTCGGGTTTCTCTTCCTTGATATCTGCGACCTCTCTCAGTTCGGGGAGGTCGTGGATTATTACCTCGTCGGGGAGCTGGGCGTCGCTCTTCATGATGTCAACCGAAACCCCGATGAGACCGAGCTTCTTCTTTGCGATGGCATAACCGCGGTCCATGGTTGTTATTGCCGGTTCCCCGCAGAACTTTATGTGGCCCCACTTGAACTTCTCTGTTCTATGCCTCTGCCCGGTGAGCTTGCCGCAAAGCTTGACCTGGCAGCCCTTGACATCGGTGTCCATTATCCTTCTGAGTGTGGAATGTCCCGCCCTCCTGAAATGCCAGCCTCTCTCGAGGGCCAGGGCGAGCTTCTGTGCCATGATCTGTGAGTTCTTGGCGCTGTTCCTGCACTCCTGTACCTCTATCTGGGGATTGTCGAAGCCGTACTTCTCCGAAACGGTCCTTGTAAGCTCCTTGATCTTGGCTCCCTTTCTTCCGATGACCATGCCGGGCCTTTCCACAATTAGGGTAACCCTGGTTCCCATGGGGGTCCTCTGGATGTCGATGCCGCCGAAGCCGGCCATCTCCGTCTCTCCCTTGAAGTATTCCTTCAGGAGGACCCTTCTGATATTCTCGTTTATGAACTTCCTTTCACTGGCCATCTTCTTCCTCCATTTCTTCGAGTATGACTTCGAGATTTACCGTGTAGGTGTCCCAGTCCGTGGCCCTCCCGTGGGCCCTGGGCATCCATCCCCTGTATACCCTTCCCTTGTGGGAGGCTATGTGAGTTATCCTCAACACGTCGGTATTGAGACCGCTGTATTCCGCATTGGCCTCGCAGTCCTCCAGGAGCTTCAAAATCTTTGAGGCTGCCTTCTGAGGATACCTTCCCGGGCCGAAGCCTGTCCCCTTCCTGTGGGGAACGCAGCGGTTGTGCCTCTTGAAGGGGACCGCCCTCCTGAGGCTGATAACCTCCTCCAGGTATTCCTTGGCGCTCTGGAGCTCCATTCCCCTTATCTCCCTGCAGATCTCAACGGAGTGCTTGGGGGAGATGTTGACCTCAAGAGCCTGGGCCCTTGCGGATGTGTCCGGATCCGAATCCCTCGAGTATCTCATATGATCCCTCACTTGAGCGGCATGTACTTGGACGATCTGGTTGCACCGACGCCCACTCCGGTGTGTTTGGTAGTCTTTCTGGTGGGAGCGAACTCACCGATCTTGTGACCCACCATCTCGATGGTAACCGGTACGTCCACGAAGGACTTACCGTCGTGTATGGAGATGGTCTTGGAGATCATCGACGGGAGCACTACAAGCTCCCTTGAATGGGTCTTTATGACCCCGTCGCCCCTGTCCAGATGCCTGAAGAACCTTGGATTCTTGTCCATCATACCCCTTGTGACGGTCCTTCTGGCCCTTGCGGGCAGAAGCTCGATGAATTCGTCCAGAGACATCTTCTGGACTTCCTCCAGGGATTTACCCCTGTAGAGGAACTCCTTCTTCTTCTTGGCAGCGATCCTGCCCTTGAGCTTCCTTGCCTTCCTTCTTGCCGCTTTTGGGGTAGTCTTTCCCTTTGCCATCTAGATCACGCCCCTTTCCTCTTCTTTTTCTTGTCCTTCTTCTTAGGGCTCATCCTGCCCACCTTCTGGCCCGGAGGCGCGTGCCTGGAAACGGTGCTGGGCTTGCCCACATGCTGGTGGCCGCCACCTCCGTGGGGATGGTTGACGGGGCTCATGGCTACACCCGAAACCGTCGGGTATACCTGTGCCTTGGCACTTATGGAATGGACCTTCTTACCCGCCTTTGCAAAGGGCAGGTCTGGTCTTCCTCCGCCGCCCACCATTCCTATTATGGCCCTGCACTGGCCAGGAAGGTTCTTGAAGCTCCCGGAAGGAAGCTGGATGGTTACGACCTTTCCCCTGGATACGATAATCGCCGAGGTGCCTCCGGCCCTGACGAATTTCCCTCCGTCAAGGGGCCTGGATTCGATGTGGTAGATCGGGGTTCCCTCCGGTATCTCCTTCAAGGGGAGTATGTTTCCGACCTTGACAGGAGCGTTGTCGCCCATGAGAACCTCCTGGCCCACCCTCATTCCTTCGGGTGCGATCATGTATCTTACCCTGCCATCGTTCCAGAGCATCTTTGCCATGGGCGCACTATGGCCCGGATCGTGAACAAGGTCCACCACTCTTCCCCTCCCCGCCTTGAGTTTGGGAAGAACGGCCGGTGTAAGGTGCTTGTGACTGGGGGACCTGTATACGGTGGTCCCCTTTCCTCTTCTTCTGCTGATTATCCTTTTACCCATGTTCATCCCCTCAGAATATTCCTATCCTCATTCCGACATCATCGGCCTTGAATTCCTTGGAAAGTTTGATTATCGCCTGCTTTCCGAACCGGGTATGCTTGACGTTTACCCTGTCCACCTTTACCTCGAAGAGCTCCTCGAAGGCTTCCTTGATATCCTTCTTGGTCGCCCCCTCCTTGACAACGAACATCAGGGAGTTGTGGGTCTCCATCAGGTTTAGTGTTTTTTCTGTGACGTAGGGATGGAGGAGTATGGTGTGGGGCATGTTCTCTATCATCAGGCCTCACCTCCTAGGGATGTAAAGGCCTTCTTGGTGAATACTACGAGTCTTCCCGGGTCCCCTCCCGGGGCCAGAGCTTCCGTGTTGATCTGTTTGGGGGTTGTGGTGTTCACACCTGGGAGGTTCCTGGCACCGATAAGTAATGGTGATCCCTCGCTTGCCACCAAAAGGATTGACCTCGGCTGTCTGTACCTTCTGCCCCTCATCTTGCCCCTTCCGGCCCTGATGTGCCTTCCTTTGCGGGCCCTCTCTATATCTGCGATAACGCCCAGGGATTCGAGTACATTTATGATATCTCCCGTCCTCTCCATGGACTCCATTCCGTCCTCTATTACAACGGGCAGTGTAAGTCCTTCCTTGAACCTGTGTCCCCTTGCTCTGACAGTGGATTCAACAGAGACGGCCGCCAGCGCCGATGCCCTGGCAAAGTTCCTCTCCTTCCTGTTGATCTTCTTATCAAAGGAATGCTCGGGCCGGGGGGGATGAGCTCTCCTTCCGCCAACATTATTGGGGGATTCGGCTCCCGTTCTTCCCTGGGCCAGCCTCTGAACTCTTGCAACCCCTCTTCCTTTTCCCCAGGTGGATACGGAATGCCTCATTCCGGCAACCGGGGAAGGACCGTAACTCTGTCGCCTGTTGGCCTGGGCCGATACAACGGCTCTCCTTATAAGGTCGGGCCTGAACGGAGTGGTGAAGACCCGGGGGAGGTTCAATTTTCCCTTTACCTTTCCGTCCAGTCCGTATACGTTGATCGATCCTGCGGTGGGGACCTTCTTCGGAACCGTCCTCTTTACCTTTTTATCTGCCATCTGGATCGCCTCACTTACCCTGCTTCGAAGCTGTGCTTACGTAGGTTATCTCCGGAGAGGTCGTCTCCACTCCCTTCCTTCTTACCGGATCCCTGAAACGGATAAGCCTCTTTGTTATCCCGGGTATCGACCCGTGTATCAGTACGTATCCGTTCTTGATGTTACCGTAATGGATGAAACCGCCCTTGGGGTTGATCTCGGAAGGATCCTTTCCAACCTTCAGTATCCTCTTGTTGTACTCTGTTCTCTTATGATAGCCCATCTGCCCGGAGTTGGGTACCGTTGACATGATCCATGCCGGATGCCATGGGCCCTGTGTCCCGATCATTCTCCTGTGCTTGGAATTCTTGTGGGTTAGGAGCTTCACACCGAACCTCTTGTTCAGTCCCTGGAAGCCCTTGCCTTTGGTGACGGCTATGATATCCACCATGGCCCCCTCCACCTGGAACTCGTTGAAGTCAACATCCTTCCCGAGGAGTCCCTTTGCATATTCTATCCTGTTTTTTATGGAGCCCCCGCCGACCCTCATCTCCATTATCTCCGGTTTCTTCTTGGGGATGGAATCGACGTCAAATGGTTTTGAATGCATGATCACCCTGACCTCGTCCACGTTTTCATCCACCAGGGAATCGAGGTCTGGCTTGTATCCCTTTCCCGGAACGGGGAGGGTCCTTATCAGCTCTTTTTCGAGGTTTGCCGCCCATACCTCTTTCTTTGTGTTCATTCCGTACGGGCTGTCCTCGTAGAGCCTTATGCCGACGATTTTCATCGGCGGGACCTCTACAACGGTCACAGGAACCATTACCTCCTGTCCGGAGGTGGTGGAAGTTGGTCTGAAGTCCGTGATGAAGGCATGGGTCATGCCGGCCTTGTATCCTGCGAAGCCCTGTATCCTGGGTTCCGACCCGCCATTGTCTGGCCAGTGCTTAACCACCGGTGTCTCCCTCTTTGCCCTCTTCCTTGGTGAATGGGCCATGGAACCTCTTCTCGGCTTGTGTGATTTAGGCATCTTATACCTCCGAGTCCTTTGGTTTCTTGCGGAGCTGACCCTGCATGCAATGCACGCAGAATATAGCGCTCCTACGCCTATCCGACCGTTACGTCGTCATCGGAGCCAACAAATATCCCCCTCAAGGGGAAGTCTCTCCGTTCACAGGGTCCCGACGGGTTGCCCTTGACGTTTGGCCGGAGGGCCTCTTTGCGCTTGGGCGACCGGCCATAAAAGAAGTGATATAAATACTTACCTCAAAATACAGTAGTTCCGAATGTATCGCTCTGTTTCACACAGGTTTTATTATGTGAAAAAA
>CAYULA010000045.1:0-29662 GCA_964445525.1 uncultured Thermoplasmatales archaeon | reverse complement strand
TTTTTCACATAATAAAACCTGTGTGAAACAGAGCGATACATTCGGAACTACTGAGACAAGGGAATAGTTCAAGTATCTGTTGTCATTTATTTGCCTTCCCTCAAGGGTGGTTTACATTATGTCCCCCGAAGAGATACCAGAGGATCTTTTAAAGGAACTTTCCAACTCCGAGAAGAGACTTAACGCCCTCTATGAAAAGAGGGATCACTTCAACGAAGAGGGAAAGGTAGTCAGGGAGATGAGAAACGACCTGCATGATAAAAGGAGGAAGCTCCTGGATCAGCTGTCCGATCTTAGAGCAATGAAGGGGCAATTCCTCGAAGAGATGAAAGCGGCCAAGGCAAGAAGGGACATGTACAATCAGAAGGCAAGGAATATGAGGGGTCAGAGGACCAATCCCCAGAACAAGGAAGAGGTCTTCTACGAGGATATGAACACTCTTGACAGGGACCTTAGAAAGCTCGAGGAAGAATACCAGACAAAGTCCCACTCTCTGGAAAAGGAAAGGGATATCGTAAAGGACATAGACGAAAAGAGAAGGAAGCTCAGGGAGTTAAAGGCAAAGGAACCCGAATTCAAGGCAGAAAGGATTCAGGCGGAGACGGTGGATGACGAGATCAAGGAATACAGAAAACTGGCGGACAAGGAACATCAAACCGTGCAAGAGCTATACGAGAAGCTGAAAGAGATCAACGAACAGCTTGACGAGTACAGACCCACATTGGATCACCTCAGAAAGGAGGCGGACAAGCGCCATGAGGAATATCTCAAGGTGAGGAAACAGGCGGATTCCTATCACCAGAAGGCGACCGATCTCAAGGAAAAGGTCCTGCAGCTCAGGCAGGAGAGAAACAAGATAAGAAAGGAAGCAAGAGATGTCATCGAAGAGCAGAACAAGAAGGTTTCACAGAGCCTCGAAAACGAGGAAAAATTGGATGAAGCCGCAGATAAAGCCGTTGAAATGCTAATAAAAAAGGGAAAGATCTCGTTATGATCAAACCAGATTCAGATACATTTAAATACATTAGGGTTCAAAAAAATAAGTCTGATATCGGAAAGAAGAGCCAAGGGGTGCATCACCGACTTAGATGGATCAGGAGATGAACTAATCATGAACATAAGGTTCGGTCCAGCGGGCATACCGCTTTCATGCAAGGGAAGAACCCTTAAAGATGGCATAGAGGACATACACGCGCTGCAGCTCGATGCCATGGAGGTGCAGCTTCTCAGACCCATGAGAGACCTCCCGGAGGACCTCGATCTAATAAGGGAACTGGGAGAGGAGCTCGATGTCAGTTTGAGCGTGCATGCTCCCTATTACATGGATCTTCTGGGCGACGAGCATTACGTCCAGAGATCACTTGACAACGTACTCTGGAGCGGAGAGGTAAGCAGAAGCCTGGGAGCCGATCTGTGCGTTCTTCATGTTGGGATGTACCACGATTATGAAAAGGATGATGCCCTCGAGGAAGCCGTGAGAAGGATCAGATGGCTCAGGGACAAGTTCAAGAAGATGGGGCTTGACATCGAACTGGGCCTTGAAACATCGGGAAGGCAGAAGGTCTTCGGCTCCGTGGATGAGATCCTGACCATAAACAAGAGGGTCCAGAGGACCATACCCGTACTTAACATTCCCAATATACATGCCAGGGAGGGAGGCTCCCTCAGAGAGGTCCAGGATTTCGAGGACCTCTTCAACAAAGTGGAGGACCAGATGAAGAGTGGTAAGTTCTACATTCACTTCTCGGGTGTGGATCACGCAGACGGGGACAAGATCATGGGGACCCCCATAAAAAAGGGCGACCTGAGGTTCGATCCTCTTGCGGAGATGATGCTCGATCACGAGGACTGGGAATTCAGGATAATATCGGAATCACCATTGCTGGAACATGACGCCGTATACATGAAGCTCATCCTGGACCGCATTCTTCAGAGAAGGGTCCAGAAAGAAGAGAGGCAGAAGGCCAAAGAAGCACAGAAATAGCTTCGACCATGGGTCCAAAAGATTAAAAAGCCTCATAAACCAATAAGAGATACCCAGCCCGGGTAATCAAAGGTGGGAAAGATGGCAAAACCCAAGAAGAAGTCCAATATCAAGACAATAGCGATTATCATTGCGGCTGTCATCTTAGGTCTCATAATTTTCGGGATAGGATGGAATTCTTCCCTGGGCGAATGGGTGCGGGAAGCCATCGGAGGGGCAGAGGGCAGTGAGGGTGAGAACGAAACAGCCGATGACAACGACAAACCTCCGGTTGCCATAATCACGGCTGACAAGACCAAGACAACTGTTGGAGATGCCATATTTTTCGATGGAAACGAATCCTACGATCCGGGTTATTCGGGAAACGTTTCAAACAAGGGTATCAAGATCTACGTCTGGGACTTCGGCTATACCACAGAGGAAGGAGCCAGACAGGTTGAGACAACCGTGAACGGAACCAATGATCACGAATTCCCCGAAGAGGGTAATTACATTGTCACATTGACCGTTGTAGATGAGGCAGAACAGGAAGACACTGCTCAGATAAACATTTCCATCGTTCCCAAGAACGTCACCATAACCAGCGGCGGATCGGTTCTGATAGGCGATCCGATCCTCGGAGTACAATTCAACAACATGACCGAGATCAACTGGACCCTCAAGGAGGGTGCAACAAGTCTGAATCTTACCATATCCATTACGGGAGGCGACGGAAGGGGATTGGGGGAAGGCGCACTGGATGTTTATCTCGAGAATCCATACGCGGATATAATCGAGAACGAAACAGTCGAGGTTCTCGGACAGAGACAGATTGATTGGTTGTTCGGACCCTCCGATCTGAGCGTACCCGGAAAATACAACCTTGTAATCAGGGTCGAATCAGGTGCGGCCATGGTAAGCGCATCCGGTCAAGCCAGCTATTTATAGGATGAATTGTTGGAGCCTTCATGGCAGGGTCTTGGAAGCTAAACATCGCGGTAGCGTCCTTCCTTGCATTTTCGATCTATCTCGGATTCGGAATGATCCTCCCCATATTCCCAAATTATGTTGACCTGCTGGGAGGAGGGGGTTTCGAGGTAGGATTGCTCCTTGCCTCCTTCATGTTCACAAGGGCCTTCCTTGCCAGACCATTCGGGAAGCTCTCGGATCGTGTGGGCAGGAAGAAGGTGATTATCACCGGGATGTTCCTCTACGGACTTCTTGCATTTCTGTTCACACTTCCCGACAACTGGTGGGGGCTGATCCTGGTCAGGGTTTTGCAGGGCACAGCATCCGCAATGGTCTGGCCCGTGGGAGAGGCTCTCGTCGTTGATTCCGCTCCTCCCTCGAAGATGTCCAGGTCAATATCGGTTTACATGTTCCTTACAAATATCGGGATCGTTGCCGGGCCTCTGGTCGGAGGTATAATACTATTCATATCCCAGGATGTTGCCGGTTTTTCAGAGCTTACGGCCATGAGAACTCCGTTTTATTTCACAAGCACGATCGCCTTTGTTGCTGCTTTCTTCGGATTGATATTCTTAAAGGATAAACTGACAGTTGTCAAGGACCTCAAAATGCAGAAGGATAAGGAAGATAGAGCGTCAAAAGGGATCGGAAAAAAGATAAGGATCTCACTTAACATGCTCTACGCCAACTCGTTTTTCGAGGGATTTTCATGGTCATTGGGTTCTGTGGTGTTGTTCTTTTTCATGGAACAGAACTTCGGTATCGGTGCCAGGGATTTCTCCATATTGTTCGGAGCGGGAATGGGAATCGGACTGCTGTTTGTATTACCCACAGGATACCTCACGGAGGGTCCTCACAAGAAACCGGTGATAGTCCATTCCTCCGTCTGGGGAAGATATTCAACGATTGTACTCTCTCTTTCACCGCTTCTACCATTCGGTAGAATGATTTCAATACTCACATTCGTAGGGAAGGACATAGGAAGGCAGGTATCCCTGCCAGCCACGAGAGCTCTGCAGGCCGAGATTGTTCCCACAAGAATAAGAGGAAGGCTGATCGCCACCATACAGGCGATTTCCAATATCGGAGCCACCATAGGACCCATACTGGGAGGATTGATCTGGGACCTCACTCACGAGAGGGATTATTCACTTGTTTTCATGGACCTGCCAGGCTACTCGATTCCATTTCTTATCTCTTCATTTTTCGGGATCCTAGCAGCTTTGCTGGTGCAGAGGTTCGTCCACGAACCAAAGAGAAAAGAGAAAAAGGATGCCCCAAATTAGATTGAAAAAAATCAAGCATCCCAATCCCACCAATTTGTAATTATGAGTTCAGGATTGAATTCCCTGTCAAGAATCACATATTGATCCACACCATTCCCATTTCCCAATCCACCCCGATGAGAGGAACCGATTTCGGCAAGCATTATGACCAGATATACATCCTTTTTCACATATTTTTCAGTTTTATTTTCAATTCCATCCTTAATAAATCCATCATGGTAGACCTTACAATTATCAGGAAAATTCGGATCCTCGGTATTATTCCTTAGAAACCCACCATACGGGGGATAATTCGCCCAGAAGCTATCTATCACGGGTAGATCTGAACCAGTTATCTCTATTTCATATCCTTCACCATTTTGGGATTTTTTCTGATTTATGGTTATATTTGAAAAATATCTGCAATTTGCCTTGAACTCGAATGTGAAATGACCACTCTTAAGAACCTTCTTCTGATTATTGACATATTCTTTTCCATCCTCCTCAACAGTCCTGTCCAGAAAAAATACTCTGGTCCTTTTCTCAGCTAGGTCTTTACCTTTATCATATCTGGATTGATTCAATAGTTCCTCATAAGGAAGATCCAAACATTTCTCGATCGCCGATAATTCATCCTCGGAAGTGTAGTTCTTTTCCACATCGATCTCATAATCATATCTGAGCGGCAGATACCACAACGGATTGATATTATTATCTTTGATCACCAAAATTAATCCAACTATTGATAAAAAGAGAAAAATCGAAATAACTATGGCAACGAACATTATTTTCTTCATTGATGAATGAATAACAGGATTGTTATTTATATGGATTGAAACAATTTTTTTACTATAGTTGAATGTAATCAGTAGATGCAAGTGATCTTTTCAGTTTATAGAATTAAATAACCATCTTTTTTCACCAGTTATTCGTAATAAATATATACCATCCATCTTCTGGGTTCCACTGCATGGCCTCGGTGGAGACTCTATTTATCATCAATTTTGTTCTGAACATAGCCATCGCAGTCTCCGGAATCATTGTTGCCATGCTGATACCCAGCACCAAGAAGATCAGAGCGGGAGAGGCAGGGACCTCCATGGGAGCTTCATGGATACCCGTCGTCTTGGTTATAATGGTCATCGTATCAATCGCTGTTTTTCCATTGAGTTTCTTCTCCCTTGAAGGAAGGAGCCTCTACTTCGCTCTCGTTCTCGATCTCATTGCCATAGGTGTTGCAGGTCTTGCCCTCAGAGAATTCTTCAGCGCAAGAAAGGCATACAATGAGATAGGTGAACACCTGGAGGAAGAAGTGGGTGTGGTGGCTTCCACTCCTCAACAGGTGCAACACCAGCCCCGTGTCCAGGTTCCCCATCAGCATCCATACCAGGAACAACCCCAGCACCATGAGCAGGCTCATCAACCGCATCAGCATCCGATGATCACCGTGGAATGCCCGCAATGCGGCAATCACCTCCACATTCCAGAGGGCTCCCATACGATAACCTGCCCCCACTGCGGACTGTCCGGAACCATCTGATATCACCATTTCAGCGTATTCTTGCACTCGGGACAGAGAAACCAGTCCTTCTGCACCGGAGCTCCGCAGCCGGGACACCTCGTATCCATCTCGGAGGCATTTTCTCTGACCGGTCGGGGCCTCTCATATTGATGAGTCGGGGTGTGAACCTCCCTTGCGGGGGCCGGCTCCGAATATGAGGGGGTTTCGGGATCATGATCGACCATTGGAGAGGACCTCCCTCTCATCATTAAAAATATTATCAATATGATCACGATTGCCAGTATGAAGACTCCTCCCAGGATCATGTAGATCAGGTTCGATTCGCCGTCATTGTCCTCCTTATCCTTTACCTCTGTAAGAGGTGTCAGTGTAACGGTTTTCGATCTCTCCGCGGTTGAATATTCTCCATCCTCCAGCTTCAATTTGATATTGTAGGTGTATGACTCGTCATCTCCTGAAGGCTGGTAGGTATGCTCTAGTTCATTTCCGGTTATCCTGTTCCCGTCACCCAGGCTCCAGGAATATACCCAACCGGTTCCGTAGATATCCTCGATATCCTCTGCATTCACCGATACCGTCATACCCTGGTCACCTATGGTATCGGGGTCCTCGTCTCTGATATCTATCGTGAAGTCCGGAACCTCCGGAATCCATGGTCCGTCCTTGATGAAGGTTACGTTTGTGACCTTCACGTCGGTCCTGCCGTATGAATCGGTTACCTTCACCACAACCGTGACGGTTACCTGCTCCAATAGAGACGAAGAGGTCCTCCAGATATCATCACCAACCGGAGTGAGGCTAAGGGATCCCGTATCTGGATTGAGGTCGTAAACAAGATCGACTCCGAGATCGACACCGGGAATCTGGTCCGCGATGGATGGAAAATCATCGATGATCTCCTCTTCCAGGTTCACCGAAAAGGTATGGACATCCCCGGCATCAATATCGATCACGGATGTTTCCATTGTCCAGGTTCCTCCCTGATAAACACTGTTCCCTCTGGAATCGAGTGTCATAACCGGATCATCGGGAGTATTTTCCACATCCATCCTGACCTTGACATCGATTATGTCCTCTCCGTCGGTTATCCTGAATGTCATCCAACCGTTGGTCCTGACATCCGAATTTTCCGGAGTGAACCTCATCACCCCTGATGAGGGGTCGATTTCGGGAGTGCTTGAAAAACTTCCCTTTCCAACCCCCACCAGCGAATAGATGATCGGTGTCCTGTCCTCTTCGGGATCGCTGTCTGAGGCGTGAAGGATTATCTCGAATGGTTCCTCCTCCTTGATACTGAAATCTCTCAGATCCACTTCAAGTTCATCCGGTCTTGACCTGTCCACCGGCACCTCCTCCCCGTTGAAATCCACACTGTCCAGCACTGGAGGATCATTGACGGACAATACCGATATGGAGAGGTTGGCCTCCACGTGGGAATGGGCATCCGCGGCCCTGATCCGGATCAACTCGTCTCCGTGCTTGTCTGGAAGTGTTCTCAATTCTGCATACCATCCGTCACCCTCGCGATAAACGATCTCTATGCGGAGTATGTCCTGTTTGGAATTATCCGACCAATCACCCGATGTTTGATTGAAAACCTTGAATTCCGAGAAGGAATTCTCGGGGTCCCTGAACATGCCTCCGTTTAGGTATTCCAGGGGAATCATGACAACCCCCTGGTCCTCGGAAATCGGATCGAGAGGTCCCTCGGGAACGTATTCCACCAGGTCATCATCCCATACGAACAATGTATCGTTCAGATAGAGGTCCTCTGTCCGGAGGGAGCTCCTGATGGAACCCTTTCCCATTTTATCCGAGGCATTGATCATGACCGAATAAGCCCCGTCCTTTTCTCCGATCTCCTCTCCCTCCAGTTCCAATCTGTAAGTTCTCCCGGAATCGATATCCGCATCATCATGCTCTTCAAGCATGGAGAATTTCATTTCCTTTGGTGTTCCCTGATCGAGATAGAGATCGAGATTCTCTGGTTCGTCTCCGTCCGGATCCGTGTAGACAACCTCGAATGTGAATGTGTTTGACATATCCCCACCCGATCGGGAGAACCGGTTGTCGGAGGAGATCTCCGGATCACTCAAGTGCGGTCTCCTGTTCACCTCCTCTTCCACGATTTCGATATCAATGGTATAGTCGGAAAACGTTGTCCAGTCAGGGTAGTAAAATCCGGTGATCTGCGTACCCTCATATCCGGCGGTAACCGGTTCAACATAGGTTCCAATGTAAACTCCCCTGTCGGGATGGTCCGTCCAGGTGTTGTTTATCTGGAAAGATACACTTTGTCCGGAGGGTATCGAACCTGTAGTGCTTATGTAGTAAGTGTATACCCACCAAAGCGAGGACCATCCGTCATCACCCGTGTCCCAGATCTCATCATTTCCCGGGGTGGGGGTTGAAATGAAGAAATATTGGTATGTGTCGAATATCATCTGTGTGTTGTTGTTAATACCGGCCGCGCCATAGGTCCTGTTTATAACGAAGGTCATGTTCCAGAGTTTATTCGGATCAGAACCGGTGAACCTGTACCAATCAACCTGATCGAATGCGGACTGAACTCTTCTGGCATCTTTACCAGAAGATTCACCGGCTTCATCAATAACATTTGCCCCGTCGTCTGTATTTTCTCTTACGTCTGTTTCCACATCGAACTCATAAAAAACCGAAAAACCTTCCCTTTCTGGAGCATCAACTTTTTCTCTCCAGTTCATTCCAAAGGAGATGTAATACCATCCTACTTCCGTCAATCCGTCCTGGAATCCGTTGGCATCCTCTGGTCCCGTTGACGGAACCGGAGTGGAAAAATGGAATGTCCAGTTATCCGCATGATCCCATCCGTCCGAGGAATCCATGTCATCATAATAGAATTTGGTTCCGCCGATATCGAGTTCACCCATCCAGGGATCGTAATATTTCACGTGTATCCAGACATAATCGTAATAATCAGATTCCAGATCATAAGCCCCTGATGCCGGGACAAGGTTGTACTCATAAAGATCATCATGACTGCCTTCACCGTCGAGATAGCTGGTCAATTGAATGGATACGTTGTGGGGACCGCTTGGCGACCCGGGTGAAGGATCCACATCCGGCAGAGATAGCTTGTACCAGTCCTTGAAATCGGATTCCCCTGTCGGATCATATTCCAGGGATCCGGAAATGGTCTCACCGTCGGAGTCGATCCTTGATCCGTTTGCATAATCGTGTGAATCCCGCTCCCGTTCCGTATCCGATTCTCTCGTAATCGACATTGGCTCCATAATCGAATCTGTGTCTATTGTGAATCTCCGTTCCGATTCCGGATTGCCGGAAATCCGATCCATCATGATGTATTCGGAAAAAACCGGATCATTACTGATAGGATCCTCTACAGCAGCCGAATCGGACCCATCCATGTAGGTGATCGTCGATACTGTCATTATCAGAATCAGAACCCAAACCGGTGAATTGTATCTCGTCTCGATCCCTCCTGGGACGGGAAAAGTACCGGCAGGGCAGTCCCTGCCGGGGAGGACCTTACCCGTTCCTGTGACACCATCCTTTCAGCGGGTAGATAAGTTCTTAGAGAACATCGGTCACGGAACAAGTCATGACTGAAACATACGCACTCAAGGGTGTCCAGATCCTATTTGAGTCATGCACTTGTGACTTGTTTTCAACTTTTCAGATCAAGCTCCTTTTCAAGCACGAAGGATCCCACGTAATCACATCTCTTGCAGTGGTAGACATGACCCGTTATGAATCCTCCCTCGTAATAGAGCTCGTCATTCCCGCATTCGGGACAGATCTGGGTTACCATTCTGTTGCCCAAAACGACGGATCTTTTTAGGTCGCCTCTTACATTTTTCAGGTCATCTTTTTCAAGATAACTGTCACCTTTGGTTATGCCCGCACCCTTGTATGAAGCCCTTTCCGATTCCCTTTCCTTTTCCTTCATCTTCTTGATGGTTACCTTGGATATGGCATAGTAGAGCTTTCTGAGATCGTCCGCGGGTCCCCTGAATTCGAGGTCCTCTCCATTTCTTTCCACCACCAGAACCTGCTCCATCCTCGAAAGAGCCATGAAAACTATGGCTCCGAGCCCCATACCGGCCGACACAGATATGATCGCTATATGGACCTGTCCGAAAAGGGATCCCACAACCATGGATACCAGCACTATGCCTATGATGATGATGACCGTATACCAGAGGGGTATCACTCTCTTGACATCGAGGGAAGCTCTCGTCGGTATTATCGCGGGCCTCCCGTCGATCCTCAGCTCTCTGCCGGTGAAATCAACACCAACATTGCTGTCATCAAGTTTGAGCTTCATCTCCATCATTTCACCTCCCATATCGTCAGCATGTTGGAGAATCCCTCATATTCCCGCTTTCCGGCTCCCGCTCCCAGCAGTTCCCCTTCAAAAGGTCCCGAGTCTCCCTTCTCGGAATGATCCATCCAGAGCTCCACAAGGGCGGATACGGCGGCAACACCTGTCGGGGTTGCCAGTTCTCCGTTAACAGGGCCTCCCCTGACAGGAAGATTTCTTATCATATGCCTGACCGCCGGAACCGGGACCTGTAAAACGCCATGGGATGTATCCACTGTTCCCGATCCCAGTGATATCGGGGTTGCCTTGACCCATTCTCCATCCAGCTCCATCATATCAAATAACAGTGATATGCCAATTACATCAACCAATGTGTCAGGCGTCCCGGTCTCATGCAAATGGACCTCCTCAAGGGTCTTGCAGTTGTGAGATACCTTCTCCGCCTCCAGGATGTTGTCGAACATCCTCAGGGATCTCCTCTTTATCCTGTCGTTTGCGGAGATCTCTTCCAGGGCGGTTTCCAGGATCTCCCTCATACCGGTTCCCGTGACCGTTTCCGAGGGGAGCTTCTTCCAGCTTACATCCACACTTGCTCCCCCGATTCCCATGCGTTCCAATTTATCGACACGTACAGAGGTCTCAGACATCACGGATGCCGCTCTTTCGATCTTATCCAGGACCTTTCTCTCATCCCCGTCCCCGGAATACATATCCACGAGAGCCCCCAGGAGCATGTCGCCGGACACACCGCACCTCAGGTCAAGTGCGACCGTCATCTTCTCCTCCTCCTGCCCCTGTCGCTAAGGAGAGGTTCTTCCTTTTTCTCCTCCTTTTTGCCCCCGATTATCCCGAAGGCAAGAAACACCAGAATTATGATGACCAGCGACCCGAAAATTATGATAAGAAAAGTGGTCCAGTCGAAACCTTCCTCACCGTTTTCATCGGGGGTGTAGGTGTATTTGGAAAACGGGAGAGTGAAAGAAGAAAACCAACCCCGGTATCCACAGTAGATCAGTACGTCGGTGTCGATATCGTCAACTCTTTCCACCGTCAATCTGATCCTGCCCCCTTTCCTGCCATCGAATCTCTCTATCATCTCGCTGTCGATCTCTATCTCCCCGGTATAGCTCCTTCTGTCTGAATCCGCCTTTCCCTCTATCTCGAAGGAGACATTCTGATCGTATTCCTCTCCCCTGGTCTGAGCAAATTCAATTGTAACCCTTATCCTGAAATCGATATCGGTCACATCCCGGGGAAGGACAGCTGAAATGGTGAAATTGTAAACTGCCGTAATTGTTGAATTGTATTCGAACTGAAGGAAGTTGTTCTCGGGGTGGGTGGGAAAGAATGCAAGAAGGGTACTGTTCTGTTCTTCCTTTGGTTTCAATACATGCCTGAACCTGGGATCAGAGATCATCTCCTCGTCCATCTGCGGCTCATAGAAGGAAAGAGTGGTCAGTGCCTGGGCAGGGGACCTCTTGAACCACAGGTGAAGCGGTTCTCCATCACGAACCCCGGAATCGGATTGAGCGGATACCATTACCGATGACACAATCAAAAGGAGCAGTAAAACAGCTGTTGATCTGATCTTCATGGGTATCACCTCACGCATTCCTTTATGTGGATCCTTCTTCCGGCCCTGTCCCTCTGGATCCTTCCGAAATCCTTCATTTCACCTAACTGATCCGTGTCGAAAACGGGTCCGTCCATGCATGCTCTCTTACCGGAGATCGAGCATGAATCGCAGATTCCAATGCCGCATTTCATGAATCTCTCCAGGGAGAACTGTCCCTTGACCTCATACTTGTCCATCAATTCCTTCACAGCGGATAGCATCACCTCCGGCCCGCATGAGAATATGAGAGTTTTCCTGCGGTCCGTTTTTTTCATCTTTTCCAGGATCTCGCCAAGGGGATCGGTTACCAGGCCCTTTATCCCGAATGATCCGTCATCCGTGGTGAAATAGGTCTCACTCGAACATTTTTTCCACCTCTTCTCGAAGAGCAGGAGGTCCTTTGATCTTGATCCTATAATGTTTATTGTATGGAATTTATTTTCTGAAGCCCATTCCATTGGCAATATGGTTGATGCCCCTCCGACGCCTCCGGAGACACCGATTATGGTTTTTGCCTGCTTCTTCGCGGGAAGCCTGAAACCCTGGCCGTAAGGACCTCTTATACCGATCTTTTCTCCTTTCTCCAGCCTGCAGATCGCATCCGTTGCTTCTCCAATATTCTGAACGGTTATTCCAAAAATATCATCGTTCTTGATCGAAAGGGACATCGGCACCTCATCCACTCCGGGTATCCAGACCATCACGAATTGACCCGGTGTGAAATCCTTCCAGGATACTTTTTCCGATCTGAATGTAACGGTCGATATGTTCTCCGCCTCTTCAAGAATACTATCGACCCTGACGATCTCCATCTGTCCGGGAGTTCTCATCTTTTCACCTCCGGGGAGGTTCCGATAAGATCGTTTACAGACCCCAATCCTTCTTCCTTGAGAAAATCGATAATCCCCTCCTTGAGTTCCGAGAAAACGGTCAGGTTTTTCCATGTGACGGCGGTTCCTACCTGAACGGCCCTGGCTCCTGCGATCATGTATTCCACCGCATCCTCCCAGCCGGTTACGCCCCCTACAGCAATGACGGGGATCTCCATCTCGGGGTCCGAGGCAATGGAATGTACACATCTTACTCCAACCGGTTTGATGGCCGGTCCGGATAGCCCTCCTGTAATGTTTGTAAGCACCGGCATTCTGGTATGAATATCGATCTTCATGGCCTGAAGAGTGTTTATTGCCACCAGGCCGTGGGCTCCTCCTTCCTGGGCAGCCAGTGCAAGGACGTTGATATTGTGGGTATTGGGGGTCAGCTTGAAAAAGACCGGAATGGATGTGGAGCAAACTACCTCCCATACCAGTTCCTTGATCACCCTGGGATCCTGTCCGAACTGAAGACCCAGACCTTTTGCGTTAGGACACGAGCCGTTAATCTCTATCCCGTTAACTCCGCATTTTTCGAGTTTCCTCGCGGCCTCGGCATATTCACCGATGTCTGATCCGAAAACTGAGGCGATTATCGGAGCCTTTCCCTTTGTATGTTCCAGATAGGTGGAGATCTCCTCCCTGTAATCCTCAATTCCGGGATTGGGGAGTCCCATTGCATTCAGCATGCCCCGGGGAAGTTCGTATAAACAAGGATTCTTGTGACCCTCCCTTGGTTTCAGACTAAGGGATTTGGTCACCACACCCCCCGCTCCATGCTTCACGGCTTCTGCCATGGACAGTCCTGTCTCGTCGGTTATTCCCGAGGCCAGAAGCAGGGGATTGGAAAAACGGATGCCCGCCACTTCAACCTCCAGATCCGGTTCCTCACCGCCTTTCGGGCTCATGCGCCATTGCGATATGTGGATGTCTATTTCTATCTTGTTGTCACGAATGCTTCTATCATGGCAGGGACCAGATTAAATATTCAAAAAACTTTGTTGAGAGAAAGAGAGTGTAAAACATGAAAGGTCCTGAACTTTATGATACGATGGAGAGGAGGCAAAGGGAGATCATTCCCGGGGATGGTCCCATAAGGATCTTCACATGCGGGCCGTCGATATATGCAAGACCCCATATAGGAAATTTCAGGACCTATGTCTTTCAGGACCTACTTGTGAGGTATACCAGGTTCAGGGGTTTTGAGGTTATCAGATCCATGAACCTGACCGATCTGGAGGACAAGGCCATTGTTAAGGCCAGGGAAAAGGAAACAACCGTGGAAAAGCTGACAGGTGAGGTCGAGGAGAGCCTCTGGAACACTTGGGACAGTCTGTTACTGGAAAGACCTGACAGGGTACCCAGGGCTTCCGAATCATCCAGGCTTTCAATGGAACTGATAAAACTGCTATTGAAAAAGGGAATCGCCTACTGGCATGAGGGAGATGTCTACTATAATCCTCTGAAGTTCGAAGGATTCGGGAGATTATTCCGACTGGACATGTCGAAATGGCCCAAAGAAAAGAGGAGGTTCTCCAAGGATACATATCCAGGGATACAGTGGAATCTGGGCGATTTCATATTATGGCACGGCTGTGACGAGGACGAGATGGTCTGCTATGACGAGGAGCTCGGAAGCGGCAGGCCTTCCTGGAACGTACAGGACGCCGCCATGTGCTGGGAGAGCCTCGGGACAGAGATAGATATCTGGTGCGGCGGCTGGGACAATCTGTGGAGGCACCATGATTACAACATAGCCGTTATGGAAGGTGCCCACGGCGGAACACTTGCCAATTACTGGTATCACGGAGGACATCTAATGTTGAACGGAAAGAAGATGTCCAAATCAAAGGGAAATGTGCTGTATGTGGAAGACCTGATGGAGAAGGGATTCGAGCCTCACGAGATCAGGTTCTATCTGGCATACGGTCCGTGGAGAAGGAAAAGAAACATGACCATGGGAAAAATGAAAAAAGAGGTTCAGAGGTTGAGAGATGTCAGGGAAGGGATCGGGAATCTCTTATCCGCGAACGGCAGGGGAGGGTCCGTTCACGTCAGCAATCATATAAAAAGGCTTGAAGAGGATTTCGTTTCGGCCATGGATGACAACCTTGATTTCAGTAAGGCGTTTACCTTGTTGGAGAGGAGATTGAATCTTTTGCTTGATCATCTTGAAAAGGGTAGGATATCCGAGGAAGAATCCGGAGAGATCCGGGAGAATCTCAAAAGGATCGATACTGTCATGAAGGTCCTTTTCTTAGACGTTTCGGTAACAGTTAATTAGGGTCCTCAGTATTGAAGCCCTCAATCACAGGGGTTTGTTCAAATGAAACATGTTTTGAGCTGGACAAGGACCACCATGGTCCTTGGATTGGCTTCGATACTGCCGCTGGTCCTGATCGCTTGGGTTCTGTACTGGTTGTACAACTTCATAATCAACCAGGTTCAACCCGTTGCGGAGTTGATCTCTCTCGGTGTCCACATAGACATAATCATTGCAAGCCTGATAACCGTGGGTCTGATACTGCTCCTCTGTTTCCTTCTTGGACTGGCGGTCAGGACACGGATAGGAAGGTTCTTCCACAATCAGATCGAGAGGAACATACTGAGGAGGATCCCCGGTTACACAGTGACAAAGGAGGTTGTTCTCACATTTTCAGGTGAACAGGAGACGCCGTTTTCCTGTGCCGTGTTGTGTTCTCCCTTCGGGGGAAATGCCTGGATGACGGGATTCGTAACCGACCGCAACAGAGGCAGAGGTATAATCACGGTCTTCGTCCCCACGGGACCCAATCCGACCTCCGGGAACATCTACCATCTTCCGACAGAAGATGTCATTGAATTGAAGGGCAAGGTGGAGCAGGGAATAAAGACCGTGATCGGCTGCGGAGCCGGTTCCTGCGGATTGATAGAGGATTCCACCCTGGACCTCTCCAAAAGGAGGAAGCCTGCCAATGGATGAGGTCGAATACAGAAAGGCCGGGATCGATGATATTGACACACTCGTTGAATTTCGAATTCTTTTCCTGAACGATTACAAGGATCATGCCCGTGATGAAGAGACATATGTTTTAGAGAAGAATATCAGGGATTATTTTGAAAAGGCCATTCCAGATGGGAAATTCGTTGCATTCATAGCGGTTATCGAGGGTAATGTGGTAGCCTCTTCGGGAATGGAAGTGAGGGATGTCGCTCCCAGGTACGGACCTCTCCTGAACGGGAGAATGGGATACATCATGAACATGTATACACTTCCCGATTTCAGAAGAAAGGGTATTTCAGCCAGACTCCTTCACATGCTAATCGAGGAAGCAAGGAAGCTCGATGTTGGATTGCTCCATCTTCATGCCTCGACGGATGGAACCGGCATTTACCGAAGGGCGGGATTCGTTCCTGCGGAGCTCCCGGAGATGAATCTGGCGCTTAATGGTTGATTATAATTGAAAAATAATTAATATGCATCCATACATGTATTCACCATGGAGGGAGAGCTTAACTGCGAGCTCCAGTGCGAGCACTGCAAGGGATGGTTCAGATCACCGCTTCAGTTCGGATACCCTCAGGCATTTTTTGATCTGGCCAGGGAGATCTGCACAACCAATTGTCCCCAATGCGGTTTTAGATGTTCATATCGCGTGGAACGAATGAGGTTCTCCAGGAAGAATCAGGACGGTTCGATCTCCATGATCGAGGGAAGGTTCGTGACCCTCTAGCTGCCGATAATAATACGATTCTCCCTATTTCGAATTCTGTTCAACTTTTCGAATCGCGTTCAATAATGATTATATAAGGATCCAGGGCTATCTGTAATCGGTGCAGTTCATGAAAACTCTGAAGAGCATAATTATCATACTCGGTGCATTTCTTCTTCTCTCCGTTGCATTTTCCCCGATAATCGCAGTCGGGGATGACTCAGAAGAGAGAGAGCGCAAAAGAGAGGAGCAAAAAGACAGGGAAGAAGAAAAAGAAGATGAGGAAAAAAGAGAAAGAGAAGGCAAAGAGGACAACAAGGATGATGATTCCATCACATTGAGGGAATTTTACAAGCTCCTTGCTGAAAGAGGGATCGATGAAAACATCATCAAAAGGGTCTTTGAAAGAGCGGATGTCAACGACGATGATGAACTGAGCAAAAGGGAACTGAAACTGGCCTTTTCGATCCTCAAGAGAATGGCCTCCAGGGAAGGGGAAAAGGATGGGGATTCCATCTCCTTCAGGGAATTTTACAAGCTCCTTTCTGAAAGAGGGATCGATGAGAACATCATCAAAAGGGTCTTTGCCAGGGCCGATGTAAACGATGATGGCGAACTAAACAGAAGGGAATTGAAACTGGCCTTTTCAATTCTGAGAAGATTGGCTTCGAAAGAAGGAGAGGGTAAAGAAAGAGAAAGTGACCGCACCACCACCCTCAGGGAATTCATTTCCAGATTCGGAAAGAGAATGGATGATGATAAGCTGAAAAGGATCTTCCGGAAAGCGGATTCCAACGGTGACGGAGAACTCAACAGGAGAGAGATGGCAAAGGCCCTCGCCATGATGAAATGTGATGATAGAAAGGAAAGGTCCCGTATAAGGACCCATTTCAGAATGGTTGACAAAGACAGCGACGGGGTTCCCGAAACCATACATTTCGAGGTCCATATAGACGATAATGATGAACCGGACCTTGTAATGGATATGACGGACAGAAACAGCGATGGAAATCCGGAGATCGTAGAGATGGAATCGAACCTCCCCCCGGAAATGATGTTGCTCATCATGAGGATGATGAGGGAGAGGGAAGGATATTTCACCAATGAGGAAGAAGAATGGGAAGATGATGAACAGGAATATGGGTCCGAATTTGAAAACAAAAACAATTATGATGAAAAAAAGGAAAGAAAAGATGAGGTCTCTGCGGTGGATGGAGAGATAGTGGATAGGGATAATGACAACAAATCCGTGGAATCCGAAGGATCGGATGAGGGAATAAACTCCACCTTGCTTGCATTGATGATAAGCTGCGGCATTATCCTGCTTATCGGTCTTGTTGGGGGCTCCTTCCTCCTGATGAAGAAGATATACGGTTAGGAATAATTCCAGAGCAATGGATCCGGGGAGCTCGATAGCTCCCCGATATCATTTTTTCGAATGGTGTTCAATAATCACTTTATATTCTTCCGATCGTTATTGATTGAAGGTGATCATCCGATGATCCGGTCATTGCAAATCGCTGCAGTACTGTGGATAATCATTACAATACTTTTCTCAGGTGTTGATTCGATTGAGGATGGAGAGACCCTTGAAAGAATAGAGAATATCCGGGGTGAGAGAAGGGAGCTCAATATCTTCGAGGACGAATACAGAACGTTCATTAATTCCTACCTGCCGGAAGTAAAGGACAGTGCAGATCTGAAATTCTCCGTCATCGCAGAAAAGGACCTTTCACTGAGCATCGGATACAGCGAACCGGGTGAGAATAACAGCACGATGGAAATATCCACATTGAAAATACTGGGTATAGTGGAATTCGAGGATCTTGATTCGAACGGAATATTCGAATCCGGGGAACCCGTATCTTCGATCTACCCCCTATCAACTTCATTTTTGAGGAGTGATTTCATCCTTGGAAAGAATCAATGGAACGGGTTGGAGATTGACGGAGACGTTTACTATAATTACGAGGTCATTGGGGATTACGAATACAGGAAGGGTTACGAACTTGGTTTCTCGCTTGGTTGGGATTGGGGGTACCTGACCGGTTCCACGGACCAGGAAAACACAACCGGATCCGGTCCCGATCCGTTTGAAAACATATCTGCGGAGGAACTGATCTTTGAATTGGATTTCGCTCCGATCGGGGAGATGCGGGAAGATGGCATCGAAAATGATGTGATTTCGGATTATTACCGGGTCCTTAAACTCGGTGCCCTGGCTGGTTACCAGGATGGATATCTCAGAGGATACAGGACCGGATACTCCCGGATCGATCCGGGAGAGGGGACCACCAGGTCCGAAACAGCCGAAAGAAGGAATTCCTCCATAGAGGTTGATAATTCCTCGGAAAGGCAGAGACGGAGAGAAAGCGAGGTCCCTACACAGAAGTGGCCGAGCGGCATATACGAAAAAATGAATGTTGAATACATAAGGGACGGAAGCGGGTTGATAGAGATCGGAATGGAGGTCCGTGACAGACGGGATGTATTCTCGCTAGCCTGCCGCATATCCAATGATTTCCTCTTCAAGGAGGGAGAGTTCCTCTCCCCGGGATCCATGGAGATCGAAATTGAAATCAAAAATTATCCCAACCGGCGGGAGGATACCCGATTGGCCTTGATAGCCGATCTTCAGGTGATGAGCAACACCGATGAAAAAATCACATTTCAGGAGAACGGACAGACATACGAGGAGTCTCTGGGTTTTGCCGAGGATGAAAGTGAGATAAGGTTCGCATCCTCCGTTTTTTCCGGATTTTTATCCTGGTCCCTGAATGCATCGGTCCGGGATGCGGAAGAAGCCGTGAATCAGGAATGGTCCGAATCGATCCTTGGCAATTCTGGAAAAACCGGAAGGATGAGATTCGAGGAATCCGGAGGCCTCTTTGTCGGTTATGAAAGGTCGATAAGCATTGATCATGACCTTAAAATCGGATTCATAGAGATACTGGAGCAGAACTACTACGAGAAACTGGAGAGTTCCGATGATACCCCCGATTCAATGGATCCCAATGTATTCCTGTTTCTCGGAACCGGGGTGATCGTCTTAATATTCGTGGCCGTCAGCTGGCAGGTCAGGACCAGGAGGTGATGCGATTCTTGAAAATATCATCTACTCGGTCATGCTGATAGTATCATTGACGCTGATAGCCATAGCGGTTATGGCATACAGAAGAAGCGGCTCCAGGAGGATGCTGGTCCTCGGATCCGTATTCGTTCTTTTCCTGGTCAAAGCATTGATGGGGACCCTGGTCCTGTTCTTCGACATTGCATCGATCTACACACTGATGATAGTCGGCGGTTCCATAGATTCCGCAGCACTGATAATCCTGTACCTGTCCACGTTGAAGGTGTAATGAGGATGGAAAAGATCTTCGATGTGGAGGCAAGGCGCAGGATCTTTGATATGATCAGAAATCATCCGGGATTGCATCTAAGGGAGCTCTCG
Source organism: uncultured Thermoplasmatales archaeon (assembly GCA_964445525.1). Taxonomy (GTDB): domain Archaea; phylum Thermoplasmatota; class Penumbrarchaeia; order Penumbrarchaeales; family Penumbrarchaeaceae; genus Penumbrarchaeum. The sequence goes on along the minus strand of CAYULA010000045.1, from coordinate 9,989 downwards.
AGGAGATTGGACATCCTCCCGAGTCTTGCGGACTACCATCTTAAGGCATTGAAGAAGAATGATCTGGTCTATTTCAACATGGAGGAGGGATACAAGAGGTATTACGTATCGGAGAATCTGAGAGGAGAAACACACAAGAGATTGACTTCGAGGCAGAGGGAGGTCCTCAATATTGTCAGGCAGAAGGTCCCTTTAAGGATCGTGATGATAATTCTGGACAATCCCAATGCAACCCATTCCGAGATCCTCTCCGCAGTTGATATATCCGCCTCCACCCTTTCCTATCATCTCAAGAAACTTGTAAAGGCCAGGGTCCTCAAGAAGCAGAGCACCGGCAGGGGAAGAGGTTTCGAGATCTTTGGCAGGGAAGAGGTCCTGAGGGTCCTCATAATCGGAGAGGTTAAACCTCCGTCTCCCGCCGAAGGATTTATCAAGACCTGGGAGGATTTCTATTTCTGAAAAATGATTCACACAGGAGGCATTTTCTCTATTTTCTTGTAAAAAGAGTGAAGGAAAAAACATGACAGTATTAATATCAAACTTTTACGTAAAAAAGAAAGAAAAAATTGTAAAGATAATTTCATACACTTTCAAAATCTATCTTTAAATATATCATATCCTTTAATTGATTTCCATTTTCATACATTTCATGGTCATAATTATCTACAAAAAAATTCTCTATGGTATGAGAATACTCAAAACCGAATTTTTTGTAAAAAGCTATTATTTTTTCACTTTCCCCTGTACCAACCAATAATTGTTTGCCTTTTTCTTTTATTTTTTCTATTATATATTTTACCATGACACTTCCATATCCTTTCCCCTGATATTTCTCATATGTTGCCATATTCTTGATTTCATATGTTTCCTCATTTTCCTGTGTTACCACTGAAACCGTTTTCAAATCATCATCAAACAAGGCGAACAATTCGCCTCTGTGAAGATATTTTTTTATCATACTCTCCTGTTCGTCACCTAATAGCAATAAATCCATATATTTTTCTTTATTATCCATTACTTTTATTATTTCCATACAATTGCTCCTTACATTCCATTGTTCATTCCGGTATTTCACCAATTTCCTCCATTTGATAAGATGTTTTCCTCTTCTTGCGGTCCTTTGAATCAATAAGAAAAATTCAGATCCGCAATATTCTGGAGGCATCAGATTTCTTTCTTTTCCCGGAAGGAGATATATCAGGTCCTCACTCTTCCGTTCCTCAGCTTCTCGTAGAGGTCCTCTCTTGCTGACCTTACGATGAAATTCAGCCTGTTGTAGAGGTTCACTTCGGAGGATCCCGCGTCCATATCCAGATATAGTACGTTGAGGTCCGGATACTTGGCCTTGAGTGCCTTCTCCACACCTTTCCCGATTATGTGATTGGATATGCATCCGAAGGGCTGGACGCAGACAACATTGTTCACCCCGTCCTCGGCGAAGGCCCCGATCTCCGCGGGTATTAGCCAGCCTTCCCCGAACTGGTCAACCAGGGTTACTACATCCTTGGAATGTCTGGAGAGGTTCCCTATGTAATGAGAGGTCCTATGGAATCTGAACTTTTTCCTGATTTTTTCATACCTTCTCATGTGATATCTGACATACCATTCCTCCGGCCACGACATCAGATACTTCCATGAGGTCCCCTTCGTCGAGCATTCCACATGGAACCTGGGGTTGAGATACTCCTGGGCAAAGAAATCGAAAAGAGGAGGCACTATCACCTCGATCCCGTTTTCCACCATCCAGTCCACCACATGGAAGTTACCGAAAGGATTGTACTTCACATAGATCTCTCCCACATACCCCACTGCGGGGATCTCCTCCTTTACCACATCCACCGAGTTGAACTCTCTAACGGCATTTTCCAGGGCCTCCGTAATTTCCATCTCCCTTCCGTATCTAACGGCTTCCGCACCGGCAGAGATGTACCTGTCGGCTATCGCAAGAGAGGTCCCCTTGACCTTCTCCCGACATGCGGTGGAGTAAAACATCTCCATTATGGAATCCGAGTACAGCAATCCCTGGACTCCCCTGCGAAGGAGCTTGCCCTTGTCCAACCTCAGACCGGGCTGCTCGTTGAGCTTCTGCTTGGAAAGAGAAACCGTCACAACGGGTATATCATCATACCCCGAGGTCTCGAGTGCTTTCTGAAGTAGAGACAGATAGCTGGAAGCTCTGCACTGGCCTCCTGTCTGTGTTATCCCCACAGCAATTTCATCTAAATTGTACCTACCCGATTGGAGGGCCTTGATAAGATCTCCGATAACAATGATCGCGGGATAGCAGATCTCGTTGTTGCAGTATTTCAGTCCCACTTCAACTGATTCCCTGTCCGGTTCGGGCAGTGTTTCTATCTCGTAACCCATTGAATTGAATGCGGAAACTATGAACGGTGAAATGAATCTGGAAAAGAACGGTACAATTATCTTCCTGTTCCTGTGCTCCTCGGAAAAGGGAGGGGTCCTCTTCCTGGGAATGGGTTCGAACCTTGATCCCAGTCCCTTCCTTTCCAGGGATTCCATCATGGACCTCAATCTCAACCTGATGGAACCCGGAGATGATACCTCGTCTATTCTAATCAATGTATGGTTCTTTCCCGCAGAGGCAAGTATGGCCCTCGCCTCGTCGCATACGATGGCATCCGGTCCGCATCCGAAGGAATTTAACTGGACAACCTCCACGTTGTCCTGTCCCCTGGCCCATTTCACCGCGTTGAATACCCTGTTGGGATACTGCCACTGGGTCAGAACCTGTACGTCATTCATTCCTCCCTTGGCGTCGGGGACCGAATCCTCCGTTATCACATCCGCACCCATTGATGTTATCATATCGGTGATCTTGTGATTGATCAGCTGGTCTATATGATAGGGTCTTCCCACAAGGAGAACCACCGGTCTATTCTCTTTTTTGGCATTCCCAAGCATCGACATTGCCTTTTCTCTTACCTTCTCCCTGTAGTCAACCTGTGCTAACAGAGCTTTTCTGAAGGCTCTCTCAAAGGCACCCTTATCCACTCCCAGTCGCTTGATGTAATTCCAGGCTCCTTTCTTCAGAACCCCCTTGTCCTTGAAAGAGATCGTGGGAGAATCGAATGGGATCCCTGCCTTTTTCTCAGGTGCCACGGCGGACCTCACCACATCTGGATAACCTGAAACAACGGGACAGTTGAAGGTATTCAGGGAACCGTGGAACTCCTCCTCCTCGAATACGACCATGGGATAGAAGATCCTGTCAACATCCATTGACATCAATTCCTTCACATGACCGTTGACAAGCTTGGCGGGGAAGCAGATGTTCTCGGACATCACCGTCCTTGAACCAAGTTCGGCTATCCTGCTGGTGGATGGCGGAGATAATAAAACATCGAATCCGCATCCTGTCAGAAGTTCCTGCCAGAAAGGGTAGTTTTCGTAAACGTTCAATACCCTTGGAATCCCAATTCTGCCCCTCTTTCCTCCATGCTTGTTATTGTTAAAAAGCAATTCCAACTTGTATTCGGTCAGATCCTCGCCCTTTCTCCTCTCGCCACCCACGTTCGTGAAGATCCTCTCGCAATTGTTGCCGGTGTAGAAGACCTTACCGTTACCGAATGTCATCTTGGTTACTGTGCAATGGTTATGACATCCCTTGCAGGATATGTAATCGCTTCTGAGGTCCGATGCCTTTTCCAGAGATCCCAATCCGATGAAAGTGCTATCCTGTTCTTTCCATCTCTCTCTTGCAGTCAAAGCAGCGCCATAGGCACCCATCAGCTCGGGCATGTCGGAACATACAACCTCCCTGCCCAGGATCAGCTCCAGCGCCCTGTGGACCGCAGGATTCCTGAAAGTCCCCCCCTGCACAACGATTTTGTCCCCCAGTATATCCGTATCCTTGATCTTGAGGACCTTGTAGAGGCAGTTCTTCACAACAGAGAAGGCAAGACCTGCGGATATGTCTCCCACTGTGGCTCCCTCTCTCAGAGCCTGTTTCACCTTCGAATTCATGAAAACGGTGCATCTGGTACCAAGATCGTATGGAGACTCCGCATGACAGGCTTCAGCGGCAAAGTCCTCCACCTCCATTCCAAGGGTCCTCGCAAACGTTTCCAGGAACGACCCGCATCCCGAGGAGCAGGCCTCGTTGATCTCTATGTCGTTTATGATGCCTTTGTGGATGAAGACGGCCTTCATGTCCTGGCCGCCAATATCCAGAATGAAACTCACATCATCGAGGAACTCGGTGGCCGCCCGGAAATGGGCCAGGGTCTCCACCATTCCCACATCCATGCCGTAAGCGGCTGCTATGAGGTCCTCCCCGTAGCCGGTCACGGCTGAATAAGCGATATCCAGTTCGACTCCATCTTTTTCAGCTTTTTTCTTCAAAAGTTCAAGTCCCTTGCCGACTGCCCCAATCGGATCTCCTTTATTCCCGGAATAGTAATGGAAGGCTATGTTCCCATCAGGATCTGTCAAAACCACCTTCGTTGTGGTGGAACCCGAATCTACTCCGAGGAAGCTTTTCTTGCCCTTCAGATTCTTCAGCGAGGACGCCCTCCCTATGGGGGTCATTCTACCGGAGGACCATTTTCTGAACTCATCATCGTCTCTGAAGAGGGGATCCAGTCTGTTTCCGATGAAATCGTCGTTCAGAGGGCCCTTCTCGAGCTTCACGAGAAGACCCGAAATGGTTGTCTCCATCCTGTTCATGTCATCGTAGAGAGCGGTACCGATGGTTGGAACCAGCTCCGGCTCCGGCGGGAGTTCGATATCATCCTTTCCTATCTCCAGAACATTCATGAAATGATACTTCAAAGAAGGAATGAACGTGAAAGGTCCTCCGCAAAACATGACCTTCGCCCTGGGATCATACCCCCTTGAAAGAGTTGAGGTGGTCTGCAAAGCCACAGCATGAAAGACCGATGCCACGATATCCTCCTTGGATATTTTCCTGGCCATCAGGTTCTGAACATCTGTTTTTGCAAAGACCCCGCACCTTGATGCTATGGAATGGACGCTCTTTGATCGTTTGGAATAGGATTCCAGTTCGGGTAGATCAAGGTCCAGAAGGGTGGCCATCTGGTCTATGAAGGCTCCCGTTCCCCCCGCGCAGTTGCCGTTCATCCTGATGTCAACCCTCATCTTCTCGTCGAAGAAGATCATCTTGGAATCCTCCCCGCCGACATCTATGAGCGTTCTCACATCAGGGTACAGTTTCCTGACCGTCTCTGCCGATGCAATAACTTCCTGCACGAAGGGAATGTCATATCTCTCGGACAGCCCCAGACCCGCTGAACCGGTGACCGCGACCGATACCTCCACGTCACCGAGTTCCTTCTCTGCCTCTCTGAGAATATCGATCAGCGTATCGGCTATCTTTGCATTATGTCTCCTGTAATTTCTGAAGAGGATCCTTCCGTCCCCGTCCATCACGACCATCTTGGCCGTTGTGGAACCCAGATCGATACCCAATCGCATTATCATCTCACCCTTCCCGGTGAGTCAAATCAACGGTTTTGTGCATAAGCTAATGCATATTATTGTTTTCTAGCGGTCGGAGATACTATCATCAGACCTTTTAGGGGCCAAGGGTAAATCCTCATTGTCATTGTCAAAAGACATGGGAAGTGAAGGCAGGGCAAAATTGACCGAGGGTAATGTCAAGACCACATTGCTCAGGATGACTGGTCCCATGATGTTCGCCCTGGTCTCCATGATAGCTTTCAATCTGGTGGATACTGCCTTCATTGGAAGACTGGGTGCAAGGGAGCTTGCGGCCGTCAGCTTCACATTCGCTCCCATATTTTTCCTTTCATCCATAGCTATTGGCATAGGAACCGGAGCAACTTCGGTGATATCCAGGACCATTGGGGAAGGCGGAGGTTCGGTTGTAAAGCGTCTCACATCCGATACAATCATACTGGGTGTTCTTATCTCGATCATTTCATCCATCGTCGGCATCCTCACAATAGAACCAGTATTCGCCCTGCTGGGAGCTGACGGTGAAATACTTCCCCTTGCCAGGTCCTACATGATAATATGGTACATCGGATTGCCTTTCGTGATGGTCCCGATCCTTGGAAATTCCATAATCAGGTCCACAGGTGATATGAAAACACCCATGTACGTGATGCTGATAGCGGTTACCATCAATTTCATCCTGGACCCCATTTTTATTTTCGGTCTGGGTCCTGTTCCGGCTATGGGAATAGAGGGAGCCGCCTGGGCCACCGCAACTGCCAGGGGGTTCACACTGCCGGCATCCATCTACATTCTCAGGCACAGGGAGAAGATGCTGGTTTTCGGAAAGATATCCATTTCAAGATTGCTCAGATCCTGGAAGGAAGTCCTGAGGATCGGCCTCCCCGCTGCCCTGGTTAACATGATGGCCCCTTTGAACACCGGAATAATAACCGCGATAATTGCCTCCCACGGGGAGCTCGCGGTGGGCGGATTCGGTGCGGCATCCAGGGTGGAGGCCCTGGTTATCATGCCGATAATCGCCCTCGGGATCGCTGCGGTGCCATTCATCGGGCAGAACCTCGGCGCGGGAAGGATGGACCGGGTGAGGGAGGCAGTTGATTTCTCCTTCAAGGCCATAGTGATATTCGGACTCTTAGCATGGGGCCTCATGGCATTGACCGCGGATATCACGGCCCCCATATTCAACAGCAATCCCAGGGTGGTGGCATCGTATGTGGATTACATAAGGATAGGGGACCTGGGATTCTACATGCTGGGATTGGCACTTTTCACAGCTTCCGCCTTCAACGGCCTCAACAGGCCCCTGCCTTCGGCGGTCCTCTACTTCGTGAGGCTCCTGCTCCTCATGATACCTCTCGCCCTGGCAGGGTCTTATTTCTGGGGAGTGCCGGGAGTCTATCTTGGTATGTCCGTTGCCAATATCATAGCCGGAACGATGTCCTATTTCTGGCTGAGGAGGGCCGTGAGGCATCCGAAAAAGGTTATCACGAAGGAGGTCCCGAGGATCGATTGCGAGACAGATGCGATCTGGTCAAGATTGACAGGGAGGCCCCGGGAGTGTACCTAGGATTTGCATATGAAATGACAAACCTTAATTAGCAATTCCCATATCAATTTTTGAGCGGATATGATTGCCTGAAATCACCAGAAGAGATATTTTGCTTTATTCGATCTGTTCCTTGAATAAATCAGGAGAAGAACTCGATATTTTGAAAACAGCAGATATATTGAAAATAAAGAGGGCCACAGTTAGAGGAAATCTGAATATCTTGAAACAAGACGGATTCATCGGAATAAACAGGGATAATTCCGGGAAAATAATCAATATTGAGATTACAGAATATGGTTTTGATCTCCTTGATTCCTTTGAGAAAACTCTTGGCAAATCATATATCGAACCGGATAGAAGCGGATTTGCTAAAAAGGGTATCCACGAAAACCATACTGGAATATCTTAGAGACCCATATGAAGAAATGGAATTTCTCTACAGGTATTTTTCCACAAATGAGAAGGATCTCATCAATATTCTGGATGAGATAAAAACAAAGAGATCTGACTCAAGGCTTTCTATGTATATTAGAGAGGTCCTCTCAATTGATGGTGACAGTGATATCGAATCCCTCGAGGAGACCCTGAAATCCTCCAGTATATACAGCAAATATTGCAACGATCATAGGGTCAAGGTCACCAGCACAGATATCAAAAGTCTGATTATGGAAGCCGAACAACTGAGGAGAAGAGGAGAGATAGAAGAAGCAATGTGCATTTACAATGGCGTTCTGGGGAGAAAAACAGGGATCGAAACCGGGAAATGGTTGATAGCAATCGCGGGTATTGCCGATTGTCAGGTTTACCTCAACAGAGAGATCGAGGCAATAGAATACCTGGAAAAAAATAAAACTTCCATGACTGACCCCGTTGAGATAGGTTTCATGGATAAATTGAAAGCGGATATACTTCAGGACCTGGACAGGTTTGAAGAGGCATCCGAATTATACAGGTCATGTCTGGGCATATTTCAGGAAAATGAATTCCCCCTGATAAGATTGACCATTCTAAACAATCTGGGAGTTCAATACTGCAGAAAGGAGAATATGAAAATTGCAACCGATTTCTGGGAAGAGGCTCTGAAGATTTCGAAGAAAGTATCCCTTCCTTATGTTGAAGCCATTATTTCCCTCAACCTGACAGATGCATATGCACAGAAAAAGAGGTTCTACAAAGCAGAACAGCTCCTCAGAAATGCAGCGAAGGTCCTCCGATCCGTTGGAGATCTGGAAGGTCTCTCCGGAGTGGATTTCAACAGATCATTGGTCATGATCGAAAAAGGGGAGAAAGAGAAAGCTTTGAAATATTTTGAGAAGGCCATGAAATTCCCACTCCATTACAAGAGGAAAAGGAAGGAAAGAAGAAAGGTGTTCGAGGGTAGAATGAGGGCCAAGGGATTTCTTTGATGGGACTTCTCTTAAAAACCCCCCCCTCGCAAAATCCGCCTGTCGGGAAATTCTTATATGCTCAATGCCGATATTTCTGGTTTCGATGAAGATGAGAACCATTTACGGAATAATTCCCCTTCTCGGTGCTATCTTACTTTCTGTAATGATTTCTGAAAGCTCCGACGGGATCACGACAATGCCAAGATGTGCGATCATAATCGTTTCGGATCCCGATGGATTCGATCAAAATGAATTGGAAAAAGCTGACCAGTTCTACCAATACCTCCTGGATCAGGATTACACCGACGAGGATATCTATTTCCTCACAGAAGATGGTAGGACCGGTTTCGATGATGATCCGACAGTTTCCAACATCCAGGCAGCCTTCTCTTGGCTGGAAAACACATCCGAGGCCTCGAGCCAGCCAGTAATTTATATCCAGGATCATGAGAAGCTCATATCCGGAATTGTTAACTTTCAATTCTCGGATGGCAATGTATCAGCCAATACGATAGATGGTTGGCTCGATTCAACCCGATATCAGTACCTCACAATGATTCTGAACGGAAACAGGTCGGCCCTTGCAGGACCTGTTCTTTCGACTTCTTCTCGGGATATCTTCTGTTCGATGAGATACAATCAATCATTCGATCAGGACCTCTTCAATATCACGAGAGGATTGAATGATCCCGCTGCGGATACAGACTACGACGGAGAGGTCAGCTTTCACGAGGCTTTCATGAAGGAATGCTTCAACCTCAGATTCGAGGATCAAAGTCCTATTTCATATACAGGATAGGAGGGAATAGATATGAAGAAAATATACACAATATTGGCCCTTTTCCTGGCCGGGACAATCATTCTGGTTCTACCCGGACAGATCGCGGCCTGGAGAAACACGGGAAGTTATCCGGTTACGCTGGATAATTCGAACAACGACTGCAGATACCCGGCCTCGTACAACATTCAGAACATTGATTATGTAACGTGGCAACAATGGGACGGAAGCAATTGGAATATTTATTTCAGCTGGGGTTATGATACTAATTGGGCTCCAGCCAACCCTTACCAGGTTACAAATAATGGCATATGGGGAAATAACAATGATGATAATACTCGACCGGATATTTGTGCTCACTGGGAGGGAGGCGATGAACAATGGCAGTCGGTGTATATCGCATGGCAATATTGGGATCAAACCTACAGTTGTTGGGAAATCCAAACTTGCAGAATAATCATCGATTATTCAGGAGGTGGATTGGGAGTAATATCATCAATCAATTATGGAAAGGCAAGTGATAATGATTATAGCAATTCCATACTCCCCGCAATAGAATGCAATCGGAATGTTTTCCTTGCTTGGGAGGATTATCGCAACGGAACTGCTGAGATATATTTCGATTTCTCGAGGGACGGTTTCACCTGGAATTATGACACATTCTGGTCAGAAATATATGGAACTATTAACCAACAAGCAAATTCCTCAGATCTCGATGAAGATAGCAAGGATCCCTGCATTGCTGTTGAAGATGTAGGAGGATTCAATCCAAATTTCGAACAGGTTTGTGTCCTATGGGAAGAATATGATT
>CAYULA010000044.1:0-30517 GCA_964445525.1 uncultured Thermoplasmatales archaeon | reverse complement strand
GTGGATTTTCATTCATGCGTGACGGGCCACCGGCCCATGAGGGTTTTATATGATTGACGAAAAGGATATGGTGCAGGCGCCGGGATTTGATGCAGCCAAATCCCTTCGGGATTTCGCGCACTTTGAACCATAGTATAATTGTGATGGTTCAAAGACCAAGGTTCAAATCCCGAGACACATCCATGGATCCTATTCATGAATTGGAAATTGATGATATGAATAGGATAAGGTGCAGGCGCCGGGATTTGAACCCGGGTTAAAGGCTTGGAAGGCCCTTGTCATAACCAACTAGACTACGCCTGCATGTGGTTTTTAGCAGGTTATACACAATTGGTTTTTAAGACTTGCTATCTAAATAATTGGAAACAGCCACGGTCCTGGAAAAGCGGAAGGTGAAAAGAGATATGCAAGACCCAGGAATATCGCCGGTATCACTTGTGTGGTGCCGTCATCATCGGTCTTGAACATGAAACCCCACCTCCTGGCATTCCTCTCGACCTCATACAACCTCGCAAGCTCCGGACGGATCCTCAGGATCCCCTTAAGTTCGGTGGACTCGCCTATGATCATGAATATGGCTCCGTAAGCGGCCAGTACAAGATTGAATCCGAAGGCCATGAACATTGTCCATATGAATAGAAACCCGAAGCTGAAAGCGGACCATTTCCTCCAAAGCCTCAATTCGGATAGGACCGGATCTGCAAATGAATAGATTATTATCACCGGAACAGCCACCGATTGGGGAAAGATCAGGATTATCAACATCGAGGCCCAAAGGGACCATGCATAGGACCCCACCGCCTCATTCTCATGGGGCCTCTGTCCGAAGATAACAATCCTATTGGACAAACGCAGATATTCAATGATAACCGGGATCACCCCCACAACAACAATGAGAACGATCTCATTGGGAAGATAGAAGAAATCCTGGGGAAAGAGGTAGTATATCACAACTGTACCGGATATGAGGTGGATTATTCTCCTGAACATATGCTGTGATCTGGTCAGTCTCGGACGAGAATTGTCGTTTTCCGCCTCATCTCCCTTGTACCTCATCATTGACATCAACATTATCTATGGATTTCAATATTTCCGAATATTTTGCGGATTCTGCATCCTTTATGGAACCACCACATGATTTATCTATTCATGATCCTCTTTTGGATGTAGGAGGAACGTAGCTGTCCAGGAGGGTCTTCGAGGCGGAATGCACCGAATGCGGAGAGGAGCTACTGATGAGGCTTCCGCCTGAAATGGAGGAGGGATCTTTCTCCCTTGAATGCCCCAACTGTGAAAAGGATCTTGACATAGAGATCCGATCAAGGAGAAAAGCCGATGAGTCCATTAGGATAAACGGAAAGCCCTACACTCCGAGATCAAAACCCCTGGAAATGGAAAAACCCAGGAAGGCTGATGTAATCCCGGTCGAGACCAAACTGGACCTGGACCTTCCTTACAGAAAAAGGATGCGGATAATCTTCCTTGTGCTTCTCATTGTGGGAATGCTCGGGATGATCTCCTCATTTTCCACTATCGTGGGAACTTTTTCCATATATGATCTCGAGGAGAAGAGTCCCAATAAACTGGTCACTCTCTCGGTTTGGGTTATCGATGCAGAATCCGGCAGACCACTTGAGAATGTTAACATTTCGTTAACCGGTGATTCGGGGAATTTTTCCGGAACATCAAACGACCAGGGATTGACCGTGATAGAGGATATAATATCCAAAGAGATGGAACTGACTGTATCCAAAGAGGGATACAAGACGGTGAGAAGCGCAATAACAATAAAGAAGGGCTCACCCAACGTGGTGGATATTCCCATGGAAAGGGGATCCGAAGAGGAGGAGCTTCCCATTCTCGTTCATCAGTTCAGGATAAAGAAATATTCCGGACTCTACACGAATGTGGCGGCATCCCTTATGTTTCTGGCTTCACTAATGGCCCTTATATCAGCTTTCTTTGTATACAGAAAAGAGTTCTTCTCACTGACATTGTTTTGTGCTTTCCTTTCCATATTCTCATTCGGGTTTCTAATCGGATCGATACTTGCTCTAATGGCGGTGGTATTGATCATATTTTCATACCATGGATTCTCCCACACTCACACTTTGTTGGAGATGCTTGACAGGATGCGAAAAGAGAATCTGAGACCCATGTTGAAATCGAGGGATAAGAGGCTTCCCGGTCTTCCCCCCGTAAGGAAAGGAAAATAATCAGGAAAGCTCTTCTCCACAATAAGGACAAAATCTGGGTTCTTTTTTGGTTGCGAGCTCCTCGCCGCAGTACGGGCAGAATTTAATTCTTCTCTCCTTTTGGGATTCAACCTGAATATCCTTCCTTTTTGCCGGTTTTTTAACTGGAATATCCTTTTTCTTAGGGCTTTCTTCCTCTTTTTTTATTTCCTCCTCCTCACCCTCATTGGGTTTGGAGAAGAAATCCTCATCTTCCGATCCCGGGGTCAGATCATCCAGTGATGATGCCAGTTTTGCCAATCCTCCTCCCTCGGAGTCATAGAGTATGACCAGATCAGGTTTCAGATCCTTCATCCTTTTTACACCGGCATGATCTCCGATAAGGTAGTAGAGATTCGCTGCGTCCTGGTACCTTCCCTGGTTCTCGAGAAGCTGGGCGTTCCTGCTGTATTCCTTCCTCATCTTTCCCTTTAAGCGCTCGATGTTCTTCTTGTCCTGAATGGACTCGTAGATCCTCACGGCCTCGGCATACAAATTGAGAGATTCATACCATTCAGCCTGTCTTCTCCTGTCGTTTCGCAGGGTCAATTCCCTTTCCTTGAGAAGCTTCTCATCCTCATCAGATGCGGCCATGAAAATTATTTCATCTTCTGGGTAATAAAAATATAGTTATTTTTTCTCTCGAACGATACTTTGACATTCTAGAAGGAACACTATCCAGAACCGGAAACGTATTTATAGGAGTCTTTGATACTGAGATTGCTCTGACCATGAGCCAATGAATAATGAAGGCCCTCTGGATATTTCAGCTGGGCCCGAAGGAGGTAATAACATGCCAGCAAATTTCGTTAAGTTCGAGATGCCGAAGGACCTGGTTGAATCCGTTTACGAGGCAGTGGAGCTTGCCAGGGATACCGGAAAGATCAGGAAAGGGGCAAATGAGGTGACAAAGGTTGTGGAGAGAGGTAAGGCCAGACTCGTTGTCATGGCAGAAGATACAACTCCGCCCGAGATCCTCATGCACGTTCCTTACCTGTGCACCGAGAAGAGCATCCCGTATGCTTATGTACCAAGCAGACAGGAGCTCGGTAACACCGCGTCCTTGAAGGTTCCCACAACCGCTGTGGCAATCATTCAGCCGGGAAAGGGAAAGGTCCTCGTGGAGACGATCTCCAAGAGGCTTCAAGAACTCAACAAGAAGGAGTGAGGAGGGACCCAAGTGCCAGTGGATGGAATTCCCGCCGAGGTCGTTGAACTGATCGGCAAGACCGGAATGGCCGGAGAGGCCACGCAGGTAAAGGTCAGAATACTCGACGGCAAGGACAAGGGAAGGATAATTGCCAGGAATGCAATGGGCCCGATCAGGGTAGGAGATATTCTCCTGCTGAGGGAATCCGCCAGGGAGGCGAGGAAGCTCAGCGTGAGGTGAGCAAATGGTGGAGGCAAGGACCTGCTCCTTCTGTGGAGCAAAGATCGAGCCCGGAACGGGCAGGATGTATGTGAAGAAGGATGGCAAGATATTCTTCTTCTGCGCAAATAAATGTTACAAGAACATGATCCAGTTGAAGAGGGTCCCGAGAAGAACCAGGTGGTCCAAATACCACGTGAAGGAGTGATATCTTGAGCAGGGAGAGGACCTTTTTCATGATAAAACCCGACGGGGTCCAGAGATCTCTCATAGGAAGGGTAATTAATCGAGTGGAGGAGAAGGGATACAGGATAGCCGCAATGAAGATGATGTCGATCGACAAGGAGATGGCATCGAAACATTACGGCGAGCATGAGGGCAAACCTTTCTTCAATGACCTCATCTCCTTCATAACCTCAGGACCTGTTGTGGCTATGGTGATCGAGGGCGACAATGTGATCGAGGGCATCAGAAAGATGATGGGAAGGACCGATCCAAAGGACAGCTCTCCGGGAACCATCAGGGGAGATCATGCTGTGCATCTTTCAAGGAATGTTGTGCATGGTTCCGACTCCGGGAAAAGCGCTTCTCGAGAGATATCCATATTCTTTTCCAATGACGAGATAATTCAAACCGAAAAGATAGACGAGGCCTGGGTTTACCCCTGATCCTCGTTAACATGAAGGGGAATGGTACATGAATGACGAAACTCTTTGCATCGGTGCCGTTGTCGTGGCGATCCTGATGGTTGGAGGGCTTGCCTTCCTGACCTGGTGGGATGAGCGCGACTCTGACGACAATAAGGAAGATGAGATACTCATGGTCAAGGAAGGCGATGAGGTCTCGATCGATTACACGGGCCGATTCATGGGTTCGGGGGGAGATCTGGGTGCAATGTTCGATACGACCATACCCGAGGATGCCCGAAACGATTCCATTCCCAAGGCATTGACATTCACTCCCAGGGAGACCTACGACGATCTGACTTTCACAGTGGGATCCGGTGAGATGATAACGGGATTCGACGAGGGTGTTCTGGGTATGACCGAAGGGTCCCTGAAATACATCACGGTTCCTCCGGAAAAGGGTTACGGAAAAGCCCATCCCGAGCTTATACTGAACATATCATCAAAGGAAACCATCCCACTCAGAGAAGAGATTCCCACGGGTGATTTCAACAAATATTATCCACTGGTGGATTATCAGAATACGGAGTCCTTCATCCATCCTTTCTGGGGGTGGGAGGTCAAGATACTCGATCAGGACCCGGAGATGATAACCTTACTTCATCAACCGGTCTATCAGGAACAGTACGGGAACTTCAAATGGAACGTTACCGTAACCGACATATCCTCATCCCGGAATCTGATATCCCTATCCCATGAAATAGAAGAGATCGACCGGTCCGAATTCGTTGACTTCCTGGACATTACTATTCTCTACCCCGAATGGGCCAGGGACGCAAGGGAGGCCAACGAAGGCCAGGATCCTGGCCCCGGGATCATCAAATCCGTAGGCGGCGTTATCACAATTGATTTCAATCGTGAGGTATCTGGTAGAACACTCGTCTTCAAGGTTATTATGAATTCCATAACGAGGTGAACACAATGAAGAGGGATTTCATAAAGGACAGATTTGGCAGAAACGACCTCATTCCCCTGATGGTTCTCGGGGGTGCAATAATCCTGATATTAATAGGATTGATATTCGCCAACTTCTTCTTCTTCACCACGGAGGACCTCCCTGATGATAACGGAAGGTTCCTCGACGAACAGATAGTGGACAGGGGAGATCCCTTCCTCTACCTGGAGGTCAGCGGTTACGGAACAATCAAGATCGACCTTGCCGAGGACAAGGCCCCGGTTACCGTGGCAAACATGGTCAAACTCTGCAATCAGGACTTCTATGACGGACTGACCTTTCACAGGGTCATTGAAGGATTCATGCTACAGGGAGGAGATCCCAACGGCGACGGAACGGGAGGTCCGGGATATACCATAGAACCCGAGACCGACAACGGCCTCACCCATGAAAGAGGAGCCATCGCAATGGCCAAGAGGGGAGGCGAGACAAGGATGTCCGGATCCCAGTTCTATATTGTGCATCAGGCCGCGAACCACCTTGATGGTGAGCATACGGTTTTCGGAAAGGTTGTCGAAGGAATGGATGTTGTTGACAGGATAGCCCAGACCCAGACAGATGCCAATGACAGGCCCGTCAATACGGTTCTGATCACCGATATGTACGTTGAATACGAGTGAACTACCAAAGATCGTTCTTTGCCCTTTCTATATTTCCCTCGTGTTTGATGTATTCATCTTCGTCTGTACCTCTCTCCACCAGATAATCCTCATCGTCCCTTTCCAGCTCCACGGTCTCGTCTCTACCCTTGTTTATATAAACGAATAGAAAGGTTCCCACGGACAACAAACCTCCCATCAGGAATATTAGGGCCAGTATTATCCATTTTCCATCCTGATTCTCTTCCCCATCATCCGGCTTTTTACTCCTTTCCAGAAGAATATCCCCTGTAATTGTGTTCTCACCGGGTTTGATCTCTATTTCTATACTTTGTGGATTATGGTTCTCGAAAAAGAACCTCAACTCGTATGTCCCCGGTTCCAGTTCAAACTGGAAAAGTCCTGGAGTTCCGGTTTGGACCTCCAGGTTCATCTCCGTTACGTTGACATAGACTCCTTGGAGGGGATCTCCGGATCTGTCCCTAACAGTACCCCAAACCTTCCCCTTTTCCCAAGTCTTGAAGGACATTTTTTCTTCTCTTAGTTGGTTTCCGGCCAGATCGTAACCTTCTCCTTTCAGTTCGTATACCGTATTCGGGTCCAGAGGCTTTTTCGTCGTTAGAGTGTATATTCTTCCAACCCAGTAACCCTGGCATTCCACATCCTCAATATATATGATGGTCCTTTCAATATCCATCTCCTCGCTGAATATTATGTTGAATGTGGGAGATGTTGATACACCTTCTCCCACGGGATTTATGCTGGTCACGAATGGAGGTACCATATCTATGATGATCTCGATCGTCTCGGAAACATGATTGCCCACAAGATCGAAAAGTCGGACCTCGATATTGTGGATCCCCGCTTCGCTCAAATGGAGATAGCAGAATCCCGTTTCCGGGGTCTCGATTTTCAGATGATTGTTTCCATCGAGTTTTATCCAGAGATGGCTCAATCCGCTTTCGGATTCAACAGCATCCCATACCAATTTGATGTCCATCAATCTGTTTATCCTTGATCCGTTTGAGGGTTCCAGAATGGTCAGCTGCGGGGGGTACCTGTCAACCTTGAATGTGATATGGTCATATGCAAGATTTCCGGCAAGGTCTGCTGCAAGGAGCTCGATCTCATGTTGGCCGTTTTCTAGTGAGGAGGAGTTGATCTCCATTCCGGATTCCGCCCAGAGCCACCTGTCATTATCCATTTTGTAGAGAACATAATCCATTCCGGATGTTTTGTCGTATGATTCGAATTCAAGAATGAATGAGTTTGGACCCACAACCGATCCTGTTTTTGGATTCTGTATGGATACGTAGGGTTCGGTGGTGTCCACTACAAAATCCACCCTTGCAAAGGTCCTCCCGACGAGGAGGTCCCATGCCTCTATCACTATGTTGTGAGGACCGTCAGGCAGTTCTAAAAGGAGGCTGTCCTCTCCCATTTTTGATTCCTGTCTGATCCCGTCCACCTCGACTTTCCTTCCCCTTATCTCCGATGTAGGGTCCTCTATTCTCCACTGGACAAGGAATGGGTTTTCCGTGATGTAGGAGTTGTCATTGGGGTGGAGGATCTCCACTATGGGATTGTCCATATCTATCATGAAAGAAATGAATTTCTCCGCAGAGTTACCGGCTTTGTCAAAGGCCCTCACTCCGAATCCGTAGCTTCCGTTTGTGAGATTTGTCATGAGATAGGAATCGTTTGAATACGGGATCCAGTCGGATCCGTTGACGGAGATCTCCATGTAATTCAATCGATCCTGGTTGTCGGTTATGTTCCAGATAACCCATGTGCTCTCACCGTACATGATCGTTCCCTGAACCGGGTAGATGAATTTGATTTGAGGGGCCTTCCCGTCGGGAGTTTCATTGAGAATAGGTCCTCTCCACCCCTCCCCGACCCAGTCGTAACCCGGGACCTTTCCGAGGCATGTTATCTTGTAATGATAGGTATGATCGTTCCAAACATCCTCGTCCGTGTACTCCGTTCCGTGGAGGGGGAGGTCCACCACTCTGGTCCAGTTTACGAGGTCCTCAGATCTGTATATCCTGAATCCCGAATGCTCCAATTCCTCAGTATCATTCCAATCATTTATGGTGATGGTGATATTGGAGTTCCCCTGGATCAATGATATATCGGTGGGAGCTCCTATTTGGGGAACATAGGAGAGTGGATGTTCGTCAAAATTTGTTCCGTAGATATCATCCAGGTGGTACTTACGATCCGTTTCACCGTCGTTGTCCGAATCGGTCAGGTTATGGTCCGACCAGTAATTTCCTCTTCCATTCCATTCGTTGAAAAATGAATGGTAGAAACCGACAGCCTGAGATTTCCCTCTCTGTAATTGTCCTGAAAAGTTATTATTCTCTATAAATGCGTTATTGAATATCCTAGAATCCTCATGAGCATATATCGCATGATCCCTATTGAAAGCGAAAAGATTGTCATAAATATTAAAAAAAGAATAAAATACATTGTTACCAAGATTCAAACCTAGGCCATTTGTTTCAAAGGAATTCTGGAAGATATGAATTTCTCCGTTGAAACTGTCCTGAATATTGAGACCGTATCTAACGTTTTTCTTGATTTCACAATTTATTATTTGCACTCTGCTGAATTTGGCATCCATACCCATCCTGCAGTTCTCCAACGATGAATTCTTCAGATATAAGTCGGTCATTCTTGAGAAAATTCCGCACCTTGTTTGATTTCTGATATTTACTGAATCGACAAAAATATTCTCGGAGTTGTGGATTATGATACCGCATGTGGAATCGGACATCTCGTAATCAGTGATATTTACTTTCTCACATTGGATAAGTATTATCTGACCGAAATCCGTGGAATTTTCAATATGTATATTAGACGAATGATTGAGGTAAAGAATCGGTTCTCCATTCACCGTATTATTAATCGGGATCTCCATATCTTCTCCTGAACTTTCGAACCAGATGGAGCATCCCGACATTCGGTTTCCAAAGAGCTTGATGTCGCTGTCGTATGAGATGTTAATCCCGATGATCGATTCAGACAGATCGTTATTTACTATCTTCAAATTCGGTGTATTATCGGGATCTATGCATGTTTCATGACGTCTCATGTGACATTCACCGATTATTATATTCAGGGATTGATACGTGGATATCCCGGTGACCGAATCCGATACGCTGCAATCCCGGATCATCACATCCTCTGCAATATTTACATGGATATTTCTGAGATCGCTCATGTTCCGAATTGTAATGTTGGTGCATCCATGAATTATGATCTGTGAATACAGATTGGAATCACTTATTGTTTGATTTGCAGTTTTATTTACCAGAAGAATATCTTTTCCGTCAATCGAATTTTTTTCAAAACTTTTGATATTTGACGATCCCGAAATCATCATCATACATTTTGAAAGAGTGTTATTCTTAACAATCACTTTTTCATATGGGAATGAATTATAAATTTCCCGTATCTCCATTCCCCAGCTTCCCGCCTTGATCGAGTTATTCGTAACAACACAATTCGAGGTTCTCAGGTACAATCCCCATTTCTCTGATATCAGTGAATTTCCGTGTATTATCGTTGATTTATTCGGTTTTTCAGAATCTCCCATTGAGATGCATTCCCATCTGGAATCTATGAGACAATCGATCACATCAATATTATTGAAATTTCTTAGACCAACTGTTCCATTTAGGAGTGTACAATTTGAAACATAACCCGATAAAATATTTCCTCCCCCAATGGAATAGCTCCTGGAATCCCTGACAGTGCAATTTTCAATTTTCATTGATTTTCCTTCCAGGTCCATTCCGGAATCCTCGATATCATCTATCGTTGTATTGAAGATTTGAACATCCTCTGTTTTATCGATCTGGATTCCTCGATAGCAGTCGTCGATCCGGCAGTTTTCGATTGACAGATTGAAATTGTACATGTAGCTGTTAACGAGTATGGCAAACTGTTGTTCATCGAAAGTGGAATTCACAATCCGGTTATGGTCTCCATCCATGATGCTGACCGATTCCTGGTGGATCTTATTAAATTCGCAATTTTCAATCCTAATGTTGTCGGACCGTCTGAGGTAAACACCGCCTGAGCAGTTGAAAAAGTCACATTTTTCAACCGTGATGTACTCTGAATCATAGAGTTCTATTCCGAAGGAATTTCTGTATTTAGTGAAATTTGCAAATGAGCAATTTATTATTTTCAAATGCTTTGCAACATTTTCTATTCTCAACGCATCATCTCCACCCGGAACATCGAAAACAAGGTCCTTGATGATATAGGGATCATTTTCTGTACCGTTTCCGGTAAAATTATTATCACTGATAAAGGTGGCAAGTTCATCTTCACCATCAATTGTCGTCGGGGGAAAGGATCCTATCGGAAAATCATTTGAATATAATTTCGAAATCTCATCATTTAACGGATCCTCTCCCATGGAGCAATCCATGGGAGCGAGGAGCAGGATTACAAGGACAGCTAGAAGTATTCCTCTCACCCGGATTAACCCCCGATATAATCAATCAGGGTCCTCTCCCTTTTTAATTGTTGTTGGTTCAAGTACCGTTTGGAGGCAGCCTCAGGGGATATTCAGGTTCCCCACTGGGATCCTGATTTCTTTCTGCCTTTTACGAACCTGTCGGCCGAAAGCGCCGCCTTGCAGCCGTCGGAGACCGCTATGGATATCTGCCTGTGATGCTTGCAGCGGATATCTCCCGCTGCAAAGATACCCGGAATCGAGGTCTTCATGGTATCCTCATTCACCTTGAGACATCCGTTCTCACCCTTATCAATGGAATCGGCCAGGAAATCCGTGACCGGATTGTTTCCCTGAAGGTAAACGAATATCCCCTCAACATCCAGTACTTCATCCCCTTTTGGTCCTTTTAGGAGTATCCCCTCGAAATCCATGGAACCCAGTACCTTCTTCACCCTGTACCACGGATGGGTTGAAAGTCCCTTGATATCGGATAATCTTTTTTGTTCCTCATCTGTTATCTTACCTGTAGGCGAGAGAAAATGGATCTTTTCGGCATATTTTTCGATCATTTCCAGTTCTTCCATTACCCGGTCCACCTTGCCGACAACCGCCACCTGTTTACCCTCGAAATAGGCCCCGTCACAGATTGCACAATATGCAACCCCTCTCCCGATGAACATACCCTCCCCTTCGATGGTAGGCTCCCTTCCCATGGATCCTGAGGCAAGGATAACAGATTTCCCTTTTATAGTTTGAGAGGGGGTATTGACTTCCTTGATCTCCTTCCTGAAATCTGTATATATTATCCTGTCCTGGAGGAATTCAGTTCCCAGGTTCTCAGCCTGTTTTCTCATCTTTTTTAAAATTTCTTCGGCTTTCAAGGGTTCCGGAAAACCGGGATAATTGGCCACAAGGTGCTCTCCTCCCATGGCTCCCTGTCCCATGTCCTTGTCGATAACTATGGTATCCAGTTTCCCCCTGGAAGCATAAATCGCGGCCGAGGTCCCTGCGGGACCTCCGCCGATTATGATAACATCATGGATCTTGTCTTCTTTCAAAAGATCCCTCCTGATGTCAGAAGACAGTCAGTTAAAGTTTAATGTTTGCGGCTGAAAGGTACAGGCTCACTTCTTTTTGACGATAATGGACAGAATATCCTCATCCTTTAGTTTATGATTGAGTCCCACGGACTGTCCCGGATACTTTGCGGAAGGACCCCATACATTAGCGAACCTGAACTGGTCCACGAAATCCCTGTGTAAATGTTCGCAGACAGTCTGGACAGTGGAGCCTCCCATTATCACAAGGGGCTCCTCCATGTCAGCCTTTCCACCCTGAGGCTTGAGGTAGATCCTGATGAAATTCAGGGATCCGAATAGCATCTCTTTTAGCTCCTCAAGTCCCTCCTCATTCTCCACAGACATCCTCAACCAGTCCCTGTCACAGTGCTTGCGGATGTTATTCTCCACTCCATCGTAAGCCTGGTCGAATTTATTGATCACCACTATCGAAGGAATGAAAACCCTGTTCCCCGCAAGGAAATCCACAAGTCGATCGGGTTCAACATCCTCTCTGAAGACTATGGTGCCCGAAATAAGTCCGTAGGCACGGACTATCTCTATGATCTGCTCTTCAGTCATCTTTGTCAATTCAACCGTTGACCTCACCGTCAATCCTCCCCTATCGGAATGACTGAATGTGATATTGGGAGGTTTCTGGTCCAGTCTTATCCCCGCATCGTAGAGCTCTCTTTCTAAAATATCTATCCTGTAATTGAAGACATCTCCCATGAGAATTATGATGTTTGAGTTCCTTGCGGCGGCAATAACCTCTTTTCCTCTGCCCTTTCCTTTCGAAGCTCCCTTGATTATCCCAGGCATGTCGAGTATCTGGATCTTGGCACCCTTGTATTCCATGATACCGGGGATAACCTCCAGTGTTGTGAACTGATAAGCGGCTATCTCGCTCTTGGATCCTGTAAAGTTATTCAGTAGTGATGACTTTCCCACCGAAGGCCAGCCAACAAGGGCAACGGTAGCATCTCCCGCTTTCTTTATGTAGTATCCTTTTCCACCGCCGGAGGATTTGGCCCTGTGAAGTTCCAGCTGGGCCCTGAGCTTTGCCAGCTTGGCCTTCAATTTACCGATGTGATGCTCGGTAGCCTTGTTCTTCTGGGTATTGAAGATCTCGTCCTCGATATCCTTGATCTGTTCTTCTATGGTTGCCATTAGGGGACTTCCTCGCTCTAGGATTGTCTCATATTATAGAAAACTTAAGAGAAAAATTGAGGCGGGGAGACTTTACTCCCCGCTCTGTTTCGCTTCATTCCTGCGGTTTTTCGGGAGGTTTCTGCTGAGGAACACCCACCTGGGGTATAGGAGGCCTCTGGCCGGGAGCTCCCTGCTGGGGAACATTGGGTGGCCTGACCTGACCTGCAGGCTGCCCTCCGACCATTGGTCTGACAGGTCCTCCCTGAACCTGGGGCTGCTGCGGTTGGGCCGGTGCTGAGGGAGGCATCTGTCCGGGAACGATTGCCCCTTCGTGGTGCAATCTATCCTCCTTGGGTTCCTCTTCCGAACCTTCGGGCAGATTCTCAAGCTCCGATTCGTATTCGGTACCCTTCAACCACTGGGCGTATTCCTCGTTGAGTGCATCCAGTGCCCTCTTCTTCCTCTCCTCCAGATCCTTTTCGCCTTCGACCTTGGCAACGTCCTGACCCTGCCACCCTGGAGGGACATCGATCTTCATCTCATTCAGGACCAGGTCGTGCTCCCTGAGATAATCGTCTATTCCATCGATCGGAACAGCCTCGTGGGACTGGTAACAGGAGTTGCAGTAGGCGTTTTCTATGATCGGAACCTGTGTTGAACCGCAGTCACAGGTCCAGGTTGGTAGATTTGTGTAGATGGGCTCCATCGAATCGATATCCTGCCTCCTCTCCTCGTACTCCTCCAGCTTTTGTTTCTTCTGGGACCTGCTCCCAGAAAATACCACGAAGAGAACAACAACAATTGCAAGAACGATTGCCGCAATGACAATTATTATGATGAGGAATATGGGCGTCTCAGCATCTGTTGTATCCTTCTTTGCAAGTATTTCAACCTGGTATTCCTCGGATTCCATACCTGCCTGGTCGGTTACGACCAATCTTATGGTGTAGGTCCCTGTATCTGTCAGATCTAGGTCGAAAGTGTATGATGATTTCTCCACGGTCTCCCCCGAAGGAAGGGTGATGTTCCAGGCATAGAGAAGCCTTGAACTTGCCGTGTAATCGTCCTCTCCCTCGCCTGTGAAATAGATAATGGAGAATTCATCCAGGTTGACCACAAGAGGCTCGTCAGTCTCGTTGAGCGTGTAGAGGTCCTCTCCTATGGTAACTGTGATCTTTTTGACAGTTGGTGGCTGATCCGCCCCGCTTGTCGTAACATCCAGAGAAGGGGAACCCGGTCCTATGTTGCCGTTGTCATCAACGATTGATATGTTCACATAATAGGTGGTTCCCCTGGTCAGCCTGTCGATTTCCAGCGATGTTGAGTCGATACCGCCCTCCACGACGAATTGCTCGGCTCCCCTGGGACCTGAGACGGATACGAGATAATGGTCGAAGTCCGGAACCTGATCCTTGGTTACAGGGTCCCATGAGACCGTGAATGCAGTGTTGGTGATCTCTCCAGTCTCCCTGAGATTTCCGGGGAATATGGAGGGAGCCTCGAAGTCCGACTGATTGACAGGTTCTGCCGATGCGGAATTGTTTGCATCCACCTGAAGATTCTCCTCAAGATCATAATCCACAATGGTGACGACCGCATGATAGAGCATACCGTCGATAAGGGGGTCACCGTCATATTCTGTTATTATCAGATCGGTCTTCTGCTGAGAGGAGATGACGGATATGGGATCCATAGAAGTGACGTCTGTTATCTCCTGGTCGCTGAAATAGATGTTGTACTGCCAGAAGGTCTGGGCAAAGGTCCTGAACCATGAGAGTGTAAGAGCACCTCCGCCGTCATTCGGAACATCCACCATTGAGACGCCTTTTATCTGATCCGGTATGTTGGAGTCAGGGTCAATGTACTTGACCCCTTTAACCGTATTATTATTCTCGACGATGGTGGACATGTGGTCGTTGTGATCCTTGACGAGAACAGTAAAGGAGTAAAGGAAATTCTGAGAAATCTCCGCTCCGGAGATGTCTTCGACCACGTATTCGGAGACTCCGATTTCATCAATAGTGGCAATTCTTACCGCATCATCGATCGAGTCGTATGAGAAGGACTGACCCCAGATCTCGTACTGGGTGAACCTGTCAAGTGTGGTTGGGGTCCAGATTACCCTGATGCTCTCCTCGCCGTTGATGGAGACCGCATCCACATCCCGTATGATCGGTATCGGGGGCAGATTGTCGTTGATCACCTTTACTTTCACCTCAGGGTCGGACCAGGTGACTGCGTTTGAATGCTGGTCGAGCCAGTTCACGGGAACCACCGCTACCTGATAGTACTCTCCGTCCTGGAGGTCCCCTCCGTGGTATGAGTCAATTACCTTTGTTGTGTTGATGAAAGCCTCTTCATCTTCCTCGGTAATGACCAGGTCCGGTTCCCAATCGATATTTTGATAATCTGTCAGGTTCACGTCATATTCCTCTGCAGGAATGATGAAGACCTCGTAGTATTCGATATCGGAAGGACGTTCGAGCCTTGGAGGAGTGAAACGGACAAGAAGCTTTCCTCCGTCGTCTCCCATTCCGTCCTCTCCCTTGTAGTCCTCAATGATCACATCCTCACAGGGTCCCGGTATTTCCGGTCTCGTCCAGTATGCTTCCGCATTGAGTGTTGCTGAGATGTTACCCTCATTTTCAACCTCATCATAGGCTCTCATTGCTACGGAATAATACAGGAAGGGTTTGATATTCTGGTCTTGAGCTCCTATAAGCATCTCCTGCCTTCGGAAGGGTTCCAGAATCTCTGCATCACCGCTTAATACCCTGTACGATACGGCATCATCCCAGTTGTCCTCAGTTATGGTGGTGTTTCCCTGTATATATCTGATCTCGAGGGAGTCTACCTTCTCGCTTTTGGATGATTTTGTCATATCATTGTCTTCCGGCCACTCCCAGGATATCTTGAAAGATCCTGGAATCAGTTCCTCCTCCGGAAGAGTTGTGTAGTTTATCACATTCAGATTTTCGGGTGCCGAAGGTATGATTCCATCAATCCTCGGTCCTGCGGTTATTGCCCCCGAATAGACAACAGAGATGGATCCGCGAACCGCTCTGGTATATCCTCTCCTGTAGAGCTCCTCATCGGGATCCTGACGCGTGATGGAGTTTGGCAGGGTTGCTATTGCCTGATAAGTAACCCCCTCACTAAATGGATCCGTATCTGATATGACCCTGCTGAGATCCACTGTCTTTGCGAGATTCGTCCCTAGACTGTCATAGAAGAAATCCACTCTTACATACAGGGGAGCGTCGTTGTCCGGGTCCTTGTATTCCATTCTGATTGTGAATTCGGTTGATTCGGACCCTGTTGGAAAATTAACATTAACACCGGTTAAGGTCGGAAGCTGGTTCCTCTTGAATATCTGGATTCTTCCGGCATCGTTTGATCCGTAATAGGGGGAGGATACCATCACTCCCATCACGGTTTCGGGACTGTTGATGGTATAATTCGCCTCGCACAATGACCAGCCCAGCATCTCTCCGGCAGTTTCGCCGATATATGCGCTTTTTGCGTTTTCCGCTGTTTCCTGACCGGCCCATCCCCAGAAGCTGTAAACGGCACCGGCATCAGCATCTGTTCCGTTGTCATAACCCGGAGCCGAAATGGAGATAACGTTGTTTCCTCCTGCTATCATGGTCCTGTCAAATGACCATCCGAACAGGTCACCGGTATTTGTGCCGTTGAACTCGTTATCCGCGGTATCGGTTCCTGCCAGGTCCTTGCTCGGGAAGGATCCGTTCACACCGAAGAAGAGATACGCATAACCGGGGTCTTCGTAAGGAGCCCCGACTATCAGATCATCCTCGAATGAACCCCCGATGTCCTCCAATCCCTTTGCCGACCATCCGAAGCGTGATTGATTTCTTCCCGATAAGACTGAATCAAGTTCTGATGTCAATCTCTGAGGAGGTTCGGCAAGGATATTCTTTCCGAACTGAAGATAGAATGCTCCCTTGTCCTGGTAGCCGGTCGGCGAATAGAACGGATCTCCCATTCCAAGGTCGTCAATAAAATCGTAGTTGAGGTCGCCGACATTTCTGACAATATGACCGAACTTGCCGTTTTCCTCGCTTCCTGTGAAGGTAAAATTGGCATTTGTTGTATTCATGTATCTGGATCCGGATCCTCTAAGGTAGGTTATATTGAACATGAACACAGCACCGGATTGATAATTTCCTATACCTTCAAGGAAATGGATATTTAGCGGAGCACCAACAACAGCAAACCAGCCGGTCTCACCGTCGTAGTTCAAACCGCATACGGAATGACCGAACATCTCCCCGCTGGTCCCGTTTATCTGGAAGGTAGCGTCTGTGTGATCGCTGTAGGGATTTCCGGGAGATCCCTCGAATATGAATGCTTTGTCATCTCCGGGAGCTCCGATGATAATATCATCATAATCATCATTGTTGAAATCACCTATGCCCTGGATATCCCAGCCGAAATCGGAATCCGAAGGACCGGATATTACCCAGCCCTGGGTGGAGGGATTAAAATTCTTGCTGAGAGGGCCCAGCATAACGTAGGCTTTATCCTCTCCCGGTGAACCCATGCCGTAATCGATGTCTCCATCGCCGTTCACATCCCCTACCTGTGTAAGGTTCCAACCGGTAAGGGCTCCCGATGTCGTTACCTTTCTGTCATAGATCTGCTGCAGGTCCTCTCTCTGGCCTGCCGTGAAAGGCAGGGCTCCAATAAGGATGAAGCAGATCCCTATGATCATAAACTTTCCTGAAAAACCGGTTCTCCACTTCGAAGAATACGATTCGTATCCCATGTCTGGCCCCCTGGAAGTAATTAACTCCATTGCGAAGATTAAGACTCTTAATTCAAAACGTCCGTAAGGTATTTATTATTTGCTTAAAGGTATCTATAACTGGCTTCAAGAGAATAGAAAACTTTTTTACTCAAGGAGAACCGCTCAATCTTTCCTGGTGTCGATTCCCAATACTTCCATTGGAACCTCGATCATCAAACGATGGTGATAATCCTCCGTGAGTATATCTTTCCTGTAAGCCCAACCGATCTTTTTCGGAACGGTGTCCGGAGGCATTACGACATTCGGCCTCTTTTTATCATCAATATAATCGGTTTCAAGCAGGAAATCCAGCCCTCTGGATAGTGCATTTTCGATGTTGTTCCTTCTCGCCTGCATTGAAACGGAAAGTCCCATTCCCACATCCGGGTCCGCTGCCTCCCAGCCGCTGTAGTGCTTTACGACCTTCTTTCTTTGAAGGTTAGTTGCATCCGCCATTTTGGCAATATGCTTGAAGAGATTTGGATTGTCCCTTGGAGATTCCGTGTGTAGTATAACAGGACATCCTCTTCCGGATGCTTCGGACATGGCGGTTTCGAGAATCCTGTCACAGGACCTCTGATATTTTTCATCCGCTTGATAATGGATCCTGCCTATCTCTCCAACACCAACGGTCAATCCCTCATCGAACATTTCGAAAGCGATTTCGAGGGATTGCAGGTGTATCTCTTCCGCTTTTTGATCCCCTACCTCTTTTGCAAGATGGGGCAGGTTTCCAGGATAGGGTCCAACAACGCACCAGGCTTTTACACCGTTTCTATTTGCAAGTTCGCACATCTCAACCGTTGTATCAAAAGATCTTCTGCAGTCCTCAATTGAGAGCTCTTTAAGGTGATGGTAAGGTTTGTGTATGATCAGTAGGTGAGTGCCACCCGCTTTGCGGAAATGATTGACAGCTTCAACCGGGGAACCGTATGGATCGAGATGTATATGTGCGTCGAGTACCGGCAACCCTCTTATCATGAGGGTCCTACCTCCCGGTTATCCTTCCGTGCACCATTTGCAATGATGAGATCGCATCCATCAGATCTGAAGCCCCCCTTGATATGATCTTTCCCTCGGGAAAGATAAGCACCTCTATACCCGAATTTCCTACCTGGAGGATGAAACCGGGCAGCTCGGAAGGATCATATACAACCCCTTCGTCCTTGAATTCCTCGTAGATCTTCTTTGCATCGACCTGTTCGCCCAGGTCCACGGAGGCTACGATCTCTTGTAAGCTGATTCTATCCTTCAATCTCAATTCCCCTAGTGTCGGATCGGAGAGCAGATTCTTCAGGGCCTCGTTCACGGCTTCCTCCGATGTCAATCCGTGGAACTTTATGGTACCATCTTCCAGGATGAATGATTTGTAGTCGGGATCCTCCCTGACAATGGTTATTCCATTGAAAATCTCGGGCTGATATCTTGCTCCGGGAAGGTTGGCTCCGATGTTCTCCATGTCGAGGTCGCCCTCCACCTTGCACGAAGCTATGATATTTTCTATGATCACCTTCATACCCGCACCTTTCCGTTAAAAACCCATATCACTCGGGAAAGATGGGGATTTAGATATAAAACCATTGGTCCGCTCCCCTATTCGGAAATATCCATATGTCTTCTCAATTCCTGCACCCTCTCGACCTCCAGCTCCTGGGCCTCAAGTATGTAGCGCAGGGACCAGCAGTATTGGTCAAAGAACTTGTTTCCGATATTGTAGAATTTTCCTCTTATTTCCTTGTGGCAGTGGGAGCAGATTATTCCGGTTCTCTTCAAATAAGGTCTCCGGTCGGTAAGCACATGCCGATCCAGAGTTTTGTCCGGGAAGAACAGGTTATCCCCCCTCCACCCTCTCCCATTCCTGAGAGGATTCACTGAATCTCTCGTAACCGTGCTTGTCGAATCTTACTCCGCAGGAGGGTTCGGTGCATCTGTACTTGACATCCCTGTCCTCTCCCGAACCGATGTTTACAGGAATTAACTTTCCCTTTCCGCAGATCGGGCAGTCAACATATCCGCTGGAGTCCGTCATTTAATGATCCCCGTGCTAATTGGTTCGGTTCATGAGTGTACTCATATTTTATCATATTGGAAGGCACACCAGCACTTGGAAAAACTATTTATTGGAAACCTACATGGCCACAATGCAGACTACCGGAGTGTCACCCATGTTCTGTCCAAGCTGCAAATCACTTCTCAGACCCGAGGGAGATCGTTTACTATGCCCGAGATGCGGATTCGATAAGCCTATTGATGGCTCCGAAGATGCCAAGGCCAGAACCGAGCTGGAAGAGGATCTCAACGAAGTTCCCGTATTCGAGGACCTTGATACCATGCCCATAGACGACAATGTGATGTGCCCGAAATGCGGCAATATCGGAGCTTACTGGCATCTCAGGCAGACCAGGGCCGCGGATGAGGCGACCACAAGGTTCTACAGATGCACCAAATGCAAGCACACATGGAGAGAATACGCTTAACAACTCCATTAAGTGATTTTATCAATTACATTTTTGGAGATTTCAGAAAGAGAATCCGAGGCCTCCCCGTCCTCAAGGACTGCGGGCTTACCTTCATCTCCCGATTGAACCATCGATGGAATGATCGGAACCTCTCCGAGAAAGGGCACGTCCAATTCTTCAGAAGCTTTTCTTCCACCACCCTTTCCGAAGAGGTCAATGTTCTTCCCGCAATGTGGACATACCATCCCCGACATATTCTCCACAACACCCAAAACATTCATTCCCAATTTCTTTGCAAAATTGATGGCCTTTCTCGAATCAAGTAAAGCGACATCCTGTGGTGTTGTGACTATTACCGCATTGGAGTTGTCCGGTATGAGCTGAGCGACACTCAGGGCCTCGTCACCGGTGCCGGGAGGCAGATCGATTATAAGAAAATCCAGTTCTCCCCATGTGACATCATTTATGAACTGTTTGATTGCTCCCATCTTGAGAGGACCTCTCCAGATCACAGGTTGATCATCGGATTCCAGCAGGAACCCCATCGATATGGCGGATAGATTCTCAGATATCCTTATGGGAGTGATCTTTCCTTCCTTATCCGCAGTGGGAAAGGACCCCTCAACTCCAAGCATCTTGGGGATGTCCGGTCCGTGAAGATCGGCATCTATGATGCCCACTTTCTTTCCCATTCCGGATATGGAGACCGCCAGATTGGTGGATATTGTGGATTTGCCTACCCCTCCCTTTCCGCTCATGACGGCGATCATGTTCTTTGCCGGTAACGTAACTCCTTCATCCCGCTTTGTAGAGCTAGTATTATCACTCATGTGGATATCTCCTGCACAGTGGCTACCTCGTCATCCATCTTCAATTTTTCTATGCAAAGATTATCAATCAATGGTCGGATACCTATCCATGGAAGGGGTTCCCGAAAAAGAGGAATCGGTTATCGCGGTCCGTGAAGGACTTGTCTATGTTATCGCTGAACCCACAGGAGGGGAAAAGGGTCCCGGATCCAAAGCTCCAGTTTTCTATAATCCCGCAATGACCGAGAACAGGGACCTTTCCGTTGTTGTTGTTCAGACATTGATCGATTCCGGACATTTCGGAGACAGGGAAAGGATAGATCTGCTGGACGGACTCACGGGTTCCGGAATCAGGGCAGTACGCTTCGCACTTGAGCTTGACGGTAAGGGAAGTGACATAGCGATATCGGGGGTGGACCTCAAATCCGAATCCGTCGAAAGTGCGAAACATCTTGCCGCCCTCAACGGCGCAGATGTGAATTTCATGAACACGGACCTGAATCTCTACTGCGGGAACAGGAGGTTCGATTACATTGATGTGGACCCTTTCGGAAGTCCGGTTTCCTTCCTTCAGACTTCACTGAGATCCTTGAAGAAAAACGGCATTTTGGCGGTTACTGCCACCGATACGGCTGCACTCACAGGCTCTGTTCCCAGGGTTGCCAGGAGACGCTACGGTGTGAAGGTTTCCCGGACTCATTTCATGCAGGAGATGGGATGCAGGGTATTGATGGGTTATCTCGCACGTCTGGCTGCAACCTTCGAGATATCCGTTGAACCGTTGCTATTGTACTCATCCGATCATTTCCTGAGGGGATATGTAAGAATAGATAAAGGGGCAAAGAAAGCCGACAGATGCCTGGATTCCTTGAATTGGCTGGTTTACCGGATTCCTCACCCTCCAAGGGTCCTGGAGAAACCTTGGGATGCGGATCCAAAAGAGGGGTGTCAGATTTTGGGCCCTGTCTGGACAGGACCTCTGGCAGATAGTGGATTTTGCAGAAATT
Source organism: uncultured Thermoplasmatales archaeon (assembly GCA_964445525.1). Lineage (GTDB taxonomy): Archaea > Thermoplasmatota > Penumbrarchaeia > Penumbrarchaeales > Penumbrarchaeaceae > Penumbrarchaeum. Next base: position 8,902 of record CAYULA010000044.1, on the reverse strand, counting down.
CCATAGATGTCTTGGAAAGATTCGGCAGTGGACAAATAAGGAAATATGGATCGATCGAGAAAATGCTGAATCTTTCAATAAGGGAGGAGAGGTTTCCCCCTGGGGGATTCGATGTGAACGAAACAGCAAGCCTTCTCGGAACCTCCCCCCCTTCGATGCAAAAGATATCGGGGACAATAGAAGAACATGGTTACGACTGGTCGAGAAGCCGGTTCTCCCCGACCATAATAAAGACAGATGCAGGGCAGGAGATAGTCGAGGCTTCGTTCAAAAGTGGAGGTTCGGAGTAAATGGTCCAGGTAAATGCCAAATCAGCGGATGCAAAAATACTGAGGGTCATTTTGGAGAAATATCCCATAGACAATATAGAGGTGGCAGACAGGACAGGTCTGTCTCCGAGGGAAGTTGACAGGGCCCTGAAAGGTATGGAAGCGAGGGGTTGGATATCGCTTGAGAGGCTCCCGGACAAGATCTTCATAAGGATGAGGAGGTTCGATTTCACATTTCTCGGACGGGACGAAACCCAGAGAAAGGCTGTAAAGCACAAGTCAAAGGAAAGGAAGAAAAGGAAGAAGAAGCAGCTCCTTACCAAGGATGAACATGATGATGAGATGATGTATGCCTGAACAATGAGTGAATATTTTGATCCTATCTGGTGTACCGATCCTTCGGATCGCACCAGATTGAGCCATTATCGACCAAAATGCTAATTATATGGTTTTGCTTGACCAGTTCACCCGCCGTAGCAAAATTTCATTTCTCATACCCGCCGGGATGGCTCAATCTGGTACGGCGGCGGTCTCGAAAACCGCTGGGGCAACCCTTGTCGGTTCAAATCCGGCTCCCGGCGCCAATCATTTCACAATTATAGGGAGATGTTAAATCAATTTAGAATAATTGGCGAGTAAAAAAGCGATTAAAATCTAATAAAATAACTTTTTTACGGATGTCCGGCTCCCGGCGCCAATCATTTTAAAATTATAGGGAGACGTAAAATCAATTTAGAATAATTGGCGAGTAAAAAAGCGATTAAAATCTAATAAAATAACTTTTTTACGGATGTCCGGCTCCCGGCGCCAATTATATTATCGAATAGCAATTTTTACAAACTGAGATAATATTCACGGCGGAGCCGGATTTGAATCCATAAATGAAATTCAGATATAACCGTCTCCACCCCTCAGCTCAAGGAGCTTCCCCCGGACCTCTTCGGAATACTTCTTGGCTCCAATTCCCTTGAAGGCTTTGTAAGATTCGCTGTAATAGGTCCTCGCCTCATCGAACCTGTTGCTTTTGATATAGAGGTCCCCCAAGAGGTCCTTGGCCCTGGCCAGGTCGAATGGGACATCCAGTGATTCGAATATGGAAATCGCCCTCACCAGGAAGGTCTCGGATTCCTCATATTTCCCTTCCCTTGTCTTCGACATGCCGGCATACATCATGGATGATGCAAGGGCGACCCTGTCCTCCTTTCCCTTGAGTTCATCGGAGACCCTGTCGTAAATATCATCGGCTTCATCGAACTTGTTCTGAAGAGCCTTCAGTTTTATCTTCATTATCATTGGCCACCATGGTTCCTGCCTGCCCTGTTCCTTGGCTTTGTTAATGGCCAGGTCCAGATTCTTCTCCGCATCATCCAGGTCCCCGAGCTGAATGTGGACGGCACCGATGTTGCTGTAACCCCTGGAGGCTTCAATGTTGTTTCCGTAAGATTCCAGGTGCTTTATGCCTCTGGAATAATAATCCAGCGCCTTCTTCATGTCGCCCCTGTGGTTGAATACATTACCTATATTGAGATAAAGAGAGCCTATGGTGTTTAGATTGTTTTCCAGTTTCGCATACTGCAGGGATTTGGAGTACATCTCAAGGGCCCTCGGGAACTCCCCCCTCTTCCAGTTAATATAACCAATCCCCATGTAGGCTTTGGCGAACGATTCGGAATCCTCCTCCCCCGGTGATGATACTATATCCTGATAGATGGATAGTGCCTTCTCGTACTCTCCCCTGTATCTCAGGACCTCTCCGGCATTGACCTTTGCCTTCACTTTCTCAACCGGTCTTCTCAAAACGGTGGCAAGATTCAATGCTTTCTCTGCGAACTCCATTGATCTCTCCCAGTCCCATATTTTCAAACAGAGGTTCGAGATCTCAAGAAGGACCTTGAGGTTCTGATCCTTGACGGAATCAGACTGCGGGAGCTTTTCAATGCAGAAGAGTACCATATGCAGGTATTCAAGTGCCTTGTGAGGAGACACCTTCTGGAAATATGAGGATGCCTTGATGAGATAATGAAGCGCCTTCTGGTAGTCCTTTCCCTTGTAGAAGTGGATGCCGATATTACCCCAGTAGGCTGGATTCTGAGCGAACCTCGCTTCAAGGACATTGGCCATCTTGGTGTGAAGGAACCTTCTCCTGCTGTGATTGAGCTCGGAGTATATTACTTCCTGAATGACAGGGTTCTCGAACTCGTAGCTCTCATCCTCCTTGATTTCTTTTAGGAATTTTGCTGTGACCAGTTCCTCAATGGCCTCCAGCACTTCCTCGTCGCTCATCTTCAAGGCGTCTTTGATAACCTCGAAGGTTATCTTGGTACCGGATGAGACGGACGAGAGTCTGATCACTGCTATGGAATTGGCCTGCAACCAGTGCATTCTTCTGAGGATAATGTCCCGTAATGTTGTGGGAAGCGAAATCGTATCCGGGTCAATGTTCTTGTGCCAGTCGGGTGCGACCGGGTCAATTATATTCCTCTCCAGAAGGGAATATATGACCTCTTCAACGAAGAAGGGATTTCCGCTTGTCCTAGAAAAAATCAACTCACTGAATGGAGGTGGTACCTTTTCGATCTCAAGAATATTCTTTATCAGGGTGTCCGTCTCCTTCTTCGAGAGTCTTTTAAGCTCTATGGGAACGTAGAGTTTGTCACGGGAAAGCCGTTTCAGTGGATCTGCAAGCGGATGCGGTGTATCCTCGCCCCAGAAAAGGTCCTCGGGTCTGTAAGTGCAAATGATCATGATCGGATGTTCTAGGATCTTCTGTGCAAGGTACTGAAGGAATTTGATTGAGGGGGGATCCGCCCAGTGCAGATCGTCGATGAACAGGCAGAGTGGAGCCCTGCTGGAAAGATCGAAGATGAAATCAGAGAGCTTGTCGAACTCCAGGAGTCCCTCGACCTTCATCTCCTCCTCTTCCTCTTCGTGTGGTTCTATCCCCGTGGGTATGAGGGACATAGGAACGAACTCCCCCTCCGAGGGGGTTATTTCATACCCTTCCTGGTTGTCTATCCTGGGTGAAAATGGGGATTCGGCATCTATGTCCTTCATAATCCTTGTGTACTGGTTGAACATCTCCTTGAAGGGAAGATAGATATCGGTATCCTTGAAATACAAGCACCTTCCCAAAAGCATATTGAATCCTTTGAAATTGGTTAGCTCCTTCATCTCCTGGATCAACCTGGTCTTTCCTATTCCCGCCTCTCCCTCTACGAGAACGAGCCTGCCCTTGCCCGATCTTACTTCCTCGAGTATTCCGTTGAGGAGTCCCAGCTCGTCCTTTCTTCCTATATAGCTGGTTCTCTTACGTTCGTTGGACGGGATCATCCCTTCTCACCAGGTGTTGACCAGTTGTCAATCTAATAATATATTCTTTTCGACCTCATTCCGGTAATGGGGAAAAATCCCCACAAAATAACGATAACTTCATCGAGTAGCATGGGCTGGACAAATACTTTTGGTCTACTGTCAAATACCCTTATAATCGCTCCTTCCATGGTCAATTTTACCGGTTCCTGAAGGTGTGTCTGGGTATTGGAACGCTGATTTTTGGGAAGTTCCCATGGTCGGGGGCGGTGGATCTTCCCTTGTTCCGGGAATCATGGTCCGCTCAGGTCTATCCTTCGGGAAGAATGGAGGCAGAATATGAACATCAATCAGCTCAGGGAACCCAAACTGACCGAGAACTCACTTACTGTATTGAAAAGGAGGTATCTTAGAAAAAACGACAAGGGGGAAGTGGTGGAAACCCCGAAGGAACTTTACTTCAGAGTTGCAACCAATATTGCAAAGGCTGATAGCTATTATGATAAAAAGGCGGATCTGGACAAGACCTCTGAAATATTCTACGATATGATGATAAACAGGGAGTTCCTTCCCAATTCACCCACATTAATGAATGCAGGAAGGGAGCTTCAGCAGCTATCCGCATGCTTCGTCCTTCCGATAGAGGATTCCCTTCCCGGTATTTTCGAGACGGTCAAACATACTGCCATGATTCACAAGTCGGGAGGAGGTACCGGTTTCTCCTTCTCCAGAATCAGACCTAAAAACGATCTGGTCAAATCCACCAAAGGAGTCTCCTCCGGACCGATCTCCTTCATGCAGGTTTTCGATTCTGCAACAGACGTCATTAAACAGGGTGGGACCAGGAGAGGGGCCAACATGGCCATACTCAGGGTTGATCATCCCGATATAAGAGATTTCATTACCGCAAAGGATGACAACAAGAAGCTCAACAATTTCAACATATCCGTTGCATTCACCGACAAGTTCATGGAGGCCCTTGACAAGGGCGGGGAATACGACCTGATAAATCCAAGGGACAACAAGAACATGGGAAAGGAGTCCGCTTCTGAGATATTCGACCTTATTGTCAAACAGGCACATAAGAACGGAGAACCGGGAATAGTATTCATAGACAGAATAAACCGCGACAATCCGACTCCCCACGTTGGTGAAATCGAATCCACTAATCCTTGCGGGGAACAGCCACTTCTTCCCTACGAATCGTGCAATCTCGGTTCAATGAATCTTGCGGTAATGGTCAAGGACGGAAAGCTGGATTGGGAGAGGCTAAGAGAAGTTACGAGAACTTCGGTTCATTTTCTTGACAACGTTATCGACATGAACAATTTCCCCCTGCCCGAAATAGAAAAAAATACAAAGGCAAACCGAAAGATCGGTCTGGGAATAATGGGATGGGCGGACCTTCTCTTTCAGCTGGGTATTGCTTATGACTCCGAGAAAGCAGTGGAGATGGCAGATGAGGTAATGTCCTTTGTAAAGAAGGAGTCCACCCAGATGTCCAGGGAGCTGGCACGGAAAAGAGGCCCATTTCCCAATTTCAAAGGATCCATCTTTGACAAAAAAGGGGGGGAGCAAATTAGAAATGCAACCACCACCACCATTGCTCCAACCGGGACCATATCAATAATTGCAGGAGCCTCATCAGGTGTGGAGCCGCTTTTTGCCCTTGTGTTCAAGAGGAATGTAATGGACAAAACCCAGATGGTGGAGGCTCATTCCCTTTTCAAGGAAGTGGCAGTGAGGGAAGGTTTCTACAGCGACGAGTTGATGGAAAAGATCTCCGAGAAGGGAACGGTAAGGGGAATCCAGTCCGTACCGGAGAAATATCAGACAGTCTTCGCAACCGCTCATGACATCACACCTGAATGGCACACCCGCATGCAGGCTGCATTCCAGAAGTACACCGACAACGCCGTATCAAAGACCGTAAACTTCCCCCAGGAGGCAACCATCGAAGATGTCAAGAAGGTATATCTGCTGGCATACGAACTGGGTTGCAAGGGTGTCACCATATACAGGGACGGTTCGAGGGAGGAGCAGGTTCTATCCACTATCAAGAAGAAAAAGACCGGTATGGATACTGGTGTATTGAAACCAAGAGAGAGGCCAAAAATAATCAAAGGTGTTACCGGCAGGGTCAATACAGGTTGCGGGGCCCTCTATGTTACAATCAATGCGGACAGGTTCGGTCCTTTCGAAATGTTTGCCAACCTTGGGAAGGGTGGAGGATGTGCGGCTGCGCAGATAGAGGCCCTCGCAAGACAGGCATCCCTTGCAATGAGATCCGGTGTGGATCCCTGGCAGATAGTGAAACAGCTGAAGGGTATTAGATGCCCCAATCCCACTAACGCTCCCCTTGGAATGGCAGACGAATCCGTTTTATCCTGCCCGGACGGGATGGCCAAAGCACTTGAAAGGTACCTGATGGGCCAGTCCCCTTCTATCAATGAGGAAGAAACCACGGCCCCCACCCTCGAATACTATGCCAGTCCTGAAAATGGTAATAATTCAGGAGAAGACGAGGGAATGATAGTGGGTGTTTGTCCCGAGTGTGGTAATTCACTGGTATATCAGGACGGCTGCTCGATATGCCATTCCTGTTACTATTCCAAATGTTCTTGAGGGATCGCATGAACAGACAAAAAAAAATTGATCCCGGGGAAGGTCTCAGACCTCCGGGTCCTCTTTCGGGATCCATATCCACCATGAAGGTTGCGGTCAGACCCCCGGATTTTCCCACCATGGACAGGGTTTCCGATCTCTTGGGAAAGCTCAAGAAAAAAGGTGAGGAAATACCACCCGGATCCAATCTCTGCATCAGGGCCATTGACGGTTTCATTCAATTCAAGCTATTGACAGATGGAGAGATACCTCCCTCATCCGTTCTGAGAGTGATAGAACACGACACTTCCAGGGGTACTTTCATGGTCTCGGGAGAAGGAAGAGCTGATATCGTAACGGAGATGGCCTGGTATTCGTTCAGGGCCATGCCCGATTATCATGTATTGTTATTCATAGATAAGGGTGAAGAAAAGGTAAACAAAAGGGAAGATAAAGGTACGGGAGTCGAAAGACACAATAGAATCGAAGAGATGCTGGATCTTGCGAAAAAACTGAATGAGGAGGAAACGGCAGAAAGATTCGGATACATAATCCTCAAGAGCCGGACCCTTGAGGATGTGAGCAGGATCTCACTAAAAGAGTCTGTCGGGGATCAGTTGAAATCCCAGTGATCTTCAAGGACCTCTCTTGTTTCTATCACAATCCCTTCCTCGATCGGGGCATCATTGACAATTCCAAACCAGTAAAGGACCATTCCGGGCCCGAAGATCTCCCTGTAAGACCTCAATTGCTTCTTGAGGTTCTTGTTTATCTCCCTCATGTCCCCGAAGGAGCCCTTGGATTCGATCCAGTTCACTTCTTCCCCTCTGAAGTATATTTTCTTGTTCAGAAGGAAATCCGGAGTCTTCCCACCCTTTTCCCTGAGGTCCTCCTCACGCTGATATTTCACATCATGCCGGTCAAGCCATGTTTTCAACATGGCTTCCCCCTTTACTCCCCTTTTCCTCTGCACCTCGTTGCCCTCGGGAGAATAGATATGATCGTTGTCCCTGACCTCCCTCAGCTCCCTTGCTAATCTCTTGTTTTCAACGGATTCCGGATCGTTGATCATCTTTCTGAATCCGTTTCTTCCGAATTCCTGGCTGGTCAGAATTATGAAGGCTGTCATCACCGGAGAAAAATCCAGTTCCTCGGATATCTCGAGCAGACTGGTTCCCTTCTTCCATCTCCTGTGTAATTTCGGGGCCTTGGATCTTATTTTCTGGAATTTTGCAGTAACGTCCCTTATGGTTCTCTGGGTATAGACTACCAGAAAGAATTCCCAGCTGAACTTTCTCGATCTCTTGTACTTCTTGTAGAGCCTGTCTATGTCGCTGTAGTGGTTGAGATCGTTGTATATTTCCCTGTATGTGGTCTCGTCTAAGATCATTGGCTCCGGTCCTTTTTGATTTCCGCTATTGTGATATTGTAGAATAAATTTGCCCTTACATTAAATATCCGGGAGAAGATCGACTCTTTCCAGTATTCTCGTTATACCTTCCCAGTGTTTTCCTCTCCAGTATGCTCTTTCACATACGGTACATATATAGAATTCATTGTGATAGGATATTACTTTGGATGGTATGGAAGAAGAGATCGAATCATCCAGATCACTCTTATTTCTCACCTCGAGCTGCTGACCGCAAACGGGACACCTGGAACCCTTTTTTTTGAGGGATGACAGATCCAATCTTTCCACTATTTCCCTCAATTGGTTTTCAAGACTGTCATCGGTTATTCTGAGAGCATGGGCATCCTTCCTTCGGGACAGATCTTTGTCCCTTGTAAGAAGGATCCTGTTTTCCTCTTTTGAAATTCGGGCCAATTCATTGTCTGTTGTCGGACGGGGTATTACAGTATCAAAACCCGCGATTCTCAGGAACCTTCCCAGCTTCCACAACATTTCATCCACAACGAAGCCGGTTTTATGATCAAATCCGTCCCTCATCGACCCTTGAAGGGTCCTCGAAGGGTAAAAAACCCGCGAAAAAGCCGTCTAGCATATATTAACATCTATGATAATGCATGCATATGACGAAACATATATATGCAGGTATGTATATGTATGCACATACGGGGGAAAAAGAACATGAAGATACTCGAGACATCCAAGATATTGTCCGACGGGAATGCACTCAAGATCATAGCCGCCACGCAGAAGAGGCCCTGCACTGCCCAGGAACTCTCTACCGATCTCGGTACGCCTCTGGCGGGAACCTACAAGAAGATTAAGGAGCTGGAGCTTTCCGGGCTGATTGCTCCTCTGGACAGAAAACTCACTTCCTATGGAAAGAGGGTAACCAGGTACACCTCGCTTGTAAGGGGTTTTTACGTGGAATTTTACAACAATGAACTCAGGGTCACACTTGAGATGGACAGGACCGACGCACCTGTGAAGCTTACATGGAATCCTCTCCTTTCAAGCTGAATGGGGAAGGTATTTCAAATTTCTTTTTTCTTAATTTTATTTATATTTCTATTCGTAATATCTTATGTACAGATTTTCGGAAATTCGGGAACCTGTTCAATGATCGTTTCAAAACCTTTATATATCTAAAACTGCGAATGCATACTTGCAGAAAATAAACGGAGGCTTTGATATGAAGAAACTTGTAATTGGTCTGGCAATCATGCTCGGACTTGCTGCCATAGCAGGTATGGCAGCGGCATTGAATCCCCTGAAGGGGAATGATTGGGACTTCGATCCCGACATGGACGGA
>CAYULA010000043.1:0-30672 GCA_964445525.1 uncultured Thermoplasmatales archaeon | reverse complement strand
TGGCTCGGATAGTTATTAAACGTTACGACAGGCTACACTTGACATGACACTAGAAGTATTATTGGTTTGGGAAATATTCAAACCAAAATATTATCGCCAATATATTTTCCGATATTGATATTGTTAATCTCAGGAATATATGTATTTGTAAAAAATAACATTATTAGTATATTATTTCTAAAAATAAAAGTAAAAGATACTAAAAACAATACCCATCTGAGAACCATAAATAAAAGATGTGATTTCTTAATACTAATATTATGGACTTTTTTCTCATTTCTGATAGTACTGTACCTAATTGCATTCTCAGCAAATAACGGAGCTGGAGGTTACAACACAACAGAATGGAGGGAATCTGATCTAATGTCCTCAATAGAAGAGATGGAATTTGAAGGTAAGGTCTATTCCAATTCACCAGACGCAATATATGCCATATTGGAGATGAAAAACATCGAATTAATGCCAAGAGAGACATGGTACTCGTCAACAAAGACAGCAAATGATTTAATTGGCGTTAAAGAAAACGTAATGAAAGGCCATAATGTAACATTAATATGGTTTAATAACCATCTGAAAGATTACTTAATAAGTTTGGATCAGATAAAAGATATTTTTAATATTACAGTTTTAATATCTACAAACGATGGGCAAATCCTTAAAATTGAAAACATCAAAGCAGATTGAAATAAACAAGATTTTTTTAACTCTTGATTTTTTTTATTGCAATTCGAAAAAAGTCATATTCCATTGAAAATGGCAATTAGTGATATCGAAAGTTGATATTTATCATATTTCATAAAAAGAAAAAACACAGAAGATGTCATCTCAAATATGCATCTCCATGACCAATGATCTTCTACATAGGCACCGCAAATATCTGTGAACAGCAGTATCTACGCCTTTGTTTTTACCGTACCAGGTAAGCCTGGAGCATACCCGGGATTTCCCCATTATACCGAGAGCAATTGGGTATGCCGGATGTCACCTTTCAATAAAAGCACCATAATGATCCTCACAAAACTGCTGGAACTATCGGGATTCCTTGGAAAGGTCGAGGTGAACCTCGGCCTTGGGTCCAGAGAATGTTCAGGTGAGAAGGTTACTCTGGCCAAGGGTGCAGTGCCGAAGGAACGCTCATGTCTGAGATGCGGCACATCCGTAAAAAAGGACCAGCAGTACTGTCCGTGCTGCGGCAAAAAATATTCAGGACACGACGATATCCCGGTGGAATGGGATTGATGAAAAATCGATCGAAGCAGGCTTCGATCGAACGTACAAACCCCGCCCACCCCGGACTTGATCGGTATTTTTGTAATCAACAGTATTTTAAGACTGGAATAACTGGACTTATTTAATTTCCTATATGATGAAAAAAAATATTTAATAGCCTTTTTTCTTGTCTATCCTGTTGATCAATTCCTCTCCCTTCCTGAACCTCTCGAGATTCTCCGTGAATATCTCCAGGATCTTTTCATCGGCAGGATCTCCTCCCACACCCGAATGCGGGGTTATTATAACATTATCCAGTTCCCAAAGAGGATTGTCAGGGGGCAATGGCTCCTCGTCGAAAACATCCAGACCAGCTCCGGATATCCATCCTTCCGTCAAAGCTTCGATCATGTCCTTCTCCTTGACTATGGGCCCTCTCCCGATATTGATGAGGACCGAATCCTCCTTCATCAACCTCAGTTCCCTCTTTCCGATCAATCCCCTTGTATCCTCGGTTAGGGGGAGGGTCACAACCAGATAATCGCAGAGTGGAAGCAATTCTTCCAATTCATCTGGCCCGAATACCCTTTCCGGTATGGATCCTTCGATATCGTAGCTATTGTCTTCGTAATAGCCCTCTGCGGACATCTCGGAGGGGGTTTTCTTCGACACAATGATCCTCATACCGAATCCCTGAGCAATCTTGGCTACCGTCCTTCCGATCCTTCCATACCCCAGAATTCCGATGGTGCTTCCGTAAAGCCTCCTCAATGGTGGCTGCTTGGGCCAATCGAGCCATTTAGACTCCTTCTGAAGCTCGAGGTACATCGGCACTTTCCTCGAGATTGTAAGCAGGTATGAGAAAACATGTTCCGCCATCTGGATGGAATGCGCTCCACCGGCATTGGTGATTATAATATCACTTTTCCTCATTTCCTCCGATAGGTGGTCCACACCCTCCCAGGTGAACTGTATCCATTTCAACCGGGGAGCCCCCTCGAGGCTTGAAGGTATCAACCTTGAAAGGAGTATGTCGGCATCACGGATCTCCCTATCCTGTTCCTCGGCATTCTTGGCGGTTCGAACCTCCAACTCCGGATATGAGTTCTTTATTCTATCGAGAGCCTCCTCCTTGAATTCCTTACCGATCACAAGTTTCATTGGATCGCCCCTTGTGAATTACCCATATCCCTCCCTCCAAGATAAAATTCATCCCGGGTAAGCAACATTTCGATTACATGTAAACAAAAATGAGATTTCATCTGAATTTCAAATCGTATAGGTATCGACTCAATGCTCAATGATTATTTTAATTGCCAAATCTCATGTAAAGTTTTAAAAACGCCTGGCTTTCTCATTTCCCTATAGAGGTGCCTCATGGAGTCGTTGAAGAGATTCGGAGACGGTGTTTTCGAAGTTGTCTTCAACAATGCAAAAGACGTCCTTTTGATATTGAGAGAGGATGGTATCCTTCTTGAAGCAAATAATAAAGCAATTGAATTTATGGGGCCAGAACCGGACATCATCAACAAAAAGTTCCCCCATATCGAGACCTTCCATGAGGATTCGAACAGAGCCATTGAAGATCTTCTTCAAAAGGTTGAAAACAGGGTCGAGGATCAGGTGGAGCTTAGATTTCGTGACAGCAGGACCGCCTGGGCCAGGGTTTCAATGACCAGGGTCCAGGAAGGGGAATACCATTTCATCATCCTTATGATAACCGATATTACCATCCTTATGGGGAACGGCAAAAGTGACAGGAACACACATAGAGGTTACCGTATGGTGGTGGAGAACCTGCATGAAGGATTGGGGATCATGGACAGGAATGATAATTTCCTCTATGCGAATCCGGCTCTTACGGAACTCCTGGGGTACAACCAGGAAAAACTGGCAGGAATGAATATTGCCGACATAGTACCCGACGAGGAGATCCGTATTATAAGCGAGCTAACAGAAAGAAGAAAGAGCGGATCAAGCGAGAAAACTGAGACCACCATTATAAGATCGGATGGAAAAATGAGAAGGATTCTCTTTTCCGGCACGCCCTGGTTCGATGATACGTGGAGTTATCGAGGATATGCTGCACTTTTCCTGGATATCACGGAAAACAAGTTGACGGAAAAGGCATTGAAGGAAAGTGAAGAAAAATACAGGGCCACGGTAGAGCAATCGGCAGAAAACATATACATATATGATATCGAGACAAGGGAAATTGTGGAATCGAACATGGCACTCCAGAATTTGCTTGGATATTCAGGAGAGGAGATGAAAGGATTGAAGGCTAGCGATTTCGTGGCCCATTCCGAGCTGGATATCTCCGAGAAGATAGAGACGGTCCTTTCCAAAGGTCAAGCGATGGTGGGAGAACGGACATATCGAAGGAAGGATGGGACTTTGGTGGATGTTGAGGTCTCAGCAAGTCGGATCAACAGGGGAGAGAGGAAGATGCTGTGTGTGGTCTCCAGGGATATCACGGAAAGGAAGAAGCACCAGCAATCCCTGATAGAAGAGAGGAATAGGGCAGAGTTCTATCTTGATCTGCTGGCACATGACATGGGAAATATCCTGCACGGAATAAAAAGCGGTCTTGATGCTCTGGAAGTTGTAAAGGGAGACAGGAAAAGGGAGGATGCAACACTTAGGTTGGTCCATTCGCTTGCCGACAGGTCAACAAAGCTGGCAAAGGATGTTACTAAACTCTCGAGGATAAGGGAGGAACCCAAAGATACGAAAAAGATTCATCTGAAGGATTTGATCGAGAGGTCTCTGGATATGGCTCGGGATGGATTTCCCGATGTGGAACCGGATGTTCGTCTCAATATTGATGATGATATGGTATTGGAGGCAGAGGAGATTGTCGAGGAAGCGTTCTACAATCTATTTCACAATTCAATAAAAGCCCAGGAGAATGGTAAGCCGTTCATCGGCGTAGATGCCACGCAATCGGAAGAAGCAACCGAAATCAGGGTTTGGGATCACGGGGGAGGAATGAGTTCCAAGATGAAGGAGATGTTATTTCAAAGGTATTCGAACCCGGTCAAGAAGATCCACACAGGCATAGGGATGACCATAGTACACATGGCCGTTAGAAGATATGGGGGAAGCATAGATGTATCCGACAGGGTGGAAAATAACGAGGTTGTTGGATCCACGTTTACCTTGAAGTTCCCCAGATGATGATTTTTACCGCATAATTCAAAAACCTTTTTTAGTGAACCGATTCTTCTTGCATTTAGGTGATCCATTGGCTCGGCCTTCCACAAGGAGAGAAAAGGACCTCGAAACAGGTGGCGAACACGACAGATCAAGACCTTCTCCCGCTCTGATCATAGGAGGAGTGATAGTGGCCGGGATAATTCTCATAGCGGTCCTTGTGGTTCTATTCAACAACAATTCCGTTTCCTCGGTAGTGGTCGGTAACATTGAAAAGGAGATCGATGGGATCAGTTTCCCGATCTATACATCGGTGAACGGTGTGGGAGAATATGATGGAAAGGTTGATGTGGAGATATATTACGAGGATGCGGAAAAGCCCATTTATTCAGGAAATGCCAACATCAGAGGTGATACCGGCAGGCACAAGGTCGAATACAGGGATTTTCTGTGGGGTAACGGCGAATATCACCTTACCGTTAGGGCGGACGGACAAAGCGACGTATACACGATGAGGATGGACTCGGTTGCAGACAAGATTGTAACCGGCTGGAACGGCTTCAACGCCGATAGCACCCGACTGACTCCCGATTACAAGGTGGAGGTTACCATGGAATATCTCTTTGGAAACAGAACCTCACCCAACGGAGAGGATCCCCAATCTTACACATTCGAAGGAGAGATTATTACACCCAACGGTGAAAGATTCGATATAAATTCAACCGGATATCCGGCAAACATACTTACCATATCGAGGGCAATCGATCACACGGAAAAGGGCACATACGCCCTTTCTGGGTCCGTGACGAACAATTACTGCCATCCGAATTCACCTTTCAGGGAGGTGACCGTTAGCGAGGGGATCCTATTCAGTTTCGACGCGCCTCCCATGGCATCGGCGGGAGATGATATCACAAAAAACCTGACCGAAGGAGAGGCTGTGGTGGAATTTGACGCTTCGGATTCCTGGGATGATTCGGGAATAGTGGAATACATCTGGTACGTGGGCGATCTTTCGATAGAGACCACCTCATCCCCCACGCTGACTTACACCTTCACTGATAGAGGTATTTACTATGTGTCACTCGAGGTGGTGGATGACGGAGGAAACAGCTCACGGGAGAATGCCGAACTATCCACGGTAATAGTCGAAATAGAATGATGACGATCATTCATCCTTCCGATATTTTCCTGGCCATTATGTAATCGCCTTTTCTGAAAACGCTCACCTTAATTTTTCCCTCTAACTTCTCCTCGAGATCATTTCGGATTTTCCAGTAATCCCGGGGTTTTACCGAATACCTGAGTGTCACGAAACCCGCACCTGCCTCCCTCAGTTTTCCTTTCAATTCCGGTACGGTGTCTGCAATACCCAAAACTTCGTAGGAACTCTTGATAAAGGGTGACGAAAGCAGATTCTTGGAAAGCAGCAGGGTTCTCCTGTGATCCAATTTCAGACTTGATACCCTCCACCCATTTTCTTTGATCAGGTTTCCCAGCAGCCCGGAAGCTACAACCGTGGGATCCACTTCATTGATGTAGGACCCGATCATGTTTTCGGGAGTATATTCCTCTTCAATCGGAAAAGGTTCCCCCGTCAGGCATCCTCCGCTTGGAAGAACCACCGAAGAACGGTTTGCCTTTTTGAGTTCGCCCAAATAAATATTCAACCTGTTTATTCTTCCGTCAATGGAGATGTATTCCGCCTCATGATCGAATTTTATCCTCTCCAGCGACATATAGGGAGGTATCTCGAAGCACATTCCGGGCACTGTATCCCTGTAAGCCCTTTCAATCTGCCTCGGATCGGGGACGATCTCATCCATGGTCCTTTCCCGGGAGCCTTCCGGCCTGGCCGGATCGCTGAATAATACGTACCTATCATCCAATCTATCCATTACCGATTGTGAAAGACAATCGGAATTTATCACTTCCACGTTTTCAATTCCGAGAGATCTCAAATTCATCCTGGTTATCAGACAGTTCAAAGGATCGATATCAACGGCAATTACCTTTTCCGCAACCCGGGAAAATGATATGACCTGACCACCCTGTCCGCAGGTGAGGTCTGCGATATTGTATCTCTCCATTCTTCCCGCGCAATGATCGGCTGCGATTTCCGGAGTGGCCCATCTCAAGCCCTCCGATGTGAAATACAATCTTTCATGATCTGTGAATTTTCCCTTGGATTTTTTTCTTGTCAGGCAGATGTCCAAAACCAAACCGGCAACATCACGATTGAAATCTTTCGAAATAATACCCTGGAAAATTTTCTTTTTATTTGTTCCTTTTAAAAGATCCTCGTAGGTTTCCTCAACAATGCCCATCAGGGACTCTACCGGAATATCTTTCATGAATTTATCAATGGATTCTTCATCAACATTGCACATTTTACCCGAACAAAGGAGGCGTTCCAAGGTAATAAAGTTTTTAAATGATGGCAGCGTAGGGTCGCCTCCTCCCACAAGGGAGAGACATTAGAATACGATGTCGGAGGAGTCAGAATGGCAAGCCCAAATAAAACCGATCCGGGGCTTGTTTCACTCATTTTCGACCTGAAAACATGGTCGAGAGAGAACGAAGCCCCAATCTGGCGAGACATCGCAAAGCGTCTGGAAAAACCTTCCAGGGTATGGGCAGAGGTCAATATATCGAGGATCTCTTTCCATGTAAAGAAGGGCGAGACCCTGATCATCCCCGGAAAACTGCTGGGCGCTGGCGATATCGATTACCCCGTTACGGTGGCCGCTTTTAAGTCAACAAATGGAGCAAGAGAGAAGATCACCTCGGCCGGAGGAACCGTGCTAACTATTCCCCAACTGGTGCAGAAGAATCCAAAGGGGAAGGGTGTCAGGATTATCGGGTGATTATCATGGTCGAGATCATAGATGCATCCGGACTCATCATGGGAAGACTTTCGACCCATGTGGCAAAAAAGCTCCTGAAAAACAGGGACCTTGAGGTGGCAATAATAAATTCCGAGAAGGCCATAGTATCGGGAAATAGAAAGATGGTCCTGAAAAATTACATCAGAAAGAGGGAGCTGAATCATCCCAGGAAAGGACCCTACTTCCCGAGAATGCCCGACAGGATCCTGAAGAGGACCATCAGGGGAATGCTTCCCTACCAACAGGACAGGGGAAGAAATGCCCTTAAAAGGGTCAAGGTTTACATTGGGACACCCGAGGAGTTTAGAGGAAAGAAAGCCGCATCCGTCGAGGAAGCCAAGAACGAGGGGATCGAACAGTACATCGAGCTGGCAGAGATCTCCAAGGTTCTGGGAGCCAAGATCTGAGGAGGTTTGTGAATGGGAAAGCTGGTTAACACAAGCGGAAAGAGAAAGACGGCCATTGCAAGGGCTGTTGTCAAATCAGGCAAGGGAAGGGTGAGGGTAAATCACAAACCCATCGAGCTCATCGACCCCGAGATTGCCAGATTGAAGATGATGGAGCCCCTCATACTTGCGAGGGAAATGGTGGACAAGGTCGATATAAACGTCACAGTGGAAGGGGGCGGTTTCATGGGTCAGGCAGACTCGGTTCGGACCGCCATAGCAAGAGGTCTTGTGGAGTTCTTCAATGATGAGGAGCTCAAGGATCGCTACCTTCACTATGATAGGGCCCTTCTTGTCAATGATCCGAGAAGACATCTCCCCAAGAAACCTCTCGGTCGCGGTGCAAGAAAGAAGAGGCAGAAGTCATATCGTTGATTAACATGTTAGAGGATCCCTCTTATTGGGGGATTCTCTTTTCCATATGCCGATCTCAGAAATCACTCCATATCCCTATGAAAAGATTTACCCAATAGGTGTGCAATTTCATCAAGGGACCAAAACTATAAAATCAACAAGTCATACAGTCATATACCATCGCGGTTAGTATCAACTCAGTCCGGGATGGAGGTTTGACCTTGAGAAAGAAGGACAAGAAACGTTTGATGATAGGCGCTGGTTCGGTTTCCCTGCTTTTTATCATCACGTTGGTAATCGTGGCGATTGTCGGAGGCAAGGAGGAAGCTCCATCTATGGAAATTGCCGGTCTCGAAGAATACGGCGAGGAGACCAAGGACCTCCTGACTGAAAACATAATGGTGGAAGACGGTCAGACAAAATACTGGAGCATAGGGAGACCCGGAAACACCACCGACCTCGTTCTGATTACTGGAGTGCAGGTGCTGATAGCCTGGTCCGATGATGAGAGGGCTCCGGCTACACGACCGTTTTACACCAATACTCCAGACACCTTCACTCTATCGATAATCGGGGAGCCTCTTCTGGACAAAGGCATATCCACTGGTGGAAATAATACAAACGATACCTCCACCAGCACAGTCAGGCAGAGTTCCACATCTCAGATGGGAACTACCAGGGTCATTCTTGAAATTTTGAACAATCCAATTCTCCTTGATAGGGAGGGGAACGAATCCGGGGAAAACTGGCAGTGGAATCCGGAAGGAGGGGCGGAACCCGGAAACACAGGACTTTTTATCAACGTAACATGCATAGCCGGTGACATAGTTTCGAGCAGACCGGCACTATTGAGTTACACCGATCCGGGAGATGAGATCTCCATGTCGGTTGCCGTCTCATACAAAATAGTGCCCGAGGAAGTGGTTATCAACTGGTTGGAAAAAAACTCCAGGAGCAATTTAGATGATAGTTAAAAATGTAGAAGACGTGGAACTCGAGGATGTGCATATGGATGGCGTGGAAGGTGCACAAATTCAATGGCTGGCATCCAAAAAGGACGGGGCTCCAAATTTCGCAATGAGGAGGTTCAAGGTCGCCCCGGGAGGGCGTATAGATCTCCACGATCACGGTTGGGAGCACGAGATATACATTCTCAGTGGTAATGGAGAAGCCTTCACCAGGGACGAAAAAAAGAGTATAGGCCCGGGTGATGTTTTATTCATACCAGGGGATGAAGCACACGGTTACAGCAATACGGGAAAAGAGGAACTTGTATTCATCTGTATGATCCCCAATTCAGGAGATCTAAGATAATTCCTCATCTCTCCTGAAAAGTATTAATGCCTACATCCATTAATGTTATACATAAAATTAGGAGAACTGTCCATGACTGTCCATTCAGGCGAGATTGCCTTCAAGACCCACGGGGAAGGGGAGATCCCAAACATCACGGACAGGGTCGAGGACATAGTGTCCAGGTCAGGAATCAAAACAGGAATCGTTAATTGTTCGGTTGCGGGAGCCACGGCGGCATTAACCGTGATCGAATACGAACCCGGCCTTCTCGAGGATTTCCCGGCAATGCTCCAAAGGATCATACCCAAGAATATTGAATATGCCCACCACAGAACTTGGAACGACGGAAACGGACATTCACACGTAAGGGCCTCCCTTATCGGACCCGATATAACAATGCCCGTCAGGGACGGCAAGTTGATTAGGGGTACATGGCAACAGATAATATTCCTCGAACTGGATGTCAGAAGTTCCAGGGATAGAAAGGTCTACGTCTCGGTCATTGGAGAATGACTGTCCCCGGGAATTAACGAACCCTTTCATTGACGGGCGGTATGCCCACTCCGGATTCTGACCCATTCCCGGGGGGTCTGTCCGATGCCTGGGTTGGTTTTCGCATCATTCCTCGACGTCACGTCTGATAGGTCTGCGAGGGACCCTTAAAAGCACCGTAGATTTTTGTAACCCCGGTATTGCCAGGGCGGATCATCGATCACCGCCGTCTTCGAAAACCAGGGCAGATTACCATGTATACAGCTGGTATATATCGATTTCCCGGAAAAATGGGCATTAATAACCTCCCACTGGTAAATGTAATATAATGGATATCGATAAGGGGGAGGGACCCGAAATGACAAATCCCTTTAATTCCGTTGGCAAGGCCTGGAAAAGGTTCTGGCAGAAGAACAAGAGAGGCAAGCTCTTTCTAGTTGCGGTTTTTGGAACAATAGTCGCACTTCTGTCACTTTGGGAGCTTCTCGAGTATTTCGATACCGAGCCATTTAAAGGCTACCCCATACCCCTGGTTGACCATCTTGATCAATGGGCTTGGGCTACACTTGTTTTGGGAGGTATTTTCTCCATCGGAGGATGGCTCTATTACGCGGACCACAACAAGAAATACAAGAAGTTCTACGAGCTTGTGGAAACGGATTCCAAGGCCCAGTTCGTAAGGAATATCGACGAGATAGAAGAATTGGCCCTTGACCTCGGTCCCGACTTTGAAAAGATAGTTATCGAAAAGAGGGATGAATTCAAGGTTAAGACAAGATGAACATAACATTTTTTTATCTTGACCGTGAATGATACTCAAGTGATTCCATGGTTGCTTATTGCAAGGATTGCAAACGGTACGTGAACCAGTACTGTGAGATTTGCGGTGGAAACTTCGGAGTGGAGGCCTGTGAAAGGTACGGCTGCGGGGGCAGTATGCTCTGTCCCAACTGCGGCGGGAACAATCTTTCCAGCAAGAGGGAATCTGTAAGCAGTCCTTACGATTTCAAAAAAGAGAGGGAAAGACTCTACTCCAACAAGAAGAAGGCTGCTTCCGACCTTGAGGCACAATACTTTGCTGAAAGGAGGTTGAAGGAGGAGGCAAAGACTGATGCTTCGTCGGCACGACAATCGAAAGGACCATCACGACATTGCCCGCTTTGTGGTTATCCGCTTAATTCTGAGTGGAAATTCTGTCCCGAATGCGGTGTTTCCCTGATAAAGAAGTGATTTTTCTCAATCGGCGGCATCCTCTTCGGGGATTTCGCATTCTTCAGATATATCCAGATCACCGTTCAATTTCTGGATTATGGCAACCGCCTTTACAAGGTCGTTTTCACTCAATCTCATTACGATAACACCCTTTGCAACTCGGTTCACAAGCCTGATGCAGGATGTTGTCATTCTGATAACCATTCCCTTCTGGGACATGAGAAGGAGCTCGCTGTCGGGTTTTTCAACCATAACTCTGATCACTTTTCCGGTTTCGGACATCTGGTCCCTTCTTATGTTGATGACTCCCGCAGACCCTCTTCTGGTCAATCTGTAATTCCAGGCAGAGGCCCTTTTCCCGAATCCCCTTTCTGTTATCGTGATGAGCTTGGGGCTTGTATCATCGATCTGTTCCTCATCTTCGGGAAGTTCAAGATCCTCATCCTCGCCGTTTTCTTCCTCCCCTTCAATATCTTCCGAAGGAGGTAGTACCGCAAGGGACACAACCTCGTCATCTTCGTATTTCATCCGCATACCCTTGACGCCTGTGGACACCCTGCCCATCGCCCTGACATCGGAAATCTTGAATCTGTTTGCCATACCGAGTTTTGTGGCAAGGACGGCCTCGTTTTCCTCCGAACAAAGTTGAGTTTCAACGAGTTCGTCTCCCTCGTTGAGGAGTATGGCCTTTATCCCGGTGGACCTGGGCCTTGAATATGCCTCGAGGGAGGTCCTCTTTACTATGCCTTTCTTTGTGGCAAAGAGCAGGAAGCGGTCCGTGCTGAATTCGGAGATGTGAATGTTCGATCTGACGATCTCTCCCTCTTCAAGATTGGGGAGAAGATGTACGAAAGGTTTTCCCCTTGCCTGTCTGGATCCGGAGGGTATCTCGTATCCTTTCACCCAGAAGACCCTTCCCAGGGAAGTGAAAAACAGGATATAATCATGGCTGGAACAAACGAACATGTCAACAACATAATCCTCGTCCTTCATCCCCATACCTCTGAGACCCTTTCCCCCTCGGTTCTGGGTCTTGTAGGTGTCAAGGTCGAGTCTCTTAACATAACCGGTATTGGTGATGGTTATGACAACGTCGCGTTTTACAATGAGGTCCTCTATATCGATCTCTTCCGCATCTTCTTCGATATCGGTCCTTCTCTCATCACCGTATTTTTCAAGGATGTATTCCAGATCCTCATAGATAATACTGTCCACACGCTCCTTTCTCGCCAGAATATCCTCGTAATCGGCAATTGTCTCCCTAAGTGCCATTGCTTCTTCCTTGATGGCCGTGCCTTCAAGGGAGGTGAGTTTCTGCAGTCTCATGTCGAGTATCGCTTTGGCCTGGACATCGGTGAGACCGAACCTCTCCATCAGGCCGCTTTGAGCCTCCGATGCATCCCTGGAGGACCTGATAAGTGCGATCACTTCGTCTATATTGTCCAGGGCAATGATGAGGCCCTCGAGAATGTGCAGCCTTTCCTGTGCTTTTCTGAGATCATATTCGACCCGGTTCCTTATCACTTCTCTTCGATGGTCCAGAAAAACCTTCAGCATGGTTTTAAGATCCAGTATCCTCGGCTGACCGTCCACAAGTGCCAGATTTATCACGCCGAATGTAACCTGAAGGTCCGAATGGGCATACAGCTTGTTCATTACAACTTCTGCCACCGCATCCCTCTTGAGCTCGAATACAACCCTCAATCCTTCTTTATCGCTCTCGTCCCTTATGTCGGAGATTCCTTCGAAAACCTTGGCCTTCACGAGTTCGGCAATTTTCTGGAGCATGTTGGCCTTGTTGACCTGATATGGTATTTCGGTCACGACAATCCTCTGCCTTCCCCCTTCCCTGTCCTCGATTTCCGCCTTGGCCCTAATCGTGATCTTTCCTCTTCCGGTGGTATAGGCCTGATAAATACCGTTTCTTCCGTAGATGGTACCACCGGTAGGGAAATCGGGGCCTTTGATATGCTCCATAAGATCCAGGACCTCTATCTCCGGATCCTCCAACAGAAGTCTGAGTCCGCTTACCACTTCGGTAAGATTATGAGGTGGAATATTGGTTGCCATACCGACCGCTATCCCGGATGAACCGTTGAGCATCAGGTTGGGCAATTTGGACGGGAGAACGGTTGGTTCCTTCAGCGAACCATCATAATTATCTGCCATTTCCACGGTTTCCTTCTCGATGTCGGAAAGCATCTCCATTGCAAGCTTAGCCGTTCTTGATTCTGTATATCTCATTGCCGCGGCGGAATCCCCATCCACCGAACCGAAGTTGCCCTGACCGTCTATCATGGGATACCTGAGTGAGAATGGCTGGGCCATCCGGACCATGGCATCATAAACAGAGGAATCACCGTGGGGATGATACTTGCCGAGCACATCACCCACTATCCTGGCGGATTTCCTGTACGGACGGCCAGCGGTATACCCCCCTTCGTTCATGGCATGAAGGATCCTTCTGTGAACAGGCTTGAGACCGTCCCTTGCGTCAGGGAGGGCTCTGCCAACTATCACGGACATTGAATAATTGAGGTACGAGCTCCTCATCTCCATAACCAGGTCTCTTCCCATTACTCCTCCCTCCTCTATCCTGGAATGTTTCCTCTCCTTGTCCTTCACATCCTCGGCATCAGATGTCAAGTTCGGTCACCTCCTTTGCATGGGTCTCGATGAATTCCTTTCTGGGTTGCACCTGGTCTCCCATAAGTATCGTGAATATCTCATCAGCCTGGACAGCATCTTCGACAGTAACCTTGAGAAGGGTTCTGGCATCAGGATCCATTGTTGTCTCCCATAATTGTGATGGGTTCATCTCTCCCAGACCTTTGTATCTCTGTAAGGAGACTCCCTGGCCCAGTTCCTGAACAAGTTCATCCTTCTTCTGATCCGTGAAGCAGTAGAATTCCCTCTTTCCCTTCTTTATCTTGTATAGGGGAGGCTGGGCTATGAAGAGATAGCCCCCATTGACCAATTCCTGCATGTATCTGTAAAAGAAGGTCAGGAGCAGGGTCCTTATATGAGCCCCGTCCACATCGGCATCGGTCATTATCACAATCTTGTGGTATCTCAAAGATTCCAGATCGAATTCATCCCCTATACCGCATCCCAAGGCGGTTATCATCGCCCTAATCTCATTATTGGATAGGATCTTGTCAAGTCTGGTTTTCTCAACATTCAGTATCTTTCCCCTTAGCGGGAGTATGGCTTGAAAGGACCTGTCTCTACCCTGCTTGGCCGAACCTCCTGCGGAATCACCCTCCACAAGGTATAATTCAGAAACCAGGGGATCCCGCGATTGGCAATCTGCAAGTTTTCCCGGAAGCCCCGAACCTTCCAGGAGGCCTTTTCTGCGGGTCAATTCTCTGGCCTTTCTGGCGGCTTCCCTTGCCTGTGAAGCCTGAAGGGCCTTCTGAATGATCTTTTCGGCCATCCTGGGATGTTCATCCAGGAATTCCCTGAGTTTATCATTGAGGAAATTCTCCACATATCCCCTAACCTCCGAATTTCCCAATTTGGTCTTGGTCTGACCCTCGAATTGGGGCTCTGGAACCTTTACAGATAGTACGCAGGTCAACCCTTCTCTGATATCTTCGCCCTGAAGGATCTGATCCTTCTTGAACAGGTCCTCTTTGCGGGCATATTCATTGAAGGTCCTCGTGAGGGCCCCCTTGAATCCTGACAGATGAGTTCCGCCTTCTGTTGTGTTGATATTATTGGCATAGGAGAATATATTTTCACTGTAACCGTCGGTCCATTCCATGGATACCTCTATACTTACTCCCTCTCTCTCCCCTGAAAGACATATCGGGGGTTCAATTATTGGATTTCTGTTTCGATCGATATAGACAACAAATGATTCCAGGCCTCCCTCGAAATGGAACTCTTCCTCCTCGCCGGACTTCTCATCCTTCAACCGGATCCTGACTCCTTGATTAAGGAATGCGAGCTCCCTGAGTCTGTGGGTAAGAAGCTCGAATTTATATTCCAGTGTCGTGAAGATGGAGGGATCGGGTTTGAAGTGTACTATTGTGCCTGATCTGTCGTTTTCCATATCTCCAATGATTTTCATTGGTTCAGTAATCTTCCCCCTTTCATATCTCTGATAATGGACCTTTCCGTCCCTCTTCACCCTAACCTCCAACCACTCGGAGAGGGCGTTAACAACCGAAACACCTACTCCATGAAGGCCGCCGGAAACCTTGTAGGCATCCTTTTTGAACTTCCCCCCTGCATGAAGACGGGTCATGACGATTTCCAGGGCAGGAACTTTGTATACAGGATGCTCATCTATGGGTATTCCCCTGCCGTCATCTTCAACCCTGATGGATCCGTCCGGAAGGATGGCAACATCGATAAAGCTGCAGTATCCTGCCATGGATTCGTCGATGGAATTATCCACAACTTCGTAAACAAGATGATGGAGGCCCATTGAATCGGTTGAACCAATGTACATGGCCGGTCTGATCCTGACACCCTCCAATCCCTCCAGTACCTCGATGGTCGAGGAATCGTAACCATTCTCTTTTGGATCTTTTCGGACATTATTGGTAGTTTCATCCATGATGACCGCCTCTGGAAATGAAAAAAACGTCATCCATAATTTTCTGAAAGACGCCCTTCAGTACATCCCATCAAAATTCGTCAATGGATGAAGAGAAGGCTGATATATAAATCCATCGCGCGCGCGTGCGCGCGTACTATGTACATCGTTGTCTATGCCCTTTAGAAGCGAAAATTACAATATCTACCCAAATCTGTGAAGTCCAATGTCAAGGTTAATGAATGATCAATACTTCTCTTATTGCATGAAGGACGAGATCAGGGCTTTTGCACTTCAAAACGCGATCGAACATGGTGGGAAGTGTTCGGTCGGACCAATCATGGGCAAGATGATGGCCTCTCATCCGGAATTGAGGAAGGATCCGAAATCCCTCTCAGCTGAGATCATCAAAGCAGTAAAAGAGGTTAACGAGCTCGATCCACAACAGCAGAAAGAACTACTTGATTCTCTTGGTCCTCCTCCCGAATTAAAAAAGAGAAAGAGAAAGGATCCCCTTGTCCCATTAAAAGGAGCTGATGACGGTAAGGTCAGAATGAGATTTGCTCCTGGCCCTTCAGGACCCCTCCACATAGGACATACGAGAGCCGCTATTTTAAATGATGAATATTGCAGGAGGCATGGAGGTGAATTCATCCTCCGGATCGAGGATACGAATCCGGAAAAGATCGATCCCGATGCTTATGATATGATCCCCAAGGACCTCGATTGGCTGGGAATAGACCTCCATGAGACATACATCCAATCAGAAAGGTTCGATACCTATTACCAGATAGTGAAGGAACTAATCGAAATTGGCAAGGCATACGTATGTACAATCGATCCCGAGGAATGGAGAGAGTTGAAATCAAGATCAATTCCATGCAAGGAAAGGGATAAGCCTGTAGATGAACAGCTGGAGTCCTGGGACAGGATGAGAGAGGGGCATTTCTCGGAAGGAGAAGCATCTCTCGTAATCAAGACGGACCTGGAACACAGGAATCCGGCAGTCAGGGATTTCGTAGGCATTAGGATCAAGCATACACCGCATCCGAGAACGGGGGACCGCTATCATCTGTACCCTCTCTATAATCTCTCTGTTGCAATTGACGATCATTTGATGGGATGTACACATATTTTGAGAGGGAAGGACCACCTCAATAACACCATCAGGCAGGAATACGTGTTTAACCATATGGGATGGGGGCTTCCCAACTTCATCCATTACGGACTCGTATCGATTCCGGATACCCTCCTAAAGACATCCCTGATAAAGGAGCAAATTACGAAAAAACAGTTTGAAGGATGGGATGATATCCGACTAGGAACCGTAAGGGCATTGGCTGCAAGAGGTTTCCAACCCGAAGCCATCAGAAGGTACTGGTTGGGGGTTGGTGTGAAACCTGTGGACATAACCTTCTCCTGGGAAACCCTCGAATCGATTAACAGGGAATTGATTGATCTCGAGTCAAAGAGATTCTTTTTCGTCATCGATCCGGTTAAAATCAAAATACGAACAGATAAGAATCTAGAAGGTAAAGCTCCACTTCATCCGGAAAAACCGTCTCTGGGAGTCAGATATTTCAATCTGATTCCAAAAGACGGTTGCATCAATGTTTTTGTTCAGAGACAAGATATCGAAGGTATCACCAGGGATGATATAATCAGGTTGAAGGACCTTGTAAATCTGAAGCTGGTCGATGAAAAGGGATATGTCAGCATACCGGTGAAGAAGGACCTGAAGACCTTGAGAGATGAAGGCGGGCATATAATTCATTGGGTCCCATCCGATTCCGTAAAATGCGAAATGCACACAAGTGAAGGTAGGGTCTTCAAGGGTCTGGTCGAACCTTCTGCCCAAACCTCCGCAATCAACTGCGAACCGGTTCAGTTCGAAAGGGTAGGGTACTGCAAATTGAGGAAGAACGACATCATTCATGCCAATTACACCCATTCCTAGCCTACAATAGAGCTGTCCTGGGGATATCCCACCCCGGCTTTTAAGGGGTTATTGTCTATCATCCACCATGGACAAAGAAAATGATGGAGTCCTTGTCGATCTTACCATGGTTGAGATCTCCAGGCTCAGGTCCATGAGACGAAGAGGCCTTATAGAAGACATGGGACACGATTAAAAATATTATAAGCGGCAAACTTCAATAACTGTGCCATTACTCCCCTCTCGTGCAGATTAACGAGGAGTTAAGAAGGATCGCCGGTTTGGTTTATGATGAACTGAACAAGGAATTTCCAATGGGAGGCGGAGAAAGGAAAGTGGCCATGGGCGCAGACGGCGATCA
Organism: uncultured Thermoplasmatales archaeon; assembly: GCA_964445525.1. Classification (GTDB taxonomy): domain Archaea; phylum Thermoplasmatota; class Penumbrarchaeia; order Penumbrarchaeales; family Penumbrarchaeaceae; genus Penumbrarchaeum. The sequence goes on along the minus strand of CAYULA010000043.1, from coordinate 12,776 downwards.
TACAAGAGAAATTGACAGGGTTGCAGAGAATATTATTTTTAAAGCCATAGAAGAAATGGGATTTGAATGGAACCTTTATTCCGAGGAAGCGGGGGCCAAAAACAAAGGAGAAAAACATACGCTTGTGGTTGATCCCATTGACGGCACTCACAATGCCATTGCGGGAATACCATTTTACTCTACTTCGCTTGCACTGGTCAATGAAGATTCCGGAAATGTAGAACAGGCCGTGGTCATGAACCTCGCAACCGGACAGATATATAATGCGTCCATGGGAAAAGGTGCATTCAGGGACAATAGACCCATCAAGGTTCGTTCTATGGAGTTGGAGGATGCAGTGGTATCTTCCTATATCGGTCCCGAGGCCAGGAAATGGGCATATGAATTAATGAACTGGCCAATGAGAACCAGGTATTTCGGAAGTATCTCCCTTGAGGTATGTCTGGTAGCTTCAGGATCACTTGATATGTTCGTTATGTTCGGGAGGATACCAAGGTTAACCGATATTGCTGCCTCCACACTTATTCTCAGGGAAGCAGGCGGTGGATCTTTTACGATGGATGAGGGAAATAAAATCTCGAAATTCAGGACCGATTTCGATAGAAATAAAACCAAAGCGTTTTTTTCGATGGGCGATCCCATATCATTAAAAAGGGTTCTGGAAATATCAAAATTGGATCACGAGATGGGGGATGTCGAAAAATGAGAATCGGACTGGTTGCCCACAACAGAAAAAAGGCCGCACTTGAAGTGGCGAGAGATATTATCTCCTGGTCCGATCAGAAAAACAACGGGGGCAAGGAAATTGATCTTGTCGTTTATGACAAGGATTCATCCGTCCTCAATATCCCCGGTATGAATTATTCTCCCATTTCCGAAATGGATGCTGATGCCATTATCTGTGTCGGCGGTGACGGAACCATTCTTCGTACTCTTCAGAAAACCGATTCTCCGGTACTGGGGGTTAACGCAGGTTCACTCGGCTTCCTCACCGAAGTTCCTCCGGACGGGGTCATAAACGCGCTTGAAAGATTACTCGAGGGGAATTTCGAAATAGATAGAAGATCGAGATTGAAAACCGTCTTAAACGGAGAAAGGCTCCCAGACGCCACAAATGAAGCCGTGATATCAACGAACACACCATCCAAGATACAGGAGTTCGAATTCTATATCGACATGGAATGGGCGCAATCATTGAGGGCAGACGGGTTGATTTTGTCCACACCGACCGGATCCACCAGCTATGCTTTCTCTGCTGGCGGAAGTGTGCTTGACCCGAGACTGGAAGCTATTGAGATCGTACCAATAGCCCCTTTTAGGATCAATGCCAGACCCATCATTATCCCGGATATTAGCGTGATCACACTAAAGGTGGCCCACAAAACAAGAAGTGCAAATCTTGTTCTGGATGGATATTTCAGAAAAACGATCAAGAACAAAGACGAACTGCTATTCACCAGATCCAAGAACGTTGCAAAATTCATCAGATTCAATATGAATTTTTACAAGAGATTCGGGGAGAAAATAATTAGAGATAGGCCTCTTGTAAACAAAAAGGGTAAATATTAATACTACATTACAACTTTGGGTTGTATAGTATGTCGGATAATGAGGAAATGGAACTGGATCAGATACTTTCCGTTCTTGAAAATCCCATAAGAAGAAGGATTCTGATGAAATTGTCCAGGGATACCAATTATCCTCTTCAACTATCCAGGGAACTGAACATCAGTCAGCAGGCCATTATGAAGCATTTAAAGGTACTTGAGGAAAATTCGTTCGTGACATCCTATGAAGAAAGATCGGATAGAGGAGGGCCTCCAAGAAAAGTTTACGTCCCCCGAAGAAGGTATTGTATAAGAATAGACATAGGACCCAACACCTATTCAGAGGAATTTTACTCCTTCAGGGATTATGATATTACAAAAAGTGAAGAAATAAAGGGATCGCTTTCTTATCAAAAAAGAGTGGTCATTGACGGAAAAGTGACCGGTGAAATGAAAGATGATATAGTTGCGGCTCTACCGGCCTTTACCGATCCTGGTTTGGAAAAAATGCGAATAGACCTGGAAGGTTTGGTAAACAAGAAAAACGATTTATTAAAGATGAAAAGGTTGAAGGATCTCATAGCTCTTATGAATAAAGAGATAAAAGAACTTGAAAAGAAGAGAAAAAGAATTCTTGCAATAAGGGAGAGAACATTCAAGGAAGTAAATGAACTTGTAGCTGAACTCTCTGATGACTACTTGGAAAAAGAGATATTATCCTTATTTATCAAAGAAGAAATGGAAGACATTGAAGGAATTTCGGAAAAATTGAACCTGAGGAAAGTGGTCATAGAGAAGATCATAGAAAAGTACATCAAAGGACTTTCCTGAATTTTTTAAAATACACAGAATAATCTTTGTGAGGGGGGAGTCCCCTATATTTCCATTGGAGTGTCATAATGTGACTTTGGAAAAAGGTTTTATACTGTTTAAAGAAGTAATAAGAATACAAAAACGGATATAAATTGTCTTTTTATGGAGTTATTGAGTATATTATATGATTTTCTCAAAACAACTTTGAAATAACTTTTTACCATTGAAAAAGTAGTATTTCCAAAAAAAGAATTTCTTATGGAATAATATCACTATTATTATTATATATATAAAATATTTTATATTATATTATATATAAAAAAATATGTTATATTTAATGGTATAAATAATTTTTTATATTAAGAATTCTAACCCAAGTATCTTTTCATTGGAAATTAAAAGGATCTTAAATAATTTGAAATAGGGAGGATAAAAGGACCTAAAGGAAAAAAACTAATTTGATTTCTATTGGGAAAATACATCGCGACCGAATATATTGCGATACCTTTGGATAATGTTGTAATTCAATGGAAATCAGGGGGTCTCTCTATGATGTCAAAGTGAGAGAGTAGAATATTTATCAAGTAATTTTTCATTAATATATTTCCAGGATCTTTTTTTGGAAAATTCCAAAGCATTCTTTTTCAGCTCATTAAAAAGATCTTTGTCTTCTATTAATCTGGACGTATTAGCAAAAAACGAATTTACATCTTTTGATCTTGAAATGAGACCTCCTTTGGAGATCTCAACGATTTCTTTGCATCCTCCGGAATCCGATACGACTGCAGGTATCCCGGATGCCAACGATTCCTGAACAACGTTACCGAAAGTTTCCGTAGTGGAAGGGAACAGAAGAATATCCCCACTTGCATATGCAGTGGATAACTCCTCACCTGTAAGGTAGCCCGGGAAAACAGCATAAGGCATACTTTCCTTCAAATCTTTCTCAGCAGGTCCCGAGCCTAATAAGACAAATCTAACCCTTTCTCCATATTTTTCAATGAGTTTTTGACTTACGCTAACATAGATTTTAAGATCCTTGTACCATACGAATCTTCCAGAATATAGTACAACGATCTTTTCTCTTGCTTTCCATTTTTCTCTCAACATTTCGGACCTTTTATCTGGACTGAAATCAACACCTCTTATTCCTCTGGACCAAATTAACGAATTTAATATTCCTTTTTCTTTCAGTCTTTTTTGCATGGCCCTGGTAGGCACTAAAGTCACTGTAGAATTATTGTAAAACCATTTCAGATAGCCCCACATCGGAGTTGCAAAGGCTCCCAATTGGTAATATGAAAGATACGAAGGAAAATCCGTATGATAGGCCGAAGATACGGGAATATTGTTTCTTTTTCCGTACAGTAAAAACTCCCTTCCAACAAGATCGGGAGTGGATATTTGAATAACATCCGGTTTGAATTCATCCAGTTGTCTTTTTGTCCTGGGACCAAAAAACCCCACCTTGTAATCAGGATATACTATGACTGGTACGGAAGCAAGCTTCTGTACGCTAATGGATTCATCCTCAACTCCCTGGCTTATCTCCGGGGACCAGATCATTACCTTATGATCATTTTCCTTAATGGTTTTCACCAATTCATAAAGGGTCCTTGCAACTCCATCCTTATTCTTGACAAAGGTACCAGTATACAGAGCGATCTTCATTTTCTGATCAAGAGGGTAATGATGAATTACCTAATAATCGATTTCGCCGGGTTTTGGATTTCAGATACTAATTATTGAAAAAGTCACCTCCGGATTGATATCTCAAGATGCATAATTTCGATCGCCCAAGGGTTAAAATCCCTTCGTAAATAAAAAGCACCATTTCTCAATTTAAAGGTAATGATAAAGAAATGGTGCGGATGCCGGGATTTGAACCCGGGCAAGTAGCTTGGGAAGCTACGGTCCTACCGAGCTAGACCACATCCGCAACCAACGGGGAAACCTGAGAATGATAAATTTGTATATGATTTTTTGCAATAAAAAAAATCAGAGACTCCCTTCCTTTGCCTTTTTCTTCATTCTTTTCAGCCTCTCCTTAGCAGTAAATCCTGTTGCAAACTCAAGGACCTCATTTCTTTTTCTGACAGAATCAAGGACCTGGTCTTCCGGGATCTTGACCGTATTTATTTCGAGTAACAATTCTTTTTTGGATTCGATTTTAATTTTGATGGGGTCCAGGGCCCCATAGCTCGATACAAGCCAGTCATCCTTCTTCTCACAGTTCCCGAATACCTCTTTCATCTTCTCATATAGGTTATCGTTTTCAATTTTGGAGAAATTTCCTCTCTTTATGTCTAGCCTTTCCATCTTGGATCACCTTTCTTTAGTGGGGTTATGTCAAAAAATGTTGAAATACTTTATCCGAAGAAGATGGGATCGGGACCTAATCCCTTACCCCATCTTCCGAAATAGTGATAACAGCCTCTCCCTCGGGTAAATTCGGGGAGTCTATCAAACGAGCTATTCTCCTGTTTCCTTTTGATTTCCGTAGGTAGAGTCTGAAAGTGGATGTATGTCCCAGGACATGGCCCCCTATGGCTCTTGTCGGATCTCCGAAAAACGCGTCAGGTTTTGCGGCCACCTGATTTGTCACTGCTATCGCGGACTTGTTGAGATCTGCAAACTGCATGATCGAATGAAGATGTTTGTTGAGTTTCTGCTGCCTTTCAGCCAATGCGCCCCTTCCGATATATTCGGCTCTGAAATGTGCAGTTAGAGAATCAACTACCATCAATCTGATGGGAAACTCCTTGGCAATATCCCTTGCTTTTTCCACCAATAGCATCTGATGATGTGAGTTGAAGGCTCTTGCCACATGGATGGATTGAAGAACTTCAGTTGGGTCGAGGTCGAAAGCAACAGCCATCTGTACGATCCTTTCGGGTCTGAAGGTGTTTTCCGTATCGATATAGATTGAATGTGCCTCGTTTCCACCGTCTTCGGCAGGCCTGAAGTTGTTCACACATAATTGATGGGTTATCTGTGTTTTTCCGGAACCGAATTCTCCATAGAACTCGGTTATGCAGGCGGATTCGAGGCCCCCTCCAAGTAGTTCGTCCAGTGCTCTGGAAGCGGTTGTAAGTTTGGTTACCTGTCTTCTCTTTTCCATTACCACATCACCGGTCAAAAAACCTCCGATATCGGCGAATTTTTTGGCCGCGGCTATTATTTTCGAAGCCGTGGCCTCCCCGATATCTGCCGCATCGACAAGTGCCGAAGGAGAGGAGACTGCGATGGACATAAGGTCATCGAAACCCGCCTCCTTTAATTTCTCTGCAGTTGCGGGTCCGACGCCCGGGAGATCCTCAACAGTCTTCTCATCTGTCATACGTTCACCTCATTAGAAACCATAGCGGTCTGAATGAAATATAAACCCTTTACCTCGGAGAGGGATGGGTGAAAGTGATAGGTCCAATTAATTTTCTTCCAGGAATTTTTCTATCAGGGGAAGATATTCCTGATGCTTGATAGTAACCGTATCCCTTGGTGAAAAAAGGTTGATTGAAGGCTCCTTCCTCAATTCGCAAAATTCTTTCAGGGCTTCCGTATACATCTGACGGCTTTTCGTGAACTGACCGAAATCCTTGAATAGGGATAATGAAACCGTTTCCGAATCACCATAGACCACAAAGAAGCTTGGGAGATGAAGCGAGCTGACATCCGGACCTTTCCTTGTTTGCGGATCCTTCTTTTCATAATAGGCTTCAACAAGGCAGAGTATGTTGAAACCAAGTTTACCGTAGTCTATTACCCTCGTTTTCTTGATGACCCCAAGGTCCAGCAATTCCTTCTTGTGTCTAGCAACAGCCTGTCTGGTTGTGTCGAGATTGCTTGCAATCTTGTTGTCGGGAAGATCGGGTGCGTCAAGGATTCCCTTTAAAATAGTCTTCTCTTTTTTGGAGAGGTGGTATATTTTCTCTCTGGCCCTCCTTAACTTTTTTTCGTCATTTTCCGCTTGAAAATCCTCCTGAGGTTCAATAGAGAAAGCCCTCTCGAGGACCGAGGTATAATCGAAATTCTTTGTCAGGGAGGATATCTTCAGCGGGTAAAGGGTGGAATGCCATCTGTTTTCCACAAAGAGGTTCTTCTTCTTAAGACCAGAGATCACCTCTCCTTCTGCGATCTTGAAATCAGTATAATTCTTGTAGAGTGAAAGATAAAAAAGGGTATCACCGAAAACCATGACCGTATATGTGCTGGGATGTCTTGAAAAAAGGTCTTTTAAAAAACTCGTGTCACTTTCCTTATCAGCAATTCTACTCAACTGTGTCCAGTTAACAGAGAGTATCTCGTAGTCCATTATTTCGACATTTGGAACTATCCTGTCGAAGATCAAATCCATCCTTTTCATCTTGTTTTTTATGGCATTAAGGGTTGACATCCTTACTCCAATCTTGTCGGACAGCTGCCTGTCGTTCAACATTGGATATTTTACAAGCCCCCAGAGTATTATTTTTTCGTTCTTTGAAAGCTTCATATGCCGACCTCCGACATCCGTTTAAGAGCCTGTTCCCCCCATAGCGAGGTATGTCTTAAAACTTCCTGAAATAAGACCTAAACTTCATAATCAAATATCATTGCCCGCTTACCCCGAAAACAATCTGTTATAATAGGGTTTCCAATATGAGAGAATGGTAAAATACGAGATCGGTTAGTCAACTATCCCTTCAAGGTCGTCAACCCCTCTTTCGAATCTTTCCATCTTCTCTTCCACGGCTGTGCCGCTTTCGGTCAGGATTCTGATTCCCTCCTCTCCTTTGAGGGTTCCGTCTATAATGGTGTCCGATGTTGTTGTTATCCACATTCCATTCAGGTTTCCTGTAAGCCTTGCGGAGTGATGTATGTCGATCCTTCCCTCGGACCTTATATTGCCGTTGATGACAACATTTTCCCCCAGATAGAGGTCACCTTTGGCATTGATGTCCCCGATGACCTGGACCTCCTCCCCGATATCAAGCGCTCCGCCCACATCGAGATCTCCTACCACCTGGCATTTGGCCGAGATCTTCATGTCTCCAGGGATCCGGAAACCGTTTCTTGTAATACGGCTGGCCTTTGGAATGTAGGTGAAATCCTGAGAGACCAGGAAATTTTCCTCCTCTCCCTCCTCGAGCTCTTTGAAAAAATTTTCGACCTCTTTGGAATCGTTCCTCCTAAGCAATTCAAGGAGATACAGAAGTATGTAAACAATTACAGAGATCGGATTTTTAATATTCACTCTACCCTTGGAATCAATTGCTTCCGGGTCGATCTCCACTCCTTCGCCGATCTCGAGGTTCTTTCCAACAACCAATTCCCCGGCAATTTTGCATCGTTCACCGATGAATATGTCGTTATCACCTGTCACATTTCCCAGAATTCGGGAGGATTTATCAATCCTTATCTCACCGATGGAAACTATGTCCCCTTCCATTTCTATGGATTCTCCCAAGAATACCCTACCCTCGGTGATCAAATTTCTTGAAAAACTGGATCTGTCGGAGATTATCACATCACCTTTGCACCTGACGTTGTTCTCGTCAAGGACCGTTTCTGCCGGTATGTGACATCGAGATCTGTCGAAGACCATTTTCCGATCCCATTCCCCTTTGGATATGATGGAGATGGTTATTCTTTTTTAAGTATTTAATTGAAGTAGGGGAGGTCCCCGGGTAAAAAATCAGAGATCGACAAGCACCTTACCATTTATTCCTCCGGAGGCAGTTTTTATTTCAACTCCATGGTATGTTACGGCTTTCACCTCCATTCCTCCTTTTCCTTCCGGAATTGTGTAGAGATGCTTGAACCCCTTGAGTAAAATATTGCTCGAATGATCATTTAATTTCGTATCGAACGTTAGGCCCCTGATCACCGCTCCTTCAGCATCAAAAATGAACAACAGTTCATTTAGCATGTCAACCATCGAGGTTTCCATGTCATTGGAATCGAACATCATCTCGTATTCTTTACCTTCATTTTTCAAGATGAACTCCTGAGATATCACTCCGTAAAGTCCTTCGCAGAGGTTTTTCATCATTGATCCAACGTCCTTGCCGTTTGATTCTATCCACAGATCGGCGGTATGTTCCTGGTATTCCACTGAACTCAGATCGGGTTTGTAAGAAACTACCATAGGGAGCTTAATTACAAATCATTTAAAAAGTATATTCCCCACTACACGGTGCATTATAAGGTGTGAACTTGCATATAATCGAAAAAGAGGATGAAGTCGGCAGATACAATATCCGAATCACCGACAGGGACGATATGTGGTATCTCTATCAGATTATCGCCCCTTCGGATATTGCAGGATCGCTGACCGACAGAAAGCTGGAATCCAGAGACGACCAGATAAGGGCGGATGCTCAACCCAGGGTTAAAATCTATCTCAAGATCGAGGTCCTCGAAATAGAATTCCATCCTTTTACCGATGCTCTCCGGCTGAAAGGAACAATAATCGAAGGTCCTCCGGATATATCGGGTCATCATACACTTAATGTGGAACCCGGAACCAATCTGGATATCTGGAAATCATCCATCACGGAACATGATGTGAAATTGCTTGAGGAAGCGGAAAGGTCCTCCAAAATTCCCAAAGCGATTGCTCTTACCATTGATGATGAATCTGCGGAATTATTCCGGTTAAGGGACTACGGACTCGAACCTCTGGGGAAAGTATTTGCCGGACCAGGAGGAAAAAGATACCCCACCAAGGATAGATGGCAGGTACTTGTAAAAGAGGCTATAGAACTTGTTTCAATAAATCTATCGGAGAACATCCCCATAATCGTCACAGGTCCGGGATTCCTGAAGGAGATAGTGGGGAAGGAGATAAGAAAATTGAAGGATATCTCTTCAAATGAAATTTACATCATTTCATCTTCTTCTTCCGGGAAAACAGGTTTGAAAGAGGCATTTACCAGGGGAGAGGGCATCGGCCCACTTCTGGAAAAACTGAGATATGCAAGGGAATCCGACGTGATCGATGACCTCATGTCTCGTATTGGAAAAAATGAAAGGGTTACCTATGGAATAGACCAGGTGAAAAGGTCGTTGACCATGGGAGCTGTGGAAAAACTGATCCTTACGGAAACGCTCTTCAGAACAGAGAAGGGCAAGGAATTGATGGACCTGTCTTCCAAAACTGGGGCCAATCACCAAGTGATATCAACTTCTCATGAAGGTGGGGAAATGCTAGATAAGATCGGTGGCGCGGCAGCCCTTCTAAGATTTGAGGTTTGATCGCCGCCATTTTCATGCATTGTTCCGTCACAGCCATTCCGAAAGGGTTAGTTTAATATCGGTCTTTAATGTACCTCAAGCCGAGGTTGGAAACATGAAGGTTCTTGTCACAGATGGTATTGCAAAAGAAGCGGTAAAGATGCTGGAGGGGGCAGGTCACGAGGTTGATGAGGCCGAACCCACACCAGAGGAACTTATTGAAATGATTGGCGCTTATGACGCAATTCTTGTCAGATCAAAGACCAAACTGAGGAAAGAGGTTCTTGACAATGCATCAAATCTTAAGGTGATAGGCAGAGCCGGGATCGGTGTTGATAATATTGACATCGAATATGCAAAGGAAAAAGGCATCAAGGTAGTAAATGCACCATCGGGTTCCACACTCTCCGTTGCGGAACTGGCCTTCAGCCACATGCTTGCTCTTTCAAGAGGGATTGTGAGGGGCAGCACAGGAATAAAGGAAGGAAAGTGGCTGAAAAAACAGCTTAAAGGTGTGGAACTGGATGGAAAGACCATAGGAATAGTAGGATGCGGAAGGATAGGACAGGCCCTAGCAAAGAGAGCACAGGCATTCGGAATGAAAACGATAGGTTTTGATCCCTTCCTGCCTCAGGAGATCGCAAAGAAGTCAGGAATCGAACTTCTGGACCTGGAAGAGATCTTGAAAAGGTCCGATTTCATCTCCCTGCATGTTGCCCTAAATGAATCGACCAGGCATATGGTCTCCACCGACCAGTTCGAAATAATGAAAGATTCAGCCTATTTGATCAACTGCGCAAGAGGAGGAGTAGTGGATGAGGAGGCCCTCTATTATGCCCTGAAGGAGGGCAAGATAGCCGGAGCGGGTTTGGACGTTTTCGAGACCGAGCCTCCGGGTGAGACCAGGCTCGCAGAGCTGGAAAACATCACTTTTACCCCTCATATCGGGGCAAGCACCAAAGATGCGCAGTTGAAAGCCGGGACCATGGTAGCAGAGCAGGTCATAATGGGACTGAAGGGAGAAACACCTCAATTCTGGGTTAACAAGTAAGAATTCCTGAAATTGGATAAAGGAAGGCTTCTCCTTTTTGCATATCGATATTTCATATCAGTAGAAATCATTCAAAACGCCTTTGATCTCGGAAAGGATCCGATCGGAGACTATTCTAGTATCATATAGCATCGCTCTTTTCATACAGGAGTCCTTCATCGATTCCAGAACCTCGATACTGGTATTTTTAATCAATCTCTGAAGGCCCTCAATATCTTCAAAAAAGAAGGCAACCTTCTCATCCAGGTATTCGAGCGGCCCCCCCTCCTTAACACAGAAAACCGGTTTACCCGAGGCCATCGCCTCTATCGGAACCATTCCGAAATCCTCCTCAACCGCTGAAAAGATGAAGGCTTTGCATCTGGAATACAGATCGATCAATTCCTCTTCTGAAACCCTTCCCAGAAAATCCACATCAGCTTCAAGGTCCCTGGCCAAAGCCTCTAACTTTTTTCTTTGAGCTCCATCTCCGGCTATCTTCAGTTTTTGTCCGGTTCCCGCGATTGCTCTTATCTGCCACTCAACCCTTTTATTGGGTCTCAATCCTCCTGAGGTGAGGTAGAAATTTTCGGAGGGCCTGTTCTTGAATCTCTTTGTATCCACCGGTGCACCAACCGCTCTTCTCGGTTTGTGTCCGTAAGAGCTTTCATATCTCCTTCTAATCAGTTCCGAGTTGGTTACCACCTGACCGGGATTGACGATTTCTGTAAAGAGCTTCCTGTCAAGATATTTCCTGTAATTGAAAAGGAGGGAGGCTATCTGATATTTTGGGAAACCCCAGGTCTTCATCTCCTCTCTCACCATCTCTTTCAGGTCGAAGAATCCTCTTTCCGGTGTGTGGCAAAAATAAAGGTAAGGGGTCCGGTCCTTTCGGATCCTGTAACATGGCATCGGTGTGGAGTAAATTATGAAATCAGCATCAACATCCTTTCTTTCGGTCATCGCCTTTCGGATCTCGAATTCTCTCCTTGTGAAAGAGGTAGGATGATTAATTTGTTTGACCACCACCATATCCGAGATTCCGGGATAGGAGTCCTCCATGCTTTTCTTGAAATCGCATGTGTATATCTTTGATCCCCACTGCTTTGCCATCTCGTAGACGAGCTTCTCTGAGCCATTGTTTCCTTCCGTGATGGATGCATGGAGGATGCCTATCTTCATATGATTTAACACCGGCCTATTTTTTCTAAAATAACTTGTTTTTTATTCTTCCCAATTTTTCTTTTAATGTTTTTATTTTACTATGAATATGATAGAATACGATCATGTAATAATATCGATTTCCGAAATTCCTTTTTAAAAAAATCTTGTGGCTCAAATGGTTGTTTTTCTCGGATCTCTTCTTGTCAAGGTGGTACCCTCCAGGTGCCCTATATATATGCCATAGATACGCAGAAGGTACAGCGAGATATTTTCTCTTCGGTTTCAACTTCAATGTTCGCAAGAAAAGATCATCCTCTTCCCTAAGCCCCGAACCTTTCACAAGGGTAGGCCACAATTCATCAAGCCCTTCAAAGAATTCCCTCCTGCAAAAATACTGATTGTGGCATACATGCTCCGAAGGGATGATGGATTTTTTTCTTGGTATTCCGGTGAGAAGACCATAGTCGGGATATGGATCCTTGGGCTGGGTTTTTGGAGGCCTGAGATTATCGGAATCCTCTGTTTGAATATACATTCCGAAAAGACATGTATATTTATCATGTTCTTTTAGCTCATTATAGAGAATTTTGATATAATCCTCATGCCAGATCATATCATCCTCATTATTCGTAATAATATTTCCTGAGCTCAATTCGAAGGCTTTATTCCAGTTTTCTCCACCTGTTCCTTTCCTTTTTTCATTTCTATGTATTATGAATCTTGGATCATGTTTGAATCTTTCGATTTCATTCCAGGTCTTTTCATTTGAACAATCGTCAACTATGATCACCTCAATTTCCAAACATCGGGGAATATTTGAATTCAATATTGATTTAATGGATTTATAGATTATATCATGGCGATTGTAGGAACTAATCAGGATACTGAGTTTATCCATATCCTAAAAGGGGTTTCATATAAAATAGACTTAGTATGAAGTTTCATAAATGATGATATCAGTAGTTCACCAGTTTTTGCATAGAGAATTTGTACACTGGCCTATCGGTACC
>CAYULA010000042.1:0-30686 GCA_964445525.1 uncultured Thermoplasmatales archaeon | reverse complement strand
ATTTTGCGAAACAATTAAATCGGATTTAAGACATTTGAGATGTGCGGAAAGTAAGGTTAATGCTGCCTTAATAATTAGTTTCTGAGCAATACCATCACCCGTATACAAAAACACACCAAGGAGGAATGGTTCTTTTTTTGATATAATGTTTTGTACCTAAAGTTAGATATAATAAAATACTAACCTGAAATGAATGTTTTTTTCCTAATGGGATATTAACTGGTTATCGTTTAATAATAATGAAATGTATATTTTTTTAACCATGACCATCAGGATCGAATTGGAAAAAGATCTCAATAATTGGGATGACCTTACCTCGAAAGGACGTGCCTCACCTTTTCATTCAAGTCGATTCGTTGAAGCTTTGAGGGTGAAAGGAGTCGAGCCGATATATTTGAAGATCCATGATGATGAAAAAATAATAGGCGGCGTATCGGGAGTGGTAGAGAAATCCCGATATAAACTGATAGAAAGGTTTAATCAATTCAAAACAGCTGTTTTCTTTTCGGGTCCATTTTTTTTAATGGAATATTCCAACAAAGATGCTTCGGAGGGCATTGTCAGGTACTTGCGAAAGAACGGATTCGTGAATTTCCGTTATATGGGATATGATACCTCCTGTATGTTGGAACTCGGGGATAAGTCCTTTGAATCAAAGGTAAATGATGAATGGATAATAAACCTGGATGGAGGACGAGAATCTTTTAAAAAAGGATTACGTAGAAGGATCAGGCAGAAAGTCAGGAAAGCAAACAAAGAAAACCTCAAGTTTAATATTTCCGATGATCCCGATCTGGTTGATGTCCTCGATAACTTACTTGATGAAACCGCAGAATTCAGGTCAAGAAGAAATCTTGATGAATTTAAAAAATACTACATGCGTTTCATGGATAAACAGGTTATGGCAGAGCAGATATCAAATGGAATAGGTCATCTCGCCTATGTTTCAAGAGATGATGAAATATTTTCGATGGCGTATTATATTTTTGAAAATTTCAGATCGTTTTTAATATTCATAGGGACAAGTGAAACTGGATATGATAATGGGGCAAATGCAAAGTTGCTCCATGATACAACTGAAACCTTGATAGATCAGGGATGTAATCTTTTCAACCTTGGGAGTACAAGGGACGGACCGGGGAAGGAAGGGTTAATATTTTTTAAAAAGGGGCTTGGAGCACAGTACTCAGAAACATGGACAATGGTTTCCCCGTTTCTTAGAGGAAATATTTTGAAATATATGACCGATATTAATAAACTATTCAAAAAGAGGTTCATACGGAACTGAAAAATGCTTCTAAGGGATCTGACAATTTTTCAAAAGGGATTTTTACATGGAAATAATAATATAATCATCTTTAATCATGGAAAATTGAATGATGGAATTGTCATTGACCTATGAAAATGATCAAAATACATGGAAAAGAATAATCAACGATAAAGATATTTCTCCCTTTCATTCTCCCCTTTTCCTTGAGCCAATCAAGAATGAATTTTTACGGCCTTTGTATCTTAAAATCTATCTTGAAGGTGAGTTGGTTGGTGGTATATCAGGGTTGACCATTCACTCCAAAAACAAGTTAATAAAGAAAATGAATTTATTGAAGCAGGCGGTGTTCTATTCCGGTCCATTTTTTACAAGAGAATGCCCAAGTGAAAACCTTGCTAATGCCCTTTATGATTTCCTGAAAAAAGAAGGGTATTCCAAATTCATCATCCGAGGATTTGACAATGAATGCAAGTTGAATTTCCCAGAAAAAGATTTTTATTCAGATGTTCACGATGATTGGATAATCAATCTGAATGAGGGATATGATTCCTACTGGAAAAAAATTAGAAAAAGAGGAAAGGCAAAGATAAGCAAAGCCAACAGGAATAATCTAATCTTCAAAATATCAAATGATCCTGATGACGTGAAAACTCTTTTTCTCCTCCTTGATGAAACCAGGAAATCAAGGGAGGAAAGAGAACTTGATGAATATATTAGGAATAATGTACCATTTGTAGGAGAGGATGTGATTCGAAAACAGGTATTAAACGGAATTGGAAGATTGGCTTATATTACAAACGGAGATGAGATTCTTTCCATGCAGTATTTTATCTGCCACAACAAGAGATCATTCGGAATTTACATTGGAACAAATAAGTTGGGATATGAGTTAGGGGCTAATGCAAAGGTTTTTTGTGATCTGGCGAAAGTTCTGGTAGATGAGGGAATATCCTATTATAATATTGGTCACACCTCCGAGGGCCCGGGAAGAGATGGTTTGGTTTTCTTTAAGAGCGGAATTGGTGCCGAGAAGACTGATTGTTATGCTTATGCGTCACCAGTAATGCGTGGAAAGGTCCTTAGACATGTAAATAAAATTAAGAAAAAGATAACCAATTGAATGATAAAATGAGCTTTCCTATATCTGGAAAGCTGAAAGACTTGACCTGCTTATTCATTAATGTTCAATCAGTTCGATCAATGTCCCGTCAGGGTCCTCTACAAATGCTAACCAGTTCCCCGGAGATAATTCGAAGGGCTCATCGGTCACCGTGAATCCCTCTTCCCCGATCCTCTCCACAAGACCTCCGAGGTCCTCCACCTTGAAAGCAAGATGATCGAAGGTCCTCTCCATGTAATCCGCCTGCTTGAATTCCCTCTGATCATCATAATGGGTCAGTTCCAGGGAGAACTCGCCGCAAGCATCCTTTAAAAAGGCGATTTCGGCCCTGTTCTGGGGTATCTCCCTTCTTCTCTGGAGCTCCATTCCGAGAAGTTTGGAATAGAAATCGATGGATCTGTCCATGTCAGAGGCCCTGATGGAAACATGTGCGAATGTCATGAGGAAAGATGAATCGGATCGATGATAAGGTTTTTCACTTCATCTCAAGGGTCCTCATCCTGTTTATCGCGGACGCGAGTTCCAGTTTCCTGAATTCTGCATGTGAGCCGTTGGGGAACGGTGATAGGACATCCAATCCCTTCTCGTCTATCTCCACCATAACGATATCAAGTACCTCGTTCAGGGACCTCTTACCATCCATGGACCTGGAGGCTTTATAGATGGCATCCGCGATGGCCCTGGTCTGGGAAGTATCCACTAGCTGCTCCAGACCGGAAAGATAGATTGCGGTAGTTCCGAAAAGTATGGTATCCAGGGCCTTTGTCTTTATGCTAACATCCCTTTTTCCTTTCCCGGGGTTGAAGCTACTTCTAACAGGGATCCTCCTGTCGATCTCCCCGAAGGAGTCTCCCCCTTCGTTTGTCCTTTCCGTCGGGAGCTTCTCTGCGATAGTATTTGCCTCTGATGTAACATCCTTCGGAATGTAATCCTCCATGCAGATGATGCGGTCGGATACATCGAAATAATCCCCCGATCCGCCAACCACCAGGATCGATGAAACACCATGATCCTCGAAAAGGGGCCTAACCTTGTCTATGAAAGGGGTGATGGGCTCCATTTCCTTGCTCACAAGTTCCTGCATCCTGTGGTCCCTTATCATGAAGTTGGTGGCAGAGGTATCCTCATCGATAAGCAGGACCTCTGCACCCGCTTCCAGGGATTCGATTATATTTGCTGCCTGGGAGGTGGACCCGCTTGCATTATCGCTGGAGAAATCAACCGTATCTCCCCCGAACGGGAGATTGTTGATGAACGGGGAGATATTTGTTTTCTCTATCCTCCTTCCGTCCTCCGCCCTTATCTTGATCGCATCGGGATCTGTCACAACCAGTTCCCTTCCGTCTCCGGGAATGTGGTCGTAGATACCGAGTTCCACGGCTCTGAGAAGTGTTGATTTGCCGTGATATCCTCCTCCAACGATGAGGGTGACTCCTTTTTCAATTCCCATACCGGTAACTTCGCCCTTGTTGGGAAGATCGATCTTTATTCTCAAGCTTTCGGGGGAGCTGAATGGGACGGCTCCTTCTTTCATCGGTCTGTCGTCTATTCCGCTTCTTCTCGGCAGGATCGAACCATCCGCAACAAAGGAAACCATTCCGAGGGATCCCAACTTGCTCCTGAGATGGACGGAATCCTCCTTTGTCCTGACATGATCAAGGAGGTCTTCTTCCCCGTATGCGGAGAAATACATCGATCTCTTGACAATTTCCGGGACCTCCTTTGTGAGCATGTCGATAGCCCTGTATCCGGCTATCCTCCTGCCGAAGGCAGGTAAACCGACGAAGAACCTTGCTTCAACCCCTCTATAATTAATCACCACAGAGGTCCTCTCCAGTATCTCCTGGCCGGGACTGTCGATGGATATCAATCCGCTTTTTCCGGATCCCTTGTTGGGAGCCCCTATTCTTCCCTCCTCCCGGTAAAATCTCCTCGTTATGAGGTCCCGGAGGGCAATCTCTCTGGGTTTGTTTCGATATGTAGCCTCGGGAAAGGATGCAACGGAATGATTCACGAAGGCTCTGACCTTGCTCGGGGAGGCGAATGGATCTCCCTGCACATGGTCTATGTGCAGGACGAAGCCCTCCATGTCGTAGGACCCTCGGATATCCTTGTATGCCTTGTATCCCCTGCCGTCTATTGATCTAAGTTTTCTTTCGAGTGCGGAGATGCCCATCACCATACGTTCGTCATCGAGGGCCTCCCTTTTAAGAATTGCATTTATCCCAATTAACCGAACTTTCACTTTCTACAACCCCCTTGAGGACAGGTTTTAATACATACACTCCGGATTTCAAGGAGGACGAGGGGACCTCATGAAGATACTCCATACCTCCGATTGGCATCTTGGAAAATCCATACACGGACAGGACCTCCTCGAGGATCAGAGGCATGTCCTTGAACAGATCATGACAGAGCTGGAGGATGGTTATGATGCACTGCTTATATCCGGTGATATCTACGACAGGGCGGTCCCTCCCTCCGAGGCCGTGGACCTCTTTTCTCAATTCATAGAAAAGATGGTTGCGCTGGCAATAACCACCATCATCATTCCCGGGAATCATGATTCCGCCACAAGACTTGATTTCGCCTCAGGGATCCTCGAGAAGAACGGGATCCATTTCAGGTGCAGACTGGACAGGATCACCGAACCCGTGGATATAAGGGATGATGAGGGGGGATTGGTTCACGTTTATGCTCTTCCCTTCGTCGATGAGGTCCATGTGAAGGCATTATATCCTGACGAGGGGATAAGGACCCATCAGGATGCAACAGGGTTTCTGATCAACAGAATAAGGGAGGTCTTAGATCCCTCGATACCTTCGATTCTGATGGCACATGCTTACACAGGAAAGGAAC
Source organism: uncultured Thermoplasmatales archaeon (assembly GCA_964445525.1). Classification (GTDB taxonomy): domain Archaea; phylum Thermoplasmatota; class Penumbrarchaeia; order Penumbrarchaeales; family Penumbrarchaeaceae; genus Penumbrarchaeum. Next base: position 25,437 of record CAYULA010000042.1, on the reverse strand, counting down.
CTCTCAGGTCGGAAAGCGAGAGGGAGCTACTGATAGGAAATCAGGGACTTGTTGATATCGAGGAGTTCTCCGGCTTCGACTACGTTGCTCTGGGACATCTTCACAGGCCCCAGGGGGCATCCAGAAGTAATCGGGTCAGCTATTCGGGATCGCTTATCCCGTATTCCTTCTCCGAATCCGATCATGTGAAATGCTCTTATGTCCTGGAACTGGAAAACAACGATTTCCGGACACGGGAGCTGTGCCATGATCTGAAACGCGGTTTTTCCATGTTGTCCGGAGAATTGGACGAGCTTCTCGGATCGAACGGATTTCAACAAATCAGAGAAGATTATCTTTCTATCACGCTGACAGATGCAGGATATCTGATGGACATTCACAGGAAACTGCGGGAAAGATATCCAAACGTACTTGAGATCGACCAGCCGGCTCTTCATATCGAAACAGGAACCGGTTCGGGAATCAGCCGGGAGCAGGCCGATGATCCCAGGGAACTTTTCTCATTATTCCTTTCAAGGTTCGGGTGGAATGATGAAAGTGAAAGGGAGATGGCCATGGATCTCTTCGAACGGATCAGGAAGGACCTGGACAGAGGTGAGAGGGAGGTTTCAGGATGAAGCCAATATATCTCGAGATGGAGAACATAGGTCCTTTCGTGAAGAGGACGAGAATAGATTTCACAGATATCGAGGAGGACGGATTATTTCTCATAAGCGGTCCCACGGGAGCTGGCAAGAGCTTCATATTCGATACAATCTGCTATGCATTGTACGGTGCTACCCCTTCAGGAAGGGAGGGGAACCTGGCAAGCGACCATGCAGGGTTGGGGGACGAGCCCAGGATCGAATTCGGTTTCGGGATCGGAGAGAACACTTACATTGCCGATAGGACACTGCAACACACAGCAGAGAAGAGGGGAGGAGGAAAAACAACCAGACCGGAAAAAGCATCTCTCGTGAGGATCGAAAAGGGAAGGGGAAATCTGGATGGATACCGAAGGGAGGTGGTTGCATCCGGTAAATCGAACGTCAAGAAGAGATCAACGGAGATCATGGGACTGGAGATGGAGCAGTTCTCCAGGGTCATGATGATACCTCAGGGAGAGTTCAGGGAGCTCCTGAAAGCCGACACTGAAAAGAGGGAGGGTCTTCTAAGAAGGCTTTTCGATTCCTTCGGATTCGTCCGGATCGCCATGGAGTTCGAGAGCAGAACGAAATCTCTCAGAAAAGAGATCGGAGAGAGACATACAAGGACCGAGACCGTGATCGATTCCATGGTGGACAACCTCTCTCTCGAGGGAGGACCCGGCGAGGGTACTACCTTCGAGGAATGGTCCGAAAAGGTTCTTGAGGACCTCTCGGGGAAATCCATCGATATTTCGGTCAGGGAAAAGGAAGCCCATAAGGTCTGGGAAAGTTCTCTAACGAAGCTGGAAGTTGCAAGGGAGATATTCAAACTGGAAACTGACCTTGGAAGATCCAGGAAAAAAATCGAGGAACTCAAAAGAATAGAAAAAGATGAGATAAAATCCGAAAGGAGAAAACTGGAACTCCATGACAAGGTGTCAAGGTTCGCCCCCGATCTTCAATCCTTGAGGGAACTGGCAATTGAAAAAGAGAGGGCCAAAAGCGAGAAGGAAAAACTGACAGGGACCATGAAAGAACTTCAGGGCAGGATCAAGGATACCGAAGAAAGGATCGAGAAAGAATCACAATTGATCGCAGGGAAGCTCGAGAAGATAGGTGTCAGATCAATGGAACTGGGCGGCATTCTGCCCGAGCTGAGGGACCTAAGGGTTTCCATGAAGTCCCTTTATGAGAAGAGAAAGGAATTGAACAAAACCAGATATACCATTGATAAGGTCAAGTCCGAAACAAACTCCTTGGAAAACAAAATGGAGGACCTTAGGAAGGAATCGAAAACACTTCCTTCTCCGGAGGACACGGTTAAACTGGATCGTGTGGTAAAGGCAGGGAAGGACCTGATGTCTATCCTGGGACAGTTGGAGGTTTCTCAAGGAAAACTCGAATCGGTATCAAAATCCTTCGAGAATGCGGAAAACAGATTGAAGGAAGCTGAATCTGATCTGGATTCCATCATGAAACGTAGGGAAGATTCCATCGCGGGGGAGCTTGCCCGGGATCTGGCCTCCGGTGAAAAATGTCCTGTTTGCGGATCGACGGATCACCCCTCCCCCAGAAAACCTTCCAGAGAGGATGTCTCCATGGAGGATGTGCGGAGGTCGGAGACTACCCTGAAAAATGCGAGATCCGAGATGGAGAAGATTTTGAAGTTCAAGACCGGTCTGGAGGCCGAATCCGAGGGATTCAGGAAGAGGAAGGAAGAGATCATATCGGAATACGGGATCTTCTCGGGGTCGCAAATTGGTGAAATGGAAAGGATCGTCAAGGACCACAATGAAAGAAGGATACGTTCCGAAAGGAGCAGAAAAAGGGAGAAGGAGATAAACCGTCAATTGGAGGAAATGGAAAAAGAATTGAAAAAACTCAGAGAAAAATCGGAACAATTCCAGGCTCCGATAAAGGAGATGGAGAGGCAGGCAACCCATCTGGAATCATTGATAGAGATGAGCTCGAAAAGAGCATCCGATCTTGGACTTGATCCCGCAAGGGATGATCTTGTCCTGCACGTTGAAGGGTTATTGAAGAAATTGGCGGTAAAAAAGGGAGAACTGGAAAGGAAGAGGGAAGAGGACAGAAAGAACCTCCTGAAGATGGAAAAGGAACTTGAAAGGACCGATCAGTCCCTGAAAATCTCCTCTGAAATATCAAAGAGGACCGCCGGGAAGATCATGATAATCCAGGGTTCCATCGAGAAGAAACTGAAGGAACTCAAAGATCCGGATCTTGGGACAGTGGATGATCTGGTGAAGAACCTTCTGGAAGAAAGAATCGAGAAAAAACTGAAAAGAAAGGTTGAGATCCATCAGAAGGAGAAAGTGGAAACGGATTCCCTGATCCACAGACTCCTGAAAAGGAGGGAGGAACTCGGAAAAGACATCGATGTCAGAACCGAAGAGGACCTTCACCCCTACATCAAGGCCGAATCCGAGATGAAGGCTTCATGGAAAGAAGCCAGCAGGATGAAGGCAACCATCGAAAAGGACCATATTACCACTCGAAAGCAGATTGATAACATCACAAAGGTCAAAGATGAGATCAAGGACAGGGAAAAAGAGCTCAGGATCGTGGGAAGACTGTCCGATCAGGTGAGAGGTTTGGGCCACCCCAGGATGAGCCTGGAGAGGTTCTTTTTGGCCCAGCGTTTCGAGGAGGTTCTGATAGCCTCCAACCAGAGGCTCAAGATTTTATCGGGGAACCGGTTCCTTCTCAGCAGGGCCGATGAGACCGAGAGAGGAGGGAGGTCCAAGGTCGGTCTCGATCTGAACGTTTACGATAATTACACCGGTCAGGAAAGACCGGCCAATACACTCTCGGGAGGGCAGATGTTCCTCTCCTCCCTGGCTCTGGCACTGGGACTTGCGGATGTGGTCCAGTCCAGGTCCGGGGGGATAAGGATGGATGCACTCTTCATCGACGAGGGATTCGGCTCCCTGGATGAGGAGACCCTGCAAACCGCTCTGAAGGTCCTTTCGGAGCTGAGGCAGGGCAGGATGGTAGGAGTTATCTCCCACGTCGGGGAGCTCAAAAGGCAGATAAGGACCGGATTCGAGGTGGTGCCCTCGCCTTCGGGATCGAGGTTGAGGACACTGGGTTGATTATTATATTGATTCGATAAACCACCCTTACCTTTAAAATAATAAGTATTTCACTCAGGGCTACGAACAGGGGCAGGTAGGGGTCTATAATGAGTATAAATCCGAAGATACTGGCTTTTTCCGTATTGTTTGCGATGGTTCTTGTGCCGTTTTCATCGGTATTACTGGATGATGCGGAGGGATCGGGGAGGTTCTCTTTCTCTGATTATCACAACGGTACCTTGAATCTAAACGTTACATATCTGAACGGCACACCGGCAGAAGGTCTGATTGCGGAATGGGACCCGGATAACATCTATTTTTCTGCTTCCAACTTCATCAATGCCACAGGACAGGTTTCACTTGATATCAAATGGGAGCTTCTTGGACAGGGTAAGGTGATAATCAGGGATACCTCCTATACCAATTATCATATCGAGCACGCTGCTGTGTTCCCCGATGAGGTTGTCTACAAGGATATCGTTGTTCAGCCCTATCCTTCCTATGACAGGGAGATCACCGGAACCGTCAAGAATCGCAGTTCCTCCCTGGCCATATCAGGAGTAATCGTAAGGGTAACCGGTCAGGATCAATTGGGAAATTACATTTCCGAGCAGAACACAACGGGAGTAGATGGAGGATACAGTATAATGGTACCTTACAACTTTCCAGAAGAATATACCGTCCACGCCCATACAGCTCCGGGTTACATCACTCACAGCAAAGATATTGCCATGAAGGGAAGCCAGATGACCTTTGAGGTGAACTTCGATCTGGTTCCAGAATTTTCCATGGATGGTCTTACCAGAGTCAGATACATAAATACAACCACCTCACAGCCAATTAAGGAAGCTGAATTGAGGATGGGAACAACTCCCCTTGACTTCTCTCACAGGAATTTATATTTTAACAAAAACCCCGACACCGACGGATGGTTCGAGATAGACAGCGGAAAGGGCGAGTCAATTCTGGAACTTAAAACGGATTTTCCCGAATATCCGGAAACTGACATAGATGTGACAAGGTTCCTTGTTCAGAACGGAACCGCAGAGGATATCGAGTATGGACTGACACCTCCTTCACCCATCACATACAATTTTACCGTACGGAACTCAACAGACGTACTCACCAATGCAAGAATCTCCTGGAGCAAGACAATATACAGACCCGACGGAGCATGGTATTTCAGTTTCTATTCCATGGTCTGCTGCAACGGATCACTGAACGTGAATCTTCCTCAAAATGAAATTATCAGTGTTCGGGCCTCTGCCAATGACCACGAAACGAAATATGTTGAAATAGATACTGGCTCGGCTACCAGGGCGATTGATTTCGAGATAATCATTGAGGAGGATGACGACGAGACTGTTACAATACCTACCGGGACGGTTAGGATCGAGGTCGTGGACAATGAGACAGACCTTCCCATCAAGGGAGCAGATATCTACGGTTATGTCAGAATAGATGAAGGTTATTACAGCCAGAGCGTGGATGCCAACGACACCGGTGTATTCGAGGGAGAGTTTTATACTGGAACCTACGGGGAGATCTCTGCCACCTGTGCTTACGGGAGCGGAAGTGTATCCGATGTCGAGGTTGTCAACGGGACGAACGATCCCATCGAGATCAGGATAGAGAGGGACACATGGGCGGCTCCTCCCACAGCACAGCAATACTATGCCACGTTCAAGGAACCATCGGGTGATCCGGTTCCGGATTTGAACGTTTTCATATCCACCTATGTGGAGGGATCATACGCGGGATTCAATCTGTTCACGGATTCCCAGGGAAGGGTATACTTCAATGCGGACCCCGGAGCAAACCTCTTTTTCAATACATACGTGCTTCCTTATCACAAATTATACAACCCTTGGGTATTCAAGGAATTCGGAAAGGAGGCCCCTGCCACTCCTGGTGATGTAGGAGATGTAATACTTCAACCAAGGGGCACCCCGGATGAGGTATATGGTTTTACCAGGGATTCTGTCACAGGAGATACCATCAGTGGTGTATGGGTAACCTCCGTATCATACCATCCCACCGAATCCACAAGGATTATGATGATGCCCCCACATGCCGAAGGGATACGTCTTTTCACCCATGAGACCGGTTCCATGCAGAACGGATTCTACAGGACCTGGGGGATGGATCATATGATCCTGCAGGTATTCAGGGATGGATATTATCCCAAAGAAGAGGAGATCGACCTCACAACAAGAGCTCCTACCACAAAGGATATTCTCCTTGATCCAATGGGAGATGTGAGATACTGGGTAAATGGTACTGTCGTGGACAAGGAGGGAACGGGAATAGAAGCTTATGTCGAAGCCTATGACAACGATCATCCCCTTTTGATGCCTATTTCGATAAACACCGAAGAGGACGGCTCATTTTCCATGCAGATTCTGCCGGGAAATTACACATTCATGGTATCCAACGCCACATTGATGACAGAAGAGGTTGTTGTTGTTGATCAGGATCTTGAGGGTATTGAATTCGTTCTCGAACCACAGACCATGATTTTCGGAGCAGTTACCAATACTACAGGTGATCCCGCTCCCCAGATTACTATAATACTCGAAGAGGATCAGGAAGGATCCTGGGTGGAGATAGATCAGACCACCACAAATACCACAGGTTTCTACAGCTTCATGGTGAAGGAAGGATCCTACAGAATCAGGGTAGAGAGGACCGAACTCTACGATCCCTATCTGAGCGAGGTCCTCGGGTCTGACGGCATTGTACACATAATTCACAATATTACTCTTGAAAACAGGACCGTTGCCGATGTATTCGGAAAAATACTGGGTGAAGAAGGACCCCTGACGGAGGGTATCGGCAACGTCAACGTATCGCTGATGCAGGGAGGAGAGATGGTCATGTGGACCCTTTCCTCGATGACGGGAGAATATTTGTTCGAGGATGTTCCCCATGGCATATACAGGATAAATGCGGATCCTCCCGAAGAACTGGAACCTGTCGCGGATCTGAGATCCGGATATCTGGAGAACCTCACGGATAACTTCACCGTTGCAGGTGCACTGTTCGAATTCGATGTTATCCTAAATTATCAGCAGTATACCGCACCTTCATTTGTCAACGTCACATTCAATTCGCCGGAAGGGGAAGATGTCTACCTGGATGAGCCCTTACTGATCGAGTTCAGTCAGGTAATGAACCCGGAGTCCCTGGCGGAGGGCCTGGTCATAACTCCCGAGGTAGGAAATCTCAGCTTCAACTGGAATGATCTTTTCACTCTGGTGAGCATAGACCATGACGATTTCCAGCCCGACACCAACTATTCGGTGAGGATCCAGGCAACCGTGATCTCTTTCGAAGGCTTTCCCATGTGGGATGAGTTCCGCTGGAACTTCACAACCGGCAACGAGAGCGACCCCTGGGACATCTTCACCGCTGATGTGACGATTGATGACGGGAAGAACGTAACAATCAATGTGACCGCCCCGGAGAATCTCACCATCTACATGTTCCTCTTCAATGTGAATTACACCCTTCTCGAGGAAGGTCCTCCCGGAACCTACACCGCATACATCGACGGTGATGATCTCGACTGGGATATGGAATACTACTATTTCTTCACCGATTCCTACGGAGGTCTTGACAGGGCCCCGGAATTCAGCGGTACCTTCGTTACTCCCGAGGAACCCTATTCGCCGCCTGTCTGGTCAATTACCGAGGCTACGGTGGATGTAAGGGATACGGGAACCTGGGACGTCAATGTGAGAGGTCCCGAGGGGCAGACAATTTACATAGTTATCGAAGGGGTAGGCTCTTTCCTGTTGGAAGAGGATGCACCTGGATATTACAGGGTCCTGATCCCGTACGAGAATTTCGAGTGGGAAAGTGAATATGATTATCATTTCTCCGATACCGATGGAGGGGAGGACATGGCGACCGGATTCTCGGGATCGGCTGATATGCCCAAGGAACCTTCGACGGGAACAGGCGGCGATGACGATCCGCCATTCGTACTATGCTGCGTTGGTATTATCGCTGTTTTGGTGATAATACTTGTAGTAGTATTGATCCTCGTCTTCAGAAAGAGGGGAGGAGCAGAGGACTTCGAAGAATAGATACAGAAATCTATCAGACGCCCATCTTGACTATTACCTGGAACTCTATCTCGCCATCCGTGGAGACGCGTCCTCTCTGTTCCACTACCTGGAACCAGTTCACCCTGCATTCCCTTTGAACCTCTTTGAGGATCTTCTTCACTGCATCCGAATAGCTTTCCGTTGATATTCCTACTTTCTCTATTATGTCAGATCCGCCCATTTACGATACCTCATTGGTTAAACCGTATGTTATTTCTTAATCTTTCCCATAATATGGTCGGATATCATTTTCGTGATATCTTCTTTCAAGCGGGAAAAAATGAGAATAACTTAATCAAGAACCCAACTCGATTGTTTCCTGATAGGAATGGGATTGCTCGAGTGGGTGCTCGAACCGATGAATCCGGGACCGACCGGAACAATAGAAACAGGAACCGGTAGACAGGCCCCGCCAGCACCTCCTGTCATATGGTTGAGGTTCGTCGTTACGATCACGATCCTCGCAGCGGTGATAGTTCTGACAATTTATTATGTGGTTCCCTACCTTTTCTGCTCCGGTTGGTTTCTGCTTCTGCTTCTTGGGGCATATCTGTTGGCGGGACTTCTGCTGAACCCGAAGCCGGACATGACCAATATCGGTTGGGCGGGGGGAATGATAGACAATCCGCTCCGGTACTCCGATGACATCAACAGGAGCCTGCTGATGCTGAAGATCATCTTCTTTCCCGGTCGGTTCTTTTCCCTTTCGATCCTCTGGTGGATAAAGCTGATGCTTATGAAAAAGAAAAAATTCAAAAAAATTTAGGGAATCCCGCTCGAAGGCGGAATTCCCCGTCTTTATCACGTCGGGATCACTCGTATTCGTGTCCGCCGTATCCCTGTTCCTGATATGGGACCTGTCCTGTTTGCATGCCCTCCTGGTAGTCAGGTGATCCGTACTGTTCGGTCTGCTGCTCGGCATAGGGCATATTGCTTGCAGTTGGCTGTGGGACCTCCTCTTCCTTCTTCTTCCTGGAAGCCAGAAGGATCACGATCAGTATGATCACGATCACAAGAAGCAGGATGATGATCCCGGTATAGGTCCCCGTCGAGACGGATTCCAGTCCGGATATCTCCTCCTCGGATACGGATATCGAGGCAGCTTCGCTGGGTTCGCTTGCACCCTGTGCGTTAACCGCGATTATCCTGTAGGAGTACTCCAGACCATCGTCTATGTCATGATCGACGAAGGTCCTCCTTTCGGGGGTATTGGTTCCGATCAATTCGAATTCTCCACCCTCGACGCTCCTCTCTATCCTGTAGAGAGTGATGGTCTGACCGCCATCGCTCACGGGTTCGGACCATGATATCTCCACATGACCATCCTCGAGCAGGACCGGTTTACCGGGAGCGTCGGGGACGGTGGTTGGTGTGATATCGGCCATTGAGGAGGATTCGGACTCTCCCCTGGAGTTGACAGCCTTGACGGAGTAGGTATAGTTTATTCCGGGTTCTACCTCGAAATCCAGGTATGTTCTGTCTCCCGCATCAACGGTCTCTACGAGTTCCATCTCATCGCTTCCCGTGGATGTCCTCAATATCTTGTAGGACTCTATGGCTGATCCACCGTCGAAGGTGGGAGCGATCCAGGAAAGCATAACCGCATCCCCGGACTGTTCCACCGAGAGACTCTCAGGGGCGCCGGGAGCCGTTATGAGCTCCTTTATGATCGGTTCCGACTCCTCTGACCTTCCCATGGAGTTGATAGCCCTGACACTGTAGGAGTAGGAGACACCCGCCTCGATGTCCGAATCGACGTATTCGTCCTCGTCACCGGAAACCTCGAAAACGATTTCCTTGCCTCCCTGGGACCTCTCTATGTGGTAGGCGGTGATGATTGATCCACCGTCGTCACCGGGAGGATTCCACTCGATGACAAGTGTGGAATTGACCTGTGTCACCGTAACCGTTGTGGGGATGCCAGGTCTTCCCGAGGGTGTGGCATCCTCCATGGCCGAGATCACTGACTCCCCTACCTCGTTGTAGGCGGATAATGCGTATGAGTAGGTTACACCGTTTTCCACATCATGGTCGGTGTAGAACTGGTCGGAGGGTTCCACCTCTGCGATCAGCTCCATCTCGCCGTCTTCGACGCTTCTGTATATCCTGTATCCGGAAAGGGGCACCCCTCCGGTGGATGCAGGTGTTTCCCAGTAGATAGTGCAGAGGGACTTACCCTCGGATACAACAACACCGACAGGTGAATCGGGGATGTCCTTTACAACGACGGTTACAGGTTCCGTGGGCTCGGACCTCCCAAGGGAGTTGAAGCATCTGAGAGCATAGCTGTACTCGGATCCCAGCGAAACGTCCCTGTCAACGAATGTCATCCTGTCAAGGACCTCTATGACGGAACTCGAGGAATCCGATAGTACCTTCAGGACCTCGTAGCCTTCTATCCCGATTCCCCCGTCATCGACCGGAGGATCCCAGGAGATCATCACGGTTCCGTTGATCACGGTTATGTTGATGTTAGTGGGGGATGAGGGAAGTCCTTTTGGCATTGTTTCGTATCTGTCGGTTGGATCGGACTCGCCTATCCTGTTCACGGTTGTCATCCAGTACTCGTATTCCACTCCGTTTTCCACACCGGAATCCAGGTAGCTCCTGAAGGTGGAGCCGGTCTCGTTTACAAGAACAGCTTCTCCCGAGCCGTTGTCCCGGTATATCCTGTAGGACTGAATATCCAGATCACCCGTGACATAGGGTCTGTTCCATTCGAGTCTCACGTAGCTGTCCCCGGATTCCAGCCTCAGATTGATCGGGGCTCCGGGTCTGCTCACGGCATACGAGGTCCTTATTGATGTGAGCGGTCCTTCACCCGCTCCGTTGTAAGCGCTGACTCTGTAATAGTATCTCTCACTCACTATCACGTCCTCATCAATGAAGTGGTTCTCCCCGTCTGTATGATTGTAGAGGCCGATAACTGACGGTAGCTCTCCCCTGTAAATTCTGTATCCGTCTATTGGAAGACCACCGTCAACAAGAGGTTCAGTCCAGGAAATGTTGAGCTTCCCGTCCATCTGTTCCACGGTGAAATCCCTTACCATGCCAGGAGGCAGGGTCATGTTCATCCTCATCAAGAAGAGATCATCACCGCCCTGGTAACCGGTATTATAGGCACCTTCGGTTACAGGGAAATCATCTGAGTCGGTCCTTCCGTATATTACAGCATCTCCATTGGATTCCAGGTAAACCTCGCTGGGTAGGTCTCCCATCATTCCTCCGAAAACAGAGACATACTCGGCATTTTTACCCTCGTAGTCCACGGAAACGACGAATGCGTTTGTATAATCGGTCGGGGGATCATAAACCGTGTAGTTCATCATTGAATAGATGTCGCCTGATTCGGAGCGTCCGACCACGCATGCTCCCCCGTCACTGGTTGCAGCGATTGCATTGCCATGGTCATCGTCGGTTCCACCGAAGAATGTGGAAAAGATCAGATCGCTGCCCTGAGAGTTGAATTTGGTTATGTAAACATCCCAGGATCCTCTGTGCTCGGTCTGGTAGGCATCCTCGGTCAGGGGCAAGGCCCCATCTCTTGTCTTACCGGTGATGTATGCATGTCCTTCGTCGTCAACATCAATGCAGGAGACAGTGGTCGAATCCATTCCCGCATAGAAGGTTGAGTAGATCAGAGGTGTGGCGCTTTCCATATCGAATTTTACAATAAACGGTCCGCTCATTCCAGGAAGTGTTTCCTGATAAGCTCCCGTTGTTGTGGGGAAGTCAAGGCTCCTGGTATCTCCTGAAACGTAGATGTATCCGTCATCATCCATCACCAATGACCTGATATCATTGGACATGGACCCTCCGAGGTAGGTTGAATAAACAAGGTCTGAACTGCTCGGATCGATCTTGGTTATGAAACCCTTTTCGAAGGTCATCATTCCAAACGAGCTGTCATAAGCATCCTCTGTAACTGGAAAATCATCCGAACTCGACTTGCCCGCCAACACGGCATTCCCGTCGCTGTCCACTGCAAGGACCCTGTTCCCCAGGAAAGTATCTGAAGCTGTCCCTCCCAGATAAGAGCTGTATTCCAGTGTTGTTCCCGTTGAATCGAATTTCAGGATCATTATGTCATGTTCGGATCCGTTCCTGGTATCATTGAAAGCGTTATCCGTGGTGGGTATGTCGTCGGATTTTGTGTGCCCCACAGCCCAGAATCCTCCGTCAGGATCCATCTCGATGTCGAACAACTGATCGAGATCGGAACCTCCGAAGAAGGTTGAATACATCAGATTGCTTCCGGTGGAATCCATTTTGGATATTATACCGTCCATTATTCCCGAATTCATACCGCTGTAACCATCCTGGGTTACGGGATAGTTCAGTGAATTGGTATAGCCGGTGAGATAGAAATCTCCGTTATCATCAACTGACATTCCCGTGGAGCTATCGCTGTGCATGCCTCCGATGAATGTTGCATACACTATTGGATCTATCCTGAGGGGCCTCGACCTGTCCCAGCCTGATACCTTGAAAGTGTATCCGTTGTCGGATACGGGCTTGAAGTCAACATCAACCACTTCTCCCGACCCGTCATCGTGGAATGCTTTCAGGCCACCGTCATTGAGGCTTATTCCCGAATCAAGGTCCATTATCATGGTGTCTGGGGAGACACGGATCCTCTCCACACCTTCCAGACCCATATGTATGTCGGAAACATCCGAATAAGGGGACAGCACAAGGTCGTACTTCAGACCCTCATCGTTCAGGTAGTATTCCAGGTCGATCCCTTCCCAGAGGTCGGTTACCTTGACTTTCTGATAGGAAGGGACCGAGGTCTTCCACCTTGCAGGGTCCTTGCCTATGAAGTAATTGTATGTGGTATCCAGTTTCTCCATGCCGGAGGTCCTCTCCATGGTTCCTCCCTCAAAGGAAAGGCTCACGGAATCGATCCCGGTCTCTCCTCCTTTTTCTGAGATTGTATTGTAAACGATTCCATCCTCGGTTATCGAAATCGAACCGAAGTCGGTCACCGAGTGGAACAGAACATCTTCATCCCATTGACCCGTATTCTCGATGAAAGCTTCGGCAGTCCTTCCATCGAAATCCATCATTTCTCTCTTTATTTTCGTATCCGCTTCTCCGTCGATCCCGACCGATCCCATGGCCATGGGAACCGCCGATATCAGAAGGAGCGCGGAAATCATTACGATCATTTCACCCTTCATCTGTGTTCACCTCATCTCCACCACCGGGGTGTTTTTTATTAATCAAAATGGTACCCTTTTTTAAGAATTATATAAAGGTTGTGGGACACGTACTTTTGAATATTATTAGAAAAACAATGAAAATAACAATAAGATTTTCAATTTTCAAGAGCGAACCTGCCAGTGGGTGTCAGGAACAATTTTGTCCTTCTTCCCTCCTTTTCAACCCACAGCAGTCCGGCATCCAGAAGGAATCTAACGTGATAATGGATAAGGGCCTGGTTCCTGCCTGTTCCCTTGGATATCCTGGATTGGTTTATGCCCGGGTCCTTCTCAACGTAGTACATTATATCTTTCTGAAGATCGCTTAAATTTAGTTTGAGGTCCGCCTTGCTGTTGAAAGGGAAGAAACGTCTGTACATTCCGTCCTGTTTTGACCTGAGAAGTTCGCCTTTTTCCATCTTGTTGAGATGGTACGATAGAACCCCTTGTTTCAGATCAAGGGTCCTCATCAGCTCCCTGAAGTGGATGCCGGGCTCCTTCTTTACAAGTTCCAGTATCTCCTTTCTCTTGGCGTTTTTCATCAGGTTCCTTCCGCCGATCCTGGCAGAGAGTCTGAGTATTATGATAAAAAGTATCATCGTTACAGGGATGATGATGAGCAGTTCCAGGTGCATCCTTTCCTCCACATCCCTCTCCTCTCCCGGAACATCGCTGGTTGTAATGACCGGACCGCTATCTTCCTCTAAACTCCTGTCCAGGGGAAAGGTGGTCATGAGGTAGCTGATCCATTCGCCCTCTCCCTCCCCTGCAATACCTCTGAACTCCACTATTCTGTTTGGAGGTCCCGAAAGTCCGTTATCGGAGATCAGGGAGATCTCATCGATGTCCTCTTTTTCTACTCCGGTCAAAACATTTAGCTCAACAAGGCTGTTCAGTTCACCTTCAACAACTGCTTTCCAGTCAACTGAATCCGGGTTTAACTCTGGGTCCTGAACGTTCATGCTCCTTGTTTCCGTCCCCGCCGATTCCGGATTCCATTCAAGATTTGAACCACGGAACTCATGCAGGAGAGGAGTAAGTTCATCTTTAAGTCCTTCCAATTGCCCCTCGGGGGCATCCACAAGGATCTCGCTGACTCTGTCGGATTCCATGTTGAAGGTGACAGATATCATGCCCTTGACAAAGAAAAGATCTCCGTTTTCCTCCATTCTGAGGTGGTAACCGGCATCTGCCATGTACCACCTCATATCCGGAGTGAAGAAGCTACCATCTTCAAGTTCCCAGGATAATGTATCCCTCTCCATTTCAAGTTCAACCGCACTTGAAGGTATTCCGATGGTAACGGTTGGTCCGCTGTCCTTGTAAGGGATTCCAAGGTCGTCGTCTTCACCCTCTTCCTCCCCTATCATCACATAGAGATCAATATTGAGGCTGCCCCGGAGAATGAAGTAGTCACCGATTTTGTTGATCTTACCCTCGTCCACCATTTCCTCAAGTATTGACATGTTCAGGGTGGCGTTTTCCTTGTTCAGGAAAACCTCGACCCTGAGCTCCCCGGGTGTTAATACAAAATCATCGGCATCTGCCGAATCACCGGGAAGGGCCAGACTGACCAATGTCAGAGTGATCACTGCGTATGCGGCCGGGACCTTGTACCAGCTCATCTGATCCTTTATCGCAATATGCTTTGATAAATGGTTTGGGACACTTCTTTAATTTTCAGCACTGTTGACAGACCTGTTCCAAAGTTATTTATTTGCTGATAACAGGATGATAGCATTGAGGTGAGATGATGACCGGAGGCTGGCCCGAGAACCAAGCGCAAAGAAATGAGAGAACGAGATGCAGGTATTTTCTGAAAGATTCAATACGGAAGGAATTCGATTTCTCTAAGGCGGACCAGAATCTAGGTCTTCCCCCTCCCCCGATCCAGAAACCCTCAAAGGAAGGTGCCATGACATTTCAGCTTCCACTATTGGATGACTGGTCGACTGTCTGCAAAGCCTCACTTGCAGACGTCATCAAAAAAAGAAGGAGCAGGAGGACCTTCACCGATGAAGAGCTCTCTGTGGAGGAGCTTTCATTCCTGCTTTGGGCAACCCAGGGTATAAAGAATATAAGACAGCCGTATCTGAGGACATCTCCGTCGGCGGGAGCCAGGCATTCTTTTGAAACCTACCTTTCGGTGGGTAATACGGCCGGACTTGAAAACGGATTGTACAGATATCTTCCTCTCGACCATTCGCTGGTCCTTCTGAGAAAGCAGGAGGATATTCTGAACACAACGGCGGATGCCTGTTTCGGTCAATCCTTCATAAGCACAGCTTCCGTGGTATTCATATGGACTGCCGTTCCCTACAGGATGGAATGGAGGTACGGGGCCGCGGCCCATAAAGTTATAGCCATCGATTCGGGGCATGTATGCCAGAACCTCTATCTTGCCTCGGAAGGGATCGGTTGCGGGACCTGCGGTATTGGAGCCTACGATCAGGAAATGGTGGATGAACTGATAGAGGTTGACGGTGACGACGAGTTTGCTATCTATCTGGCACCGGTGGGCCGGATCGGATAACAAAGCCAATATCGTTGAAATAGAATAACGGTCCGGCCGCAGACAAGGGGGAAAAAAATTGGGGTCGATGAAGGAGCTGGTTTCCAGACTTCTGGAGACAGAACTATCCAAGAAGACCACCGGGGTAAAGATCTTCCAGTTCCTGTTTCCCTGGGTTGTCTGGGCGATCCTTGCGGGGTCCTCGGCTCTTGTCTTTTACATCATACAGAACTGGGAGTCGGCCAAGAACCTGCTGTACGTATGGTGGTTCTACATGATACCGCCAATGGGCAAGGAGGTCATAATTCCGAGGACCCTTTCCCAGGATCATCATCCCCCGGCACTGGTGGTTGCCCTGGCAACATCCGGGGTGGACATGGTCCTCTCTCTTTTCATGATCTGGAACTATGACTGGGTGAAGAAGGTTCCCCTGCTGGGGCCCAGAATAAAAGAGGCGGAAGCAAGGGGTAAGGATAAGATCAGGAAGACGAAATGGTTCTCCAAGGTGTCATTCATTGCAACGGCAATGTTCGTATCCGTTCCGTTTTCAGGGGCCGGGGGATGGTTCGGAACGGTTTTCGGGAGGCTCATAGGCGTCAAACCCTACAAAGTGCTGCTGGCAGTTTTCATAGGGTCCACGATAGAGGCATTCGGCTACGCTTTGCTGGCGGATTCTCTTATGCCGTACCTTGAGGATTCCAGCTTTTTCGAATGGCTATCCAATCTCAACATACTGCAGGTATTTGCGGCGTTCGGTGCTCTGGCACTGATCATCTACGTGGTCAGACACCCCAGGGAAGCCGTCAAGAAAACCTCCTCGGCGGTCAGGAAGACGATCAAGCTTTCCGAGGATGCAGTTATCAGGGCGGAGGACCTCAGCAGGAAGGGTCTCACCTTCTCTGTGAAGCGGTCGGGAGAGACACTGGACCTTCTGGAAGGTGTATACGGGGAGGTCCTGGAAGGGCTGCCTCATCTTGCGGGGGACAGATTGAGAATATTGGATAGAGATAACAGGGAGATCGTATCCTCCCTGGAAAAGACGGGGATAGAGGTCCTCAAGGAGACGGGATCGCTGACATCGAAGGCGTTGAAGGGTGGAGTGAGAAAATCCGGGAACGGAATTGATAGGACAGCGGAGGTCCTATCCAAGGTTACCCTTGTGGGCCTCAACGTTGCAAGAGAAGGTGTGGACAAGGGTGAATACCTTGTTCTTATTGTCGGAGACAGGGTTGAGAAAATTGTGAAGGTGCCATCTTCGATTGTTAAACGGATGAAAAGATGAAATTTTTTCATGATTGTTTTTGAATCGATCAAGAATCCAGTTCCGCCATCCTGTTCCGGATCAATTCGGTCTCGGCTTTCAATCCGAGCTCTTCGAAGATCTTCAAAGCCTTCTCCAGGCTGGCCCTTGCTTCAATTGAGTTCCCCGTTTCCTTGAGCAGGATCCCTCTGTTATACATGCTGATGGCACCGGCCCTTCTGTCACCGGACCTGGAAGCCGCCATTATGGCCTCATCGAATGACCCAAAGGCTCCTTTTTCATCTCCGGCCCTCTTCAGTATCAAACCCAGGTTGTTAAGGACCTTTGCAGATTCCCTGTCCATATTGAGGTCCCTGAAGAGCTCCAGAGCCTTTCGGTGAACATCCGGGGAAGCAATGATACCCTTTTCCATCTCCGAGGAGCAGATGGAGTCGTATATCCGGGATATCGATGCCTCGACCTCCTTTCTCCTTCCCTTTACAAAACCTTTCATCCTCTCCATCAGACCTTTTCCGGCCGACATGGAAGAAAAGCTCTTTGCCAGTTCGATGTAGCTCTCGGTTACCTCATCCATCTCACCGGATGTCAGAACCTCGGACATCGCCCGCTCGAAGTATCCGGACCCTTTTGAAAGGTTTCCTCTCTTCATTTCCAGTTTTCCCATGGTTTCCAGGGTCTTGAGCCTGACATCCTCATCAATTGATGTGTCCAGACATTGCATGAGGGACCTCTCCGCCTCGTCAAGGTCATCCATCGAGAAAAGGACCTGACCCATGTTGTAATGAAGCACGGGCAGCATGCCGGTATCCTCGCTTTCGATTGCCGCCTCCAGAGCGGTTCGGTAATCCCTCAAAGCCCTCTCTTCATTTCCCAGGAACCTCCATGTGAGGCCCCTGCCGTTGAGGACCTTCACCTTCCAGATATCGGGAATATCTTCATCCTTTTCGATTATCGATAAGGCCCTGTCAAACAAACCAAGTGCCTCATTTGACCTTCCGGTATCCCGGTAGATCGTTCCCAGGCCCTCGAGAGAGGCTACCCCCACCCATCCTCCCGGATTCGAGGAGTCGAGAATGCCCAGGTCCTTCTCCGCCGTTTCCTTATTGCCTATCTGCATCTCGGAGTATCCCTTGAGGCAGTGATAGAGTTCTCTGTTTCCCTCTTCCAGTTTCCCCGCATCCACGCTTTCGAGCGCCATAAGGATCTCCAGAAAACCCGAATCCAGTGCTTCCCATCCCCTTTCTTTCAGAAGATTTAGAATCTCATCGGTGCAGCCCGCTCTGGAGAGGTGATACATTATCTCGAGCATTCCCTCTAGCCCTTCACCTTCCCCGGAGAAATGCTCCGCGGCTGTCCTGTTAAGGCGGGACCATTTCCCGGGAGGGATCCTCTCGATCATCAGAGCGGCTATGAGGTCGAGGACCTCCAGGCCCTGGGGTGTCCTTTCTATCAATCCCTTTCTCACCAGGTCGTCGATGCATCCGGGACTCATCCCCCCGTTTCTGAGGAAAGACGCATTGCCCGAATACGGCCTCCTCATTATCGAAAGGAAGGAAAGCAGTGTCTCCTGATCCTCCGGAAGCGGTTTCAGGACCTCCTCGACCAGGAAATCAATTGCATCGTCGGGTATTCTCTCCCCGCTTTCCCTGGGGGCCAGCAGTAATGCCACAGGATGACCTCCAAGACTTCTGGCCAGATCAAGGGCCCTCTCTTCCCCGAATCCCCTATCCTTGAGCAGTCTCAAGGCTTCGCTTTCCGGAATGCCTGGTAGCTTCATCTCGAAAACGCTTCCCGTTATCTCGGCTTCCCTGCGGGAATAGAAGAGGCCTCTTTCCCTGGATGTGGATATGATCTTTACCGCGGGTGCATCCATCTTTACCATGGCCGACAGCATCTGCCTGAATCTGGCATCCGCCAGGTGCAAATCATCCAGGAACAGCAATCGGTTCTTTCCCAATGCCCTGACGAGGGACTCGGGAGAACCGATATCGGCGGAAAGGCGGATCCCTATCTCATGTAAGGCCCCTTCCATCGAACCTCCCTTGGAGAACCTGTATGAAATATTGTCTAGTCCCTTTCTTCTGATGAAATCCGTGACAAGGGCGGTCTTTCCCACCCCTGCCATGCCGTGCACGACCGCAAAAGGGGCTTTTCCAGAATACCAGTCCTCCAGTAAAGATAATTCCTTGCTCCTTCCGTATAGTTTTGGTCCCCTTTTCTCATCGGCGGTTACCTTACGCTGGGAAGGTCCGATCTCTTTGCCCTCTCTGGAATAAATATAAACAGTGATCAGGGGAAGAGAATTCTTCTGTGCAATATCTTTCAGCCTGGCCCCCTTGACCGTCAGATCTCCGATCCTCTCTTTCAGGTCGCTTATCTCGGCAACGGACCCGGGTGTGATCATGTAAACCTTCTTTCTCCTCCTGTGGCCCTTGACATGGGCCAGCCTCTCCTCGATGATCCCCTTCTCCTTCAGTGACCTGACGGATCTGGATATGTTGGGTCTGAGGGTATCCGTTGCTCTGGCCAGGCCTTCCTGTGTCATTTCCGAAGGGACCTCGAACTCGTCCCTGAACCTCAGGTTATCCAGCAAAACGAGCGTAATCATCTCGTCCACGGTGAGGCGCGGAAGATCTCTCATCGATCGGAAAGCGTCGGAAATATATCTTATACTTTTGCAAGTGATACAAGTACGTAAAAGTGCGCGCCATTGATATAGGCAACCAAGGGGAATCGATACATCAGAGCCCTTCGGGGCCGAAAAAGAGGTGATAAAAATGGAAAACGGATTCGGAAAGGCCGCAACCGCCTTCATCACCCTTGTCACGCTCCTTGGAGGGCTTGGTCTGGTGATTGGCGATGTCTCGGCACAGGAAACGGAAGAAGAAGTGATAGACGATGTGGAATTCCCCGAACTCAGGATAACGGAGGAGAAGATAGAGGATATCCTGGGAGGAGGGAACTTCATAGGCGTACACAACCAGGACAATGATGCAATGATCGGGGTGCTGTACGGAACGGAGGACAATCCCAACAACATCTACGTAGTATCGATCTTCACCAGATATCTGGGAACCGCGGATATCTACAATGAAAACGGAGAACTGGTCTGGAAGGACAAACCCATTCCCGTAAGAACCCTCTATGCTCAGAGGTTCGACACAATCTACGAATACAACGACAAGGACCAAAACGGCATCTGGGACTCCAGGAGGATCAATCTACAGGACGACGAGGAGAACCAGACGAGGGAACCAGTATACAAGAAGGTGCCCCTGAGAACCGCATGGACCCCCTCCGAGGTAAACAAGACAACGAACGAAAACGGCTCGGTCGAATGGTCCCTCAAACTTACCGCGGAGGACCTGAAGTACAGATCTCCCATCTTCAACATTCCAATGGACAGGCAGAACAGGCTGGAAAAGGTGGAACTCACCTTCCACCTCTATGCCCAGAGGGAGACCGTGACCAGGAACAATGTCCCTGTCTTCGAGGTTGATGTATCCGGAGGGGAGGGGGACTGGCAGGTTGAAGAGTCCGAGTATCTCGAAACAAGGGCTTACAACGGAACATCGGTCAAGGCCAATGCAAAGTTCGATCATCTCATAGAGGGCTGGGATTTCGTCGGAAGGAACACCGAACCCTCGTTGCTGATGTCCACCGAGATAATCTACATGAACGCTCTCTCCCCCGCTCTGTCGGAATACCTCGTTGATCTGGTGAAAACCGGTATCGGAAACGGCACCGCAGCCTACGAAACCGATGAGGGTGAGGAGATAATCGATGAGGAGGACCTCGAGGAGGACGATTCCGAGGAACCCGTGATCTCAACGAGCAACAACAAGGCCCCGAAGCTCATCAGGAAGAACAGGATCGGATTCTCCGACAACTGGCAGAGGGTCGGATGGTTCAGATGGGTCTCCAACGTCACCGTTGACGGTGAAGAGGACGAGATGTTCTTCCAGGTTTACTACGGGAGGCATTTCCAAGGAATGAGCATGAGCGGAAGCCTCTACTCGGGAATGGGAATAATCGGAGGCTTCTCCTATCCGGGAGGATCCTCGATCTACCACGATCCATCCATCTCGGTCGATGCTTTCGACATCGAGGACCAGTCCTCCAAAGGAGGCGAGCAGGAGGATCCAACCATCAGGATAGGCATCGTTATGCTCGCCGCCGGAGCTGTTATAATAGTCCTCGGCATGCTTGCCCTGACGGGAGTCCTCATGGCAAGGGGAAGGTCCAACACGGAAAGACCGAAAGAGAGGTCCGACTACTACGAGACCTACAGAATGGACAGATGAAGGAAAGATGGGAATGAATTAACGGGACCTTCACTAGGGAGGTCCCTTCCTTATTTTATCAGATAATTATTTGTTATTGACATAACCGTGATCTCAACAACCGCCAGTATCAATCCCAACCTTGAGAGGAAACTGGCCCTTTTCAGGTATTGATTGGCGATCTCCGACCTCTCCAGTTTTCTGGTGAACAGGTAGGCCATGAATGAAAGCGGGAAGAATAGGATTCCCGATATCGAGATGTAATAGCACAGCCTGCAGTCCTTCAATTTCCCCCTCTCCCCGGACCTTCCCCTGGAGAAATCGGTCCATTCCACCGGATTGGAGGCGGAAAACAGGTCCAGCCTCTCCACATACCACCAGTTTTTCACCTTCATCTCCGTCTTTTTCACCTTGAAGATGATCCTTCCCAATATTTTCAGAGTTTGGGAGAAGAACCATTCGAAGGAGCCCACAAGTTTCAATCTCGTCCACAATCTTAAGATCAGGTCCCACATCAGTATCACTATCAGAACCACTCCCAGTGAGACCATCATCCCGTCACTGTGGCCGAAGACATCCACCCCCGGCAGAAGACTGAGAAAAAACCTCGGGAAAGCATCGATCCACTGTATGGTGAATATCGTAAGCGAAGCGGCTCCGAACCTCCTTATCCATCTGGTCTTCTCAGCGAAAATATTCTGAATTCCCCTGAATTCCACCATCCTCAGGGTCAAGAATAGTATTATCAGCTGGCCCCCGGTGGTTACCAGAAGTATGGGAAACCACACCTTCATGTTGAGCAGGGAATTGATGTCATTTTCCAGGTTCGACCAGGAATCGAGACCCAGAATCCACATGATCTGTATGCCAACGGCTCCGATTGCGGTCATGGCGAGTCCAAGCTTGATTCCCTTGTTGCAGATCTTTTTTGGAACCTCGGAAAGTGATAGGTACATGCCTATGAGGACCCCTGTAAAAGAAATGAAAAGAAAAGGAAAGAGAGGTTCGGTCTGCCCCGCGATGGGTGCGAGGATCCTGAGAAGGAGTATCTCGGGGATTGTCGAGGTCCCCTCCAGAGGATACTGCACCATCCGGTCGGATCCGGGATACTGGGCGAACGGATACCCCGGTATTATCGCATCGGCAACCCCCCACATCACGGGCGTGAGCAGGATTACCGCGGCAGCAAGCCCGATGTATATCCCGAAGTTCCTGGAAATCTTTTTCCTTCCCCCTTTTCTGTACATCAGCCATTGGATGCCGGAGTTGATCACGATGCAGAATCCGATGGTCTGGAGGGTCATGAAATGAAATCCTCTGTAAAATATTCTGGGCAGATGATGGCTAACCATTTCCTGAAAACTTCTATCTCCCAGGGGATCGAAATAGGCCATCCTCCCAAGGAATCCGTACTGCCCCAGGGTCCCTTCAACCAGGAAGGCGAATACGATCAGAATAACACCTGCCGTTATCTGGCGAAGCATCACACTTTTCAGATCTCTTCCCTTTTCCAGCTGTCCGTTGACGGATATGGTATGAGCTACCATGGACACCATCAGAAAGAGACCGGTCATCCCTCCGAGGTAGGCCAGACCGAGCAGGAAGAATATGTCGAGAAGGGTCCTGGAAGCCATCTCCTCCGTCCCTATCCAGGATTTGTCGAATATGGAGGAGAATACATGCACGCCCACCATGACAATTATGCAGGCTCCCCTCAACACATCGAGTGTTACCAATCTCTTCAATCCCCGTCACCCCCGGGCGCCTCCGATCCAATTAGGTGTTCGCTCTGGGAAGCGACTCCAAGGGATCGGAACCGGCGGCAGCTCCCTGGGTAATTATGGATTGATGAAATTTTAAAATTTTCGCATACAAATAAGCATCAATCTGGGAGATTCTCCTTGGTTTTTTCCAGTCTCTTTTTCATCTTCTTGATCCTTTTCTTTGACTGGCTTATGCTCTCGAGGTCCTTCTTGATCTCTTCAAGGATCCTCCTGTTCTTTTCCGATATCTCGCCATCGGGTTCCCTGAGAGCTTCCTCCAATTCGGCAAGTTTCTCCTCTATTCTTTTTTCCTCGGCCATCGATTCAATTTATGAGCCCTTCGCTTAAATTATTTGGGGTACGAGGATCAGAGAATATTGGCCATCTCCTTCAAGAGGTCCAGGTCGATCTCGAATGCCGAGACCGGTGTGGTAAGCTCGCTTTCTGTTATTATTGATGGATCCACCTCTCCGAAATGGCCCATAGGGACCATTTTGCCTTTTTCAAGCTCCGGGAAGGGTCCTGTCTCCATCTTGATATCATCGGGAAGCTCCACCATCAGGGCCGCGCTTCTTCCCTTTATGTATCGGCCCAGTTCCACAGGTTCCAGAACATACGGGACCGCGAGATCCTGGAGTATTCTCTGGACGTATCCCTTCACCTCTGTGAAGGAGGCCTTGTTGTCCTCGCTCACTCCGGAAAGAAGGTTCCTGTTCCTGTTTCCCACCATGACGTCCCCTGTCTCGAACAATCTCTGGGGGAGGTCCCTGTGCTTGTTCGCCTTCAGCAGGGCCATCAATGACGGGAGACAGGACATCCTCATCATGGTATGATCCACGGTGATCGGATTTGTCAGCTTCAGATGCTCATGTTCATCCCTTCCCATCAATGAGAACTGTGACTGTTCGTTGGATAGAGAGATGGTCCTGACCTCCAGAAAGCCTATTCCGATGAGTGTCTGCCTGACGTATCTGGAGATCGTTGAAAGCCTCCTCTCGGATCCCATTGTGGACCTTTTGGATACCATGCCGCCGAAGGAATCGAAACCCAATCCCACGGCAACATCTTCTACCAGGTCCGCCTGATGCAGGATGTCGCCCCTCCAGGGAGGAATAAGACATCCGAACTCATCATCTTTGACACTTATCCTCTCATAACCGGTCCTCAGAAGGGACCTCTCGATCTCATCGGGATTCAGGTCCTTGCCCAGCCATTTTTTTGTCCAGTTCCTGTCTGCGGACATGGGCTGCCAATCGAAGTGAGGCCACGATCCCGTTTCAAGACCCAGTTTCTTGAACTCATCACCTTCCGGATATGTCACCATGACCTCTTCCAGGGTCCCTCCCCTGTCCATCAGCTGGGAGCAAACGATATTGACCGAGAGCTCCACTGCCTTGCGATCCCATCCCGTGCAGTCGATAAAGATATCTTTCGTATCCTCGGTCACCCTTGTAAGTTCGCCGTTGATGATGGGAGGAAATGAAAGAACCTGGTCCCTGGAATCGGTGATTATCGGATATTTCCCCATGCCTTCCATGATCCAGGCATAGGCGGTTCCCTTTTCATGCTCTTTGAGTATCCTTTCCAGGTCCCATTCCCCCTCCTTCTGGAGGGGAACGAAACTGATCTCCTTGGGATCGGCCCCCCAGTACCTGAAAGGGGGCTTCAGGGGGGAAGCATCATGAATTCCAATCGCTACCTTTCTCCTCTTCCTCCCAACGGTTATGTGCAGCTTCTCCTGGAGGTTCATGATGGAGATCAGGGCCTTGTCGTCGATTTCAACTCCCCTGATGAATGCAGCTCCGATGACGGGTCGTATCTCGGCTACCGAGCTATCCACCTCAAGATCGATGCCTGAACTGCCACTGATCCTGTGGGTTTTGGAAAGGTCCTCTTTTCCCTTTCCGGAGAATTTCCTGTATGCTCTGGCCACTCCTTCTACCGAAAAGAGGTCGGGCCGGTCAGGGAAGAACTCCATGGAGATCTCACCCTCCTCCACCTTCTCGACGGTGGCTCCTATCATGGGGATCTCTTCCTTGAACCTCTCAAGGTCGAAATCCTCTCCTACGAGTCTGGCGAGATCCTCTATATCCAGATTGACCACGGGCATTTCTCTTTCTCCTTTTTCAACCGAGAAGTACAGACCTCTATTAACCTTTACCTTTCGGGTGATCGGGATTATCTTCACTATTTAGGGGGTTAAGGTTTATATTTCATTCCGACATCGGCAATCGAGTGGATTCCATGACAGAGATAATAACCAAGGACATGGGAATTGCCCAGGTTATCCAGAAGTATCCAGAGCTGATCCCGGTTTTCGTCCAGCACGGACTCGGTTGCATCGGCTGCGCCATGGCAAATTTCGAGACCATTGAACAGGGAGCGGGAGCACATGGCATGGACGTCGATGCTCTGATGAAGGACCTCAACGAGGTTGCGAGCTCCATAGGCGAAAGGGAGTGACCTTTCGATCCTCAAACAATGCTGGAAAAAAATCTGGCTTTAGTAATACACATTACCGTTTATTTCAGTAGTTCCGAAGGTAATTTGAACCCCGGATCAGTTTGAGATGACATTCGAT
>CAYULA010000041.1:0-32394 GCA_964445525.1 uncultured Thermoplasmatales archaeon | reverse complement strand
TGCGGTGGATTTTCATTCATGCGTGACGGGCCACCGGCCCATGAGGGTTTTATATCAAAAGATCATTCAAGAGGCCGGTGGGTATTGTGAAGCTCGTCCCCGAGTTGATGCCTCACGCTGAGAAAGTGATAGACCAGTTCATCGTATCCAGATTCGAGGAATCTGGTGCGGAGGCAGCGGTGATCGGTCTGTCGGGAGGGCTCGATTCGGCGGTTGTCCTCAAATTATTGGCAAGGTCACTGGGACCTGAAAAGGTCAAGCCGTTTTTCCTGCCATATGGGAATTTTTCCGAAGAGGACAGGGTACATGCTCTCGAAGCTGCAAAATCCTGCCGGCTGGAACTGGAAGAGGTGGATATTTCTCCAATCGTATCATCGGTACCTTTACCTACAGAGGGTATGGCCAGGGGAAACCTCATGGCAAGGGCGAGGATGCTTTTTCTTTACACCTATTCCAACATCAACAACGGGCTTGTTTTCGGGACCTCCAACAAGAGCGAGCTGCTTATGGGGTATTTCACCAAATACGGAGACGGGGCAGCCGATATCTATCCAATCGGGGACCTCTTCAAGACCCAGGTCAGGTCCCTGGCTTTTAAACTTGATGTTCCCGAAGATATCATTTCCAGACCGCCGAGCGCGGGACTTGTTTCGGGTCAGACCGACGAGGGAGAAATGGGAATTCCCTATTCCCTCTTGGATCAGATCCTGTCGGGACACCTTCTCGGGCTTTCCGACGAGAGGATTGCAGAATTCGTGGACAGTTCGTTTGCAACCGATGAGGAACTCAAACGGTCCGGATTCCAACCTCCTGTTAACCGCGAAACCGTCGCCGGGGTCAGGGAAACGGTGAGAAAAACCAGGCACAAGAGGAATTCCCTTGCGGTTCCCAAGCTCCAGAATTATACCGTGGGAGTCGATCTCAGGGAGAGGTGGTGACCCCTGAATGGCCCGCGGGAGCTCTGGATAATACCACATCATGTGAGGCCAGTCGTATCATATTCATCATTGAGAAAGGGGAAGATCAAGAATCCGAGAAACGGACTGGACAGACTCCACTTGACAGATGTCGGCGAGATCGTTTGGAATGAGTTCGGATCGGTGAAGCTCAATTCCAGGTTGAGAAGGGCGGACCCTCCCTTTCCATGGGAAATGGCCTTCTTCCAGGGAGGTGTGGAGGTTGCCAATCTCACAGGACATTTCATAGGGCCTTCCACATACAGATCCATATTCCGGATGAGGTTCCTGGAGGGGTCCTCCGGAGAGGAGCTGACGAGAAGATCCGTCGGAACTCTGGACAGGGAGCTTCTTGCTTCAAAATACTGGACGAATGAGACCTGGTCCAGGTTCATAAAAATGGCGGGAATGTCACGGGATGAAGTTAATCAAATAAACACCACAACAAAATCCACACTATAGATCCATCTCCATCCAGGTATCGGTGAAGGAATCAACGAGGTCATCCATGAATGATTTCTTGTAAACTATCAGGGTCCTCGACACGGCTTCGGGATCGATAACAAAGAACCCCTTCCCCCCCTCCACCTCCTTTTCCTCGACAACTCCTTTCTTTATCATCTTCTTGATGTGGAAGGTCAGGGTGGATCCCGATACCCCGAGCTCATCCTTGAGGTCCCTGTGTCTCGATCCCGGTTCGAGCATCAGATGCATGAGGATCCTTCTCGGGACCTCCTTTCTAAGAAAAGCCAGGACCCTCTTGTCCCTGGAGCCGACCTTTCCCTCCGTGTAATATCTCTTGTACCTCCCCTCCATCCTTGATATTATCATCTCCTTTTTCAGCATGAAATGGAGATGGTATTCCACAACTCCCATCGGAATGTCCAGTCTTCTGGATATCTCCCTGAAGTGGATACCGGGAGTTGAATCTATCAGCGAGTAGATCCGCTTGCGGGTGTCAAGTTCCAGGGGGTCCTCCTTCATCCGGCAAGCACCCCGGTCAGGCCGCCCTCCCCTTCCTCCTGAACAGGGCGGCGTAGAGTAGCAGGAGGACAGAGACGTCGGACACGAGCATGATATCGAAGGCTGCGGCGAATTCCTTCGGGACGCTCACCCAGTCAGTGAGATAGAGTCCCACAGCAAGGAATACACCCTTCAGAAGAAAAACCCCGAAGGCCGCTGTGACCATCGCCAACCTTGGGCTCCTGGTCCTGGACCATGAGAAGTAACCCACCAGGGTAAGCACCAAAGAAAGCACTATCAATATTCCAACGAAGAGGTCCTTCAACGCAGCGGCGAGATCGATCGGATCCATCTAATCACCCCCTCCCCGGTCTCTCGAGGGGCGTTTCAATTTTCGCCCGATAATTGTCCCTCCCACCACAATGATACCTACTATGATCCCTCCTATCATGAACAGGGGCCTGTCCACCAGGAAATCCTCCTCCTCATCAAGGGGGGGAAGTACAGGATCCATGCTGAGGGTCGGATCGTGGTGAATCAGCTGGATGTTTCCCTCCAACGGATACGAGAACCAGACCGAAGCTTCACCTTCCCCTATCTCATACCAGGATACCGCTTTGGTTGAATTGTCCAGTTCAAGATCTCCCACCATGATCTCATCGGTCCAGGAATAGGTGCCGTAGGCCCTTCCGTCACCCTTTTTCACAGTAAGTGAATGATCGTCCATCCCGGGTCCGTTTCCCTCCGCGATCTCGAACCTCCCGGTCTCGTCAACAAGCTTGTGTCTTACGGCTATCATCTCTGCATCCAGAGGCTGCCAGAGATCGAGATCGATGTCGAATTTCTGCGATGGAGGATCGATCTCGAGATATTCGGAGGACATGGAAAATGTCATCCGGGCCCATGCGGCCGCCGTCGAGGTCCCGGCAAGCCTGAGCTGTAAAACACCGTATAATTGAATGTCAAAACCCCGGGTGAAATCGGTCCCGATCTCCCAATCCACATCGGAAAGGTCGGATGAATAGCGGAGTTCATCCGTACCCTGATCCCACTTTCCATCATTATCCAGATCGTTGAAAGCAATAACTTCAAGATATGTGATGGAAGATAGCGTGTCCTTTCTGAGCTGCTCTGGATAGGAAAATGTAATCCTGGGAGAGGTCATGTTGACCCTCACCTCCATCTTCTTTCCCCGGATCACAACCTCGTCTCCGAAAATGGATACCGTTGTTCCGGTTCCCTCCTCTGGAGCCTCGAACATTGAGGGAACGTAATCCCCCTCCGTGAAATATTTCTCTTTCACAGTCTCTGAGTCGGGATCCGTGGAATAGCCTTCAACCTCTATGGGAAGACTGCCCGATATGGAAGATAGGGACAGGGGTCCTCCCGAAAAAGAGAGTTCCAGCGTATGTGACCCTATTCCCAGCTCCAGAGGGCCCACATTGGCGGTTATTCCCTGACCGAGGCTTCCGTGAAGACCGTAGGTTCCGGCTTTGTAGACTATCAACTCCACTTCCACCGTCAGGTACTCAAAGATCCCGTCCTGGTCAATGTCTGCGGTCGATTCCCCCGAAAGAGCTCCCAGTGAGATCTCCACCGTACCCTGGGAACCTGCGGAAGGTATCAGGATCAGAAGCAGTGATGCCACGAGCAGAGTCAGGGACCCGCGATGCGATTTCGAATTCGCCATTTTCCCCCTCCTATCTGACAATTCCTGGAAGTGGAGGTGTGGCTATTTAAGGTTTGTATGTCTAAGATAGAACAATATCATCAATTTCTGAAAGCTTCATTGGGAATATCCAGTACCTCTATTCCCATTGATTTGACCAGTTCGGGTATACCGTCACCCGGCCTGTTGTTGAGATGGAACAGTATCAGGCCCTTTCCCTTCTTCTTTGATATGTCGTCAAGGAGTTCAAGGAACTTTTTGATCTGATCGTCGTTGTTGTAGGTTCTCAGCTCCGACAGGTTGTCCAGTATCATAAGATCAACCTCGTCGAGGGACAGCTGTTCCACCTCCTGGTCCACCTTGAAAAGTTTGTATATGGTGGGCATCTCTATTGGCTGACCGTCATCATCGAGCATGATCTTTGAAGGATTCGATTTGTTGAGTTCCCTGCAAACATACAAGACCATGTCCATGAAATGAATGGACCTGGTGGATACTCCCCTGTTCATCAGTATCTTCTGAACGAAGATATGAGGTCTGCCCACACAGATATAGAGGACCGATTTCTTTCTGTTGATGAGCACATCCGTCATCAGGTTGACCGACACATGATTTATGAAGAACGGAGAAAAAGTAAGAAGATATTCGGATGAGGTGTTGAGCAGATCGATGTATTCCATGATCTTCGTATTATCCTGATTCATCTTCATCACCTCTACTTGAATCCCACCTGTACCGAGAGACCGTCGGGTGATATGTCCACCATGTGCTTTCCGGTAAGGTGATCCGTTCCCCTCATCTTCAGAATCTCGATATATCTCCTCCTTCCGTCCTGGTGTTCCACATTGTATAGAACGATGATCGCATCCGATGTATAGGCGGGTTCCATGGGGTAGGGCTGATCGAAAGTAGCCTCACCTGTCAGAAGTGTCACCGCCTGCCAGTTCTTCAGGGACTGGGACAGATCGAATACGAATTCCCTGTAATGGTCCTTCAGAATCCCTCCCACCGCAGTTATCGGGTCTATAACGATCCTCTGGGGCATAAGCTCCACTATCTTCTCCTCTATCACTCTCTTGAGGGTTTCGTACCGGTCCTCGGGAGGATATTTGGATTTGAAATACGGACCGAGATCGAAATATACGATGTCCCTTCCTATGGCCTCCCTGTCCACGAAATTGAACCTTGAGGTGAACCTCAGCATCCAGTTTGTCGGTTCGGAAAGCGTCGTGAAATATAGACCTCTCTCTCCCTTTTTGGCTCCTTCAAAAAGGAACTGCAGGCAGAAGGTTGTCTTGCCGCATCCGCTGTTACCCGCCAGTAATATGGTCGAGGGGAATGGAAAGCCCCCCTCGATCATGTCATCGAGACCGTGTATCCCTGTTCCGATCCTTAGGAAATCTTCTTCCATCGATCCCACCGCTCTATTGTATTTGATTAGACCTCTGTTTTCTACTTATACGTTTTCTCATGAAAATCAATAAGGAAAAGACCCCTTGACCGATAACCGGGACACTGTCACGCTGAGTTAACAATGTATTTTTAAGGCCAGTGGTCCCGAAAAACATGTACAGATAATAATTAATATGGTGAAAAAAGTATTTGTTTACTATGCACGGGAGCTTGCCTAATGGATATTCTCGATTTAGGGAAGCAAACCATGGTAAGATAACTCAACTGAGGAGCGCCATATTCAGGATAGCGCCCATAGTAATTTCAATTGCCCTGATATTGTTCCCGTTCTCCTCGGGCGAGGAAACAGGCTCTATCAGGAAAGGAAACATCGATTATGAGACCGTTGTGATAGAATTCGGCGAGGGAGGAGGAATAGATCCCAGCCTCTCCATACCGATACCCCAGGGGGGACCTGTGATAGGAGCTTCAATGCAGGTGTCAACAGTACAGGGAAAGAGGGGGCCCTCGGAAGTATCCGTCGATCTGGGTATGGACGGGAGAAAGGAATGGGCCTACGGCGGAGGAGCCGAAGGACATCTGGGTGAGCAGAATTATTTCGCTTCAGAGAACGATTTGAAAAGATTGCTACAGGACGGTTCATCCAATTCATTCCGGATTCTGCTCCCGGAAGAAGCACATATCGAGGATGCAACGCTGACTTTGAATCTTCCTCCGTCGATCTGCACAAAAGACCCTGAAAATATCCTGACCATTGATCCAAAAAACATCAGCCTGGAGGCAGTTGACATTGGTGATCTTGACGGTGACGGTATCGAGGAGCTGGTTTACCATTATCTTCAGGATTCGGGCATCTACATGCTGGATTTTGACAACAGCGGCAATCTCAGCAAAAAGGAGATTTTTTCCGATGTTTCGGGGGATCCGGCCATTAGAATATTGGAAGGAAACAGCAACAGTCCGGGTGCGGTGGTTATTCAATATTTCGATGGTGGCGATTCCCGGGAAAGGGTCTCGCTTCTGAAAAGCGTTTCAGGTGAATTCGACGAATTCGAACTGGCGGAAAACCTATCCAGGGATGCTGTCGGGTTCCAGGTTCTGACCGATACGGATTCGGGAAGGGACATCGTCTATGTTCTGAAGGGGGATGGGAAAGGAATAAGCGAATATTCGATCGGAGAAAGCGGTTCCATTATCGAGCAGGTCATCATAGATGATTCAAGAGGTATCATCGGCCTGGGAACAGGGGATCTTTCGGGATCCGGCCACCTGGACCTGATATTGTTCCCGGAAAATAAGGATCGAAATATCACCATACTAACATCCTCGACAGGAAGTGAGGCTACAATAAATTCCGAATTCACGGATCTGGGAGTCAATTACCCCATAAGCGGGATCGGAACCCCAATAGACCTTGACGGTGACCGAAGAGAGGAGTTCTATTTTTCTTCCGGACCTTACGGAGATCTTGCGGTTATTTCCAAAATAGGATCCGGTCACTCAGTTTCATGGATCGGATTGAACGGAACCTACTCCACCCCGAGGGCCCTGCAAAGGAGCGAATACGGCGACTCAGGAGCATACCAGGGACCCGAGGGATTCCTCTACACCTTCTCAATGAACGGATTCTATCGGATACTCCCCTCGGGTGAAGGTGGATATCTGTTCGATCTGCGAAAAGATATCTCGGGTCCGACACTGGTGGGAAAACTGGATAATGAAGGTTCGGGCAGCCTCTACTCCTTCACGCTGAACGACGGCCTGACCATATCAGAGGCGGAATGGGAAACCGTGGAAAGATTATCCTTCACTTCATCGGTGGGAAGGATGGATCCCGTGGAAATTGAAAAATCCATGAAATTGAATATACATTCGTTGATGGGAGAACAACCCTCCGGCAAAAAAATCACGGATGAATACGGCAACCCGATTACGGTAACGGAGATCTTTATCAGCTCCGACCACGGATTCATAACACTGACGGATCTTTCGATCGATTACGAGGTTGAATTGGAGATATCGAGATCCCCTGTTTTCATGAAGGCGCTGGAGAAGGCAAGAAAGGATTTCGACGGATCCTTCGTGCCGTTCATGGTGGAGGGAGGTTCAGCCGGTTCGGTTGAGGTGGGACCGGTAACAGTGACCTACGATTCACCGCCTGTGATACACGATTCGATTCCGAAAAGGCTCACAATAGACGAAGGATCCTTGGGGCAGACACTGCTTGATGTACTGGACCATGTAGAGGACGACCTCCTGGAAAAACAGAAATTATCCGTGGATATTGTACCTGTAAATTCGATGCCCGCAGGCCTCCTTTTCATTGACGATCATCATCTACTGGTCTCCCATGCATCCAGGTATCCGGATTTAAACGGCAATTTCTCCTTCAGGATAGCTGTTTCGGACATGAATACCAGGGTCCTTTCCGACGAGGTTGAACTGGTAGTACTTCCGGTCCAGGATCCTCCTGTTCTGATAAAAGGTCTGGGTACAATCTCCATATCCGAAGGAGAGGGATTGGAAATTCCCCTCACCGGCGAGGAAGGCCTCTTCGAGGACCCTGACGGGGATCCCATGACCTTCGAGATCTCCGTTCTCCAGACCGAACCGGCGGAGCTTGATGATCATTTGAATGTGGGAGTGGAAAAAAACAATCTGATCATAACATCCTCGGTCTGGGGCAGAGGGGGCAGCGCCAGGATCGAGGTGCTTGCCATGGATCCTTTCACGGGACCCGACAAGGGCACCAGGACTGTTGGGGAATTGAAAATTGAAAATGTGGATTCAACACCATGGATAGGTGAAAATCCGGGACTGATCACACTCGAGGAGGATCAGAATACTCCGACCAGGATAGAATTGAAGGGATGGATAGTGGATCCCGATTCGGATCTGTCCAGTATTGACATTGCGGTGACATCGAGCGACAGGAGACTTGTTTCCTACATTTCCTATTACGGATCCAACAGATACCTATTTTTGCAGCCCACCGAGGATCTTTCGGGGGATGCAACCGTTTGGCTCGAGATCGTATCCGGGGAAAACCTCCTTACCGACAAGCTGAAGGTCCGTATCAACCAGGTAAATGACATACCAAAGGTGATCATGGATGATGTGGAATACCAGGAGGGACAGGGCTGGTTGCTATCAGGCAGGGTCGAGGATCCCGATGACATAGGAGGAAAGATAGAATACAGAATAGGCGAGGGAGATTGGAGGGATGCATGGGGAT
Source organism: uncultured Thermoplasmatales archaeon (assembly GCA_964445525.1). Taxonomy (GTDB): domain Archaea; phylum Thermoplasmatota; class Penumbrarchaeia; order Penumbrarchaeales; family Penumbrarchaeaceae; genus Penumbrarchaeum. The sequence goes on along the minus strand of CAYULA010000041.1, from coordinate 24,158 downwards.
TCGGCACCTGGTCCATACTGGTAGGAGAATCCATGGTACCCGGCTCGGGTCAGTACGTTTTCATCAGGGCCCACGACGGCCTGGAGTATTCCAATATGGAATTCACGAAACTGCTTTGGCCCTATGTTCCACCGGTAATTGACGACGATGAAGATGAGGATCCGGAGGATGACCCTGAACCTGGAAATGGTAACCCGTCGGAAGATGCGTATACACCCCAGGATCCGGACGGGAGCGACCCCCCATGGCTGCTTCTTGGAGGTATAAGTGGCGTTGCTGCCGGTGCGATCATATTCCTGATCTGGTCCGAGGTAGGTTTCGTATCAATGCTTTCTGCCGGAATGTCCATCTATTCCAAGCTCAGCAAGAAGGACATCCTCAATCATGAGATCAGAGGTCTGATAAGAGGTTACATAATCGCAAATCCCGGAGATCATTACTCATCCATAAAGAGAAATCTCGATCTCAACAACGGCACCCTGGCCTATCATCTGAGGGTTCTGGAACAGAACGGATTCGTGAAATCCATGTTCGACGGCATATACAAGAGATACTACCCTGCAAATATCAACATCAGCAAGCTCAAGAAGAATGTCTCCAAGCAGGAGGAGATCTTCAACATGATCCTGGAGCATCCGGGCGTGACCATGGAGCAGATCGGAAGGCTGATAGGTGTCTCCAGGCAGGTTGTCAACTACCATGTGAAGAACCTCATAAGAGCGGGTGTGGTGGACTACAAGAGGGATAACAAATCCGCAAGGTTCTATCCGGTTGACGGGGTAAACCTCAGGGAGCAGACCTGACCGAAACCGTTATCCGCATACGAATGAATTCACCGGCATGAGATTGGGGATAATCGCCGGATCCGTCATAGCCAAAGAAGCTTTCACTGAAAATAATTACATAAATACCAAATGGGGAAAGTCCTCGAGCGGGACGATGACCACGAATCTGGGCGGAAACGAATGTATCTTTCTTGCAAGACACGGAAATCCTCCCGATATTCCGCCTCATATGATCAACCACAGGGCCAACGTGAAGGTACTGGAAGAACTGAACGTGGATGCCGTAATATCTGTTTGCTCCACCGGTGCCCTTCGATCGGATATCGAGGTGCCCGGATTCGCCGTTCCATCCGATTACATCGATCTGTTCTCGAGCCACACATATCATGATAATGACATTTTCCATGCAACCCCCGGACTTGACCGGAAAATTCAGAAAAGACTGATCGAAGCCTGCGGGGAATCGGGTATTGATCCCCTTTCGAACTGCATATACGTCCAGACCCGGGGTCCGAGGCTCGAGACAAGAGCAGAGGTTTCATTGCTCTCTTCCTGGGGTGATGTCGTGGGCATGAACATGGGTCCCGAGGCCACATTATGCTCCGAACTGGGCATGAGAGCCGGTTCACTTCTCACGGTTGACAATTATGCAAACGGGATCGGGGATAAGAAACCGGATTTCAATGAGATCCTGACAAGTGCCAGATCAAACTGGGAAGCCATACTCGAGGTTCTCACCAATCTGCCCGAGAGAATCTAGATTATTCGAAAGGGTTTTTCAATGGCTCCTCCTCTACAGGTTCCATGGGAAGGATAGCGATAGAAGGCGTTACCTGCCTGGATGGTTCAATAAAAACGATTGTCCTTGAAAAAGATCTCATCGAGGAAGTTTTCACTGGCAAAAAAAGGGGTCTGGATTCGGACAGGACCATCGATGGAAAGGACCTGCTGGCGATGCCGGGACTTTGCAATTCCCACTCCCACGCTCCCATGTCACTTCTGAAAGGGATCGGGGAGGATATGGAGCTCGATAACTGGCTCAGGGAAAAGATCTGGCCCATGGAAGCTCGTATGGAACTCGAGCACCTGAGGTCCGGACTGGAACTCGCCTGCCTGGAAATGATCAGGACAGGGACGACCCTGTTCAACGACATGTATTTCAGGCAGGGCGAGGTGGCGGATGTCGTTCACAATATGGGTCTCAGGGCCGTTCTCGGCGATGGTTTCATCGATCTGTTCAATGAAGATAGGAGAGAAGATCAGATAAAAGCTGTTAAGAGATCACTTGAAGGATTGGAGAGATTGAGTAGCGAAAGAATAATCCCCTCGATAGCTCCCCATGCAGTCTACACGGTTTCGGAGGAGGCCTTTCAATGGTGCGGGGAGGAAGCTGAAAGAAGGGACATCACCCTCCATGTTCACATATCGGAAACAGTGAAAGAAGTAGATGACTGCAGGAAGATGTTCAACGGAACCCCAATGGAGATTCTGAACAGTTACGGAGTGTTGAACGAGAGAGTCTTGGGTGCCCATTGTGTTCATCTGAACAGCAAGGATATGGGCCTGGCAAGGTCCTCCGGTATGACAATAGCACACGTTCCGGTCTCCAATATGAAGCTCTCTGTCGGAGGACAGCTGAGATTTCCGGAACTGCGAGAGAGAGGCATTCCTATCACCCTGGGAACTGACGGTTCCGCTTCAAATAACTCACTGGACATGTTCTCGTCGATGAAGACAATGGGCCTGCTATGCAAGCAGAGTTACGGTGCCGCATCGATTACCGCAGCGGAGATAATTGCCAGCTCCACAAATGTCGGATATGAGGCTTTCAGGCTAGACGGAGGAAAACTGGAGGAAGGAAAACTTGCCGACATGATCCTGATAGACATGAAGGACCCGTCCATGGTTCCATGCCATGATCCTGCATCCAATGTTGTTTATTCATTGAACGGAAACGCGGTCAAATACACCATAGTTGCAGGCCGCCTGATAATGGATGATGGTTTCATAGAGGGGGAGAAGGAAATAATCGAGAGAGCGGTCCGCCTTGCCCGGGATCTGGGGAGGGGATAGATTTGGTTGAAAATGAATGGTTTTCGGAATTGATGTCTTCATTTGATGGTATTCCCATAATCGAAAAGGATGATTACCGATATTTTGTTCATCCTCTATCCGATGGTATTCCCTTTATAGAACCCGGAATTCTGAAAAGGACCTCGAAGAAAGTTACCGAAATCATTTTCGAAATTGGCGGTTGCGATCTTATCCTTACCGCTGAATCCATGGGAATACCGATTGCCTCCGCAGTTTCCCTCGACAGCGAGATCCCCTTTTCCATAGCCAGGAAAAGGAAGTACGGTCTGGAAGGCGAGGTCGAGGTTGTTCAGCTTACGGGTTATTCCACATCGGACCTCTACCTCGACCTTCCCGCCGAAGGGGGAGAAATGATCATTGTGGATGATGTACTCTCCACCGGCGGAACCCTCAAAGCCCTTGCCAAAGGTTTGGATTCCACACCATGGAATATTAAAGGGGCGATCATACTTTTCAACAAGATGGGTGAAGATCGGTTCGATCTGTCCAGGGAGCTCTCCTTCCCGATCCTCTCCATACTCGATGTGGAGATGGGGGGGAAAGGATGTTCGGTTTATCCAAGCACGGAGAAAAAACGGTAACATATTCCAATTCGCCAAATAACATGACAAGCATTAATTATTGACCTTCATCTGATCAATGGATGACCAAGGTCAAGGTCCTCAGCGAAGGATGGGCCAGGAAGAAGGAGGAAGTATGGGACGCCGTATGCAATACAGTATTGATCGACACAGGCAGAAAGAAGGTCATTGTGGACCCGGGAAATCATCCCAAACTTCTCGATATGATGGAGAGAAAGGCAATTTGGCCCGAGGAGATAGATACAATTTTCATTACCCATTCACATCTTGACCATATGAAAAACATCGGTCTGTTTCCCTTTGCCGAAGTGGTTGACAACCATTGTATCCATAGAGGGACCGTTACCAAACCCCACGATGGTTTCATTCCCGGAACCGATATAAGGATTATTCCCACCCCGGGGCATACATCCGATCATGCATCTGTTCAGGTTGAAACCTATGATGGAGTGGTGATGATTTGCGGAGATCTTTTCTGGTGGGAGGACGGCCTCGATATCAGGACCGACAGGGTTACACTTATGTCATTACCGGATGAATTTGCAGAGGACAGGAGCACCCTGCTCAGGTACAGAGCTGAAGCACTCAAGTCCGGAACGTCAATATTCATACCCGGTCATGGAAGTATTTTCGAGGTTGTCTCTCAGGACCTGTGACCGTATTCTCCGACCAGCGGAACAAACACACAGTAGGAGAGTACTTCCTTGTTGAAGGTCCCGTCTTCTTTCTTTCCGTATCCGATCAATCTCTGGGTCGAATATGGATCACCCTCCACAGACATCAGGAGTCCTCCAACTTTCAGCTGCTCGAACATTATTTCGGGAACGTACGGTGCCGCACAGGTGTAATAGATCCTGTCGTATGGAGCCTCCTCCGGGAAGCCTCTGGATCCGTCACCCGTTATCATGGTCACATTGTCTATTCCAGCGCTGGCAAGGGCCTTTCTTGCCCTTTCCGCTAGCTCCGGCACCACCTCGACCGATATTACCCAGCCTTCCTCTCCGATGATCCGGGATATGACAGCGGCGTGGTATCCGGAGCCTCCCCCTATTTCCAGGACCTTGTGTCCTTTCTTCAGATCAAGGTTCTCGGCCATTATGGCGACCATATGGGGTGCGGATATGGTCTGACCTTTTCCGATGGAAAGAGGGCGATCATGATATGCATCCCTCGTCGAACCTTTCGGAACAAATGCTTCCCGTGGAACGGATAGAAGGGCCTTTTCGACATCCTGTGATTTGACTATACCTTCCGACTTGAGACGATCCACCAGCAGTTTTCTCATTGATGAATGATCTTTTTTTGACCTCATATTAAATCTCCGGTCAGATCGATGGTGTGATCCCTGTCCTTGCCGAAGGAGAGGATCGCCACCTTGGAAAGGACCTCCCTCTCTATAAGATCGATATAGTCGAGGATCTTCTTGGGGATCTCGCCGGTTTCCTTGACCTCCATCCAGTCCTCGGCATCCATATCCTTCCACCCCTTTATCTTGAGGTAAACCGGGTTGGCTTTTGAGAGAAGCTCGAGGCTTGAGGGGAAGCTTCTGATGGTAGTACCGGTTCCATAAATATCCGCGGTTTCCTGATCGATCCTGTACTCGGTGCAGACCATCAACGGATCGATACCGGAAAGAACATCAACCTTGGTCAGGGCAAGGTCCGTAATGGAATTCCAGTTAACGGCCGATCTGACCATTACGAGATCGAGCCAACCGCATCTTCTCTGTCTCTGAGTGGTGGTTCCGAATTCGTGACCTCTCCTCTGTATCTGCTCGCCGATTTTACTCTTTAATTCGGTGGGGAAGGGACCTTCGCCAACCCTCGAGGTGTAAGCCTTTACAACACCGATGACCTTTTCGACATCCAGAGGGCCCATTCCCGATCCGGCGCAGGCATATCCGGCGGTGCAGGAAGATGAGGTGACAAAAGGATAGGTCCCCCTGTCTATATCGAGAAAGGTTCCCTGTGCCCCTTCAAGGAGTATATTACCCTCCCTGTCCAGTATATCACATAGTTGAGCAGGGACATCTCTCAGATGAGGGAGAATTCTCTCCCTTAACTCTTCAATCTTGTCAAGGATCATACCTGAATTGAATTCCTCCTGCCCGTCAGGTGAATCTATAAAAAAACTGGCATTTTTTATCCCGTTTTCGATCTTCTCTCTTAAAATGTCCGGATGTCTTAGATCTCCCGCTCGTATACCGATCCTTGCCGCCTTATCCTGATAGCATGGCCCTATGCCCCTTCCCGTTGTCCCCACCTTGCTTCCCTCTTTCTTTCCCTTTTCCTGCAAACCATCCAGAACCCTATGGTAGGGCATTATCAAATGGCATCTGTCGGAGATTATCACATTACCGGTGAAGACACCCCTTTTGTCAAGGTAGTCCAGTTCCTTTTCCAGTATCCAAGGATCAACCACACAGCCGTCTCCGACTATTGCAAGCTGTTTTTCCCTTAGAACACCGGAAGGTATCAGATGGAGTTTGAACTCCTCCCCCCTTACGACTATTGTGTGGCCGGCATTGTTTCCCCCTTGAAACCGAACCACGGCCTCGGATTTTTCGGCCAGTATGTCTGTTATTTTTCCTTTCCCTTCATCGCCCCACTGAGTTCCTAGAAGAATTGTCGCCGGCATTTTCCCACCTGATTTGATAGAATGAACTGATATTTTTACATGTCGAATTTACCCGATAGGATATGCCTTCCATCCGCCAGGACTGGATTGATTGGATGATTACCGAAATAATCCCGTAATCTTTGGGAATATTACCCCTATCCAACTTTATCTACTTGTAATAATGACATCGTAATGGTTAAATGAAGAATGATTAATACAAATCCGAGAGCACATGCCAGTCACAGAAGTCAGGATGGGATTCATTCTGGATCATTTTTCATCTGGAGGACACCATATTAATGGAGATCCTCATCAAAACAGACCAATGGAGGTAAAATATTGTTCAAGAATACCGTGACAGGGCTGGACAAGGTCTTCAAGGAGGATATAAGGAGACCAAAAGTAACCCTGGTAACCGGTCCCCCGGGATCGATGAAATCAAGCTTCATTTACACTCTTTTGACCAGTTACCTGACAGAATCTCCCGAATTCGGTGTTTATACCACACTGGAAGAATCTGTCTCATCTCATCTCTCCAACATGGAGAATCTGGGGATCAACCTCTGTTTGAATCTCCAGATCACGGATTTCACCGATCTCAGACAGGATGGAGAAGAGGTTGACTATCTCAAGTTCATGGAGAAAATGCTCCGCCACTTCAAGAAGGTCAAGGGTGAGAAATTCACCTGCTTCGCCCTTGATTCTCTGGGCGCCCTCTATTCCCTCATGGACGGAGAGGAGAACATGAGGAAGAAGATGTACCATTTCTTCCAGCTTTTGAGGGACCTGAATTTGTACAGTTTCATAATCATGGAGAGATCCCAGGACGGGGAATCCAACCTTCTCGGAAATGAGGGATTTCTGGCTGACGGGATAATATATCTAGGTTTAAAAAGGAGACAGGGAAGGCTCAGCAGATTCATACAGGTGGAAAAGATGAGGGCATGCGAGCATTCGATGGAACTTCACGCAATGGACCTCAGAATGGGCAAGATATGTGTCCTCGGACCTATATTCGAATGATAAAGGATGAAGATGCAAAATGACCGACGAGGATCAGAAAAAGGCGAGAATGAACTGGCTAGACGAGCATGATTCCATTCAGCTCGAGCTTCTCAAAATGAAAGAGGACATAGTCAAGGAACCGGACACAATTTCCAAGGATTCGGAAGATCAAAAGGAGAAAAGTGCGGAGAAGGATACTCATCTTTTTAGGAATGATATCCCAGACCAAATCGAAGAGGATGCAAAAGGATCACAGGCGGAAACATCACCCATACCTGAACCAACCTATCGCCAGGAAGCCCTCAAACCAAAAAACGGTGATGACGGATCCCAGGGGGAACCTCCCAAATTACCAAAAGGAAAGATACCTGCCTCACCAGACCTTACAAGAAAAATTGCAAACGTGATCCAGCTCGAAAATAAATTGAAGAGGAGAAAATACGAACTTGAGAAGAAAGAGAGAGCCGAGAAGGAAAGAAAGGTGAAGGGGGAGGGGGCGGAAGAAAAAGTAGTCAAGGAGGCACAAGAACCACCAAAAACGGAAGCCAGGCCAGAAAGGAAACTCTCTCCTCCCCCTGAATTTCCGGAAGATAAACCTGAACCGATTGAATCGTCCAAACCCGTGAACTCTCCGGAAATAAGTGATCAACAGAGACCGGCCAATGAAACTGATATTTCGGGCCAAGGAGATCCAAAGATGGATTCCTCAAACGGGGTTTCCACTAAAAATGCTGTGAGAAGAAGGATGATAATCAGAAGAAGAGCTCCGGTAACAGGGGATAAAGAACAACAGGTTGTAAAGGCCATCGAGGTGGAAGATTCTTCATCGGGGTCGGATTCTGAAAGCAGCCAGATGGTTCCCGGGAGTTCAGGTAATGAGGTAAAGAACAGGGGACCTCTGAAGGGTTTGTCAAGGTTCTTCAAGAAGGGAAAGGATACCAATTGAGATTATAAGACCGTGAAAATCTAGAAGGCATATTAATTAATATGTGGCTCTCATTCCATGAAGGATCGGTCATTGGTTGCCGGAGAAGAGGTGTGGTTTTTATATCGGATGCAGGTGATGGATAGATGGCGGCTCCTGGTAAAAAAAAGGGTAAAAAGGAAAAAAAGCAAAAGGAGCTGACCGACCCTAAGGATATCGAGATTGGGATAGATCATCTGAAATATCTGGATCAGCCGATCAAGGATCTCAGGAAGCTTTTGAGAACTTATAAGAATTATTACAATAAAGACGAAAAGAAGGCTCTTGCAACACTCGGAGAGATCGAGGAGGACCTAAAGAAGGGAATGGATGGCTGGAAGAATCTCAGACATTCCCTGGTGTTCGATCTGTTGAGACTCTCCATCGATGAGATCGAGGAATTCGATGTTGATACGACCGAATTCAGAAAGCAACTGGAAGGGATCAGCATCGAGGGTGATCTTGAAAAGAAGGATCTCAAGTCGTTGGAGGGCTTGAGATCCGAAATGGAACCTCTCTTTGAGAAACACCCGGAAACTCTGTCACCCGAGGCTTTCCTGGCACTGGAAAAGGCACTGGATTCCTATGAAGACGCCGTCAAAACCGGAAAGGAACTTTCCAGGACCAAAAAATATTTTAAAAAGATATTGAACCTGATGAAAAAGGGGGATCTAAAGAATATTCTGGTATTCTCCAATCTGCTGCATACCACCGTGCAGTCGGAACTGGGGGAGGACCTCGCCAAGGACAGGTTCAAGTCGATTAAGAAGGAGATCTCCTCCCTGATGGATACCATGGAAGAATATCGAAAATACGGCATCGAACAGGAAACCATCGTAAACGAACTCAAAAGACTTGAGAAAGGTCTGGATCCATCCAAGTTCAACGAAGCGAAGTCCACACTGAACAGGATAACAAAGAACATGGCAAGGACGGAAAAGGAGTTCTTCAGAAGGAAGGCGAATGTTTCATTATTGAATGTTCAGGACCTAATAGACGAGTACGGATCATTGATCGACCTCAAGAAGCAGGAGAGCCGGATGGAGAACCTGAAAGAGGAGCTGACTACGATATCTCCCAGAAAATTCCTGGATGAGAGCCAATCCGTCCTTGATGAGGTCAAGGGGATACTGTATGACAATTTCGAAGGACAGGTCAGGCAGAGACTGGAGGTAATGGATCACGATCTTGACAGGGCCGAATATCTGAGCAAGGGAGACAAAGAGAGCATAATTGATCTCAGAGAGCATGTCACAAAAGCACTGGATGACAGGAACATCACCGAGGCCATGGAATATCTATCGCTTGCCGAATCCCTTTTCGGCCAGGCGGATGGAGAGATGGCCCTGGAGAGGGCAAGGACAAGGTATATGGACCTCCTTGGAAGTGTGGAGAATCTTCTTGCCGAGAACATGGAAATGGATGAAGTCAAAAACGAGTTGGAAACAATAGAAAACCTGTTCCTGGGAGACGATCTCAGACTCGAACCGATTGTGCAAGAGGTAGAAAAGGCAGAAGGAATGATCAAGGAAAAGGTTGTGGAACTCAGAAGGGATGAGTTTGCCAAAAACAAGGGCGAGATGCTTTCGATGATCGACCAGATTGACCTCGGGGACGAGAGAAGGGAAGGTCTGATCAGGGAGATACAGGAACTGGAGGAGACCTTATCCGAATTGGAGGAGCCCGAGTTCAGGGAGAAGATGACATCCATACGCCAGAGCCTCGACAATGAGATGTCCAATTATTTCAAGGACAGTTATGAGCAGTGGGTAACCAATATCCAGCATTCAATGGAAAAACTTGATCTCGACGATGAGATCAGGTCAACCATCGAGCAGAGAATCGATGATGCTGGGAGGTCATACAGGGAAAGGGATTACCTAGATTCAGGAAATATCCTAAGAGATGTATCCCAGCATCTCAACGAGGTGGAGACAAATCGGGAAATAGAGGAAGCGGAGTCTCTGATCAATTCCGCGGAGTTCCTTTTCGAAGAGGCAAACAGGTCCGGTGTGGATGTTTCGGAACAATCAAAAATGCTGGTGGAGGCAAAGAGCCTGCTCGAATCCGGCGATGTCTCCGCTTCCAAGGAGATGGCCTCTCTCGTTGAATCCTCTGTCAAGGAGAGATGGATGGAATCCAAAAAGGAACACCTCAGGGAGGATCTGAACGGTCTGAAGGAATTCTTCGTGGAATCCACCGGCCTGGGACTTGACATAGAGGATGCCAGCAGCTTCCTCGATGAGGCGGAATCGCTTTTCGAGAAGGGCAAGTACGATGAAGTGAACGAGAAGGTATTCGAGGCCAGAGATTTAATCGACAACAAGAGGAATGAATATTTCTCCTCCGGAACGATGGATACCATCTCCGATCTGAAAAGGGAGATAGACCAGCTCAACGATCTGGGAATAAATACCGTGGAGGCCGAAACCCTACTTATCGAGGCCGAAAGGCTGTTCATGGAAGAGGAATACGAGAAATCCTACTCGATGGCACTGGATATCAAGGAACATCTGAATTTCTCAAAGGGTGCATATCTGACCGAGGATGTTCCAAGGAGGATGGAGGAGCTCGCATCCAGGGTGGGCAAGCTGGAAGGAATGGGACTTGACACGGAGCTTGCCAGGTCCTATCTCGATGAGGCTTCACAGACCCAATCACACCGAGATCTGGTCAAAACACTGAACAATCTGGAAAAGGCCGACGAAATTGCCGGGGAGATCTACAGGTCCCATATCACCCTGACGATTCCCGAAACACTCGTGGAGGTCAAGGGCCAGCTTGATAATGCCCTCAGCGAGGGTCTTGAATTGGATGATATAGGGCAGCTTCTGATGGAAGCGGAGGAGCTATTCAACAACGAGAATTATGATCAAGCCCTGGAGACAATCGAGAAGGTTCAGACAGACATTGAGACAAGGAAGGAGGATTTCTACAAGAACAAATATGTCGAGAATATGGACATGGTCGAAAGGATGATGGGAGATGCCAGAGGAATGGACAGCGAGATAGATCTCTCCAAAGATAACGTCAACATGGCAAAGGATGCCTTCGAGAGAGGTGATTTTCAGGCATCATACAAACTCATGGAGAAGGTCATGAAATACATGGAGCACTCCCTCGAGGAGAAGGAATTCTCCAAGAGGAGGGAGGTGGTCCAGACCTACTTCGATGAGGTCAGGACCTTATTGTCGGTGGCGGAGGCGGAAAATATCGACATCGAGGAGGAGAAGCGTTTATTCTCGATAGCAGGGGACCTCCTTGCGGACGGTGATTTCGATCAGGCCGAGCATGTACTCGAGGGCATCAAGGTCGGCCTTCAGGAGAAGAGGGTCCTTATGAAGAAGCGCCTGATAGAATCCTCCATTCAGACAACCGAGATACTTCTCGAGAACATGAGGGACATGGGCATAGATACATCATACGAGACCAATCTCATAAATCAGTTGAAGGAAGCGCTGAGACTGGGCGATCTCGACCTATGCGACGAGATAAATCGGAAACTGCAAAATGCCCTGCACAGAAATCAGGGCCCCTACCTTGTTCAGAAGATCCAGAGGGAGCTTTCCGAACTGCGTGGAAGGATGGTGGAGGCAAATTCAAACGGAATAGATACCACAGGTGTTCAGAAACACCTATCAACCGCAACCGATATGTTCGAGAGGGGAGACATAGAGGGGGCCCAGGAAGAGATCCACAGGGGCAACCTTGCCCTGGAGGAAGCATACAGAATTCACGATGAGAAGGAATACCAGAAGGTTCTGGAAGAACTTCAGCAGCAGCTCATTCAACTTCAGAAGATGGGCATCCCCACAGAGGATGAAGAAGGCATAATGGAAACTGCACAGGCCGCATACGGGGAGGGCAGGATGGAGGAGGCCACATCATATCTCGAAACCGCTTTGATCGGGGCAAAGGCGAAGATGAACTCCTTCCAGGCCACAACAGCGGAAGGTTATATCCAGCAAATCGAGAATTACCTCGAGGAACTGAAAGGAAGCGGTATTGATATTTCCGATCTGATAAAGATCTACGAGGAGGGACTGGAACTCCACTCCCGTGGTGAGGATGACAAAGCGGTAGCCAAATTCAGTTCAATCCTTGAACTGGGAGAAGAAGTCAGGACACTCAGGGAGATAGACCAGCTCAGGGACAGGATGGACAAGCAGGAAAACCTCTACAATGATCTGAGAGAGGTGGGTATGGGAAAGGTCACAAAGCTGGAAAATGCGGTCTCCTCAGCCAAGAGGCTTATAGACGGCGATTCCCTGGACATCGAGAAACTGTCGGCCATAATTGAAAAGATAGAGATACTCATGGGAAAGAAATCCGGCCCTTACATGGAAGCCCTGGTGAAGAAGCATATCGGGGATGCCAGGAAGGAACTGAAGGAATTCGAGAAGAAAGAGGGAGAATCCGCTGAGCTGAGAAAATCCATAAGAGAGGCAGCCACTCTCATGAGAAACGGTGATCTCAAAGGGGCTGATGAACTGGCCCTGGGCATCATAAATACGGTGGAAAAGTCAAAGTTGGATGAGACCGAGAGCATTCTCAAAGAGGAGGTTGCCTCTGTCAGGCAGATGCTTACCCGTCTCAAGACCCTGGGTTCAAATGTTTCCAACGCCGAGAAACTGCTCTCCCGGGCCGAGACAACCCTTCTGGAAGGGAAGGTGGATAATGCGGAGAAACTCATAAACAACGTCAGGGAGTCTGTCAAGGAAATTGTCAGGAGAAACATGAGGGAAACCTCACTTGAGACAATCGAATTCGTCGATGCCATGATCCACTACATTCTTGACAATTTCTCGGGTGTTTCCCAGAAACTAGGGCCGGCCGAGGAACATCTTGACAAGGCCAGGAATCTGTTCCGGGACAAGAAGTTCAAGGCTGCAAAGACCGAAGCGGAGGAGGCCAGAAGCGAGGTTGAGAAACTTGACATACAGAACATCAAACAGTTCTTCTATGTGTTCAGGTCCTCCCAGGCAACGGAGATGTCCAGAAACGTTCAGATAGGGATCAGCGAGCTCAAGGAGAAAGGTATCGATACATCGAAGGTGGCAATGCTCTATCAGAAAGCCCAGGAGCATTTCGAGGAAGACGAGTTCGACCGGGGAAGACAGATGATCACATTGGCAAGGATCATGCTTGCGGAAATCGATCAGCAGTCGCTGAGAGACAACGCCTTCGACGAGCTCAACAATGCCCACGTGGAGATCCTCACCAGAAAGAGAGAGGGAGCAAACGTCACCCCTGCATACAGGATCTACAACAATGCAAAGGAAGCCTTCTCCACCAGGGAGTACAAGAAGGCCATTCTTCTCGCCAAGAAAGCCGGTTATCAGGCGAGAAAAGCTTGATCATTCCGGAAGGTCCCTGCAGAGGTTGACAGCCCTCTTGTAATTGTTAGAATTGGGATTCACTTCAAGCAGGGGCATGAAAATATCCATCGCTTTTTCACGATCCCCTTTGCCAAAATATGCACAGCCTTTTCTGAAGAGAAGATCGGGATCTTCTTCGTATACATCCAGTCCCCTATCCGCCATCTGAACGGCCTCATCGAATCTGTCCAGATCAATCAGGTGTTTTACTGCCTTGATAAGATTGTTCCTGTGGGTGGGGTCCCTTTTCAGTTTCATCATGAGGGGTTCTATCTCGTCTTCCGCTTTGGCCACTCTTTTTTCTGCTTTTACCAGGGTCTTTTCAATTTCTTCCACGAGGTCCTCCGCCGGTCCGAGGTTGAGCGCATTCTGAAGATGGTCAACCGCCCTGGAGTTGATTCCCATCAATGAATATGAATCTCCAAGTATGGTGCTGGTCCTCGCTTCCCTCATATCCAGGCATCTTCTGTAGAGGTCCGCTTTCTCCTTGTTACCCATCTTTTCATGTATCTGAGAAAGCTTCCGGTATATGCTGTCCGAATCGAAGGGTCTGAGATAGTATTCCCTTGCTGCCTCCTCCTTTTCTGCTATGATATCGAGTGCTTCCCTCTTCTCATTCTCATCCTGGGAAAGGTCCTCAAGGACCTCCTCCACGGATTCAAGGGTCTCCTCCATGCTGTCCGAGGGGTCAAGAGATGACAGTTTTTTCAGGGTATCATTCATCCGTGTTCACCTTGGAGGGTCCTATCAGGATTTCTTTATTTCAGGTTTTGGTATCCATGCCCCTGCAACTGATTTAACCGATAATGTTATTGACCGATGAGATGAAAAGTGCAGAGGAATTCGTCGGGGATCTTGCTTCCTTCACATATGTGGGTGACGATTTCGAGGGAAGGAGGGAAACAAGGGCAAAAGAGGTGAAAATCCGCGGTTTTGATGCGAGATACTTCACAAATCAGTTCTGGACATCCAAACAGAGACAGGGGGGCACATTGCACGAGGTGTCATACAGGGCATGCTTCAAACCTCAGCTTCCCCGTTTCTTTATTCAGAGATTGACCGAAAACAATGAGACTGTCTATGATCCATTCGCAGGCAGGGGTACGACTCCCGTGGAAGCCGTGTTGAGGGGGAGAAGGGCTGTTTCCAACGATATCAATCCCTTATCGGCAATACTCACCACACCCAGATTCGATCCCCCGTCCATTCATCTGGTGGGGGAGAGACTCAGCACATTGAATATGGATGGAAATTGCCGAGCCGACATCGATCTGTCCATGTTCTACGATGAGAGAACGGAAAGTGAGATCGTCTCCCTCCAGGGTTATCTGAATGATAGGAGGGAAAACGGAACAGAGGACAATATTGACAGATGGATCAGAATGGTTGCCACCAACCGTTTGACCGGCCACTCGAAGGGATTCTTCTCGGTCTACACACTGCCCCCGAATCAGGCAGTGACTCCTGAGAGACAGATATTGATTAACAAGAAAAGGGATCAGAAACCCGATTACAGGGATGTGAAGAAGCTGATCCTGGGAAAGACCAAGAGCCTTCTCAAGGGGTTGAAGGAGGTCGAAAGAAGAAACATGTCATCGGTCAGGGATGCTTCGTTCGTGCTAACCGAGGATGCCTCGGAAACCTCGGCAATCGAAGACGATTCAGTGGACCTCACGGTTACCTCTCCTCCTTTTCTCAATGTTGTACAGTATTCCACCGATAACTGGCTGAGATGCTGGTTCAACGGTCTCGATGCGAAGAAGATCGAGCAGAGTATGACCCTTCCATCTTCAATTTCCAGCTGGGAGAACTACATGAGATCGGTATTCGGGGAGCTCCATCGAATTACGAAAGATGGAGGCTGGGTGGCCTTCGAGGTGGGAGAGGTCAGAAATGGAAAGGTGAGGCTCGAAGAAAGCATCGTTCCCATTGGAATAGATGCTGGTTTCGAATGTCAGGGGGTCCTTATAAACTCCCATTCTTTCACAAAGACTTCCAACATCTGGGGTGTCTCCAACAATCAAAAGGGAACAAATTCCAACAGGGTGGCCCTGTTCAGGAAATGATGTTATTTATTTCCCACATAGATCGATCAGATTTAAATACGGAATGAAATATTCAAATATTCCATGCGAGGAAGAGGAATTGAGATCAACCGAATCGATCTTGTACTGGTCGCAATTTGTTTGATCCAGGAGAGAGGCAGGAATGATTCCCAGATCGTCGAAGTAAGAGGTATGGAAAACCTCTTGGGGCTCAGATGGTCCACACTCCTGAAATATCTGGGTTCTTTGAGAAAACATGATTTGATCGAGACGATTTCAAGAGTTCCATACAGGGTAACAGTTACCAAAAAAGGGAACGAATTATACAAAAAGATATGGAATAAACTGAAAAATGTCACTTTGGACAAAAGAGAATACAAATTGTATAAGGATACAAAACTTGGTTATCTGATCACGAATCTGGGTTCTCCGGAGGATCTTATTTTCGTACTATCCGAATTACAGAGAGGAAGCGGTTTCGATCTGATCACATCCATTGCCATCAGAACAGGCTTGAAAAAAGAATCGATGTTCATGAAAACCAGAAACGAACTCGATGAGGAATCCGGTTCATCCGAAGGTATGCTTTCCGTCAAATCAGAGGACCTTGAAAATGTGCCAAATCCTCCTTCATTTCATCCCCTTGATAGGATCCTGGTTGAATCCGACATGCTCAGGAGGCAGGGAAGGATCGAAGAAGCAATGACGAATTATCAATCGGTTCGGGATAAGGTTGACGACCTAGGAAACGGAAGAGGAGCAATGTCGGAGATCGGTATGATCCAGTGCATCAGATACGGGGACGGTCCCGAAAAGGCAATCGAGAGAATTGAAACAACACTGAAAAAGATCAAATCAAACAATCTGAAAGGAATGTTGAAGAGATTGAAGGCTGACATTCTATCGGATGAGGGGAAATTTGAGGAGGCCATGGTCCAGTATAAATCCGCCAAAGGTCATTTCCATTTTTCCCATGCACAAAATCTGCTTGCCATATGCCTGAACAATATTGCGGTATTGTATTTCAGGAAAGAGGACCTGATACAGGCGGAAAGGACATGGAAGAAAGCTCTGCTGATTTCAAAAAGGAATGATATTCCATGTGCCAGAGCAGTGATCCTTGTGAATCTTGCCGATGTGGATGGGAGAAAGAAAAGGATCCGATCGGCTTACGGGAAATTGAGGAAGGCAAGAAATTTCTTCATGGCAATGGGAGACCTTGAGGGATTATCAGCTGTTGATTTCAATCAAGCTCTGGTAAAAGTGGAGGAGAATGATAGGGAAGCTTCTCTGCGGTTCTTTAAAAGGGCAATGAGATTCCCTCTCAGATACAAGCCCAAGAGAGTTGAAAGATGGAAGGTCCTGAATGAGAGATTCAGGGAAAAGGGATGGGACCTCTCAAAATATATAAAAAGTCCCCCCTGAGTTTTTTTCCGTTTGAGACCAATTCCAATATTCTCAACAACAATATGAAACCTTTCGATGAACAGAAGTGTTTCAATGAATATTCCATCGATCCTCTTTTCTTTGGATCAACGGGACAGGGAAAAGTCATCCCTTAACTACAGCAATGGGCACCATCTTTGCAACCCTTCTCGAAAGACCTGCTCCGTGGGCCACCTCGATCACGGCATCGATATCCTTGTAAGCATCAGGGGCCTCCTCCGAGACAACCTTCTCGGAATTCGCCTTCACGTAGATCCCCCTGGATGCAAGCATGTCGATTACGGATTTGGGCTTGAAGTTCCTTGTCGCCTTCGACCTCGAGAGGATCCTCCCGGCACCGTGGCAGGTGGACCCGAAGGTCCTCTCCATCGCTTTTGAGGTCCCTGCCATCAGATAGGAGGCTGTTCCCATGTCTCCGGGTATGAGGACAGGCTGTCCGACATCCCTGTAATCAACGGGTATCTCGGGATGCCCGGGTCCGAAGGACCTCGTGGCTCCTTTTCTGTGAACACATACCTTCCTCTTCCTGCCTTCGATATCGTGTTCCTCTATCTTTGCGATGTTGTGGGCGATGTCGTAGACCATCTTCAGTTCATCTTCAATGCCGTGAGGCCCCAGGACCTCCTTGAAGGATTCCCTCACCCAGTGGGTTATCAGCTGCCTGTTGGTCCATGCATAGTTGGCAGCGCATCTCATCGCACCAAGATAATCGTCGGCTTCATTCGATCCCAGAGGAGCCGCCACAAGCTGTCTATCCGGAATGGTGATATCGAACTTCTCAGACCTGTATGAGCCTCCCCCCTGCTTCTGATAGAGTTTTTCCAGGTCCCTCACCCTGTCCTGGCAGACCTGGTATCCGAAGCCTCTTGAACCTGTGTGGATCAACACAGTTACCTGGCCCGGAGAATGGATCCCCATTGCCCTGGCAGCTTCCTGATCGAATATCTCGGTTACCTTCTGAATCTCCAGGAAATGGTTGCCAGCACCCAGAGAACCGACCTGAGGCAGTCCTCTCTTTTTGGCCTTCTCGGATACCTTGGAGGGATCGGACCCTTTGATGGCACCCTCCTCCTCGATATGCAGGAGGTCCTCATCATATCCATACCCCTCTTCCACCGCCCAACCGGCACCATCACTGAGAATGGATTCCAGCTGTGAATGGTTCACCTTTATTCTCGCCTTGGAACCTACTCCGGAGGGGACGTTCTTGAAAATGGTATCCGCAAGCTGTTTCGCGAAAGGACGGACCTGGTCTTCCTCAAGGTCCGTTGTGAGGAGCCTTACACCGCAGTTTATGTCGAATCCCACCCCGCCGGGGGAGATCACTCCCCCTTCATCCGCAAGAGTGGCAGCCACACCACCTATGGGAAAGCCGTAGCCCCAGTGAACATCGGGCATGGCAAGAGAAGGACCTGCCAGACCCGGAAGTGTGGCCACATTCGCAACCTGTTCGCAGGCCTGATCCTTGAGGAGGCTTTCCAGCATTCTATCCGAGGTGAAAAACATCCCTTCCTTTTTCATATCCTTCCTGTAATCTCTGGGTATTCGATATGTGAACTCGTCAATTTTCTCGTAAGGTCCCTGCCACATGAACGGGAGCTATGTATGAACGATAATAAACGTTTTCGTTGGAAAGGAAATCGAAAAGGTTTAACTAATCATGTATTGGTTACAGATGAGATGGCAACCCACAGGGAGGAAGATTATCTCGAGGCCATACTTCATATCGTGAGAAAGAAAGGTTATGCCAGGGTCGGAGATATTGCCAAACATCTGAACTGTTCCGCCGCTACCGTAACCGAGATGTTCAGAAGGCTTTCGAAGAACGGGAAGGTAAATTACGAGAAGTACGGCGGGGCGACCCTAACCGAAAAAGGGAAAAAGATCGGGGTGGAGGTTGACAGAAGGCACGGGATATTGAAGGAATTCTTCATGATGCTGGGGGTATCAGAAGAAACGGCCGACCTGGACGCATGCGAGGTGGAGCATTCCATACACCCGGAGACGATGAAGAGGCTTTCCTCCATCCTTGTCCTTTTGCAGGAGGATGAGGATCTGAGGAACAGGGTAAGAGAGACCCTGAGCAAGTAAATATATACATATCCCTAATCGATTGCACCTCTGATGGAGATCTCCTTGGACCTTGAAAGCGAACCTGACAGACTACTTTTCCAGGCAATCAATGGAATGGAGATCGGAGGAGAGATATCCTCAGTAGCCCATGGCAATAAAATCGGTATGTCAGGCGATAATCTGGAGATCGATTCAATCAAAATATCGGGTTTCGGACCTCACGGATTGCAAAATGAAATCAATCTCAATCAGGGACTCAACATCCTGGAGGGGCCCAACGGTTCGGGAAAAACGCATGTGATCCACGGTTTATACTGGGCCCTTTTCGGGAGAACCGGCAACCTGGATCCCTGGACTGCCGATCAGCTCAGTGACGAGGAACTGGTCAACTGGAAGCTCGATCCTTCCGTCGGAATTAAAGTAATCTTGGAACTTGCCACCAACTCAAAACATTACAGAATAAAAAGATCATTTTCCAAAGAAGGAAACCTGTTCGAGATCCAGGAGAAGATCAATGGTTCCTGGAAAAAAGCGATTAAAAGCGATCCGGTCGATCCATACCTGGCTCCCATGCTTCTTTATCAGGGAGAGAATCCCATGTTCATCTCATCATCCGATCCATTCTCCGATAACGGGATGCTTTTCAGGGTCATCAGGATCGTAACCGGTTCTGGAAAGCTTGAGAAAGGTGTCGAGATTCTCCGGAGAGAGAGGGAGATCACACTGGAAACCATAAAGGACAAGGGTGAAAGGGCCGGCCGAATTGAAAAGGAGATTGAAAGGCTCAACACAGCTGAAAATGACCTGATCTCCCGGATGAACCAATCCAGAAAGAGGTTGGAAAAACTGATGGATCTGAACACAAGTGCCCGGGATTCCTATTCCAGATTGATAAGTGAGATATCCGGAGATGAAAATAATGAAAAGAGGCTGAAAGACCGGGCCGGGATAGCCACCAGAATGGGACGCCTCGAAGAAAGGCTTTCCACCGCGTGGTCCAGAGCCTACGTTGAGATATTGAGAAAGCAGGGAAAACGATCTCTTGAAAGAGCAATATCCTCCAGAGAGGAATCCACCAAAAAGAGGATCATGTACGGGGTTCACGAGGCCCAGCAATCGATTGTTGAGGAGATACTGGAAAGAAAAACCTGCATCTGCGGGACATCCATCGGAACCACGGGAATGGGAAGGGAGCGATTGAAACATGTATTGAATAACCTGGAGGAAAGGAAGAAGGAAGTTTCCGACTGGGGTAAAGGGCAGATATGGTCCTCCGACACGATGATTGGTAAGGCCTCTCTTGAGCTTATGACGGAAGGGATGGGCGGAAGGACAATACTCGAGATGCTCAACGAAGTGCAAGGACTCAAGGGCTCCATAATGGATATCGGGCAGCAGGAGGAGAGGTCAAGACTGATAGAAGCTGTGAGAAAGCACGAGAGAACAAAGATACTGATAGGCGAGGAAAAAACCCGTTTGCAAAAAAATGAGAAAAGATTACAATCAACAAGAGGTGAGGTGGATAGGTTGAGAGCCGAGCTTCGCGACCTGCTGGGAAGCGGTCACGGAAGCAAGGGGCTGAAACAGAGATTGATTGACCTTGATACTTCAATAGAAAAAGCAGGAAAACTGTCAGAGGAGATTGTGACCTCGATCAGATCTGAACTGGAAAGTAAATCAACGGAAATACTCCGCCATATTTCCGGTGATGAAAATGGAAGTGTCAGGATACATCCTGAAAAGATGACAATTGGCAGGCAGAAGGGCAGAAATGAAAGAGTCATACCTCTGGAAAGGCTATCCGCAGGTGAGAGACAGTCTGTGGTATTTTCCATAATCTGCGCATTTTCCGCCTTGACAGGGAGTGGATTGATAATGGATTCACCTTTCAACGGAATGCAGTCCGATACAATCCAGAGATCCCTCCAACTTCTATCGAAGGAAGAAAGAAGGATATTGATCCTGATCCCATCCGGGACCTCGAGTCAGATACCCCCGGGAACCAATAGATATCTCCTCGAACCGGGTCCGGAAGGAACCATTCTTAGAGAGGTGAAAACATGAACACCATCCCGATACCAGAGGATCTAGAGCCTCTGGTGTGCGAGGGAGGATTTCCCGATAAAGGTTCACTTGCCTCATTCGCCCTCGCTTTGGGGATTTTCCATGACAGAAAGGGAGGATATGAGGACATTATGCCTGCTCCAGAAATACTGCCCTCCTATTCCCTTGCCGCTCTGATCATCAGCGATGGAGGATCCAGGGACCTGGATGTGGAGGAGATGAGAAAGGAGATGATGGCGAGAATATCGGGAGGGTACGAGATCCTGTCTGAAATCTGCCAGGGAAAGTCCGCTCTATCAGCTCTTAAAAAGATAGCAAAACTCGTTCCGCTTCGGTAATGTAAACAATAATACCCAAAAGATTTTAGAGGACAGGTGGGAATAGGCTATCAGACATCCGGCCCATGGAGTGATACTTTCGGGTAAAGGTTCAGGCATAAAGGATGAGGTCCAGCGGTGAGGCCCATGTTCGAAAGGAATGAAGGCTTTAAGGCCATTCTCGTGATGATGATCCTACTCACTTCCGGCTTTCCTCTGATAAGCACGGTTGTGGGAAACGAGTCGGATCAGGTTGATGAAAAAACCTTCCTTATCAAGGGTGAGATAGAGAAACTACCTCCTCTTCATACAAGATGGGGTAGCTACAGGATTACCGAACTCTACGATGAGGTCCCATTTCTGAAGGAAGATATCGAAAGCAAGGTATGGATCGTCCAGTTTGACGGTCCGATAAAAAAGGAGAGGAAAACAGACCTAAACAATGAGGGTTTCACCGTACTCGAGTATCTGCCGGAATTCTCTTTCACGGTGAATGTGGGCAAGAGAGATCCGCAAGAAATCCTGGAAATTGAAAATGTAATTGCCACGGGACCTTTCCCATCGGGTCTGAAAATGGACCCCCGGACATACAATGACCTTGAAACCGGAACGAATATCCTCGAGATGACCGGAGAGGAAATGCTTATCGTCGATACTTTCCGGGGAAGCAAGGATATCCAGGAGAATTTGAAAAAAGTCGCACCTGTTGTTAAGAAAGGATCCGATATAAGATACCTTATCGGCCCCACTATCACCGGCAGGGACGAATTGATCTCCATTGAGGGCATAAGCCACATCGAACCGGATTACGGCATAGAACTGCATAACAATGTGTCAAAGGATATAATCGATGTTGAGGATGTCTGGGATGATCTGGGACTTGATGGAACAGGTCAGATAGTTACCGTGGCCGATACCGGTTTGGATACCGGAGTGGACAACCATTCGGTGGATGGCGACATAAACCTGGATTTCGACAACAGGGCAACCATAGTCAACTGGGCCGGAACATCGCCCGATGACGGACACAGCCACGGAACCCATGTTGCGGGATCTGTTGCAGGTGACGGAACCAATTCCGGAGGAAGAATCACCGGGATGGCACCGAACGCTTCAATCTTCTTCCAGGCTATTATGGCCGATAACGGGGCTCTGTCCATCCCCACCAACACTTCCCTCCTCTTTCAGCAGGCCTATGACAACGGGTCCAGAATACACACCAATTCATGGGGTGCGGCCGTTGCCGGACAGTATATCTCCAGATCCCAGGATGTTGACCGTTTTCTCTATCACCATCCGGATATGATAATTCTCTACTCGGCTGGAAATTCCGGGATCGACTGGTATCCCGAGGACGGCAGGATAGATTATGACTCCATCGGTTCTCCCGGAACGGCAAAGAACTGCATAACGGTCGGAGCATCCGAGAATAACAGGTCATCCGGGGGATATCAATTCAGCTGGGGAGCCTGGACAGCATGGAAATACATAAACGGTTCGTGGGTGCGCTATCCCAAATACCCTGTTGATCCTATGTACAGCGATCGGATCTCTGACAACCCTCAAGGGATGGCTGCCTTTTCCTCAGTGGGTCCGACTGACGATGGAAGGATAAAACCGGATGTGGTTGCACCCGGAACCAATATACTTTCCTGCAGATCCTCAGTAACAGGTGCTGGAACCGGATGGGGAGTATACGACAGCAACTATGTGTTCATGGGCGGCACATCAATGTCAACCCCCATAACCGCCGGAGCGGTTGTCCTGATGAGGGAATACTTCAACAGGACCATCGGGATGAACTCTCCATCGGGAGCTCTTCTGAAGGCTTCTCTCATAAACGGAGCCATGGACCTCACCCCCGGACAGTACGGATACGGGAATTCAACAGTCCAGGAGATACAGGGCAGACCCGATATGCATCAGGGATGGGGTAGGATCAACATCAGTAATTCCCTGAATCCGTTTGGAGGCAACCTAACCTTCCTGGATGACAAGGAAGGTCTGTGGACAGGTAAGAACATAACCTCCCGGTTTCAGGTGAAAGGATCCGAAAGCGATCTTCGTGTTACCCTTGCCTATTCCGATTATCCCGGAGCACTTTACGCATCAAAAGAATTGGTTAACGATCTGGATCTGATCCTGACCGCACCGAACGGAACCCGATACAACGGAAACGATTGGTTCTCACCGCATAATGACACTTATGACAGGACCAATCCCGTGGAAGGGATCACCATCCAATCTCCCGCAGTGGGCACCTGGATGCTAACGATAAAAGCCTACAATGTTCCCATGGGGCCTCAACATTTCGCAGTGGCGGCCTCCGGAGACATATCCAATCTTTCCAGCTTCATAACAATGGACAGTTACTACTACTCAACGGAGGGGGATCCGATAATCGTAAAGGTCGTTGACGAGGAACTGATCGGAAACGGCTCGGTGACCGTGAACCTGAACTCGACATCGGATCCGAAAGGGATCAATCTGACCTTGAATGAGATCGGATCCTCGGGACTGTTTCAGGGGACTGCCTGGACCGTGAGGGAATCATCCGGAAATCTTTCATCTCTGAATGTTTCCGAGGATGACGTGATATATGCCGTCTATCGGGATAGCTCTCCCTCAGGTGACATCGACACTTATTCCATTGCCAAGAACCCTGTTAAGGTGAACCTTGAGGAGAAGTACGAACACCGGCTGATCCAGTCCGAATACGAGAGAATACATTTTGAACAGGGTGTTGCACAAACAAAATAGGAATATAAACTGTGAAACCGTTTTCAA
>CAYULA010000040.1:0-33150 GCA_964445525.1 uncultured Thermoplasmatales archaeon | reverse complement strand
CGGTACTTTGTTTAGATATTTCATTCAAAACTGTATTTCTCGGACAGGCTCTGTATTCTTCCCAAATAACACAAACTGTATCTTTTGAAACTCCCATAGAAGAATCATAGTGTACACATAATGTCGGATCTTTTGAATACCCGTCATCTATAGATGATGAAACGAATTGATCTGGTCTCCAAGTCATTCCGTTTATCGATTTATCATGAATGATTTCTGGTTGACCACCTTGCTGATAATCTTCCCAAACCAGATGGATCTCTCCATAATAATCTCCTGTATCAATTGCAGGTAGAATCGAATTTGATTCAACAGCATGGACATCACTGGCTCTCCCATAACCAATTGTGGTTACTGTATTCGAATTGGCATTGATGATCACTCTGCAGGTTTCGATTTCCCATTTGGCGGGATTTGTATCAGGAAGTTCATACTGCCATGCAATATAGACGTAGAATTCCCCGTTTTGCCCATCTTCATCCTCATGGTATGTTGCTGTAACATCGGGATGTTCATTATCATTGTCATCATTATCCCAATTTGCAGTGTTTGTTATTCTGACAGGATTAGTTGGATACCATGTTACTCCATTGCCCCATCTGAGATATATATCCCAATTTCCATTGGTAGAATCAATCTGCTGCCATACAGTGAATTCCTTGGAGTTCACCATATAAGTGGCTGGATATCTGCAGTCCGTGTTCGTATTATCCAGCGTAACTGGATAGGTTGCATTGTTTCTCCAGGCAGAGATCTGTCCGGGAAGGACCATAATCAGTATCCCGGCCAGGATCAAGGCCAATATTCCATATCTTCTCATCTTTTTTACCTCCGTCTATTTTCCCATGATGAATCATGGAACATCAATTGAAAAGAACAGGGTCCTGACCCGTTCCCCTTAGATGGATCACCTCGTTCCAGAAAGCTTCCACAAAGCTCACAACTCCGTCGCTATCGAGGTCAGCTGAAGGGTCCTTCAGACTCCTTGTGATGTTGAATAGATCCGGATCATTTGTCTGATAGGACCTCATCGAACAGATTACATCCCGATAGGATCCTGTAAGATCAGGACCTCCCAGACCGGACCTCTCACCGTTGAGGATTATTGTTGTCTTGGAGTATGAAACATCATCCAGCCAGGAATCGATCGCAGAAGCTGTGATGTTGCCATCGTCGAAAAGAAAGGTCTCTTCACTGTTGATTATTACAATATGATCGAAAATGTATACCAACACCTCGGTATTGGAATCGCATTCGTCTTTCAACCAATAAAACGCATTCTCAATATTGGAAACGTTTGCGGGACCGTCAGAGTCCGGATCATCGGGATCGGTGAGATATTTGATATCGTCTTCCGAAATATCTTCAAGCAGATGATCCCTGAAAGATGATGCTTTTCCAAGTTCATACTCAGAATAACCATCATGACCCGAAACGATTATCAGGCATTTCCTATCAATTCCAGACCCTTCTCCATTCGCCAAATGGCTCAGGAGGATGACCCCGATAATGATACCCATCACTAACGGGATGGTTGTATGTACAATCCATCTCATGATTAAAAAATTCAATTATTTGATATAAAACTGTTATCCCGGTGATGAATCATTTGGGGGGTATGGTATTTAACTAAAATGGAATTTTTATTTTCCCATACCTTCCATCCTTTCTCTGAAAACATTCACTCTCTCATTCCTCCTGACCTCATCATGGATCGGGAACTCCATTGATCTCCTGAAATGCTTCTCAGCAAGTTTCAGATTCCCTTCCTCGATGCATGCAAGTGAATAATTGAAATGGGCGTCCGCTATACCCTCGAGATCATTCAATCTCTCCATCACCTTCCTGGCATTTCTGATCAGGTCCTTTCCCCTCTTGATCCTATTCTTCCTGTAAACAAGGAGGTCCCCCATGTTCATGTCCAGTATCGCATTCACCCATAGCAGATCATTCTTCCTGGCAATCTTCTTTCCCTCCCTCCAATGAAATTCCGCCAGATCATATTTTCCCTGTCTGAAATACATAACTCCGATATTGTTCTTCAATGTGGACAATAGGATGGGCAATTCCATTTTGTAATATACGCCGGAACAATATCTGTACAATTCTTCTGCTTGATCATGTCGTCCCAGATATGACAGATCATCCGCCCTCACCTGTTTGATCATGGCTCTATGTGCAACATTGGTCACGAACGGATCTATCTTCTCGGTCACCTCCAAGACATCATCATGTTCACCTTTTCCCATCATGCATTTAAGATACCTGATCAATGCCATTATCCAGATGTTCTGAGGTAAACCGGGTAATGATTCCAGCAAATATCGATAGGTCGAGGATGCCTCATCCAGATCTCCTGATCTGAATTTGAACTCCGCCATTGCTAGAATCGATCTGTATCTGTCCATGGAATATTTCACGATATCACCGCTGCAATTCCTGATTCCGATACTGGTTGTCGATAACATAATCTCATCCGAGCAATCGATATGCTCATCAAATTCAATAGAAAGGACCTCGTCGATGAAGGTTAGATATCTTGATCCATCCTTCATTGCGGCATACCTCTGTAATATTTTCACAACATCGATATCCTTGTCCAAATGTGTATGAGAAACGATTGTCAGGATCACAATAGGGTCCGAAATATAATCCAATATTGATCTGAAGGAGATGATGGATCCGGTTCCATGCTTTTCCGGTGTGAGGTAGATATCAACAGCGATCTTCCGAATACCTTCATACATTTCTTTTCCTTTGGAAGTTAGGGTATATCCGACCGATCCCTTTTCTAGATCATCTATAATTTGGGAATTCATCAATTTCTTGATGTGTCTGTTCAAAGTGGAATTCGAAATTCCAATAGCATAACAGAATTCCCTTTTCGCCAGGTTTCCACCCTTCATTTCATTCTCCATGATACCTATCGCAAACACGAGAATGTCCTCAATCCCGAATTGCATTCTCTCTTTCCTCTTGATTGTTGAACCGTGGAGTTCCTTATTATGGTTTCCACTATTCTTATCGATCTAATAAGAATTTTTTTGAAAAATCAAAAGGACCTGGCAGGGGCCTGCTCTCTGAAAACATCGGATAGATTCGCCCTGTCCAAAACAACCCTGTAGATGTCGGTTCCCTTCAATCTCTCGGGATCGAACCAGTCCATCTTCAGATACCTCTTAACGAGGTCCCTACCCCACCAGTGAACGAGATTGATGAATCCGCCCTCGATCTCGAGAGTGGTAATCCCCCTTCTACCTATAGCAGCTCCAGAATTGAAGAGGCCCGGGACGCCGTCATGGCTTCCGAAAAGGGGCCTGTGAGTATGCCCCATGAATGTGAGGACCCTGTCCATGTTTGCATATCTGGAAAGCCTGTGCTCTTTCTTGGTTACAGGCTTGTGATCCAGGGTAAGGGCGAAGTTCCTCAGTTTCAGGGGACTTATTACGTTTCTAAGGAGGACCTTGTTGACATTGTGAAGCCTCTCGAGCCAGTGTGATCCCTGATGGCCGTGAAGGAAAAACAATTCCCCCTCAAGCAATTTGAACCTTACAGCTTCGAACTGTCTCTCTATCCTGTCGTGCAAGACATTGAGACCGAAATCCCAGTCGTGGTTTCCCAGTATCTTGTAAAGGCCGATCTCGTCCTGGAACCTCTCGAAAAGAGAGTAGATGTCCCTCCAACGATCCATTATCCTCTTCACCCTGAACTTCAGGAGCTCTTCCACATCACCGTTGAGAACGAGCCTGAATCCCCTGTCCAGATAGAATTTCTCGAAAGCATTCGTGAAGATCTCTGAGGTCTTCCTGAAATCATCGTTGTAGCTTCCGTCACCCATGTGCAGGTCAGATACCACAACTATCTTATCCGATCCCTGAAGATCGTGAACCGGGGACCTCTCCCTGAGGGACCGGACATTCCTGTAAATGCTTTCTTCTTCTACCATCATCGCCTGCACCGACAGCAGCTTTAATTCGAAAGTGATCCCACCCTCAACTGTTGGATGAGGCTAAAATGGCATACCATATAATCATTGCTGAGTAAATGTTAACATTCGATCACAGAAGGCTGTCGGGCAGTCCAGATATTATGCACCGGATGAAATGTAAATTATGCATCGTACGAATTATTCCTTCCCCGGAGAGATTATCCTGGCCTCAACCTTTTCGGACCTCTCCTCCAGCATATCCAGATATGCCTTCAGCTGTATCTCGTGCTCCTCCCTTTCCTTTCCGGTCTTGTAATCCACAACGACAAGACTACCGTCTTCTTTCTCGATCAATATATCAACCCTCCCCTTCAAAGGGAGATTCTCTTCTTTCGACCTTCCCACTATCTCAACCTCCCTGTACTGCCTTCCACCTATCCGATCCGACTGATTTTTAAGATCCGATACGATCCTCTCGATCATTTTTCTCGTATCATCATCCTCATAACCGTATTCCCTGAGCAGCCTTTTTACAGAGACACCTTCCAACGCTCTGTGAACCATCTCACCCAGTTCGTCGGGAGCCGGCTCATGGGATCCCAACTCTCTCCCCGTCCGCTTCTTTTCACCTCCGGCGACCCCCAGAATCTCATCGCCGGTGGGGCTGAAGAACCTGGCTTTTCCCCTCTCTACAGGATTGCAGGATGATAGAATGCTCCCTTTCTTCATTTGAACCTCAATAGTCCTTACTTCTTCCTCCTCCGGTACGGGTTCCTCACCCTGTTTGACAGGGAACAATCTGACATCGATCCCTCCTATATTCTTGACAGGGTCCTCGAAATCCTCCAGAGATAGATCTGTTCCCTCCTTTAGAAGCTTCATCAAACCCCTGGGTTCCTGCTCCACACCGTTCCTATCAACCGGGATCACTCCCGAGAGAACCAGATGATCCCTGGCCCTGGTGCAGGCAACATAGAACAGCCTCTTTCTCTCTTCCATTTCCCTGATGTCGTTTTCCTCCCCCGCTGCCGACCAGGCAGGGGTCTTGATCAGCTCGCCGGTTGTGGTATCAAGGACCTTCATGACTACTCCGTGGTCCGGATGTATCCTGTGATTGGACCATTGATCCCCCCTGCCCTCATGATTCATCCCCAGCACAAGCACCATGGGCCATTCCAGACCCTTTGCCGCATGAACCGTCAACACGGTTACCGCGTCCTCGTCCCTGGAAACGGGAGGTTCCCCCTCGGTGGGGGGCTCTTCTATCATCATCTTCAAAGCGTTTTTTACCTGATACAGGTCCCAATTTGCGCAGTTTTCCACCATCCAATCAAGGAGGCGATCCAGGTTCCTGTACTGCCTCCTGCCGCCCGAAGTCGCATGTATGCCGCAGATCTTGAATATCTCCTCCATAGCCATCCAGGGTGTCTCTTGATCACAAACCCTCAGGCATTTCGATATGACTTCGAAGACATCCGAAAACTTGCTGCAAGAACCTATCTTTGACAACAGATTGATCCCCGACTCCGATGCCACGGTCATCAGGTCCTCATCCGACAGAGAAAAGAAAGGACCCTTCAGGACCGAGGCCAGAGCGATATCGTCATTGGTATCTGTCAGAAATTCCAGGAAACGGAGGACATCTTTAATTTCCTGTCTCTCGAAGAATCCCCTTCCCTTGTAAACCTGGTAAGGTATGGAAGCGTTCCTCAGGGCGTCCTCGTATCTCTGGAACCCTTTCCTCGTGGGTAGTAATATTGCAATATCCGAAAGGCCAAGGGGACGCCTATCATCCCCGTCATCAACCTCCCAACCCCTGAGGGCTCTCTGGATGATCTCCGCTGCCATCCTGCCCTCCCTGGCTTCCGCACCGATCTTCCCCACGACACCAACAATGCTTACCGATCCCCCACCGCTTCTATGGGCCTTTAGAGGATCGAATGGTACAGACCACCTGTTCTCCCCATCTTTCAATACCCTGGGAAAGACGGTGTTGACAAATTCCATTATCTCCGAAGAAGACCTGAAATTGCGATCCAAAACAACCACGTTTCCCTTCTCGTGGCCGTCCAGCAATCCGGTTGCCTTGAGAAACAGCCTCACATCCGCCGATCGGAAACCGTAGATGGACTGCTTCGGATCCCCCACCAGAAACAGCGTGCAACCTTTTCCCCCGTTCCAGAGCATCTCAGCAAGCTTCCACTGCCTGGGATCGGTGTCCTGGAATTCATCGATCAGCACATGACGGTATCTCTTCCTGAAACCGTTTAGGATTCCCTCGCTGTTTTTTTCCAGGATCTCCATTGCAAAGGATATCTGATCATCGAAGTCCATACCGTTCAGTTTTCTTTTTTCTTTCATGTAGGACCGATTTACCGCCGATACAACCTCCAGAAGATCTCCGATCCTCTCCCTCGCCCGGTCCATAAGTCCCTCTTTCTCTATGAACAACAGTATGTCCTGGTAGGCGTGTACATACGAGAAAAGATGACCGAAGGATTCCTTCAAAACCCTGATGTCGCTTCCCCATACCCTTGAATTTCCCAGCCTGGAGGAGCTCTTCTCCCTGCCTCCCTTTGTCAGCAGGACCTCCCTGGACCTTGACAGTGCGGCCAGTATCTCCCTTGTCTCGGCTCCCCTTCTGACAAGAGAAAGCACTTCCGAGATTCCTTTTATTGTCCTCACTCCCGAATCCCTCATCTCGGAAGGAACCTCCAATCCCGCAAGCTGCCTGAGATGGATCAAAAGATCTCCCATGTCCTCTTCCGCTTTTTCCAAAAGCTCCTTTGCGGTCCTGGAATGATACAATTTTGAAGCCTTTACGAGGTCCTCCGAACCGGGATCAAAGGGGAGCCTGGACCTGTCCCTGATTATCCCCTTTACCATATTGACTACCGAAAATTGTCCCATGTCCACTATCAAGCGTCTGAGAGCCTGGGATTCTTCTCCGGGGATCGTAAAGGTCTTTTTGATTATTTCCTTCATTATGGCGGAAGTCTCTGTTTCGGTTAGAACCGAGATATCGGGGTCCAATCCAAGCGAGATCGGATTTGCTCTGATTATGGATGTGCAGAAGGAATGAATGGTGGATATGTCGGCTTCCTCCAGGCTTTCCAGGACCTCCTCCCACCTCTCTCCCTCGGTATCAGCCAGTTCCTGGACCTCCTTTCTGATCCTCTCTTTCATCTCCAGGGAAGCTTTCTCGGTGAAGGTCAGGGCAAGAATATTTCCGGGAAGAAGAGAGGGATCATTCCTGAGAACGGACATGTACCTCTCCACAAGGACCTTTGTCTTTCCCGAACCGGCTCCGGCGGTTACCACTAGATGGCTGGAGGTGTCAAGGGATTCAAGTTGCCTATCGGTCAGGGTCACTGTATCTCCCCCTTCCGGCAGATATCCACATAGGGACAATGCCTTGACCTGCAGGTTTGCTCCGGCAGGAAATCCCCGCATCTTATTGAATCTATTATCTCCAGGGAGGTGGTGATATCATCCCTCATCCTACCCGACAAAGACTCAACATCCCTGATCGTCCTGTCCTTTATGAACTCCCGCATCTCCCAGGTCTCCCTGCCCAGAACGGGATCCCTCTTCACGGATCCCTTTCTCCTGATGTAATAATATCCGCCCCCGCCGGGAAAAACATCGGGATCAAGTTTCCTCAGAGCGGAGAGATAGAGCGGGACCTGAAGGGAATCCTCCGGTATGTCGGACCTCCCTGTCTTGTAATCCCAGATGTAGAAAATGTCTCCAGCACTTGTGGACAGCCGGTCCACCCTGTCTATCGATCCCTGCATCAGGAAGTAGTCGGGTCCTTCATCCTGGCCGGGAAGGTTCAATTTGACGGGTTCGCCGCCCCCGAGAGGTCCGAACTTCATCTCGGTATCATGAACCTCGAAAAGACCCGGATATGAAGCCTCCACCCTCAGGAACTCATCCATCAGACCTTCTTCCTCCTCCGCTCCCAGGAGAAGGTCTTTCAGAGCGTCCCAGTATGGTCCGTGATACGGATGTTCCATAAGGACCTCCAGGGAAACCTCTTTCATGATTTCCCTTGCTCTGGGTAAATTCTCCCGGAGCAAACGGGTCTTTCCGGTTGACATCCATTTCCTGTAGAACCTTTCGGCGATGGAATGAAATATCAACCCTTTTCTCTCAGGCGGAACTCCAGGTTCGAGGTCCTCTCTTTCCTTGAGTCCAAGAACATACCTCGAGAAGAAGCCGTAGGGGCATTCACGGTAGGTTTCCAGCCGGGAGGGGGACCATACATGGTCATGGCCGAACCTTGACCTCAGCATCTCTATGTGGGAATCCTCCATCACCGATCCCTTGAAAGGGTTTCCCGTTGAAGAACATCTCATCCAACGGCCCAGGATACCTCTTCTTATCCTTTCTCCGAGATCATCTTCGAGCATTCCTATCATGGCTTCCCTGTCATAGAGCAGCTCGTCAATATCTCCTGTTCTTTTGTCATATAGATGAAATGATGGATCCGAGAGCTCCCCTATTCTTCTTGCAACGTCCGTGGGACACAACAGCTCCTCTTCAGGTCGAAGATAATCAAGGTCCAGTTTTTCCACGAAAGGCGAGACCATCACAGGTCTTCCTCCCTCCTCCTCGTGAAATGAAAGTATTACCTCTTCGGTGGAGGAAAGCACCATGGAGAGCTCTTCCAGCTCCTTCCTTCTCCTTTTGACCTCCTCCATTCCGAGGTCGATCCTCTCCCTTTCGGATATGATCCTGAATCCGGAAGGCGATGAGGGCATATCCCCGGAATTAAGACTGGCAACCACACATAATCCGAAATCCAGACCGGCAGCACCCTCCAGACCGAGTATCTGGACGCCCCTTCCTCGGGGAATGGTTGATATCTTCTCCTTTTCCAATTCCTGGGAAATAAGGAAAATGAATTCCTCCATGTCGCAGCTTTTTATTTTGAGTAGGGAGGATCTCCTGATGATCGATCTCAGACGTTCCATGAACCTGTCAAGTCCATTCAGATTGATCCTTTCCGTTTCATCATCCAGGTCTTGTGTCATTTCGGATATTTTCAGAAAACGGATCAATGCTTTCAGTTCCCTGCATCTTTCCTTTACAGGCTTTTTTCCTTTACTTAAAATCTCCAACCTCGATAGAAGATCATTCAAAAAATTTGACCAATCCGCGGCCTGTTTCCTGGTTCTTTCATCCTTTTCCTCATTCTGGGAGACCTCCAGCAAACCGTCGATCCATTCCCCTGCGGCGTTTCTCCCCCCTCCGGTTATGAATGAATCCCTTGTGATCCTTTCAAGATCCATGACCCTGCATTCCCCGGGAAGACCTATCAGTCCGGAGGATAGAGACTTCAAAAGAATCTCCCTTGGATAGCAATCCCTATATGATCTCAGAAGATCGTAAGCCACTTTGACCGATGGAACGGAATCCAGGCGAAGGTCCTTCCCCATCTCAATGGGGAGGCCGTATCTTCCGAACAGCACTTTCACGAGGGGGTCGTACTTCCTTCTGGACGGAAAAACAACGGAAACATCCCAGGGATTCAGTTCGGGGTCCTGAAGCCTCTTTTTTATATGCCTTGCAATGGATTCTATCTCCTCCCAGGGAGTGGCGGACTTCAACGCCTGTACCTTTCCGTCAAATTCCAGGGCAAGCCGTCCCCTCCGCTCCCTGGATGGAATATCATATGGTACGGTCGTACCGGTCCTCGAGCCGTGCTCGAAAACCGTCAATGATTCCATCCTCTTGGAAAATGAATCGATCAAGGTCTTGTATGAAACCGGCTGATCCCCAAGCATGTAGATTCCCATATTCGACCAGGGTAGTCTTCTGCCATCTTCTATCTCCCTGGCTACCGCGAAAGGGACCTGTTCCGGGTCCAGAAGGTCCCTTTTTTCAAGTTCCTCGAGATAGCAGGAAAGGACCCTTCCGAGATCTCCCTTTCTTCCCCCCGAAAGAACGGTAGGATCCACTCCACCCTGGATGAGTGAGCCTATCTCAACGGAGATGTATCTGGTCATCCTATCTCTTACGGATCCGCTTCTTTTCAGTGAGGGTAATTCCTCTTTTTTCATAATTTTCCTGATTATCAATTCCCTTGAAGAGAGGTCAATGACAGGAGTCTCCATTCCCAATAAATCGTATGACCTCTCCGCCAGCCTCCTAGGGGTCATTATGTTCCCTGAGATACCTCCGCCCGATGCCAGAAGATGCTCTTTGGCTGACATGGCAACCCTGTCGGAGGGGACAAGAAGGAGGCTTTCATACTGTATTGAAAGGGGCAAATCAAATAATCTATTCACAATCTGTTTTCCGCCGTCACAATGCCGGATTACTACCCTGTCCGCTTTTGATGATGCCAATGCCCGGTCCTCTCTCCGTAAACTACAGGGTATTATTAAAATGAAGACCGATGGGAGGTGGCCGAAATTAGATCAGCGAGGAGAGGTCCTGTGGAACAACGAGTATGGGTGTATTGCAGTCGCATAAGAGCTCGAAGGTCACCCATTCGGCAATCAGCCTGTTTGCGGAAGCTCCAACGAGGATCAGGTCGGCGCTGTGTTCCTGGGCGAACCTTTTAAGGCTTTCCACAAGCTCCCCGCTTGTATAAAAGGCGGTTACGGGAACCCCTGCCTCCCTGCCCTTCTCCTCGAAAACCTTGAGTGCGGCCCAACCCTCGCTCTCCCTGCTGGTGGCTACAAGGAGATTGGGATCCCTTATGTGAACAACATATACCTCTGCATCCAATCGACGGGCAATATCGATTATCATGTCCCCCCTTTCCTTTGCGGGGAGGTAACCCGAGGTGGGGACAAGTACCCTCTTCTTTCTTTCGGCCATCTGTCCGGGTACCTCCTTTTGCCATAATGAACGTTTTGGAAGATCACTCTGCAAAACGGGTGGATTCCCTGAGCTCTCCCAGGGTCGATACCCTCTCGGCAAAAGCGTCGTGCTTGTGTATGGATTCCTCCGAAATCGATCTAACATGAAGGGTAGCGTCATTGGGAAGGTGTCTGTACTTTTCAAGAAAGGAATCGATAATATCCCTCACGATATCCTCCACGAACTTTGGATTCCTGTGTGCATTCATCACAACCTCGGCCTCTCCCTTTCTCTTGAGGATCTCGTAGGTGGGAGAGGAGAGGTTGCTCTCAACGAGTTCAATGAGGTCGTCAGCCTCCACATCCATGTCACCCTTCATACCCACCTCCAAAAAGGCCCTGTTTTTCTGGTTGTGGGTCGGGACAGGAATCTCATCAAGCACATTCCGTGTTGTTTTATCATAGCCCATGGAGGCCAGTTCCATTTTCAATATTGCCCTCACGTTCTCCATTGCACAGGGACAGGCGCTCATTCCCGCCACCTCAACACCGATTGACCGATAGGGTTTTCCATTTTCCCTCTCGATCCTTGCTTCGGCAAATATCCTGTAATTCTCCGTCACGTTCCTCCCATCTGGAGATCTCTTTTTCAGGAAATAATCTGCCGAGAGCTTAACATCGGCATATCTTGCATATTCATGTGAAGTTAAAAGTTCCTTTGCAACCCTTTCAACAAGTTTCTCGAGGGAGTCGTTATCCTTATGTACAGCCTCATCCACGGCTTTGTGGATCACCTCAACATGCCTGGACATGTGTGAACCCTTCTGCTCCGCCGGAAGGTCAACCGATATATCGAATGTCGGTACCATGGTAACCGTTTTTGAAGGTCTCTTGATCGTAACCGGTCTCTTCAATCCTCTTATACCCACCCTGGACAGTATGAATGAGGAAACCATTTCATTTGATTGCACGTCGGTGGGATCAATCATGGACTCACCCCAGAAGACTTAGGAGATGATCCACGATGGGTCCTGCAGCAGAATATTTCATCGTGGGATTTTCAATGGTGTCCGAGGAAAACAGACCGTCAAGTACCGGATCCAGTCTTTCTATGCCTCCCCCTGTGAAAAGACCGTGTGCGCAGCATGCAAAAACCTTGCCGGCACCCTGCTTTCTCAAGGCTTCCTGAGCTCTGAGAATGGTACCTCCGGTTGCGATTATGTCATCCACGATGGCAACCACTTTTCCGTTGACATCCAGTTTCTTGGGGGACATCTTCACGGTTTCGCTGTCAATTCTGGTTTTCTCGAGATGATCGAACTCACAATCCGCGGTCCTGGATGCTTCCTCCGCATATTTTATCGCACCCTTATCGGGGGAGAGTATGAAATCCACATCGAACCTCTTCAGGAATGCACCTATCTCCCTCATAACGGAAACATTTACCTTGCTTTCCACTTTTTCGAACTGGTCCAGAGTTGCTTCCTTGTGAAGATTGACACACACAACATTGTCCATGGAAAGCTGTAGGTGTCTTGCCATTGTCCTTGCCGAGAATGACTCCCCCTCATTGAAAATCCGATCCTGCCTTGCGTATCCGAAGTAGGGAATC
The DNA here is from genome assembly GCA_964445525.1 of uncultured Thermoplasmatales archaeon. Classification (GTDB taxonomy): domain Archaea; phylum Thermoplasmatota; class Penumbrarchaeia; order Penumbrarchaeales; family Penumbrarchaeaceae; genus Penumbrarchaeum. Next base: position 20,795 of record CAYULA010000040.1, on the reverse strand, counting down.
ACCCCGGTAACGGACTCGGCTCCGAGGTCCTTGGCCAGACCCGCCAGTATCAAGAACTCCATGGCATTTTCGTCAGGGTAGGTGGACTGGATGAGAACTATATCCTCGCCGTCTATGGGTTCAAGGACCCTGCAATAGATCTCTCCGTCGGGAAATCTCCTGATATCTGTCATTACCGGTCTTGTCTCGAGCAGGTCGGCTATTGAACCGGCCAGACTCGGATTGGAACTGCCTTGGAGGACCCTCATGAAAGAACCCTCTCAAGAGAGATTCTCTTGATAGAAAAACGTTTCCGAATGGTTGAGGTTCAGATGAATTCCTCGATCCTTATCAATTCATTGAGCTTTGCTATCCTTTCACCCGATACTGCTCCCGTCTTGATACAGATGGAGGAGAACGCCACACCCAGATGTGCTATGGCCGGATCGGTTGTCTCTCCCGATCTGTGGGAGATCACGGTCTGGTATCCTGCTTCCTGGGCCAATTTGACAGTGTCGATGGTACCTGTGAGAGTGCCTATCTGATTGGGTTTTATAAGGATGGCATTACAGGATCCGAGTTCTATTCCCTTGCTCAATCTCTCCTCATTGGTCACGAAAAGGTCGTCTCCGATTATCAGGCATCTGTCGCCAATCTGATCCGTGAGGTCCGCAAATCCTTTGAAATCCTCCTCGAACATGGCATCCTCGATGGAGAAAAGATCATATTTGTCTGCAAGTTCCGCCATGTATGCGATCTGCCCCTCCGTGTCCAGAACCTTGTCGGAATAATGGTATTTGCCGTCCTTGAAAAATGATGAAGCGGCCACGTCGAGTCCCGGCTGGATCTCGAATCCGATCTCGTCGGATACCTCTTTGCAGGCGGTGGATACGATATCCAACGCCTCATCGTTTGTAACTTTGGCAACCCAGGCCCCCTCATCTCCTTTACCAAGAGCAACATCGGGATACTTCTTCTTGAGGAGTTTTGAGACCTTCTTGTGAACTGCGGCTCCTGCAAATACCGAATCGGTGAAGGTCTCTCCCTGGGGAATCACCAGAAATTCCTGTATATCGGTGCCGCCTATTGCATGCTTCCCTCCGCCAAGAACATTTCCCATGGGATAGGGAAGATCTGTCTGAAGCATACCTCCCAGGTATCTGAAGTAGGGAAGACCCAGAGCATCGGCAGCAGCTTTGGAAGCGGCGATGGAAAGTGCAACGATGAGATTACCACCGATCCTGGAGTAATTCTCGGTTCCGTCAAGGTCCGATATCATGAGGTCCAGATCCTCCTGTTCGAGGGTATCCATACCGATTACCTGCGGCACAACCTCCTCCCGGAAAAGCCTGATACCATGGTCAACCCCCTCTTCTGAAAAGGCAGCAACCTCATGGATACCTGTGCTGGCACCGCTGGGTGCGGAGAATCTTCCGTTTCCGGATTCGGTGAAAACATCGACCTCAATGGTCGGGTTTCCTCTGGAATCAAGTATCTTTCTTATGACCACGTCCTCGATTAATGTCATTTTAAATGCCTCTGAAAACACCATATCTAGGAGGGGTAAAAGCCTTTCGGAAGACAATTCCTTTCCAATCGGCTACTTCTCAATGAAGGACAGCAGATCCAGTAAAACCTTTTAAACAAGGAACCTGTTGTTGAGGCGAGGGAGATAATGAGAGGGAAAAGATTTGCTTCAGGATTTCTTTTTCTATCTGTGATCATGTCATTTTTGACAACAATGACAGCCTCCGCACAGGAAACCGGCGGAGGAGGAGATGACCTGGGAGCCCTGAACATAATCTGCTGTTTGATGAACGGTGTTATCCTGATAGTGTGGGTCATGGTGGCACTATGGGCCAAGAACGACGCCCAGAGAAGGAACATAGACAATCCGGCACTTTGGGGATTGGTTGTCTTTCTGGCCGGTGTTGTGGGCCTTATCATCTATTTCCTTGTTATCAGACCCAAAGGGTCCGAGCCCAAGGTGGAAGAAGAAGGTCCGAAACCCGGCACATGCCCGCACTGCGGGTATAATGCCGGTACCACTGCCGGAAGATGTCCGCAATGCGGCAGCAACCTATCCTGAGAGAAGCCTTTTCATCGAACAAAACAATGACCCGTCATGTGCGGCAGGTTCGATGATCTAAATCTTGAGATTAGGAATTTCATATCGGAAAGGGACTGGGGAAAATATCACAGACCCAAGGATATAGCCATGGCTCTATCCATAGAAGCGGGAGAACTAATGGAGCTGTATCTCTGGGACAGGAAACCCGAAAAGAATGAGATCAAGGACGAGCTGGCCGACATTTTCTTTTTTTTACTGGACATAGCCGACAGGGAAGGGATCGACCTTGATGAGGCATTACTGGAAAAGATAGAGAAAAACAGAAAAAAATATCCAAAAGAGCTTGTAATGGGAAAGGATCACAAATACACGAAATACCGATGATGATCTCCATCAAAAATAATCCAATCATTCATTATGATAATCCCAAAGATGATATTTTGATGAGAATGTTTTTCTAATCCATACCGATTCCTACAGATATTCGTGGTGAATTTTAAATATAAGTCCTAAATAGGTCATCGAAAAGAGGCCCCCTGATGAGAGAAAATGAAGGATCGGAAAAAGGTAAACACACACCTATCCATGAATCCGACAGGTATCGATTGGTATTCAATACGATGAAGCAGGGGGTGGTCCATCAGACACGGGACGGCACGATAATCCTTGCCAACAGGGCCGCCGAGAAGATCCTAGGAATTTCATTAGAAAAAATGTCCAAAATGACATCTGATAGTCCGCAATGGAAAACAGTAAATGAGGACGGAACTCCCCTTCCGGGTATCGATCATCCATCGATGAAAGCTCTCGGAACCGGAGAAGAGGTTCAGGATTTCGTAATGGGCCTATACAATTCCAAGAAGAATAAGAGGATCTGGATAGAGGTGGATGCCATTCCTCTTTTTCAAGAGGGTGAGAACGAACCATTCGAGGTATACACCGTATTCGAGGATATAACCGAAAAAAGAGAAATGGAAGAGGCGTTTCGCAAAAATGAAATCAAGTTCAGAAGAATGGCAAACAGCGTCAATGATATATTCTGGACAATGGATATGGAAATGAACTTCAACTATGTCAGCCCATCGATCGAGAGGTTGACCGGATTCACACCCGAGGATTTCTTGGAGATCGGTGTAAACGGGATAGTAGCGGAAGAATACGTATCCACCCTTATGGAACAAGTTATTGAAGGAATATCCGATGAATCCAGAGGGGAATTCCCCAGGGATGGTTTCCGAAGGACAGAGTTCATTATGAACCGCAAGGACGGAGGAAAGATATGGGTCGAGGCTATAGGCTCTTTCCTCAGGGATGACGAGGGAAATCCCGTAGAGATAATGGGCGTTACCAGGGACATATCAGACAAGAAGAAGTTCGAAAACGAATTGAAACAAAGCGAGGCCAAGTACAGACATCTCTTCGAATCCGCAGGAGATGCAATAATGATTACACAGGGAACCCCGGAGGGACCGAGGTTCATTGCCTGCAATAAAAAAGCGGGTGAGCTCTTCGGAACGGATAAGGATGGATTACTGGGAGCCGATCCCACGATGCTATCACCACCCAAACAACCGGATGGTACAGACAGCTATGAAATAATCTTCAAGAACATGAAAAAGGTGCTTGAGGGCGAAACAGTCCATCTGGAATGGGTTCACAGAAGGATTGACGGGACTGATTTTCCATGCGAGGTCACACTATCCCGCATCAATCTGGGAGATGAAATCGCCATTCAGGCAATAATCAGAGACATAACCGAAAGGAAAAAAGCAGAAGATGAGGCAAAGAAGATCCATGAGGAACTGGATTTCTATTTCAACTCCAGTCTCGAACTTCTCTGCATAGCCGACACCGATGGATATTTCAGGAGACTGAATCCCGAATGGGAAAACACCCTGGGATATGATATCAAGGAACTGGAGGGCAGGAAATTCCTGGATTTCGTTCACCCTGATGATCTTCAATCAACCATAGATGCTGTTTCCAAATTGAGGAAAAGCGAATCCGTATTGAACTTCGAGAACAGGTACAGATGCAGCGATGGTTCCTACAGATGGATTGAATGGAGGTCCATTCCAGAAAGAAATTTGATCTATGCCGTAGCCAGGGATATAACAGAAAGAAAAGAGGATGCCGACAGGATGAGGGTTCTGACAGAACTACTCGACTCGGCCCCGGCGGCAATCACAGTGCATAATTTTGACGGAAAATTTCTCTACACCAACAGAAGGAATCTGGAGCTTCACGGAATGGAACATGACGAGTTCCTGAACAAGAAGCTTGAAGAGATAGATAATCCGGCAAGCAGGAAGTTGATCGCCGAACGGATGGAGCAGATAAAAAGGAAGGGAGAGGCTTCATTCGAAGTGGAACATGTAAAAAAGGACGGATCGGTAATTCCATTGAGTGTTGTTACAAAGCTGACGAAATGGGGATACAATGATGTCCTTCTCAGCATAGGAACCGATATAACGGAGAAAAAGAAAGCCGAGGAGGCTTTGAGGCAGAGCGAGGAAAGATACAGAGTACTGGTTGAAAATGCCAACGAGACAATTCTTGTTGCCCAGGACAATGTGATCAAATTCATCAATCCCATCGGGACCTCAATCACGGGTTATTCGATCCAGGATATGATTGGCCAGCCTTTTCTCCAATTCATACATCCCGAGGACAGGAAAAAAGTCGCCGAGAGCCATATAAGACGCATGAAGGGAGAGGTTATTCCAAAATACAATTTCAGAACAGTATCCAGGGACGGAAGCATCCACTGGATGGAAATAGATGCGGTCAAGATCGAGTGGGAGGGAAGGCCGGCCACCCTGAACTTCCTTAGCGAGGTAACGGAGAAAAAGATAGCAGAAGATGAATTGAAAAAAAGCGAGGAATGGTACAGGGCTCTCATCGAGATATCGCCAGATCCCATCCTCATATACGACCTCAATGGCAACATTAAATCAGCCAACAGCCAGGCCAAGAGCATGTATGGTGTTGAAACGACCGAGGAATTCCTTTCCGATGTAATAAATATCGGTGATCTCCTCGAAGGCGAGGACAAGGAGAAGGCTTTCAGAAATTTCGAGAGAACACTCAAAGAGGGTAGGTCCACGGGTACCGAATATAGTATAAGGGTCAAGGACGGTTCAATGATCCTAATTGAGGTGGCATCATCCGTTCTCTGCGATACCAATGGAAAACCGATCTCATTCATAAGTATCATCAGGGATATAACCGAACAGAGAAAATCAAGGGATCTGATAGAATGGGAGAGGAACAGAGCGGAGTTCTACCTCGACCTTCTCTCCCATGACATAGGCAACATACATCAGGGATTCCAGGCCTGGACAGCGATACTCAAGGCAAGGTCCAGCCAGGAATCGGAGAGGTTGCGGTCGATCGCCAAACTCGAGGAACTGGGCAAGAGGTCCATAAAGCTGGTCAAAAATGTTCTGCTTCTTTCCAGACTAAAGGATATGGGTGCCGATCTCGCCCCGGTTAATATCATTCCGCTGATAAAAAAGACAATAAAGGATATCCGATCCCTGTTCGCCGACAGGGAGATGGAAATAAACATCTCCTCATCCAAAAAAGAAGCAATTGTCATGTCAGAACCTGTGATCGAGGAGGTGTTCTTCAATCTCCTTCACAACGGGGTCAAGTTCCAGTACGAGGACCCTATCCGGATAGATATCTCCATCCATGTGGAAAAAGACGGATCGGTCAGGGTTTCCTTCGCCGATCACGGGATCGGTGTCTCCGACGATAAGAAGGGGCGGCTCTTCGACCGTCACATCAAGGGTTCCGATTACGGATACAGCGGCATCGGGTTGTCCCTTGTAAAGGAACTGGTAATGAGATACAACGGAACTCTGGAAGTAAAGGACAGGATACCCGGAGATTATTCAAAGGGAGCCGAGTTCGTAATTTTCTTTCCACCCCGTGGTAAGGATTGTTGAGATCGGTAAAATCATTTTTAAGAGAAAATGTTCTACCCCGATAATGAAGGGGGATCCAATGGACGAGAAAAAAGATACGGTACTGCTCAATAACATCGGAAAGCTGTACTCGTTTCCCGGAGAAGGTCCGGTTCCCGGATCGATGATGGATAAACCCATGATTATTAAGGATGCCTCCGTGACCGTGAGGAACGGAAAGATCTCTTCGGTGGGAACCTCCGAAGAGGTCTGGGAGAAGGCCGACCTTGCTCAAGATGCAAACTGCATAGACTGCAACGGATGTGCCGTCATAGCGGGTTTTGTCGACCCCCATACTCACGCAGTTTTTGCAGGATCCAGGGAATTCGAGATAGCAATGAAGCTCAAGGGAGCATCCTATCTCGAAATACTGGAAGCGGGAGGAGGAATAATCAGGACCATGAAAGAGACCCGCAATACATCCGAAGAGGAGCTCTCGGCAGGTCTCGATGAAAGACTTGATAGGATGATATCCTATGGAACCACCTCTGTCGAGGTCAAATCCGGATACGGGCTGGACACCGAAACCGAGCTCAAGCTGCTTAGAGCCATTAAAAATTCCAAGAGTCCGATCACCAGGGTATCGACTTTCCTGGGACCTCACGCCATCCCTCCCGAATACAAGGGAAGGGAGGATGAATTCATCGAGCTGATGATATCGATCCTTCCCGATATCAAAGAAGAAGGTCTGGCCGAATATGCGGACATATTCTGCGAGAAGGGAGTATTTACAGCCGAACAATCCAGGAGGTTCCTCGAGGCGGCAAAGAATGCTGGTTTGAAGGTCAAGATACACTCCGACGAGATCGAAAATCTCGGCGGTACGGTGATCGCCTCGGAACTGGGGGCCGATTCCGCCGATCATCTTCTGGTATCGAAAGAAGCGGATATGAGATCCATGAAGGAATCGGGCACAATACCGATCATCCTGCCCGGTACATTGATGACAATTTTCGAACAAAGGGTTCCGGAGGTCAGGAAGATGATGAAAATGGACCTCCCGGTTGCGATTGCAACTGACCTCAACCCCAACTGCATGGTGGAGAACCTGCAGTTCATACAGACACATGCATGCTACAGACTGAGGATGACCCCCAACGAGATTCTGGCGGCATCCACGGTGAATCCAGCCCATGCCATAGGTCTTGGTTCGAGAAAGGGCAGGATCGCCGAGGGCTATGATGCGGACATGGTGATCCTGAAGGATCCGTCATTCGATCACGTTGTTTATCATTTCGGTGTCAACCACGTTGAAAAGGTTCTTATCGGTGGGAATGTGGTAAGGTATAACATGAGTTGGTGATGATGGACATTGACAGTATTTTCGAAAGAAGGCATTCGGTGAGGAGCTACACCTCAATGATTCCCTCCGACAGGGACATCGAGAGGATCATCAACGCTGCGGAAATGGCTCCTACTGCAGGTAATCTGAAGGGGAGAAAGATATTCACATTCAGGTCGAAAAAGATCTCAGAGGCTCTTCATCAGGAATGGGTGTCAGAGGCTCCGTTTTTGATGCTGTTCTGTGCCGATAGAAAAGCAATAGAGAAGTTCGGTGAGAGGGGACGGGACCTCTACTGCATACAGGACGCCACCATAGCCGCCACATTCGCTATGATCAAGGCCACTGACCTGGGACTCGGAACTTGCTGGATAGGTTCATTCGACGAGGAAAAAGTAAGTTCGAGCGCAGGTCTTCCCGAATATCTCAGACCCGTGGCCATCCTGTCCGTCGGTTACGAAAAGTGAGACCGATGTGGACCTATGTAATAGCCTTCACGAAGGACCTCTCCTGTTTCATGATGGTCAGATCGAGGAAACGGGGAGATTGGGAGATGCCGGGAGGCAGATCCCTGCCGGATGAAAAACCGATTGAAACCTCCAAAAGAGAGTTCATGGAAGAGACAGGTCATGAGCTGATAACAGGAGAGGACCTGGCAACTCCTCTTGGTGGAGGATACGTCCATTTCGGATTCGTAGGCCCCGGTGACCCTTCTAGAAGGTCCACGCGGGAGATACTGGACGTTTCTTTTTTTTCTGACCTTCCAGGGGATCTGGCATATCCATTCGAGGAGTATGGTCCCTTGATAGATCTCGGTCGTCGTCTTCTTTCATGATCAATCACCTTATCATCGGGATCTCCCACCGGTCAGGTCCGTGATGCTGGTGAGGTTTCAGTCCACACTCGGCTTCCGACTGGGCCTTGAGCTTGTGAAGCTCGACCTTTCCGTCCTCCATTCCGGTGACGATACCTATCAGATCTATAATATTGGTCCTGGAGGGATCCTCCAGATTGCCAAAGAATACCGTTTTCTTGGAACCGTCCACTCTCTGCATCAGGGCGTCGATGAACGGTTGAGTCGTTCTGTCCTGGGCCCCTTTGGGTGTGACCAGATTTACAATGTATCCCTTCCCGGTCTTCGGGTCCCTTTTCAGTAGGCCGCAGGAGATGAACTCGTCAGCAGCCTGGTCAGGTTCCGCCAGGTAGGAGCCCCCTATGAAAATGGTACCCTCGTTGCCTTCCTTGAAGACGGACCTCAGGTCGGATATGGAAAGCGATCTCGATGTCTTCCCGTAGATAACATTTGACATTGAAAGCACGATCCATGAAAGAAGCGCATCAAGGGCCTCCATTGTCCTTGAGAGAGGCTGGTTGCCGTTTATCTCCTGGAATCTGTCCTGGTCTATGGTGACTATGTTGAAATTCCTCTTTAACATCCTGTTTTTTGTGTGGTTTGCGATGGTCCTCTGCATCGACTCCATTGTGGAGGACGGGATCATCAAGAAATTAATGACGAGGGCCCCGAGGCCCTCGCCTAGGGTTGCTACCACATGACTCGCACCGCTGGCTGTCCCCTTGCCGAGCGTTGCGAGCTGTATTATCAATGGGTAACCTTGAAGAAAGGGCTCCAGGTCCCTCTTGGCATCCTCCGCGGATTTCTCCCCCAGCTCTGTAAGCCCCATGGCTCCCTTCCCGCCGCAGAGTCTCCTTCCAATGAGGAATTTCACATCGGCCCTTGTATTTTTAAGATCAGCTTCATCCGTGGTGATGTAAAGGGTATCCACATGGTCCTGGGAGCCGTTATGGATGAGCTCCATCATCCTCCTGGCACCGCTACCCACACCGATAACCAGGACCTTTCTTGACCTGGTTGCGGACATCCCCCTGTCATACATGCCGGATCACACCTCACTTGTTCCTGTAGATGGTGTGTTCCAGTTCCCCGTACCTCTCCTCTATCACGTGGAGGGCCTGGGTATACATTGCCATCGCCCTGATGTATTCGGGCGTGTTCTTGGTGTTCTCGGCATACGAGTTCAGCTGCTCGAGGTAGAGCAGGTCGCTTTTCGCTTTTTCCGTCAGGTCGATATCTGTCAGCATTTTCTAATCCCCCTATGGTGGTTTGCCCGGAAAGGCCCGATGACCGCCTTCTGTAGTTGTATCGCGGTCGGCTCCTGACGCGCATGAGGCCGCGTGCATCCCTAACACGGCCCGAAATCTTCAGCTGGACATGGAATCCTGCTGCATCTCCACAGCGTTTGCATCCATGTCGTCCTTGGCGAGCTGGAGGTCCTCCTTCCTGTCCTCGTCCACCCTTGACCTGATCTCCCTGACGCCGATATCAACGGCCTGCGAGAGGAGCATCACAAGTGTGGTGCCGTATCCGTAGGTGACATGAAGTCTGGAGGCTCTCCTCATCGTCGAAGCGGAAATAGGTATCTCGACCCTGTTCTCCCTGGTGATAGCTTTCGTGGTGGAGAGGTTTTCCAGGGCCATTTGTATTACATCTGTCTTGGAAAGACCCGATTCTGTCTGGACACTTTCAAGCAGTTTGTAATGCCTGGGGTCCAGTCTTGCAGAGATCGTTGTCTTTTCGGTCATCGTCCCACACGTTCCCTATTTCACAGCCGGCAAGTATGTATTATACTTGTATTACATCAATTGTCAAATTAGTATATAATAGTTGTTGTTTCGGTCTCCACTCCCCGACATGAGGTACGATAATGATAAGGTATTTCTCCACCGGCTACATTGGGCCGGATATGCATCTCACAAAGGAAGAGGAAGCGATACTCGACGGAGAGAAGGGGGAGGCCCTCTCCTTTGCAATGAAGATCCTGGTGAACCTGGGAGACCTGGAGGAGGCTGATGGATTCGTTCCGATCAAATCCGCACATGTTTCCGGTGTATCATACCACACCGCAGGCGAGGCACTGATTACACTTCTAAGGAAATTGGATTCCATGAGAGCAAAGGTGTCTATTCCCGCCTCTCTGAATCCAGCAGGCATGGACCTGGAGAGATGGAAAGAACTAGGATATCCCGAGGACTTCGCCGCGAAGCAGTTGGAGATAATCGAGCTTTACGGGAAGCTCGGAATAGATCTCACCTGTTCATGTATTCCCTATGAAACCCCTCATAGAATGGAACCAATCGAGAAAGGGGACCATCTTTCCTGGGGAGAATCCAATGCTGTCATCTATGCCAATTCAATGGTTGGGGCGAGGACCAATCGGGAAGGTGGAATATCTGCACTTGCCTCTGCGATTTTAGGCAAGACCCCTGATTGGGGAATGCACAGGGAGGAGAACAGGTATCCTACATTGGTGGTGGACGTTCTCGATGAACTCGAGCCGCTGCATTTCAATCTGCTCGGAGCCTTTGTTGGCAAGAACTACAACTCGGAAATAGCCTACTTCAGGGGAATCAATATTCCCACAATCAAGGCAGACCTCAAACATCTCGGTGCCGCTCTTGCCGCCAAGGGCGGGCATGCGATCTATCATGTGGAGCATATCACTCCGGAGGACTCCTACATCAAGAACTCCGAAGAGATGGGGTTGATAAAGGACACCATCTCCATCTCTGCCGATGAACTGATCGCCATGAAGGATGAACTGTATCCCTATGACGGGGAGGGCCCTGATGTATTCGTCCTGGGATGCCCCCAGTTCGGCATATCGGAATTCCAGAGGTTGTATATTCTTCTAAATGACAGGAAGATATCCAAGGATAGGAGGGTCATAGTCTATACAAACAAGGCCATGAGGGAGATGCTCGATCCGAAGGTCCTCAAGGGCGTCATCGAATCGGGAGTGGAGGTCTATGACGACACCTGCATGGTTGTGACACCTCTTGACAGACTGGGATTTGAGAGGGTGGGAACCGATTCGGCAAAAGCCGCCCATTACATTCCCAAGATGAGCCATATCCCCGCTGAACTAATGCCACTGGAGATGATAGTGGAGAGGTCCTGCGAATAGGGGAATGGTTATTTAGTTGAATGTTTATTATAATAATAATGATTCAACTTGTTGACAGGAAGAGGGAAATGGAATTCCTCGAGGATATGTATCTCAGAAATGGCGCCAGTCTTATAATTTTATATGGAAGGAGAAGAACGGGGAAATCGAGGCTTCTTGTCGAATCGTTGAAAAATCAGAACGGTATCTATTTCATGGCCACCCAATCGAACCTGGAGGAAAATCTGAAGAAATTGTCGGGTATCATCGGGGATCGAATCAAAGATGATATCTTCTCCAGAATATCCTTCAGGGGTATCGAGGACCTGCTTATCGAATTTGCCAAAAGAATGGAAAGGGAAACCATCCTTGTTATTGACGAGTTCCCCTATCTCTTCAATAATAGACCTTCACTTCTATCCGAACTGCAAAGGGTCTGGGACCTGGTTCTGAAAGAAACTGATATCAAAATTGTCCTGTGTGGATCCTCCATTTCCATGATGGAGCAGAAGGTTCTATCCAGATCCTCGCCTCTTTACGGAAGGAGAGAGGGCCAATGGAGATTGATGCCCCTCCCAATAGGCCATTTAACCGAATTTCTGCCAAAATATGGATCGGATGATATTGTGAGGACCTACTCGGTCTGTGACGGCATACCAGAATACCTGTTGAAATTTGATGGCAAGAATTCATTCAGGTGGAATATCGACAACAGGCTGCTCAGGAAGGGAGAATATCTTTCCGACGAGGGCAGGATACTCCTTCTTCAGGAGTTCTCCAAAATCGGGAATTACGCTTCAATTCTCGAAGCCGTTTCAATGGGGAGGGGCAAACAAAAGGATATCTCGGATCAAACGGGAATGGACAAGGGCATGGTATCCAAATACATCTACAATCTGAAGGAAGCTGGGTATGTGGAATATGAGGTCCCATATGGTTCGACCAGGAGGAACAAGAGGGGCAGATACATCTTTGCGGATAATTACATGGATTTCTATTTTTCCTTCATTCATCCCAATATGACAGAATTGGAACTTGATATCTTAAAATATGAATCGATCCGGGAGGGCCTGGACACATGGATCGGGAGGAAGTTCGAGAGGATAGTGAGGGACCTCATGAAGAGGACAGGTTCCTTTTCGGAAGTGGCCCCATGGTGGGAGGGAGAGGAAGAAATCGATGTTTTGGCAAGGGACGGAAAGAAGAAAAAAATACTGGCCGGGGACCTCAAGTGGAGAAATCGAAAATACAGTGGAGAGGACCTCGGGAGGTTCCTCGAAAGAGTTGAAAGGTTCCCGAAGCCTGAGAAGTATGGAAGGATATCCTTTGTGGTTTCCAGAAACGGATTCCGGAAAAACGTGATCGATGAGATGGAGAATGCCGGGATTTTCTATCTTGATCTCAAGGAATTGAAGGAGCCAATTCTGAAATCGAGGTTCGATCCGAGGGATGTATTATAGAAGATATTTTTCGATATGAACAAATACCAGCATCATCTTATTCCCTTTCATGGGAAATGAGGGAGAAGCCATTCCAGTTTTGAAAGAAACGTTCAACAGTTGGAAGGAAAATCCCAGGAAGTACATCCTCGCATCACTGGAATATGCTGCGGATATGCTGATCTTCACGGCGATAATGATACTGATCTACCTTCCGCTTTTCTTTCTCCTCTTCTTCCTTCAAATCACATACTTCGAGGATGCATTTTCGGCGGGGTATATCGTTTTGAGGATACTTATCCAGGTTGCAATATACCCCGCGGCATTCCTCGTGAGAGCAATCCTCAACGGAGGGAGCATCTCCACAATAGATTCCTTCAACAAAGGGGAGGAATACAGGTTCTTCGACGTTTTGAGAAGAGGCTGGAAAAGAAAATGGGATTACATCAGGGTTGAGTTCGCAGTCGGCATATTCATGTTCCTGTTGATAGTTGTCCTCATCTCGCCTCTTATCGCCTCGATATTGCTTGCAATACTGTTCATTGATAATATTGCGGCAACCCTGGTTATCATCCTGATGATCATGATATTGGTCCTCCTGCTCCTGGTATTGATGATCCCGCTTTTCATCTTTCTCTATCCCCTCATATTCCTCTCATTCATGCACAACCACAGGGACATGATAGGAGGAATAGCCTCCGTCAGGAGATCATTGAAATGGATGATGAAAAACAAGAAGAAAACCTTCATCTTCGGGGGAGTATACTTCATCGGAACCATCCTGGTGGGTTACATACCCCTTGTAGGGGTCCTCTTTGTAGGAGCCCTGAACCTTTTCATGTTCGATATGACGTTGAGGATGTTTCCAAAAAATGAATGAAATTGGTCATTTTTTCTTTTTCAGAGTGATCCTCTCTGTCACCTTCGAGGGGGACTTCCTGAAGAAGCTCTTGTGATAATTCCTGTGCTTGAAGGATTGAAGCGCCCTGGTGACCAGCTCACCGTTGGAGAGATCCCTGTTCTGGGAGGCGATGAAATCGAATGAAAGGTGAGCCAATCCGCACCTCAGATAGCTGGTTAGCTTCTCCTGGGAGGCTCCCTCCTTGTGGAGTATCATCAACCAGTCCCTGAGCTTCTCGTTTCCCCTGTCGAAGTTCTTCTGGGTCAGGATCTTCCCTGTTCTTTTCATGTAGCTGTTTAGCATCTTGTGAACTATCTTGTAATCCCTGGAATACTCCTTCGAGATCACCCCCTGCTCCATGAGCTTCGAGTCGAGCTCCTTGACTGCCTTGGAATCTGCCATCTTTTCAACCCCGTTGATATGATTGAATCAACCAAATATAATGTTAAATTTTCCTATGAAAAATGACGCTTGAGAGAAAATAAGAAGAATTGTAAGAGTATACATACCGGTGTTATAATTCATTTTTCTTAAGGATCGGGGGACAAGGATGAATATAGGAATCATTGTGTTCTCATACACCGGAAACACCGCATCTGCGGCAGATGAGATCAAGAAAGCCCTCTCGAAGAAAGGGCACACCGTGAACATCGAGAGGATCGAGACTGACGGGGATGCCCAGAAGATGAAAGGTGAGATAAAATTCAAGAACAAACCGAAGATCGGATCCTATGATGCATTGATCCTCGGTTCACCGGTCTGGGGATTCAGCCTGCCGCCGGTCATGAAACAGTATCTCGAGGACCTCCCCCCATTGAAGGGAAAGAAATGCATTCCATATGTCACCAAGCAGCTTTCCCCCCACTGGTCGGGAGGAAACCAGTCTGTGAAAAAGATGAAGAAGATAGTTGAAAGCAAGGGAGGAGAGATTCCTGGAACCGGTGTCATCGTATGGAAGAAGAAAGGACCGACGGAGGACCTACCCGAAACTGTCCAAAGGATCTTGAACATGATTTGAAACAGGAATAGAATCCATGACTATCCGGGAAATCGGCTGCTGTGGAGCTCACTGCGGAACATGTAAGGAGCTTGATAAGAGATACACCTACCGCGAATTCATAAGGAAACACTGCTAGGAGAGGTTCGTTGAAAAAGCCGATAAATGGAATGATGCATACGGCAAGTTGTGATGATAACTCTCACCGCTTCAATCTGTAAGTAGCACCCCTGTATCTTCCTATCCTTTCCACCAGGTCCTTGTTTATCAGATCATTCAGGTCCTTAACAACGGTGGGAGTTGAGACTCCTATAATTTCCGCAAGTTCATTGGATTTTATTCCCTCCGATCCTCCAAGAGCCTTCATGATCCTTTCCTGCCTCAAGCTTTCGCTGGATCCGTTCTTGTTGATTTTGGCCGAAGCATTGAACAAAGTAACCCTGAAGAAATCATCGGTGATCGTGAAAACAGGATCCCTCAACCCTGCTTCCCTCATCCAGTTTCTCATTCTTGGAATCCCGGTTCCATATCCTTCAACATAACCGATATCTCTCAGAAATCTGTAGATTATCGGATTCCTCTGGACAGAAATATATCCGAACAGTTCTCTGTTCAAGCTCCCCGGTAGAGATCCCGGGTTCAGTATCTCTATCCTGTCATCGAATATGGAAACCTGTATCGAATCCGGGCTGAAATAGTCCCTGTGAACAACCGCATTCACGATCGCCTCCCTGAAAACCTTTTCAGGATATTCGTATACCTCTTTTCTCTCAATGCCCTCCTCTATCTCCAGCGATCTCCTTATGTTTCTCAATATGAACGAAATCGACATCTCGATAGAATTCATCAGATCATTCTGGATCAGTTGATGATCCAGTATCCTCACCGGTTCAATCCCCAGGAACCTGACCATTTTGATCTCTGCCTGTGGAAAAAATCTTGTCGGTTCCCTGCCAAATAATAAGACCGCGGCATTCTTTATCCTGAGACCAGCTGTATTCACCGCGAGCATGGAATTGAGAAGAAGGTTCTTCATACCGTGAGTATCCAGGTATGCGCGGTGACCTTTCCTCGACATATATTCACTCACCTTGTCAGGATCAATATTATCGAGAGAAAAATCGTGGTCCATACCCTCGTCAAAGGTCAGGATCCTCTTTCTGCGGAGGAACTCGAGCTGTGACTGCCCTTCCAGTCTTCTTGTGGTAGAACCTATCCTGACATAAACCGCTCCTTTGTAGGTGAAGTAGCTGTTCTGATAGGCAGACTGAATGATGACAGCCACGATAAACTTCTCATCTAGTTCTACATTTTGAATGTTAATACTTGGTGTGGGGAAGATGTTTTCGGCAATGGAAGTTATCTTCTGCTGGATCTTATCAAAATCGCTCTTGATCCCATTGATTTTCCCATCGTCACTTACCCCCACCAAGACAATCCCCCCGTTGGAATTTCCAAAAGCACATAATGTCCTTGCGATTGACTGTATGTTACCCAGGTCATCCTTGAACTCAACCTCTTCATTCTCTCCTTGGGAAATGATGTCGAAAAGGTCCTTTTCCTCCATGTTGCTTAATGATACTTAAAGTATTTTAATGTAACTTAAAGTAATTTAATGTATTCTTAAAATTATCTTTATATTATATTTTATAGATATTTTTTCATAAAATTTACTTTAAGTGTTTGCTTAATGTAAATCAAAAAAGCTCCTCATGAGGTTCTTTTCCCTGACCAACATTTATTAATCTTGTAATTATGGACTTGTTGATAATATGAGGATAGCATCACTCATCTACGACAGATGCCAGCCAAGAAAGTGCTCCAAGGAGTGCTATCACTTCTGCCCGAGGGTCAGGGCGGGAGACGAGATATTCTCCTTTGATTCCAAGGACAAACCCATG
Source organism: uncultured Thermoplasmatales archaeon (assembly GCA_964445525.1). GTDB lineage: Archaea > Thermoplasmatota > Penumbrarchaeia > Penumbrarchaeales > Penumbrarchaeaceae > Penumbrarchaeum. Next base: position 4,292 of record CAYULA010000040.1, on the reverse strand, counting down.
ATCGACGAGGACCTCTGCGTAGGATGCGGAATATGCGTTCACAAATGCCCCTTCGACGCCCTCAGAATCACCAACCTCCCCGAAGCATTGGAAGAAGATATTATTCATCAATTCGGACCCAACGGTTTCAGATTGTTCAGGATCCCCTACCCGCAGGAAGGGAGGGTCCTCGGACTTCTGGGTTCCAACGGCATAGGCAAATCTACGATCCTCAACGTTCTCTCGGGGACAATGATCCCCAACTTCGCCCTTGGTATAGAAGGTGACAAGGACGAGGGACACGAACCAAAGGCATTCGGCTCAAAGCAGCTGCAAGATGAGGAGGCGGACCTTCCTCCGGAGAACTGGGAAGAGGTCGCTGAAAGGTTCGGCGGTACCGGGCTGCACGAGCATTTTTCCAATATAGCCGAAAAACAACTCACACCCGCTTTCAAACCACAGTATGTTGACAGCATACCCAAGATGTTTTCGGGAAAGGTCCGGGACATGCTGAAGAAGGTAAACGAAGAAAAGATGCTGGAAGTGGCCAAAAACCTGGAAATCACCCATGTCCTCGACAGAACAATGGAGAAACTATCAGGCGGTGAACTCCAAAGGGTGGCAATAGCCGCAACCATGCTCAAAGAAGCGGATTTCTACTTCTTCGACGAACCCTCCTCCTACCTTGACATACGGCAGAGGCTGAAGATATCCCAGATGGTAAAGGACCTGGGAGACAGGAAACAGGTTATGGTCGTGGAGCACGACCTTGCCATACTTGACTTTCTTGCTGACAACATCTCTCTAATGTACGGTGAACCGGGAGCCTTTGGAGTCGTAGCCAAACCGATGTCGGTAAAACAGGCCATCAACGTGTTCCTGGAAGGATACCTTCGGGTGGAAAACGTGAGGTTCAGGGACAAACCGGTGGAATTCTACGACCATCCTCCAAAGGCCGAGTGGAGGGGGGGAAGCCTGATGACCTACGCCGCTCTCGAGAAGAAATTCCCCTCATTTCATTTCAAATCAAAGGCCGGAACAATCCATGTGGGAGAGGTTGTGGGCTGCGTCGGCCCCAATGCCACGGGAAAGACCACCTTCGTCAAGATGCTGGCAGGGGAGCTCAAACCCGATCAGGGATTCGTTGAGACCGACATAGAGATATCCTACAAGCCCCAGTATATCCGCCACGATTTCGACGGTCCCGTAAGGGATTATTTTATAATAGAGATCAAAGAGCTCTTCGGAGCGGGATTCTTCAAAGCAGAACTTGAAGGACCCCTGGGACTGAAGCATCTCTACGACAAGGAGATGTCCAAGCTCTCGGGTGGTGAACAGCAGAGAGTGGCGGTTGCCATGGCCCTCGCAAGAGAAGCGGACCTCTACCTGTTGGACGAACCCTCGGCATATCTCGACGCAAACCAGAGGATGGAAGTGGCCAAGATCATAAGAAGGGTCATCGAAAAGAGAGGCCGTTCCGGACTCATAGTGGACCACGATGTCTATTTCATCGACCTGGTATCGGACACTCTCATGGTCTTCCAGGGGGAACCGTCGGTAAATGGAACCGCGGAAGGACCTCTGGACCTGAGGGAAGGAATGAATCTGTTCCTTTCCGATGTGGGAATCACATTCAGAAGGGATATGGAAACAAGACGTCCAAGGATAAACAAGCTCGGTTCCAGACTGGACGATGAACAGAGGAGAAAAGGGGAATATTATTACGCCTAGATGCTCAGGGCAGTCAAGATATCCGATTCCAGCCCTACCCTGCTCTTCATACCTTCAGAAAGGGTTCCGGAAGCGGAAGAGAGTGAGGTCAGTATCTGCATCAATCTGATACCCTCAAGGGTATCCGCTCCCTTCGGATAGATGAGAAGGTCCTCGTTCTCCGTACCAGACAATCCCTCGTTGTAGCCAAGTATCAACGAGTTCCTGTTCTTCTCGTACCAGATGGAGGATACGATCGATGTGAGAAACACGTATCTGAAAGGTATGTCCCTTCTCCTTACATAGAGGAAAGCGTTCAGGTCCCTCATCATCGAGGTATAGCTTTCCTTGGCCAGATTGTATTCCAAAAATAGCAGGTCGAGCCTTCCCAGATCCCTTCCCCTTGCAGCTCTCTCCATTATTCTCGTGGAGGAAAGGTACCTGGCTTTCTTCAAAGAGTTGAGGACAAGGGCCAGATCCTTCAATGGAAGAACTTTGGTAACCTTTCCCCCTTCCTGATCGTGGAAGGTCCAGTCGAACTTCCTGAAATATGGTTTTTGATTCGAATCCAGATCGAGGTGGTCCAGTGAACAGTCGAGACCGGATGGAACCAGAGGAGAGCCCTTGAACCTCCTTATTCCGGAGAACCTCTCCCTCAATCTCTTCTGCCTCTGATTGAGAGCCGTCCTCAAAAGAGAGAGACCCTTGATCGGGTCATTCTGGCCAAGGGATCTCACCACCCTCTGCTTCCTTCCGCCGGACACAGAGGATCTATCCCCGATAATCTTTATCAAACCCTTCTTGACCTCGTCCATGTAAACGGATATCCTGCCGAGATCCGACCCGATCTCCTGCATATCCAGTTTCGATCTTGAAAACAATCTGAGTATCCTGTCTCCTTCCGTATCTCCCTTTCCATGTTCAACCGAATCCAGTATCAGGCAGCCCTGAAGTTCTCCTATGGCCCGGCCGATTTCTCTCGATAGTTCATAAGAGCTCCTTTCATCGGATCTTGTAAGATCAAAAAGGAATGACCTGAGGTCATCACTGTGGAGTCTCACGGCGGATCCCAGGAGCTTGTTCAGATCGGAGAGATACGGAGAGAACCCCGTAATTGTACCCTCCGGGTACCTTATCATCATCATCCATGGAATGTTTCTGCCTTCCAATTTCCAGTAGCTCATTCCCAGAAGGTCAACGCTGAATCGATGGTCTTTTGCATTCAACCTTGATAAAATGTAAGATGGGGAGGGATCCTTTAGAAGATGATTTTGATATATCAGCTCATATCTGGATCCGGCAGAGGTTATCCTGATCCTCTGCCCCCTCCCCTCGGGCACCACCCCGATCTTCACATCCCCCCTTTCAAGATCTGTCAAGGCCTTCTCGTCCCATCTCGGGAAGGATTGATAATGGAGGTTCTCGGATTCCTTTTGGCTCAGTGAAATGCAGCTTGCCTGATCTATAGCCGCATCGAGAAGTTCCTCCCCTTTAAGGAGGTTAACAGGAATTTTCCTGTTCCCTTTGATTATGATCCAATCGTGATTCAGCTCTCCGGACACTTCTCTCAATCTGTGCAGGAAACCGTTATCACGGTACGAGAGAAGGACCTCCCCGGGTTCGGAAGACTCCTCTGACTGGAGATTTCCGTTTTCACTGTCCCCGCTGGAGGTCATCATTTCCACCCTCTGTCTGGCTCCGCAAACTGTCCGATAAACTGATTGTAAGATAAATGTGTTGACCCTTTCCGCAGGTTTTTTCTAATTCCTGCCCCTTGAACGGCCATGGAGGATCTTTTACGGGACCTTGCGGAAGGAAGGATTGATGTTGATCAGGCAAAAGAAGAGATGGAGAGGAGGCTCTTCGGATCGGGGCAATCAAACATAGATCCCCACAGAAGAGAGAGAACCGGGGTTCCGGAGGTTATCCTCGCAGAGGGAAAGACCGATGATCAGGTAGTGGAAATAATAATTGATTTTTTGAGAACATCCCAAAGAGCCATCGTATCCAGATTGGGCGAGAACAGGTTGGATAAGATATTACCCTCCGTTGAGGAAAGATATCCCGGCATTTATCAGAGGTACGATCCTCTTGCGAGATTTCTCGTTGTCCACCACCAGGACCATAAGATCGAGAAAACCGGAGGAAAGGTGGGAATACTGACTGCCGGGACCTCGGATATCGGGGTGGCGCGTGAGGCTGAACTGATGGTGGAGGAGATGGGATGTGAGGTGAAAAATTACAATGACGTGGGAGTTGCCGGAGTACACAGAGTCATGATGCCCTTGAAGGAACTTCGGGATTGGGGGGCCTCCGTTCTGATAGTGGCTGCCGGAAGGGAAGGAGCCCTTCCGACACTGGTATCCGGACTGACCAGCATACCCGTCATAGGCCTCCCTGTATCCACCGGTTACGGAATACACGGAAAGGGTGAAACGGCCCTCTATGCCATGCTTCAATCCTGCTCTCCTTTGGCGGTTGTGAACATCGACGCAGGGTTCGTGGCAGGGGCCATGGCGGCCAAGATAGCAAATATATCCAGTCAGACACAGTAGTTCCGAAGGTAATTTGAACCCCGGATCAGTTTGAGATGACATTCGATC
>CAYULA010000039.1:0-34385 GCA_964445525.1 uncultured Thermoplasmatales archaeon | reverse complement strand
GATCGAATGTCATCTCAAACTGATCCGGGGTTCAAATTACCTTCGGAACTACTGCCCTCGGTTCAAGGCCAGTAGTTCAACCCGGTATGATACTCTCAGGTATCCCATGACATTTCATCCTCACCCGGATCATCATCCTCGGCCGTTTCGGATTCGGCGGCTTTCTTCTTCTTTTTCCCCTTCTTCTTTTCGGACCCGTCTTCGGCATCCTCCTTGTTTTTCTTCTTCTTCCTTGCAATCTTCAACACAAGGAGAAAGAATATGATGACAACAAGCAGGACCGAGAGCATGCAGCATCCGAAGCAGGCGCCGATATTATTGACGATCAGCCATCCCCCGAGTTTGACCTCGATTGTGATACGGTCCGCCTCTCCTCTTTCAATATCCAAATGAAGCGTGGGATGTCCGCCGGAGGAATCCACCTCAAGTTCCCTTACCTTGTCATTGTGACCCTGGCCTATCCAGGCTTTGATGCCAAGACCGCTTGGAAGCTTGATCTCCAGGTCCATATCCCATGTCTCACCCTCCTCCAGTTCCATGGTCTCGGTCCTCGATACGAAAGGAAGGATCGGGTCCAGATGGAAAGGTATTATCGCGTTGGAGGAATTATCATTGGACTCACCGTTATCCTCGAAAGGATCGAATTTTCCAGAAAAGCTGATATCAAGCAGGATATGCTCGGATGAATCCACATTCTCGAAGTCACCATCGAAAATCAGCGTTGAATCCACAAGATCAACGACAATGTCCGTATCCTCCTCTGGCAATCCGTCCTCGAGTCCCTTCCGGACCTCGTCCTCCACGGTCTCTTCTATCTCCTCCCTGTCCACGATCTCCATCTTCATGAGGAGCCTGATCAGGTCCGATGTGATATAGTCAAGTTCGTAATCGAGATTTGTTGTAAGTTCGAAATCCTCCTGTTCGAATGTCATGGCGCCGAAACCGAAGGAAAGATCCGCCTCTATCTCGATTTCAAGATCCAGGAAGTACAGGGAGCTCACTCCCGAGAGATCTATCTTCCCCGAAATTGAAAGCTCCTCCCCCGTAATATTCGGTGCCCTTTCGGATGCGACCTTGATCCTTCCGTGCCTGTATTCGTAAACCTTTCTCGAACCTGATTCGGATATGTGGGGGTCACCCCAGATGTAGAGGTCCTCCGGCATCCTTATCTTCAGATCGAACCTGTCATCGTTTATGGGTTCCTGGTCATGGTATATCCTGAGTCCGCCGTTCAGGAGGCCCTTGACATCATCTTTGTCATAACCTTCCAGGATATCCAGAATTGTATCGGAAGCAGTGGCAATTTCGGCAGAAACCGGTTCGTCCGAGTTCAATATCGAAAGAAGCTCGGAACCGCTTGCGGGTTTGGAAAGAGATCCAGTACCTGTATCCATCTCCACTAGGACCTCGACCGATTCATCATTCAGAGCTTCCTGAATGGTGTTTTCCACCTCATCCACCATCTGCTCCTCGATCTCACTCAGGTCATCATCGTTCATTATTCCTTCCAGGTGAGAATACCTGATAAGGGATGAGAAGACATGGCCCGGGATATTCATGGATGCGGGAGATGATGTTAGGAGTGATGATCTGGATGTGCTGACCGAATGGATGCTGACATTGCCTTCCATAGATATCGTGTCCAGTTCCTTCCAATCAAGAAGAAAATCCCCGTCGATGGTCTCATCCGTGGGAATATCTGCGGCTGTGTCAGTTATTGTAAAGGTGAAATAGGTCTCCTCGTAGGACCCGCTTCCGCCAACTGTCCTGACGTAATAGCCTTCGATGGGTGCCTCCCCCGATGAACCTATTTCAAGCTGGATATCCCCGTCCCCTATTGGATCCATCACCTCCGGAATCCTGTAGGTCACCGTCTCTCCCTCGAATGCTATCAAAGAGACCGTCCTGGAATATCCGAATCCGGACATAAACAATGAGGCAATGAAATACTTCTCCCTTCCCTCCTCCAGGAGAGAGGCCCTTCCCGGATCGAGGAATCTTGAGAGGTCGGTACTTCCCTCCAGGGTCATATTGTATATCACAGGATCCTCCGGTGAGGTGGATTCGTTTTCAAGCGAGGCGGTATCGAAATCGCCTCCGGTAACCTCGAAGGCATCACCCTGGAAGGAGCTTTCCGTGAGGTTGACAGCCCTCTCCCATAGTTCATCCTCCACCATATCGGATGTCCCTTCCGGATCGATCGAATAGAGGCTCCTAATGCCCTCGGCATCGAGCAGTGTACCGTTCACGATCAACTGGTTCACACTGATGGCGATGTCAACTCCCAGGTCCAGGGCGTTTTCGAAATCCACCGTGATATCAATATCCAGATCCTCGTCCACCGCCCTGCTGGGCAGGGAACGGTCACCTTTTACCGTGAACAATATTGCCGGCAGCAGGATCGAAATTACCATCAGCGAGATAACAACCGGACTCCACCTGCATCCCTTCATGTCATTTTAATTCAAAGAGTATTACAAAAGGTTTTTTGCAATAATATCTCTTCATGTGCAACATGGGGATCCATCAGCCGGACGGTGATTTTTCGAAAAGATCCCACAGGACCTTCACTCTGATCGTTCCCAAATTCCATGCAGAGATGGTAAGATCGACGATCATGGAGATGGGGCTTTTTGATCCACGGAGATCCATTGGTAGAGATGATCTTGTAAGGTTTCCAATCTTTTTCGAAACGGAAGATGCAGAGATCGGGTTGAGGTCCGTACTGGATGATTCCCGGGTGGAATACCGTCTGGAGAAGGGAACCGAAGGGACGTTTGAGAGGTTCAGATCGCCCACTCCCTACGAAGAAGTGGTCAGAAGGTTGAAAGGCATCATTTCCGAAGAGGACCTCTCGAAAATTCCGGCTGCCTACGAGAGGATCGGAGACTGCCTCGTACTGAAATTGGAGGACCTTGAAGATAGTGTCGCCCGATCAATTGCAAAAACCTACATGGATGTGCTGGGATCAAGGTTTGTTTTGAGGGATCGATCGGGAATATACGGTGAGTTCAGGGAACCTGATTTCGAGGTCCTGATCCCGCCCGAAGGAGGAGATCACGAGGTTTGCCACAGGGAAGGTCCGGTTCGATACCTGCTAGATCCCCGAAGGATAATGTTCTCATCGGGAAACACGGAGGAGAGAAACAGGTTCCCCGGGAGAGTAGGATCACTTCCCCCTCCCCCGAGACTGTCCGAGAAATCCGGGTCAGATGACGATTCTCCGAAAGAGATCACTGTGGACATGTTTGCCGGAATCGGCTATTTTTCCCTGCCGCTCGCAAAGGGCGGTGTTAATGGAAGAATAATTGCGGTGGAGAAGAATCCAATCTCCCATCATTATCTGATGAAGAATATCGAGTTGAACAAACTGAACAAGATCATTATACCGGTCCTGGGGGACAACAGGCAGGTTCTCCCCGTAAATATTGCCGACAGGATCATAATGGGATATGTGGGGGGTACGATCGAGTTCCTTCCCTGGGCCCTCGAGCTATCCAGGCCGGAAGGCTGCATCATCCACCTCCACGACACGGTTGGGGTTGAAAGAGGGATTTCACATCTCCTCGAAAAAGCGAGGTCCATGGCCGAAAAAGATGGAATGTCACTGAAATTACTGGATTCCAGGAGAGTGAAATCCTATGCTCCACGGATCGATCATGTTGCCATGGATCTGCTAGCCGAACATGATTGAAATGCTAGCGGTTTTCCAAATCGCAGGATAACGTATTAAAACATGTAGTTTCATCCATCCGGCGGTGGACAGATGAAGAACGTCATCATTGCCGGGGGCGGGGATGTCGGTTATTCGATCGCCAGAACCCTGAGCGAGGAGGGCCACAACATCACAGTGGTGGAAAAAAACGATGCCATCACCGAGAGGCTGGAGGCCCTGGACGTGCTTGTGGTGGCGGGAAATGCGGCGTCGCCATCTGTCCTTGACAGGGCATACGTCAACTCCGCAGATTTCTTCATAGCAGTCACCGGAAGCGACGAGATCAACCTGGCGGCATGCTCCATAGCAAAGAACAGGGGATGCAAGACCCTGGCCAGGATAAACAGCGAGGATTACATACAGAAACCTGTTACCACCGACGAGCTGGACGAGGTGGGAATCGATGTGGCATTCTGTCCGGAACTGATATCCTCCACCCACATGTCAAACGTTCTATCCATACCCTTTCTCCTGGATTCCCCCATGTTCGGAAAGAAGAAGCTCAGAATTGTGGAGAACAGGGTTGACAGGGCCTCGAAATCCGTCGGCAGGGAGATCAGAAAACTCAAGATGCCCCGGGAATCCACACTGGTTGCGATACTTAGGAACGAGGAGGTCCTGATCCCCAAGGGTAACATACGACTGGAACCCAACGACAGGGTGCTTGCTGTTATTCCGAAGGATGCCGAAGAAGAGGTATCCGAGAAACTGACAAAGGTACTGGGGGTTTCCAAGGCCACCGCTCAGAAGAGAGCAGTGGACAGGGTGATGATCGCTGGCGGATCGAGAGTTGGATTCCACCTTGCCAAACTCCTTTCCGACATGGAGATGTCTGTAATTTTGGTGGAGGAAGACGAGGACAGATGCAAGGAGATATCGGAAAAACTGCCCGATGTGCTGGTGATCAACGGAAACCCCACCGACAAGGATCTTTTAAAGGAAGAGGGGGTCACCGAGACCGACGCTTTCCTGGCAGTCACCGAAAAGGAGGAGGTAAATATCCTGACCGCCCTGCTTGCAAGGCAGTACGGGGCTATCAGGTCCATTTCACTCGTGGACAGACCCGGTCTCAAATCCATTCTCGAGGAGGTTGGAATCGATCTTGTCATATCTCCCAGGGAGGTTACCCTCTCGACCATACTGAAGTATTTCCACAAGGATGATTTCAAGGCGCTTGGAACCCTGAATCAGGGGGAGGTCCAGGTAATAGAGATCAAGGTAAGGGACAAGGCCAAGGCCGCAAATCAGAGGATCGATTCCATAATGAGGTTCAGGAAGAGGGAGATGGTAATCGGAGCCATAGTAAGGGAAGGCAAGATCATCATGCCCAGGGGCGACACCTTCATTCATCCCAAGGACCGGCTCATGATATTCACCAAGAGCAAGCTCGTAAAATGGGTAAAGGACCATTTCTGAGATCGAAGGGGGTTACATGGAACAAAACAGGATCATTACCGCCGCAACCAGGATGACAATAGCGGTTCTGGTCCTGTTCATGGTATCTTTTACCATAGACCTGGTATACGGTGACCTCTCCTGGAACAACTTCCACATCTTCGTGATACCGTTTTCATTCGGGGCCCTGATCTATCTGATATTCTCCTTCAGGGACACCAAGTACCGTTTGTTCAGGAGGAGGACCAGGTATGCCACGGCCCTGATATCATTCCTTTTCATGGTCTTTCTCGGCTCCCTTCCGCTAATGCTTACCGAGAGGTTGGACCCTGTATCGGCCCTGTTCGAATCCGGAGCCGGATTCACCACCACCGGTCTGTCCGCCATCGGATCGGAGGAACTCAGGGATGTCTCCCACGGGCTCCTGTTTTTCAGGGTGGCCATTCAATGGCTCGGGGGATTGTTCTACCTGGTCTTTGCATTCCTCTTCCTCTCGGATATAAGCGATTCCGCCCAGAGGTCCGCCGACAGAAGGATCTTTTCCAGAATAGGCCTAGTCCCCACCCTTACAACCCTGATCCAGAAACTGACTGTAATTTACGGTCTTTTCACATTCTTTTCCGCACTTGCGTTTTACATCGGGGGGAGGGCCCTGTTCGATTCGGTTTGCCTGTCCATGGCAACCATATCCACAGGGGGTTTTTCATCGGAAGGAAGGATACTGGGAGAGGGGTCCGTGATCCTGCTCCTGGTCACATTGGGCATGTTCGTCACCGGGATGGGTTATTATGTCCACATATCACTTCTGTCGGCCAGGGGGAGGAGCAGGACCCTCTTCGACAACGAGAACATCACCTACATCATCATCGCCCTGACGGTTCCGGTTCTGGGTCTGATGATACTACTTTCTTCCGGCGTACCTTTCGGCACATCCGTTTTAAACGGGCTCTTCACCACCATATCGGCATTGACAACCACCGGATTCATGGTGGAGGGTATGGATGACTGGCCCGATTCCATGAGGATGCTTTTGCTGCTGCTCATGCTCCTCGGAGGCTCCTCTCTGTCGCTTTCATCCGGTTTCAAGGTCCACCGTTTCTTCCTCCTCATCAAGGGATTTCTGGCGGAAGTCAAGAGGTCCTCGCATCCGAGCGCCGTATTCTCCCTCAAGAGAGGGGAGGGCATCTACTCCGAAAAGGCCCTGGAATCGGCTAACATGTCATTCTTCTACCTCTTCAGCCTGCTGGTGATTTCCATGGGAATCCTTCTGCTCTTTCACGGTAACTTGTTCGAAACCCTTTCGCTTTCCGTTACATCAATATCAAACTCGGGGATCGCTTTCGGGACATTCTCAACGGTAGAGGGGATAAGCTCCCTGAACTGGTTCGAGAAATCGTTACTTCTTGTGATAATGTTCCTCGGAAGGTTCGAGGTCCTTCTCCCGTTATACGTGCTTTCACTTCGCGGGCGCAGGTTCACCGGGTGACGTCCAGGCAATCCAGGTCCTCGGGCATTATAACATCCTCGAAGATTTCTCTCGCTTCTTTTAGAAGGACCTCTTCTTCCCCTTCCTTCGAATAGCGCGGCGAGGAATGAACCAGACAGAGCTGCCCCGCTCCCGCTTCTTTCGCGATACGCGCGGCCTGGGCGGCTGTGGAATGGCAGTATTCCCTGGCCCTTTCCTCCAGTTCCGAGGAGAAGGTAGCCTCATGGATCAGGAGGTCCACGCCTTTCATGAGATCAACCATCTCCGATGTCGGGCCCGTATCACCCGAGTAACCCACGGACAATCCGCTTCTGGGTGGACCCAGAACCATATCCGGAGTTACCGTCCTGTTGTCCCCTTCGTGACGAAATGTTACCGTCTCTCCCCTCTGAAGCCTTCCCCAGAGGGGCCCTTCCGGTATCTTCAATTCCAGTGCTTTCTTTCTGTTGAATCTCCCGGTCTTTTGGTCCTGATGGACCCTGAAAGCCAGGGAAGGAATCCTGTGATCGGACTTCCCGGCAATAATGTTGAGCTCCCCCACTTTGAACCTGTCTCCCGGAGAAAGGGTGTATACCTCCATATCGAATCTGGGATTGAAATAGCACATGGTCAGCGCTTTCTGAAAGGAGGTGTCGATTCCCTCCGGACCGAATATCTTCAACTTGTCGGATCTTTCGTTTAGGGACATTGTCTGGATAAGTCCGGGAAGCCCCAGAAAATGGTCACCGTGAAGGTGCGACACCAAAATTGCATCTATCTTGTTCGGGGATATGGTGGAAAAGAGCAGCTGGCGTTGTGTTCCCTCACCGCAATCCAGAAGCAAATTGGTATTGCCGGAGGAGACCGCCACCGAAAGAGGATTTCTCCGCTTGGTGGGCCAGGAACCTCCCGTTCCGAGAAAGCAGACCCTCATACCGGTTCAAGGCCGGAGGTTTTGAATAACTTTTCGGGAGACTTACGTTGCAAATGAAATATAGAGGGTATGCCATTGAACGGCATTGAGGTTTGATATGCCGGAGCTTAAGATGGCCAGGGGGAGCTACCATTTGCATCCTTCCAAGATCATATGCCTGCTCAGAAGCTACGCCAAACATGCAAAAGAGCTTGGAAACGAGGTCCCGGACAGGCCCCGCTTCTTTCTCAAACCCCCCTCCTCCCTCCTTCCAAACCGGGGGAAGGTGATCATTCCTGTCGGGTCCAGTGAGGTCCATCACGAGGTGGAGCTGGCCGTGATAATGGGGAGGAACGGTAAGGATATTCCCGTGCAGGAGGTTCCTTCACACGTACTTGGCTACACCGTGATGCTGGATATCACTGCCAGGGACCTCCAGTCCGAAGCCAAGAGCAAGGGCCTTCCTTGGGCGGAGGCCAAGGGCTTTGATACATTCGCCCCGGTGGGACCCGAGATCGTTCAGGCAGATCGATACGATTGGAGGGGAAGATCCATCTGGCTCGAGGTCAACGGAGAGAGGAGACAGGATTCCAACACGGACCTTCTCCTGTGGCCCGTGGAATCAATCGTGTCTGGACTGTCATCCGTTATGACCCTGGAAAAGGGCGACATCATAATGACAGGAACGCCCTCGGGGGTCGGTCCTCTTCATCACGGTGACATGGTAAGAGCCGGAATCGAAGGCATACAGCCCCTTGAGGTTGAGGTAGTGATGGAAGAGGGAACCCCGGAGGAAAGCTAATGAAATCGAGGAAGAAGGATCGCGAAGGTTTCAGGAGCAGGATGGCAAGCATGATGAGGGAAGACGGGAAGCTCATCTCCTATCTTCAGAACACATCCCATCAGATGAGGACCCCCATAACGCTCATAAGATCATACACCGAGCTACTACTGGCCGAGGTGTACGGACCTCTGGACGACGATGTGAAGGACAGGATGGAGACGATATCCTCCAATCTGGAGGAGATGACCTATTTTGTTGACCAGGTCCAGGATATGGGCCATATCTCCTCGGAAGAATTCAAACCGGAACTGAAGGAAGCGGACATCACAATGATCGTTGACAAGATAGCATCCGACATCTCACTCATCGGCAAGCCGAGGAAGGTAACCTTTTCCCTGGAAAACATGGAGGAACCGCATCAACTTACACTGGACCAGCATCTGACCAGAAGGGCCCTGTCGCATTTGCTGAGATATGTTGTTTCCACGGCCCCCTACGGAAATGATATCAAGGTTGCATTGAAACCCGGAAAGGAGAGGACCCTGATCATCATATTCGGCTTCGGCCAGGTAATGGACAAGGAGCAGATGGCATCCATCGTCACATCCATGTCCGAGACCGAGGCCAGGTTGACAACCATGGAATGGGAGAAACTGTCCCTTCCCATCTCCAAGGCGCTGATGGAGATGCAGGGAGGTGACATCACGGTCCTCGAGGACGAGAGCGACAGGACCGTCTACGTGCTGGAATTCCCCAACAGATAGGCCCCGATATGCTCACATGCCACCACCAATCATTTAAATCCAGTATCTCCTGCCCCATATGTGCAGATGAAGGAAGGAACGATCCGTACATTCATTCTCGCCTTTGCGGCAGTCCTCATTCTGAGTGCTTTACCTGTCAGGGGTGACGAACCTGATCCGATCTATTCCAGAAACGGCCACAACGAATGGTTGATCCTGGTATACATTGCAGGGGACAACGATCTGGGAGAGGACGGGGAATACGGAAACGCGGCATTGATGGACATCGAGGAGATGGAGATGTCCGTTCCAGAGGAAGGTGTTCGAGTTCTGGCTCTGACCGATCTTAAGGGTCCGGCCAGCTCCTATCTTTACGATATCAGACCCGACGATGGCGAAGGCATAAGCTCTCCGACAATACCTCTTTCCAGCGTGGACCCCACATGGACCGATGAGATTGATACAGGGGACCCGAAAACCGTACAAAGCTTCATCGAGTATGCCGTAGGGGGCAACTCGTTCGATAGATCGATGTTTGTCATGTGGGATCACGGATCGGGATGGTACATGGAGGGTGATGTCTCGAGACCTCCCCATACCAGGGGTTTTGCCCAGGACCAGAATTCCGGCACTATAATGTTTGTGGACGATCTCCGGGACGCCTTCATCGATGCGGAGACAAATATAGGCGATTTCGAATTCGACATCATCGGGCACGACACCTGCTACATGGGCATGATGGAGATATTCTATCAGCTGGCTCCCTGGTCGAAGATAGCAACCGGATCCATGGACGAACAGCCGTGGTACGGTTACAATTACACATTCATTTCCTCCCTCGAGGGAGCCGGTCCGCATGAGGCCGCGGACCTCGCATCCGAGATGGTGGACCTCTTCAGCGCTGAATATGAAAAAAGCTCGGACAGTTACCACACAATTGTGGCGGCCGATGTGGAGATCCTTGAAAACGAATTTGTCCCTATATGGGATATGCTGGCCAGGTCCCTTTATTACAGGATGTATTATCTCGAGGAGGAGGAAAACGGTCTTTTCACCCTTGCCAGATCAAGAGCGGAAGCCGTCGGAATAGACAGTATCGATGTGGGCTCCCTCCTGTCGGAGCTGATTGAAAAGGATATCGAGTCCAATATCACGGATCTTGCCACCTCCACCAAGGGCGTCTACGACAGAATGATACTCGATTCCTGGATCAAACCCGACGGCAGAAATCCGAAGGGAACCGGTATGACCGTGTACCTTCCCGGCAGACAACTGGCCTACAAATCCATATACGACGGGGGCAGCGGATTCCTGAACTTCACGGCCGATACATACTGGGATGAGGCGATAAGGGAATATCAGGACCCCGAGGAAAGGCTCAGGGTGAATCTGACGGTTGTAGAGGGTCCTTCGAAAACCGATTACGATCTGCTGGTAACAATTCTGGATGTTAGAGGAAGCTCCCCTGCTTACCTGCAGGGAGCAGATGTCATAATCAACGGAACCCTTGCGGGGCAGACCGACTCCTCCGGACAATTCATCGAAAGCGGAATATCCCCCGGGCTCTATGACGTGGAAGCCAGGTACGATCAGCTTTTCGACAGGGAGATCATCAAAGCCCTTAACCGGGAGCCGATCCCGGTCATAACCGACGACAACTGGATCGCCGCCGAGGGCATGGAGCTGACATTCACCGCCTTGAATTCCCGTGACCCGGATCAGGACCTTCTCACATTCAGATGGGACCTGGATGATTCGGACGGCCTGGACGATGTTGATTCAACGCAGCACACCGTTAAAGTTGAATTCCCGGACGAGGGCACCAGAACAATAAGGCTGACCGTGAACGATTCCGGTGTTTCAGCATACATTGACCATGTGGTGGAGGTTGTCAATCTCGCACCGTCTGCCATTTTGGACACGGACCTTGTTTACCCCTTTGAGGTGTACGAGGACCGGGAATTCTCCCTGGACGGATCCTCTTCAACGGATGTGGAGGCCGACCTTGATGAACTGGAGTACAGATTCCTGATGGACGGTTCCATACTCAGGAATTGGTCGGCGGATCCCGAGATCGATCTCTCCATCGAGGATTCCGGACAACATCAGATTGTACTGGAGGTGAAGGACCTCGATGGAGGCAAAGGGAGCGATTCTATCAATATCTCCGTCCTGGAGAAGGAACCGGTTGCGGTGCTTTCGGGACCCGGGACACTCTTCGAGGATCAGCCTGCCAGATATTTCGGCAACGGTTCCTTCGACACACCCTCCGACCAGGATACACTGACATACGCATGGTTTGTGGACGGGGAGAAGGTTGAAGATTCGACCGGTAAGGTTCTGGATATATCTTTTCCAGATTCCGGAACCCATTCACTGGTCCTGGTGGTCACCGATGACAGCGGTTTCACATCCCCCGACGGATCAGGCCGGAAGGAGATCCTCATCAATGTCATGAACAAGCCTCCCTTGGCCAGGGTTGAAGGTGCTTCCAGTGTGCCGGTTATGGAGAGGATAACTCTGTCAGCTACGGGGACCTCGGATACTCCCTCGGACCTTCCCACCCTTGATTACGAATGGGACACCGACGGGGACGGGGAAATTGACAGCAACGGCTCCACGGTCAGTTTCGCTCCGGAGATAGAGGGTGATCTACAGGTGATGCTCCGGGTTACAGATGATGACGGGGACAGATCCACCGTTTTTCACGAGATCTTGGTGGAAAACATCGCTCCCGAACCCTATTTTACCATCCCTTTTGAAGTCCGGGAAGATGAGGAGATTAACGTATCGATTGAGGATTCCTGGGATTCTCCCGGTGACCTGAAGGATCTGGATATAACCTGGACTCTTGACGATCTCTTGATCGGCCGGGGCTGGGATCTAACCTATTTGTCGATACCTCTTTCAGGATTGCATTATCTCAATGTCTCGGCCATGGATGATCAGGGCGAAGTTGGTACCTTTTCCTCCGGGATAGAGGTGGTCAATCCGGTACCAAGCGTTGAACTGAGCGGTATCCCGCTCGAGGTGGATGTAGGTGAAAGCTTCACGGCCTTCGGGTACAAATCCACGGATAATCCCTCCGACATTCCATATCTGACCTTCGAGTGGTTTGTGAACGGCCAACTTCAGCAGGACAAGCGGGAAAAGAACGCTAGCTTCAGTTTCGATTCCCCGGGTAAGAGGATAATAGCCCTCCGGGTCACGGATGACGACGGCGATTCGTACACGCTGGATCTGAAGGTGGAGGTTCGGGAGAATGATATGGTCTCCAGGTTCGCATCCGCCCTGATGTCAACCACTTCTCTCCTGATCATGCTGATAATTTTCGCCCTCATACTGATCCTGGTGTTCAGGGTCCGAAACACCATGAAGGAACTGAGGTCCCCCGTGGACAAGGATTCCGAAGAGGAAGATTCCGGGAGCGAAAACAAGGTCGATGGGAGTCCGGTTGAAGACGGTTCGGGAGTAATTATTAAGGAAGCCGCAAAAAAGAAATCTGTTGAAGGTCTGAAGAAGCACTTTCCTCCGCCTGATTTCAGCAAACCTTCCATACCTCCAGGTCCCAAACCCGGCGAAGCCGAGGTTCCCCCCTTTGACAGGGAACTGCTGAAATGAGCCGGCACAAAGATTCTATATCCGGTGTTGCGAATATGGAGGGGAGGGAAACCCATGTTCAGGAAAATGTTCCTCCTGTCCATCTGCATCACAATTTTACTCCCATTCCAGCTTCCTTTCATATCGAACGAGGAAATCCTTGTCATACCGGCCGGAGGTATCGAGGGGGGCGGGGAGGTCTCTTTTGAAAATGTTTCGATGGAGACAGGACTGGAAGGGATCAGGGGAAATTTCTTCTCATGGGGAGATTACGACAATGACGGATACCAGGACCTCCTCATAGACGGAAAGAAGCTTTTCAGGAACACCGGCCCCCCATCCTATAGTTTCAGCGATCAGACATCCCAGTCCGGGATAGCCTCTTCCGCAAACAGCGGCGTTTTCGGGGATTATGACAACGACGGCTGGCTCGATATCTTCTGCGGAGGAGGAAAAGGATCCAGCGATCATCCCGAAATTGATGACATTCTCTGGCACAACGAGAGGGACGGAACCTTCTCCAGGGTGCCGATATCCGATTCGGTTCCCCATGACACCTATCCCACCGTGGCGGGGGGATGGTCCGACACCAACCGGGACGGATATCTGGACCTGTATATGGCAAATTACGAGAATTCATCCCTGTCAGGATATCATGATCATTTCTGGATGGGAAACGGTGGAGGGAAATTCGTGAACGCAACCTCCTTTTCGGGTATTTCCGAGGAGGACCATCCTTACCAGGGCAGAGGGATCAGCTGGTGTGATTTCGACGACGACGGTTTCCAGGACGCCTACGTGTCCAACTACCGGATAATGCCAAACTATCTCTACAGGAACCTGGGAAACGGAAGTTTTCTGGAATCGGCCCCGGAATACGGGGTGGAGGGTCACGGGAACCTCCACCCGATCACGAGGCAGGGCCCCTATTACGGACACTCCCTTGGGTCCTCTTGGGGCGATATGGACAACGACGGCGACATGGACCTCTGGGTTACCAATCTCGCTCACAAGGACATATACAGGGGCCCCATTTGCGACGATTCATACCTTTTCGAGAACCTGGGACCGGAAGAGGATTACCGTTTCACTGATGTGAGGGAACGATCCGGCATCCCGGTCAAACCTCTCGGAGGCACGGTGACCGAAGGCGACGAACTAATGGTTTCCTCGGCCCTGGCTGATTACGATAACGACGGGGACCTCGATCTTTTCATCCCCCAGATATACGGAGATGTCTCGTATGCCAGATCATTGTTTTACAGAAACAAAGGAGATATGACATTCGAGGAGGTCTCTGACGAGGTTGGAACAAAGGTCTGGAACACTTACGGCTCGGCCTGGTGCGATTATGACAACGACGGCTGGGTGGACCTTATAACCGGCGGAGGAGCCTGGAATGATACCGCCGGTAAAGCCGAACATTACTCGGTCCACCTCTACAGAAATCTCGGAGGGACATCTCACCCCGAGAGGGAATGGCTGGAGGTTGAACTCAAAGGCAGGGAATCCAATGCTGCCGCCATCGGAGCCAGGGTCCGCGTGCATGTGGATGCCGACGGTGACGGAGAGGTCGATCTGAACATGATGAGGGATGTCAACGGCGGCACCGCTGCACATGGCCAGCAGGATTCCATGATACTTCATTTCGGCCTCGGTCAGGTTGAAGGAGAGGTTTCGGTCACTGTTGACTGGCCCAGGGGGAGGACCGTACACATCGAGGATGTATCCCCGTCCACCCGGCTGGAATTGTTCGAACCTACCGATCCCATCGACCTGGACCTTGAGATCATATCGGTTGAGGAAGAAGATGACGGGATCCTTTTCGACCTCCAATACGACAACCCGGGGGGATACGATATCGATTCCCATGAACTGAGCATGGTTTTTGATTACGGTTACCGCAGGATAAACAGAACCTACCGGATGGGGGAGATCATCTCAAGCAGTGTCCACTCCTTTGAGATGTTCGAAAAGGGTCTGGAGTTTGCCGGACTTCAAAACGTTCATGCTCTTGTGACCAGGTCCTTTCCTCCGGTCAGAGGGATCGTGGAGAGTTTTTTCTATTTCTCCTCACCCGATAACCAACCCCCGGTGGCGGTTCTGTCGGTGCCTCCAGAAGTATCTACTGATGAGGAAATAAAATTCGACGCCTCCTCATCCTACGATCCCGACGGGGAGATATCGGAATACATGTTCGATTTCGGGGACGGAACGGGAACCGGATGGACGGAGGAATCCCTGGTGTCGCATTCCTATCGGGAATCGGGATCATACGGGGTTACGGTGAAGGTAAGGGATGCCATGGGCCTCCCATCCAATGAATCGGCCTCCGAAACAATTCTTGTGCTGGAGCCGGAGGATCCTGTCCCCGAGGCAATCATTACCAAGATATCACCCGAGGAAGCACAGGAGGGTGAAACCGTTGAATTTTCCGGAGAGGGGTATTCCCCCTCGGGATCGAGGATCAAGGAGTATGAGTGGTCCTCCTCCATCGACGGGATGCTTTCCAGAAGGTCCTCCTTCGAGGATGACGATCTCTCACCGGGGGAGCACGAGATAATGTTCAGGGTAAAGGACTCGGAAGATATCTGGAGCGACCCCGATATCGGTTATTTCAATATCATTTCCAATGAGAGAGAGCCTCCCTGGGTGTCCATTGATCCGTTCCCGGGAGGAGGTACTTTCAACGGTTCCGTGATGATCACGGGGAAATCGGGGCCCGAAGGGGAGGTCGAGCTGGTGGAGGTAAGGGTTGATTCGGGATCCTGGAGGGATGCGAGGGGAACCCAGGAATGGGAATATCTTCTTGACACCTCAGAACTGGAACCGGGAAGGGAACATTCCATCCAGGCCAGGTCCTATGCGGACCGATATTATTCGGATATGGTATCCGCCGCATTTTTTGTGGAGGACCGTCCGGAACCAGAATACGGGACGGTTCCGGTATCCGGAGGCGGGGAGGAGGTCCCGCTTGCCATGATCGCACTGTCGATATTGACACTGATCGTCCTCGCTGCGGTGATCTTTGTTCTCATCGTGAGAAAATCGGCTTCAGGGAGAAGATAATGGTTTTTAACCCGGTTTTAAAAAGGGAAGGTTTTAAAGGTAAACCCATCCCTTCAAGCTTCGAAATATTTCGGGGTGTGATGGTTGCTCGCAAGGGGTACACCGTTCTGGCTGGCAGCAGTTCCTTTTCTTTCATTGATATCAGCCCTGCTTTTTTTGATCCTTTCCAGTGTCTATTTTCTCCTGTTGTCATTGATAATAATCGCAATTTTCATCCCGGTACTTCTGTTCTTTCGTGATCCTAAAAGGAAGACGGGAGATGGGGTTGTTTCACCTGCTGACGGGAGGATCATGGGTATCGAGAGAAATGGGACCTGGGTGGTGGTGAAGATATTCATGAACATCCACAATGTCCACGTCAACAGATGGCCGTACGAAGGCAGGGTCCTCTCATTGGAACATATTCCCGGGGGATACGTTCCCGCTTTCGACAAGGAATCCGAGAGAAACGAGAGGGTGGTAATCCGTTTGGCAACGGCTCACGGTACCTGGGAGATAGGACAGATCGCCGGGGCAGTGGCAAGGAGAATAGTCACCTATGTCAGGGAAGGCGACAGGCTTGAAAGAGGAGAGAGATTCGGTTTGATCAGATTCGGGTCCCGGGTGGACCTGAGGTTCAGACTTCCTCCGGGGCAGAGGTTGGTAGTGAAGGAGGGTCAGAGAGTATTGGCCGGTTCGAGCTCCCTTTCGAGGTGATCTTTTGGACAGATGGAGTAAGGGAAGATCGGAAAGAAGGCCGGGAATGCCCCGTTACGGGCCAAGGATCAGACCTCGCTTTCCCCAGGGTGTGAGACACCCCATCAGGGCGATCCGGGACAGGCCCAGAAGGCCCATCAAACCCCTTCCTCTTCTTAAATTGATAGCTCCTGCGGACCTGATTACACTCATGAACTTCATCTGCGGGGTTCTTGCCGTCATGACTTCCGTGACGGGCGGGGACGGTTACAGGATCGCCATGATGCTCATAATTCTGGGAGTGATATTCGACGGTCTTGACGGACCCGTGGCAAGAAGGTTCGGTTCTTCCCATAACTTTGGCATATGGCTGGATTCCATTGCCGATGCCGCCACCTTCTGCATAGCCCCCGCAATTCTGGTTTACAACATGTTCAGGGACCCGGAGATCGGCTCCTTATACAATGCGGTTGTGATCATATCCGCTCTCTCGATAACGATTCTAGGCATACTCAGACTTGCCAGGTTCTCACTGTTTCAGAGCAAATGGAATGATTTCATAGGTCTTCCCACACCTGCCTTTGCCATGCTTGTGATATCCTTCACATCGCTTTATCACTGGAGCGTAAAGATGGAATACGATGTGCAATATTTCACAACCGGGGAACCTTTCCTGATACCGGTGCTGGTTTTCATTCTGTCCTGGGCGATGGTCTCGGATATTCTCTACAAAAAATACAGGGGAAGATTGCTTCTCATAGCGGCCGTTGTAATCCTTACCATGGAGCTCTCCCTGCTTTTTGGAGTGCATGAACCTCAGCTAGGAATGATGGGGTCCATACTGTTCACGGCCGCATCGCTTGGTTATTATTTCTCTCCCATCCTTCAGGGTCCCCGGAACATATGGGGGGCCAAGGCCAGGCTGGAATCCGAGTACGATTACCCAGATGATGAGATGATCGAGGAGGAGCTGGAGGACCTATATGAGGGCTATTGAATCCGATCTGTTCAACTGCACCGACGGTGAAAGGGCCGCCTTTGAAGCCGGTATCAAGCTGGGATCGCTGTATCATCAGTTCATAGGGGTTCCCGTCAGACCTGAGAGCAGGAGGGACCTGGAGAGGTCCATGACGGCCGCCGTCATGTCCCAGCCTCACGTGGTGGATGCCAAGGTAACCATCGATGAGGAGGTCCTCAGGGAATCCCTCACCAGGTTCGGATACTGCTCCTTGAAGGATAGAATGATGGCCGCAGAGGTAACCATCAGGGTGAATGAAACCTGCTGCAGGGCAAGGATGGATTGGATCGAGGAGCTCGGATATCCGCTGATGAGGATCGAAAGTGTTGGGGAGAAGTAGAATCCTTGCATCCGTAAAATTCCTTCGATATTCCCAAAATCCGCCCCTTCCCACCATCCCCTGGCTACCGGAACTTTTAAGTGCTGGAAAAAAGCTGGTCAAATAAAGTTTTATATAACAGGTTGCTACTTCAATTGTAGGGTGACTTTTCCAGATCCCGCATAGAGGTGAACGTAATGTACATTCTGCCCTCGTCCTACAAGATAGGGAAAAGTAGAGCAATTGTTCTAACTGTTGTTGTGGTGATGGCCCTGGCGGCCTTCATTCCACTGATATTTGCCGCTCAGGAAGCAGAAGCTCTTGAGTCAACTTCATTCAAGCCCTCGGCCCTGAAACCGGGCCAGAGGAGCGGAGATCACTATCTCGATGACAATCCTCCGGAGTATTTCGCATCCGGCAGTTCATCGGGAAGCTATTTCGGTGCCACCATCGAGAAGCTGGATTTCAACGGAGACGGTTTTACAGATATGGCCATAACGGCCCCGATGGACGGATCCGGCAAGGTCTACATCATGGATGGATCCACCCAGCTGAAATTCCCCGACCTCGGGGTGAATGCGGAAGATGCCAGATGGGAGCTTTCCGCCGGAGGCCAGGTTTTCGGAACGGATATAGCCACAGGTGATGTGAACAATGACGGATACGACGATATACTCGTTGCAAGCGGAGGGTATTCCGCAGCCTTCGGTCACCTCTTTTACGGAGGAGCCTATGTCAATGATAAATCATCATTGTCCTCGAATGCAACCTTCCAATCATGGCAAAGAGGATATTACGGACCATGGGTAGGCTTTGGAGATCTGGATGGAGACGGTTACGACGAGGTATTGCAGGGAACCGGCGGTTACAATTACGAATGGGGTGGAAGCGGATCAAAATATTATTACGGAGAAGCCAACTGGTGGTTCGGAGGCGAGGATGAATTTTCCGGAAGCTATACCTACAGTGATGCGGACGGTCACCTGGATCCGGTCTACACCCATGGATGGAGCTATTCCTGGGGTTCCTATGAATATTATTATGCGGGAACCGGCATGGGGGGAGTCGCAACCGGTGACATGAACGGTGACGGAAGGGACGAGATCGCATTCGGAAACACCTACAGATACGTCAATAATCAGTATTATGTTGGCAGCGTTTCGGTCATGTATCCCGGAGAATCCATCAGGGATTTCTCATCCGGTGACCTTCTCGAGGAAAACGATCACATGGATTGGGTTGACTACATAGGATCCAATTACTTTGATGCCATCGGAGCAGACCCGATGATAATCGATTACAACGGGGATGACCTCGGGGACCTTTTCTTCGGTTCCGGATATTATTCTTACGGAAATTATTACCCCGGCAACGGGAAATACTGCTGGGTAATCGACGGGGACTCGACCATACCGACAGGGGAGAAGAAGATCTCCTCAAGTTCCAATTATGACAAGAAGTTCTTTGCAGAGGGTTCTAGGCCGTTCGGAACGAGGGCCTTCGGCGACTACGACGGCAACGGGAAGATTGATATAGCCTTCGGAGACGCTGATGAAGGAGCGGTATATGTTCTATTGAACGAGGATTGGGCCGACAAAACAGGGGACATTGATGTCATACCCCTGTCGGTTTTCACGGTTCACGCTCCGGAAAAATCTTCCAAGTATTTCGCCTATCCTGTAGAATATTACAGGTATTACTATTACGGGTATGGAGCCAAATTCAGAACCATCTGCTTCCTCAATCGTGACAATGACGGTCTTGACGATCTGTTCGTGGCGGATCCCGGAGGAGGCTATTTCTCCGGCAGCGGTCCCGGAGTCGTTTACGGTATATCCAATTATGACATGTTCAGCATAGGCACGTTCGAATCCTCCGGAGGCGACCCTCCAGATGACAGGACGTTCTACGCCGAGCACAGAGGGTACAGGTTCAAGGGTTCGGCGGTCAACAAGTGGAGCATCTGGGGTCCTGAGATGGAATGGGATTTCATTGTGGGGCACTATTCGGGTACGGTAAGGTATTCGAATCCCGGATTATCCAACGATACGGGAATCATAGAGGTCATAAATGATCCCTACAATATTATCCGGGTGGATCCCGATTCCCTTGTCATGGACGCTCATCATGATATAGATACGCTTTTCGTCAGTTTCGACGTCTATTTCACATTGGAGCTTCCCGCGGAAGCGAGACTGGACATAATGTTCAGGGCAATGGCCGATCATATGCAGTACGAGCAGTACTACGAGGACCTTGGTGATGTGAAGAACCGTTTCATATGGACCGGGGAACTGGATGGGTTCTGGCAGAAGGGATCGGGAGATTCCCGCGAGGATGAATGGGTGCCATTCAATGATGATTCCTGGATTCCCGAAAATTCCACCGTCAAGTTTTCCGGTATGAGGCTGGTGTACAACGGCACCGAGGAATTCGATGAGCCTTACTATCCCACCAGCGATCTGTTCAACGTAACCCTTGAGAGCTCCATCGGAGGATCGGATGTGGATCCGGATTCCTCCGGGCGCGACTTCGTTCTGGAGGCTCCGGGAGGGGAGAGGCCCATAGCGGTCGAGTACTCCATAGACCAGGTGGGAATACCTCCCGAGAAGATAATCAACGAGGTGCCGGTGTTTACGGCAAACGTTGACATAGACACGCCGACTGCGCCACCGGGTGTTCGGGTCCATGCGGACGGATTCGACGATCCCAACACCATCGTTGACAATGACCAAGAGCTTTATGTGACCTGGAACGAACCGGGAGAGTTCAACTCCGGCGTTGCCTACTACGAGGTGGAAGTGGACGGGGTGATTACCGAGACCAGGGTCACCTTCGCCAAGGTCACCACCACAAGCGTAGGTAATGTGGAGGTGAATGTGAGGGCCGTGGACAGGGTAGCCCATGTTGGAGATTGGACCACCTCGAGCATCTTCATCGATGACCAGATCATGGACTTCACCGGCTTCCACCCGGAGGAGGGAACATGGTTCAATACCGCCAATCCCCAGGTAGGGATCACAATAACCGATCTTGGGGGAAGGGCTGTTATGGGTCCTTCCGTTGAATACTCGACATCACAGGACGGCGGGGCAACCTGGAGCGATTGGAGATCGGCTGAGAACGAACTCAACGCCAAATCCATCGATGTGTTCATAACCCCCATGCTGTCGGAAGGAACCGACAATATGGTCATGTTCAGGGCCTCCGACGAGGCAGGCAATGTCATGTCCTCCGATGCATACAACGTCAGCATCGATCTGACCGGAGTCCAGTACACGGAACTCCGCGTGAACGGCGATGATGACTGGGAAAGGATGTGGCTACCTGATGGTATGGTAGACATAGAGGTTGACCTGTCCGATCCTCTCAGCGGCGTTGATGGAAGCACTCTCCAATACAGGTATTCCACCCGTGGCAGGGCCGATCTCAATTCCGCCGTCTGGAATTCGCTGAATGTTCAGTCGGGAACCGATTTTACGGCTGTCATAAGCGATCTGGAGTTGAACATGGGCGACATGAACTTCATTCAGTTCAGGGCCCGTGACATTGTGGGAAACGCCTACACCTATTCACCCGCATACAATATCTGGATCAACACAATGCCGAAAGTTGAGATACTGTCTCCCGAGGGAGGCTCCGAGTTCATGGAGGACGAGTTTGTCACCTTCGATGCCACGGCCACCATGGATGTCGACGGAGATCAGCTGACATACACCTGGACCGACACGGTAACCTTCGAGGGTGAGACCCAGACGGTTATTCTCGGAGCCGATGTTGCTGACGGATCGAGGTTCAGCGAGAAGCTTCTTCCCGGTGATCATTCTCTGGTCCTCACTGTATCCGACGGGATTCACGATGTGGAGTCCGATCCTGTGACCTTCGAGGTCCTTGAGAGGATCATACCGATCTGGCTTTCCGATGATGATGAGGATTCCGATGGGATGCCCAATTACTGGGAGTACAATTATTTCCTTGGCTGGGATGATGCTTCCAACAAGGACAATCTCTACAACACCAACATGGCGGGCATGTCCCGTTCGGAGCTCTATGACGAGCTCAGGGACAAGTTCGCGGGCGATGCCTCCGCAGCCACCGAGGCCAATGATGCCGACGGTGACGGCCACACTGATTTCGAGGAGTATCTTGCCGGGAGCGATCCCACGGATGCTCTGGAGTTCCCAGTGTACAAGATGGCCGGTGACGAGGCTGATGAAGAGCAGGGTTTCCTTATCCCTGTTCTGATAGCCTTGTGTCTTGCCGTGATAGTTGTTGTGATCGTTGTTGTAGTTGTGAACAACGGTTCCATCAAGAGGGACCTCGAGTCTGCCCGTGTGAAGGAGGCCGAGGAGGAGAAGCATCTGATGGAGAATGCCCTTTCTTCGGGTGGCAGGGAGAGACTCGACAATCTTCTTGCTGCCGCCAAGGGAGAGGCGACCGCCCTTCCGCAAGCTTCGCCGCAGGCAGCCCAGGCCCTTCCTTCAGCCGAACAGGTGGGAGAGCCTCAGCCGATGGAAGCACAGCAGATGTCAGCTCAACCCATGGATGCCCAGCCCATGCAGGCGGCTCCCATGGATCAGCCGTATCAGCCCGAGGGCGGGAATCAGTGATCAAGTTACAGAATAGATAGGGGTGTGAAAAATGGATAACAGTGGGGATAAGAAGAAGGTCCTCGTGACCGTCGTACTCGTGATGTCAATGCTGTTTGGTGCCTTTGTAATAGGCGATTTTACAGCGGAAAAGGCGAATGCCAGGATGTCCGAGAAGGACGAGAGAGGCTATTACTACATGGACAGTATAGGTGAGGAACCAAGGACCAGCTACAACTGGATCGATGTCGCAAGCACGGGAACCAGTCTGGGTCTGACCGGTTCTGGATCCCAGGATTATGATGTAATACCCCTTCCCTGGGATTTTCCGTTCTACGAGAACAACTACGAGGAGGTATACGTCCATTCAAGGGGTTATCTGTGCCTGGATTCTTTCACATACACCACATCATACAGCTCGGGAATGCCCCAATCCGGCAGTCCTAATCCCATGATAGCCGTGGCCTGGGGATACGGGTATTCCAATGCATACTATCAGTTCGGGCAGGTAAATAACATCAACTATCTGGCCATCGAGTGGGGAACCTTCTCCTCCTACGGAATACACTGCGAGGTAATACTCTACGAGTCCGGCGTGATCAAGATGCAGTACGATACCACCGGAACCGGCAGTTACGAGGGGGGCTATTACCACAATGTGGGGATAGAGGACGAGACCGGAGGGGTAGGAACAATCTACAAGACCTTCTACGATCAGACCCTCCAGGATGACATGGCAATTGAATTCTCCTATTCCGAACCGCTTCTGGGTGATGTAATGGTCGAGAACGCTCACCATGATATCACCAATGAGATGAACGAGACCATCCCCGTTTGCTATGCGGATTATCAGGACTACAAGTTCACCTTCAACGTGACCACCACGCATCCCGAGGACGGCTCGGCGGACCTGAACGATATCAGGCTCTATTTCGGACCTCCATCCCTCGGAATCTTCGCCCAGTACAGGGTTTCTGGAGGACAGGCCGATTGGTATCTGGGAGGAGGCGAATCGGGACCTGGGAACGGGACCATAGAGATAGATATTCAGAGGTCCAGGACCGAGACCGATATAACGGGGCTTTTCACCCCCTGGAACATGGTTGTATACGTCAGGTTCCAGTTCGCTTTCCCGTGGACCGGGATGATCCCGGTAACATTCTGGGCCCGGGGTGCGGTATCACTTCCGAACCAGACACATGTGGAGGATCTCTTCTATCTTGACAATGAGCTGAAGGCGGAAGGGGAGGTCCAGATACTCGGAGAGGACGGCAGGCACCTCAAGAACGAGGGTTATACCATGGACAACGAGACCGTCACCTTCACGGGTGTAAGATTCGTGTTCAACATGACAACTCCAAATGCCACCTACTACCCGCAGAACGATTCCTTCTACATGATGGTCATCGATGATGAACTTACAGAGTACAAGGACATGAACGTTTCGGGAAGGGAGTTCGAGATAAAGATAAACATGCCCCTCAGAGCCCTCAGGAAGGAGTTCAGATTGATGGTAGAGGGCATCCCCCCTGAAAAGGTGTTGATAGAAATGCCCTCCATTGCTCTGAGGGTGGACGACTCAACCCCCACCGCTCCGGCGGCTCTTGTCATCAGGGCGGATTCCTTCAAGGACAAGCAGCGGACAGTGGATAATGACGACACACTTTACCTGAGCTGGGGTTCGGTCTCGGATACGGGATCCGGTGTAAGGGAATACAGGTTATCCAGCACTCCGGATCAGAACAACGAATCGGCGGTGGTAATACCTCCGAGGGTCACTTCGTGGGTATGGCAGAATACCACCGTGGGAGATTTCAAGGTGTATATCTGGGCTGTTGACAATGTGGGACACATCGGAGAATATGCCGAACAATCCATACTCATAGACAAATCCGACCCGATCTTCACGGATCTCAATTACAATCCGAACAACTGGCTGAAGACGGTAACACCCAAGCTTACCATAAATGCCATGGACGGAGGAACCATAATAGAACACATGTCAGGAGTAAGGAGGTCCACCGCGGAGTACGCCATATCCACAGATGGGATCGAGGCTTTCGAGGACTGGGTCTCCGTTGGTCTGTTCGACGAAGAGATCACCAGGGCCGCAGATGACGATGTGGAGATCAGCGTACAGCCGAGGTTCGTCGAGGGTACCAACAACTACATCAAGTTCAGGGTGAAGGACTGGGCCGGAAACGGATACGCCGTATCGGATTCCTACAATCTCAAGATAGACAACACACCGGTCTCCTTCGAGCAGTTCTTCCCGACACAGGGAGCCTGGCACAATCTCGACATCATCACCGATAAGGAGGTTTCCCTTTACATCAGGGATGACACCTCTGGAATCGATACCACGGACGGTATTTACTACAGGATCTCCCATGAACTGGATGAGAAGGGAAATTACATCTGGGACACCGGCATCCAGCCCCAGGGAGGCTGGGAGGAGCTTCCCAGACAGTGGTATGACAAGATGGACGAGAACAATCTGATCTGGATCCATTTCCCCTACGAGGATTTCCTCGAGGGAGAGATGAACTTCATCCAGTTCCTTGCAAAGGATGTTGCCGAGACCGGCACATTCAATGGGAGGGAGGGAGGACCGTGGACACTTTCCGAAATGTACCAGGTCCTCGTCAACACACTGCCTGTAGCCAAGATAACCTCGCCTCCGAACCTGGCCGAATACAACATCACCGAGATCGTTACATTCGATGCATCCGGATCCTACGATGTTGACGTTGATGCCGGAAATCTGAAGTACGAGTGGAAGGAGGGCAATACCACTATCTCCACGGACATGGTATTCAGCAACTTCAGGTTCGAAACCACCGGCTGGCATACGGTCACACTCTACGTGGGCGACTCCGGCCACAAGGGAGATGACAGGGCCGTGGCCACGGTATCGGTGAAGATCGTCAAGTTCATACCAAGTCGGGACAACGACACCGACAACGATGGCATGGACGATCTCTGGGAGTGGGAGATGCAGCTTGACTTCAGGGACGGATCAGATGCTGATGAGGACCCCGATGCGGACGGATACACCAATATCCAGGAATACCTCGGTAATGACGGCGTCGGACCCTACAGAGGCGATAGTGACGCCACCGATCCCTGGGATGCAACATTGAAACCTGAAGCAGAATATAATGACCAGCCCGCACCCGAGGAACCTGCTCCCTTCGCCTTCTGGGTATTCATAATCGTGGTGATAGCGGCGATCATCATAGCCGCCCTGATAGTTGTCATAGGCTATCTAAGGATACACAGGGAGGAGGAATCCGAAAAGCGCGAGGAGGCAGAGGAAGAGGCAATGCTTGCCACACCGCAGCTTGATATCCCCACGATGCCCGAGGGAGTACCCATGGTGGACCCGTCGGTTCCGACGCTTCCGCAGGGAACAGAGGAGGGATATGATCAGGCATCCGCCCTTCCGCCTGCCCAGGCCGCTGAGCCCCAGCCGATGGAAGCACAGCCTCAGCCCATGGAGGCTCAGCCCCAGCAGCAGGAGAATCCCATGTATCAGGAAGCTCCCCAGGAACAGCAGAATCCCTTATACGAAGGCCAGCAGTGAGATGGTTTCGAAGTGATGAGGGCAGCTCGATCCGATCTGCCCTCATTTGTATATTCGATAATTGGCAATTTCAGTTCCAGTCTTGATCGGATTAATTACATTTTTACCCGTTGGAGTTAGCTTTTTATGGAAGCAGTCCCTAATACGGTCGAACCGGAGGTCAGAGGCGGATGGGTTTTCTCGACTCGATCCTGAAGGGATTGTCAAGGCTGTTCAAAAAAAGACAGCCTTCGATTGGTATTTACGGCCCTCCCAATGCGGGAAAGACGACTCTAGCAAACAGGATCAGTAGAGACTGGACCGGAAAACCCCTGGGAAAGACATCCGAGATACCCCACGAGACGAGAAAGGCCAAGGAAGCCAGAGAGATCGTTATTAAGGCCGCCGGGTCAAAGATCAACTTCAACATAGTGGATACTCCCGGAATAGCCACAAAGATCGATTTTCACAACTTCGTGGAAGAGTTCGGCATGGATGAAGAGAAGGCAAGGGGAAG
The DNA here is from genome assembly GCA_964445525.1 of uncultured Thermoplasmatales archaeon. GTDB lineage: Archaea > Thermoplasmatota > Penumbrarchaeia > Penumbrarchaeales > Penumbrarchaeaceae > Penumbrarchaeum. The sequence goes on along the minus strand of CAYULA010000039.1, from coordinate 8,018 downwards.
GGCCAAGGAAGCCACCGAAGGTGTGATAGAGGCAATCAAATGGCTTGACAAGGTGGATGGGGTCCTTCTTGTTATGGATGCCGCGGAGGACCCGTTCAATCAGGTCAACGTTACACTACTGGGCAATCTCGAGGCCAGGGAGCTCCCCACCATAATAGTTGCCAACAAGATGGACCTGGAGACCGCATCCCCTGCCACATTGAGGGACGCTTTCCCCCAGCACCCAACGATCCCGGTATCGGCGCTGGCGGGATACGGAATGGACAACCTCTACAAGGCAATGATCAAATATTTCAGGTGAAAGGATGGAGAAAAAGAAGAGGGTTCTCAAGGAAGGATCGGAGAGGGGAGGAATCTCCATCGATCTCATCTCAACCGAGAGGCTGGAGGAGATGGGAGGCGACAAGATCAGGTTCATAATCGACCAGGTGAAGACGGGGAAGGTCCTTGTCCTGGAGAAAGGCCTCACCTCATCCGAGGAGCTGGAGCTCATAAGGGTGACCATGTCCGAGATAGATCATGATTCCTTCATCGGTGTTGAGACACCGGGATTCACAGGCAATGTTACCAGGAGGTCCTTCATACAGAGGATACTCGGAAGGTCCCCTCCTCCCAGAATGATGGTAGTGGGACCCGCTCACCTTCTGAAAACCATAAAAAAGGACGGAAGGACCATAGAAGCGATAATACTTACAAGGGACTCGGCCCTGGACGGCGAGGGCTCGGAACTCGGAGCCGAGGGCATTCCGGAGGAAGATGGCGGCATATCACCGGAGGAATGATCCGTTATCCGGTAAAATATTTCATATGATCACATCATTTCCCGACAGGAGGTAGAAATTGCCACATCAATGCCTTAACTGCGGACATGTCATAGAAAGGGGCTCAGACGAGATCCTCAAAGGATGTTCCAGTTGCGGCGGCAAGAAGTTCATGTTCACCTCCCAACCCATGACCGAGGAGGCCAGGAAGAACCTCAAGAGAAAGGCCGACAAGGTCCGGGACAAGATGATAAAGAAGGCCGATCCGGAACTATTGAAGATCCTCAAGGACAGGGGTATGACCGAACTCGACGGTGACTCCCTTGAGATGGACGAGTCCCTGGGTGATGAATGGGTCAGGTACACACCGGGAGAGAAGGAAGAAGAAAAGATCGAACTCGACGAAGGCAGCTCCAGGACCGGTTTGGAGATAGTCGAGGATGGAAGAAAGCCTTCGGCCAAGGACCTGATCAAGGAATATGATAAAAAGATGGAAAAGAAGGTGGAAAAGAGGAAACCACGGAGGGGTAAGAGAAAGGTCAAGAAAGAGAGGACCCCTCCGAAAAAGAAGGCTCCCGCCTCTCAAAAGCCCGGAAGAACCAGATCGGATGTGGATGTGATCAACATAGTCGAGCAGGGTGTCTACGAGATAGACGTGGAAAAACTGCTTGAGGACAATCCCATAATCATTCAAAAGGACGGATCATATCTGCTGCATCTTCCGTCATTGTTCAAGGAAGGAAGGGAGAAGAAGAAATAGATCAGGCCTTCATGTGATCGGTTATCTTCCTGGCGAGGGTGGGTGTTATTCCATCGATCTTTACCAGTTCGAAGGGCGATGCTCCCTTGAGCTTTTCCTCCGAATCGTATCCCGCATCCATCAGGACCTTTGCCTTTTCCTCGTCGAGTCCCGGAATGTCCATGAAAACCTTGAGCGTCTCCTCCCTGGGATCGACCCGTTCAAAGGTGGCCTTCGGGGCCTCGATGTTCTCTTCCTTTGGAAGTGCAGGCTTATCCCCGAGTTCTTCAAGGAGGGATTTTCTGGGTTTGGAGACCATGCCCAGCCTCTTTCCGACCCTGGTGGGGAACTCCTCGAAAAAGGACATGTTGTCCCTGAACCACCTGTCCCTTTCCTCGAGTTCCCTTGTGAGCCTGTCAACCTCTCTTTCAAGCTCCTGGGTGATTATGAAGAGTTTCTTGTACCTCGCTCTCTCCTGATTCAGGGAAACCGAGGTCTCCTCCAGCCTGTTCCTGAAATCAGACGATTCCCTCTCGAGGGAGGACCTCTCTATCTCCAGCTTCCCGAGTTCCTGGTCCTTGGACTCTATCAGTTCCCTCAGGGTCTCTATGACCCTGTCCTTGTCCTTGTTCCTGGTCTCGAGATTGTTCAGTTTCTTAACTGCCGCCTGAAGCTCCAGCTCCTGCGATTCGTAGGCGTCCCACAGCTTCATCAACCTTTCCTTGGCCAGTCTGATATCATCATCGGTCATGGACCATCCTCCGCGAGGTACCCGGGGCTGGGATTATACCGGGGAATGAACGCATATGTATTTAAATCCTTTATGGCAGATGCCGAAAATGGAGTGTTAATTTGGAAACGGGGCTTTTCAAATGATCCTTTAATCCAGCTTATTATCTATCATTGGATAATAAAGATTATATGCCATCTAAAACGTGAAGATGGCATGCATGAGGAGGATATCTCTATTCCATCAATGCTTTCCCTCTCACTTGCTATGATGCTCCTGATCTCGCCCGTGTTATCGAATTTCGGGGAAGGCGGCCGATTCGAGGAGGATTCGCCCCTTTCCCTCGACGGAATCTTCTGGCCCATGACAGGCAGGGATCCCTACAACACCCATGAGGGTGAGGCTGGAGGCAGAGGTATCCAGGATCCTGTTCCCAGCTGGTCCGAAACGGACAATACAACATCTCCGGGAGGGGTTTCCTCCGAAATGACAGATAACATTGTCTTCTCAGGTGTGGAGAAAACATCAAAGAGATTTATCGTTGACAGCAACAACACACACATCATGGCGAGGGACGGCGACACGGGGAAAGTTGCCTGGTCGGTGGATGTCAGGATGATCGAGGGCAGGACCACCAACAGGCTCTTCAGTTCCCCTGCATTGCTGGATATTGATGACGATGACAGGGTTGAGGTCCTTGCTTCAATCACGGATGGAAGCTCCCATCAGCTGGCTCTTTTCGAACCCAATATAACACTGTCCACTTCCGGATATTCTTACTCCAGCCAGGCTTTCTTCGAGGACAGGGTCTGGCTTTCAATCTCGGGAGTTATAGGTCCCATCATCGCATCGACACCCACCCTTTATGACATATCCGGGGACGGGATAGAGGATATAATAGTGGGTGCCGGGAACAGACTTTTCTCCTATTACGGAAACAACGGCACGATCAACTGGTTTCTGGAAATAGGACCCGTGGGTGAGACAATAGGAACACCTGCAATATATCCGGGATCCGGAGCACTCAGAAGGATCGTCGTGAGCTCCCTGCCCCCAGATAAATCCTCTTTGAGGACAACGGTGGTGAACTTCCAGGGGCTTCATCTGAAGAACATCACCGTGGATCCCGCTCCTCCCCCTCTGGTATATACCCACGTGGGTCCCATCCCGATGCCGGCCGTTTCCGATCTGGACGGCGACGGAAACAGGGAGATAATAATCCCCTATCCCGCAAACAGCGGATTGGGAATGGTTGTGATCTATTCATATTCCCTGGAGGAGCTTGTATCCATAGAGGACATACCGGGAACATTCGAAGGATCCGTCGCCCTGGCGGACCTCAACGGGGACAGCACTGATGAGATACTTCTCCAGTCCAGGATCTTCACACTTACCTCGAGTACCATCATGACCTGCAGAGAGGTGTCCCGGGAATTGTCCGATTGGGGCCATTTTACTCTCTGGACCAGAAATGGTGCCAACATCGGCACCTCTCCGGTGTACGCGACGCCTCTGGCCTGCGACCTGAACGAGGATTCGGTACCCGATGCTCTCTTCCGGTCCAACGGGGTCATATACGGAATCCTGTCAGATGGAACACATTACTGGAACCTCACAGTATCCGGACACCTATCAAACGGCAACGGATTGATAGGCGACCTGAACACGGATGATTTCCTTGACTTCTACCTCCAGGGAAGAATGTTCACCCAGAAGGTTGTGGACCTCAAGATAAAGGACCCGCCTGGAACCAACATCTACCTGGATGATCCTCAACCCGTTGACGGATCGCCCGTAACCGTCAACTGTGTTGTGGAGAATACGAAAAGAACCTCGGTGGAGGACGTGGTTGTCAGATTCATTGATCTGGACGGTCCCGGGGGCGGCCCGGTCATAATCGGAGATGACAGGGTGGATCTCACCGATACGGCGGAAGCATCCGTTGAATGGACGCCTGACGGAGACGGCGACCACATCATTTCGGTGATAATCGATCCGGATGGAAACATTACCGAGACAGACGAGACAAACAACCAGGGTGAGAATTCCTTCAACATTTTGCCCGCTTTTCCCGATCTCACCATCACCGGTATGACATTTCTCAGGGGTGACGGCAGGAAGGCAGGGGATTCGATCAGGCTCGTTGAAAACGATCCCTCAACCATAGTCGTGACAGTGGCAAACATAGGTCAAAAACCTGTAAACGGGGGCACGCTCAGGGTTAATGTGAACGAGGATGCTCCGAAGGGAGGCTCCGAGATGACCTCCATCGATCCGATAGTGAATGGCAGGTCGATGAACGTTTCCGTACGATGGACACCGCAGAATGTGGCAGGTGAAGAAGAAACCTTCAAGGTGGAAGCTTGGATACTCCCTCCCCAGGGAGTGCAGGAAATATCATCCGATAACAACAATATCACCGATTTCACCGATGTAAAGTCCCGGGAGCCGGTGGGATCATTCTATCTCCAGGGACAGGTCAACGGCACGGACGGGGAACCGGAAGAAAACGTACGGGTGACAGTCACCATAGACAGGTCGGGAGAATCCCTGGGTCCGATCACAACAGGCTCGGACGGAATGTACGGGTTCGATTTCAACTTCCTGACCTACATGGATGCGGACATCGTGACGGTAAGAGCATCAAAGGATCAGATGTGGGGAGAGAATACCACCAGGATATACTCGGAGGATATAACCAAGGATCTTCCCGTCCGGCTGACGGATATACCCACCCTTTCAATATTCGTCTCACCTGAAGGATCCACCGAATTCGAGGTGGTTCCAGGTGAGGAGGTTTCCCTGGACCTTTCCATTGTCAACGACGGCAATATCGGAGGAGACGTGCAGGTAACCAAGGAGCAGACCGGGAACTCAACCTTGAGCAGTGCGGGAATTCTGCTGACTCCCAACACATTTTCCCTGGAACCGGGCAATTCGAGAGATGTTGAGGTCTCCTTCACGGTTCCCGACGGGGAGGACCCTGGAAGGGAGATATCGCTGGAGATCACCGCAAGCATCTCCGCCAACGGAACGGAAACCAGGAAACTGGTTTACACCATGACCGTTGTGGGAGACGAACAGGCACTGGTCCAGATGGTATCCGCCAGAAACGTTTCACTGGGACCTGGCGAGGATAACATGGTGAGTTTCGAGCTATATGTCTTCAACAGAGGCAACGTTCCTTTCGAATACAGGTTATCGGTGTCATCCTCTCTGGAGGATACATCGGAGTTCAGGAGTGGCAGCGGCCAGCTGCTTCCCGGTGACGGAGTTTCTCCCTATGTGGATGTCACCCTTCCCAACGGATCGGATTCCGTATCCGGAACCATAACGGTCCTCACAAGCGGACTGGGAACGGTCGGAAGCTATGATATCAGGATCGAGAGGGCCTTTCCCGACCTTGTCGTGACAGGGGTGATCGGTTCGGAACCTACCGATCCAATCCTTGGCGAGGAGATCCGGCTGATGGCCAGGGTACAGAACAATGGCGAGATACCCGTGACAGGGGTAAGGTGCACCTTCTACGAGGACGGCTCCATAATCGGAACCAGAACCATAGGAAGTGAGCTGCGTCCCGGTGAAGAGGCAACCGTATCCGGTGTGGGATGGAATCCTTCCGGCATCGGTGAACATCGGGTGAGTTTTGTTGTGGACCCCGATGAGGAGTTCCTGGAGACAGACGAGGAGAACAATCAACTGGAGAGGACGTTCTCATTCTACCCGGACCTTTCCATAAGGTCGGTTTCTGTCGGCACCGGTGCCCTGGTCGAGGGAGAACGGGCATCTTTCAGGGTTTCGGTTGAGAACGAGGGCAACGCTCCGCTTTCCAGAGGATTCATAGTTACCGTGAACATGGACACATCCACCGGTGAACAGCTGATTTCCAAGAACTTCGACTTCGATCTGGACCCATCTATCGATCCGGAGGAGACAGTAACGCTCGAGTTCATTCTCCCTGGCGGAGGCGGCAACCGTACCTTCTATGTGACCGTCGAACCCGTGGGTGAGGACCTGGAGCAGGATACATCCGATAATACCGCATCCAGGGAGGTCGATATCCGTGGGAAGGAGGATGACACAGGATTCATGGATTACCTGCCATTCATCGGCATAGCCATTCTCATACTGCTGATAATCGGGGGGGCCTTTTATGTCTGGAGGTTCGGACTTCCGTCATCTCCTCCCCCGGAGGAGGAACCGGAGGAAGGACCCGAAGAGGGAGTCAAGGTTGAATCCGGGGAGGTTCCCGAAACGGAGGATTCAGACGAGGTCCCCGGGATGGAGGAGCCCCCCTCCCCCGACGATGTTCCGGTGATGGAGATGGAGATTGCCCCGGAGGAAGAACCTGTTATGGTGGCGGAGGTCGTTGAGGCGGAGATAGAAGAGGAAGAGGAAACCCCCGAAGATGAACTCGTTCCGGAGGTTTGATTCGTGAGGGCCTTCCATGGAAGGTTTAATCCAAAAGTTTTATCTCGAGAGCCTGCCATGGAAGGTGGATGAACGATCTCAGGATACTACGTCTCAATTACAATCCTCCCGATATCCTGGAACTGGGATACGGGGATATGTTCGAGAAGATAGAAGAGGTCACGGTGATAAAGCCACTGATGCAGACCTTCGAGAGGTTTATACTGGTCTGCGAGGTCATCTGGAAGGACGGTCCGGACCTGAGCTTTCTGGACAGGATCAATCTGGTTGACAAGGCTGATGAGATAACCACGGACGATAGCAGTTCCCTGCTGATGGTATCGGGGAAGTTCCCCGAGATATACACCGATGTTTTGAAAGCGTTTTTCGAGACATTCGAGTGTTTCCTTGAATTTCCAGCGAGGTTCACCGAGAAGGCACTCACAGGCTCCATTGTGGGAACCTCCGAGAACATCAACAGGTTCCTGTCGTTTGCGGAGGAATGGGGAGCTTCCTACGAGGTGCTTTCCGTGACCAAATATCAGCCCAGGGTCGAGGGAGCTTTATCGAATCTGACCCCCAAGCAGTATCACTGTCTGGAGACTGCCCTCAGACTGGGATATTTCGACGTCAAGCGGAAGATAGACTCCAGGGAGCTGGCGAAGGAGATGGGCCTCTCCCATGCCACGGTGCTTGAGCATATAAAGAAAGGACAGAGGGAGATCCTGAGGGCCCTGTTCAAGGAGTGATTTCTTCCCCTTCCTTCATCAATTCTCCCATTGTATTTCGCACGTCCTCGTTGTCGACCTCTTCGATATCGCCAGGGTCATCATCGATTTCAAGCGTTTCTCCGAATGAAAGTCCGGGGGCAGATTCCTCGAAGACGGGCCCGCCAGCGGATTCCCAGCGGGGCCCGTCCTCCTTCTCATCCATTCTCCCTTTCTTTACTTCCCCCAGCGAGGACCTGTCCTCGTGGTATACCTGGCCTCCAAGATCCAGCTGAAGATCGTCCAGGGTGGACTGGTCAGGACCGAAGTATTCATCAGCCTCCTTCTGTCCGTACAGTCCGCTGATCTCCTTCTGCCTTCTGTCCATATCCCGGACCCTCTTTTCAATATCCTCTTCTTCCCTCTTTTCCTTGGTTTTGGATAATCTCAGTATAACAATGAAACCTGCTACTATGATAACAACAATCAGGATCACAACTGATATCAGGACAATTATCCATGTTTCCAATCCTTCTTCATCGGTATTCTGATTGACATCATCGCTTCCTCCTGATTCATAACTACCTGGATATACATCAGAGTCAAGGGGGTTAACCTCATTCTTGTTGAGGGAGTAGACACCTGTCATTTCGGAGTCGTATCTCGGTATC
>CAYULA010000038.1:0-35463 GCA_964445525.1 uncultured Thermoplasmatales archaeon | reverse complement strand
CATATATACCTCGAAACATACTAATCTTTCGCTCAAAACGCAAAAGTCCAGTAATTAATAAAAAAAAATGCAGGCAGCGGAATGCCGCCTGCGGTATTTTCCTCACCTTTTATTTACTGGAGAGGAGACTTGCAGTTCGGGCAGAGGAACCAGGACGGATCAACAGGTGACCCGCAGGACGGGCAGGCGCTTCCTGGAGCCTGCTCGGGCTGCTGCTGGGTCTCGGGCTGTGCCTGGGGTGCTTCCTGCTGTGCCTGCATCTCCTGCTGGGCGGGCGGAAGCTCCTGCGGCTGTCCTGTCTCGCCCTGTCCGGGCGGAAGCTCCGGTGCGGCTCCTCCTCCGAGATGATCCGCCTGTCCGGGCGGGAGGCCCTGGGCGTCGTATGCTCCGAGCTGTCCCTGGTCGTACATCGGATACTGCTGTGCAGGTGGTGCTTCCTTCTTCCTGAGAACGACAACCAGTATCACAACGACGATGATTATCACGAGAAGTGCCACAACACCCAGTATAATGAACAGAGTGTTGTCGGTCTCTTCCTCTCCGCCGGTCTGAGGGTCTGTTGAACCTCCGCCGCCACCGCCGCCGTTGTCATCCTCCTCCTCTTCCAGGATCTCTATCCTGAGTGAGATCTTCTCGGTGTCGAACTGTCCGTCGGTGACCCATGCCTGAACGGTCTTGAAACCCTTCTTGGAATAGGTGTGGGTGACGTTCTGCCCCTCGGATTGTGATCCGTCTCCGAAGTCCCACTTGTAGGTTATCTTGTCACCGTCGGGGTCGGAGACCGAATCCACTGAGAATCTGATCTCGTCTCCCACGTATATTTCGGTGGAAGGATCGGGATCGGCGGATATCGAATCCGGTGCGGGAGGCTCCTCGTTGAGGTCGTTGAGGACCAGTGTAATCATGTCGGTTGCACTGGCTCCTTCCTTGTCGGTTACCTGGAATACCAGGTTGATCTCGATCGATTTGACCCAGCCCGAGGAGGTCTGCCAGATCTTCTGGTCATTGGGATTGAACCAGAACTCGCCGGTGTTGGGGTCTATTCCCCAGTCGATGTCCTTTGAGACATCCATGTAGGGGAGCTGATCCTCAATGGCATCGATCTCATCTCCATCGTGTTCGATGGATTCCTCGAAGTTGACGCTGTATGTCAGTGAATCCCTGATAGATGTGGGAAGCCTCAGATCCTCATCCTCTGCGATCGGTTTGACCCTCATCCCGCCGCCCTGATACTGGGTATACTGTCTGGGGGTGGTTGCCGGGATAGATATCGACGGTGCGTCGTTCTTGTTCTTGACTTCGAACCAGACGGTCAGGATGATGGTTCCGTCGGAATCTCCGTCGGAGATGGAGAAAGCCATCTTCTGGTTCTCCTTCTCCACGTCATAGTTGACGGGGGTGTAGGTGACAACTCCATCGTTGTATCCCACATCAGGGGCTTCCTTCCAGTTGTCGGAGAGTCCGTCCTCGAAATCGTATGTTAGGGTTCCCCATTCCGTCTCGGGATCGGTATCCTCGGCATAGATCTCGAATGTGAACTCCTCGTCCTGGGTCATGAAGATATCATTTGAATCCTCAAGATGAAGGACGGGTCTCATCGGATCTATCTCGTTGTCAACATCGTATTCCATGCCATCGTATATTATATGGAATACCTTGGGAGGATCGTTCACCGGGTTGACGAATACCCTGGCGGTCCTGTTGACTTCCGAGTGGTCGTCATAAGCCCTCAGCTTTATAGGCTCTCCCTCGGTTGTCCACTGGTTATGCTTGAGATTGATCCTCATCTGCCAGATGCCGTCCACCTTGGAGATGTTAACATACATTAGATCGGATTCGTAATCGGTGTCCCATTCTCCGTCTGATCCCAGAGACTCATTCCATATGTTGAATCCCCTGAATCTGTTCTCGGGATCCCTGAAAGCACCCTCGAAACCTTCCAGAGGTATCAGCCTCTCTGGCTCATCCTCTGTCAGGGTCGGAATACCTTCCCAGTTGTCTATGAGCTCGACGGGATCATCGTCCCATACCGTGAGATTGAAATCCCACAGATCATTGGATCGTTTGGAGGACCTTATGTCCAGCTGAGGCATCTTGTCGAATGCCCAGACTCTGATCTCGTGAGGTGACGGGTTTTCACCTAATTGATCTCCGAAGAAGGTGATGTAGTACACCTTTCCTGGTATCGGATCGGCATCCGTGTAGTCCTTGTCGTTGGGGGCAAGGGGATCTCCCTCGTCGATGAGGTCGATGGGTGAATCACCGTCTATCTCGAGCCAGATGAACCTTGGTGCGTCGTTGTCGACATCCATGTAGGTTACCTTTATTGTGAACTCGGATCCGTAGTAACCGCCGGTCTCGGCCTGTTCCCAATCCGATTCAACGGTAATATCTGTAATCTGGGGAGGAGTATTGGGTTCCCTCTCGGTATAGGAGAGGTCCAGGTTGTAATCGATTCTGGTCTGTGCTGTTCCGTAGGTCAATCCCTGAATGGTGGAACCGCTTACGACCAGATTGAGGGCCTCTATCCTGATAGAAACAAAGTAAGAACGGGGATCATTGCCGTCTATCTCGGTGGGAGCGTCCGTCCAGTTGGACACCATATATCTGGTAAGTGCATTCGCATCATTGATGTTGTATAGACCTGACTCAGGAACAGAGGGATACTGGAATGTGAACACGGTGGAGATGCCTATCCAGCCATCGTCCTCGGTCCCTTCTATTCCGTCCTCTCCCCAGGTATAAAAGCATCTCATTACGTATATGAAAGCATCCGGAATGTAACCAATGGATCCCCTTCCTTTGTAGTAGGCACCGGTGATGCTGAAGTTGAAGGAGAGGTTCCAGAGCTTCTCCCTGTTGACTCCCTTGATCTCGTACCAGTCCTGGCTGTTCCAGCCGGAATCGACCCTTGCATTCGGATCCGGTTCGGTTGTTGTTCCATTCTTCCAGTCGTTTCCAGCTCCCTGTGTGTAGGAGGTTGAGAACGGGTAGTTGTTGATTTCCGTATCCTCTTCTGCTATCTCGAATTCGTAGTCGATGTTGTAATCGAAATCTCTTCCGGCCTCCGCCTCGATCAGATAATACAGATACCTGACACCGATGTAGTACCATCCCCTTTCGGTAAGGCCTCCGACGAATCCATCAGTGTCTTCGGTCGTGCCCTGGGAATCTATGGGAGTCCTGAAAGATGTGGTCCAGTTCTCTCCGGAACTCGGCTCCCATCCATCGCTGGGGTCTCCGTTATCGTAGAGCATCATCTGCCCTCCCATGTCCATGAATCCGGTCCATGAATAATGGGAGTACCAGATGTAGATCTCGAGAGTATCCACGTAATCACCGGTTATAACCTCACCGTCGTCATCGTATTCGTCCAGTGTCGCATCCGGCGAGGAGAACTCGGTTAATGTGAGTGTGAAGTTCTTGACACCCAGGGCTCCTCCCTGGGGGTTCACGCTTCCCTGGGGTATCTGGACCTTGAACCAATCGATAACATCGCTCTGAGGATTAACCGTAGAGGAATCCGAGAATAATTCTCCGGATACGGTCTCGGTCATTGCTATCTTGGTTCCGTTTGCGAGATCATCGTCATCGTTTTGATTTTCATTGTCCTCGGCCCTGGTGGGGTCGGAAGTGAGCATCATATTCTGTGGGATGCGTACCCTGCTTGTGTCGATGTCCCTTCCTGGAATCTCGAGGTCGAATTTTTTATCCTTGATATCTTTCAGCTCGACCTGTTTTCCGGCCAGTCTGCTTCTCATATCCGGGAACTGCATATCCTTTCCCATGATGGACTTGACCTCGTTACCATCGACCTTCTCTATGGTCGCTCCGTCCCTTGCTGTCGCTTTTCCGTTCACGCTGCCGGAATCACCGACTGACTGATCCGTTTCAATGATCGTATCGTCGGAATCCCGGGCTACCTCTACGTTCGATCCTGCACCTGCCAGGCCTACTGGTATTATCAGCATGGCCATGAAAAACAGTGCCAGAAGAACGCCCTTCCTTTTACCGTGCATGTAATTCCTCCAAACGGTTATCTTAAAGAGCCTATCGATCATGTGCGGGATACACCTGTCTGAACCAGCCTTTGCTGAGGCTCTCAACCGAACATCTTCTCTTGATATTTATAACCTTTAGACATGGAAGGGTCATTGTTTGCGTCAATATCGGCATAGAGAACCTTTTTTACCATGAAGGGACATTTTGGATGCATCATGCCCAAGTTGACCTTCCTCGGTACGGGGGGAGGCAGGTTCGTCACCCTCATGCAGGAACGGTCGACGGGGGGCCTTTACATCGAGGACGGGACCAGGATCCACGTCGATCCCGGTCCGGGAGCACTACACGCATTGAGGAGGAACAGGATAGACCCGACAAGGACCGATGCACTGGTGATATCACACTGCCATCCGGATCACTATGCCAATGCGGAGACGCTTGTTGAAGGCATGGTTACCGGACGCAGAGGCAAAAGAGGCATCCTCATAGGACCCAGATCCGTGACCAAAGGGAACGGGAAGATAGGTCCTGCCGTATCCAGATACCACCAGCAGAAATTGAACAGGGTAATCACTGTCTCTCCCGGAAACTCCTATGATCTGAAAGGACTCGAGATTAGAGCGGCCCCGTCGATGCACTCCGACCCCGATGCGGTCGGATTCAGGTTCAGGACCAGCGGAGGCTATATCTCCTATGTGGCGGACACAGAATTGAGGTCCGAGGTGATCAAAGCCCACAAGGATGCCAGGATCCTGATACTGGCGGTAACGAGACCGCTCATATCGAGGATACCTCACCATCTTTCCACCGAGGATGCTGCCGTTTTTGCAGAAGAGATCCGGCCCGAACTCTGCCTTCTTACCCATATGGGAAAGCGATTTCTCCGTGAAGGTCCGAAAAAACAGGCTGAATGGATAAGGGAGAGATCGGGAGTAACAACGGTTGCCGCAAGAGACGATATGGCCATTCACCTTGATGGGGACATCAAGGTATCCCTGCCCCCTTTCAAGAATCAATGATAACTTTGCCATTTTTAAATTATTGAAAAAAAATAATTTCACACTCTATTTGCAATGCATATCAACGACATCAATATATTTCAATGTAAATCAAGGCAAAAGATTTATTGAACATAAACTTATGTGGGTTTTGATAACATGGAAAGTGACGATTTTTTGGGAGATGAGCTCAGGACCCAGCTGGTTTTTTTCTTCAACCTGAAGGAAGGATTGAAGGATCTGGACGACAGGATTAGAACCACAGCGCTTTATCTGGCCAGAAAGGATCTTGAGGGCAGGCACAGGGATGTAACCGGCTGGGATATCGTTTCCAGACCGGACGAATCCACAGTGACTGGTAAAAAGGACGGAGAAGTAACTGTCACTGCGAGGATAAGGACCATGAGCCTTCACGGGAAGAGCACATTCGGCGGAAGACAGCATGATGCGATGAAGAGGAACCTGGAGAAGATCTCCGAGGAGACAGCTCTTTACAAGTATCTCTATCTCCTCGATCCGTGGACCGTATCGATCGTGGTGGATACCTTCAATCCTGTTGACATCACGGTCCTATCCCTTCTGAAAGAGGATATGGCCCAGGTTGTCAGGACCTCCCCGGATAGCGCTGATTCGATCATACCGGGTCTGATGGAACCCTCGACCCAGATGGTGGAGGAGGTCATAACCCAGGAGGAGTTCCCGGAGGAAAGGACCATTGTCTCGCCGATCTCCAGGACCTCCATCCGCCAGGGATTCCTGTATATTCCCAAGGAGAAAGGGGAGCTTCTCGAGGAGGGACCCATAACCATATGGATACGCAAGGATGCATCGCTGGTTTCCAAATGCATGATATCTCAGACAGGTGGTGTCAGGATAGGGGGAGGCTTGACCAAATGGTTCAGATCCGTGGGGCTTCAAGCAGATGACGAGCTGGTAATGGGGGCACAGGAGGACGGATCTCTACTGGTCTTGATGATAAGGAGGAATCAGCCCTTCAAGCCTTCCTCGCCCATGATAGAAACGGTGAAATGGGACTGAATGCATTCCTGTCCGGGGAGCTTCGCTCTCCCCGGAAGGGAGACCTATGGAACCTTTCTCGAAGGAAATCAGGGAATCCCTCGACAGGATCGAGGGAAAGCTAGAGGATCTGAAAAAGGATCCCGATTTCAAGGTAAGCGGCGATGACAATCCCAATGTTTGCGACCTGGTTTTTTCCGGAGGAGGAGCAAAGGGGGTGGCCCAGCTCGGAGCGCTGTGGGCCTTCGATAAACTGGGGATCAGGATCAAGAGGCTCGGAGGGACCTCCGCCGGTGCGATAAATGCTTCCCTTATCGGAGCCGGTTATTCCATCGGTGAACTGTGCGAGCAGCTCTTCGACCTTGACTTCATGGATTTCAGGGACGGCTTCTGGGATCAGAGACTTCCCAAATTCGCCAGGATAATAGCGGTTTCAACCTCTTACGGAATGTATGAGGGCAAGAACTTCCAGAAATGGATAGAGAAGATGCTCGTGGACAAGGATGCCAACACCTTCGGGAGGCTCCCGATGGGAAAAGTCGGTATGCTTGAAGAACTGGATCCCAGGGATGGTCCCAGGTTGAACATCATGGCATCCGATGTGACCCATTCCTGCGAGATACTGATGCCAAGGGACCTTGTGCTTGACAGATACGGCAATCTCAGGGCTCCGAGCTTCCCTGTTGCTGCGGCTGTGAGAATGTCCATCTCGGTGCCTTTCTTCTTCACTCCGTACAAACTCCATAAGTCCATGATCGTGGACGGAGCTTTCGCCTCCAATCTTCCGCTGGAGACCTTCGACAAGATCGATTCAAGGGATGTGAGGTGGCCCACTTTCGGGATGAGCCTGGTATCCAATCCTTCGCCCTCCCTGGACACAGGGGACCTGTTTCACTTCGGACTGGCCGTCTTCGATACAATGAGATACGGCCAGTCCAGGATGTCCTTCATCGAATACCCCACCAGGGTTTGCAGGCTGGTGGAGATCCCGACAGGGGACGTGAGGACCCTGGATTTCGGAATTACCAGAGAACAGAAGGAGAGCCTTTTCCTCAGCGGTGCAGAAACCGTCTACAAGACCCTGAGGGGAGAGGATGGAACCGGGATCAGGAGAACATGGAACTTCGATATCTACCTCAAATTGAGGAGAAGATGGAGCTTTCCGCCAATGGATGAACCCTACCTCTAGATCGGTGGCTCGGGAGGTTGTGGGATCTCCGGCATCCTGGGCGGAGGAGGGACGGGTGCCTTGTTCTGCTGCTGAACGGGTTTTTGCGGTGCTGGAATATTATGTCTGCCGTTGATATTTCCTGGAGGTGATTGAGGATTAACCTTTGGCGGATGCGGTTGATTGATCCGGGACATTTGACCGCTGATTACCTGTCTGTTGTTGGGATGCGGCGGTCTGCCGGCTGGATGTCTCTGGATGGGGTGAGTGTGCATGTAATGCTGTTTCTTTTTGGTGAGGGCGAATGCCAGAAGTATTGCGAGCAAAACAATTACCAGGATCGCTGCGGCTCCAAGTCCCAAATACAGAAGGGTGTTATCGGGATCCTCGCTGATCTCGATTGTGAGCACCTTCTCCTCACTTTCATGCCCCACGGAATCCCTGGCCTTGATCCTGACTTCATATGTTCCCCCGCTTCCGTATTTGTGGGAAATGGAGGGATTTGATACCCATCCCGAATCGGTCCCGTCACCGAAATCCGCGAAGTACTCCTCCACTCCCATTCCATCCGTTGTCCTGGAAAGGTCGAACAGGACCTCTTCTCCCGCCTTGGCTGAAATCGGTCCGGTTGCCACCACTTCAGGACCCTTGGCATCGATAATCAGGTCCTTTGATCTGGTCTCTTCCTTGTTACCCGCCTCGTCCATGCTGTAAAAGAACAGCACGAACTCACCTTCGTCGCCCGGAGGCAGGATGGCCCCGTTGTAAGCGGTGAAATCGCTTCCTGTCCATGAGTAATAGATTATGGCATCCTCATTTGTCCTGAGGTAGATCATCGGGACATCAGAGATTATCCCTTCGCTGTTGGGGGATGAGTCCATGGAGAAGGTGGTCTCCTCCTTCCTGGTATCCACCTTGAAATGGTACTGGACCTTGCTTCCCTCGTTGCCGGCTCTGTCAATCGAGCTCACATGGAGGGTATGCTCTCCTTCGGGAATGACAATGGGTGTTGTGTATACCTGCTCCGGTCCGTTATCGATCCTGTAATAGATGATCTCTCCCTCGTCTCCCTCCGTGGACAGGGTTACAAGGGGTTGTGTGGTATACCAACCCACGAGACCGTCGGGCGAGGAGGGTTCCATCTTGGAACCGACCTTGGGAGCCGAGATGTCATAGGGTATGGTGATCGAACCTGTCGGTCCCTCGTTTCCGTGGGCATCCACCGCATAGTAGACAAGCGTATGATTTCCCGCCGGCGGCTCGAAAGGATCATCGTATTCGCTCCACTGATCCCCTCCGTCCCAGCTGTAATAGATATCCGCGGTCCTGTCCTGGCAGGTTAGTTCGATGACCATCGGTTCCACGTACCATCCCAGAGGATTGGGTTTGTCGTTTCCGAGATAGATCTCAACCTCGGGGTATATGGAATCCACCAAGAATTCAATGGTCACCTCCTCGTCCCTGTTGCCCGCATCGTCCACCGCCTGAAGATGCAATTCATTGTCCCCTTGAAGGGCATAAATCGTTCCGTTGGAGACCTCCTTCGAACCTCTTCCCCACCAGTACTCCACCCTTTGAGGGGAGGCTTCCGTGCCCGTGATCGATGTCTCGATGACCGGAAGGGTGCTGTACCATCCTCCTATTCCATCCGGAGAGGATGGTGTGACGGTGTAGGAAAGAATAGGTGTGTCGGGGTCGTACTTCACCAGAGCGGACTTCTCTTCCTCCAGGTTCTCGGAGAGGTCCTCCGTCCAGTATTTCAGGGTGTTCTCACCCTTGGGGATCAATATCTCAACGTCATATTCGTAGGCCTGCCCCCCGTTCCATTTGTAGTGGATGGTGCCCGGTTCGTTCGACCTGAAACCTATTCCGGGATCGTTCCTGTACCATCCCCTGTCCCCGTCGGGATAGGGTTGTTCGTAGGTTATGGTGGTCCGGGGAGGTGTTTCATCGGTGAGATAATATTCATTCTGGAATGGTTTGAAATTGTCCTTTGTGACAGTCACGAATCCGTAGGCCGGACCGGATATCTCGAAGGGTATGACGGCAACACCCTGACCGTTCGTCTCACCGACGGAGACACTCCCCAGTGTGGAGGAGTAAACAGCCGCTTTCGCATTTTCCACGGGATCCCCGGATCCGTCCTTTACGGTGACGGTGAAGTTGGAGAAATGATCGTTCACATAATCAACGGTGACAGAAAGTGTCGAGATTTCCTCTGTCCAGATCCTGGTTTCGGGTGAACCGAGAAGATTGTGCTCGAGCCATGCATTGTATATCCACTGCTGCTGGTTGAAATAGGCCCCCCACTCGTCAAAATATGACTCCTTTCCCTCATGGAATATCTCACCCTGGGATCTGTAGCCTTCGCTCATTTTCAGCAGAATCCCCTGCTGGATGCCTGGAGCTCCCGGCAGGTCCCCCGCATATCCGATACCCCCTTCGGTTGTCCTTGAGGCTCCGGCATATCCGATCGCCCCTCCGTTCCCGTTTTCTATGAACTCCTCGGATATGGAGTCCCAGTTGCCGTTGTCGAACCAGTTGGTCTCGCACGACATGGCCGAGATGAACGGAAGTTTCGGTGACTGCCTTAGGTCCTCTGCCTCATTTGTGGTGAAAATGAGCTGGGAGCTCTGCTGGGTTCCCTCGGACCAGACATTCGCCAGTCCGTGTCCCATGTAAACAACGGACGAAAGACCCGAGTTGAAACCGGAATTGATGTTCTGGTAGTTGAGGACCTTGGCACCTGTCTGAGACTGGACGCTCCCGGAAGAATAGTATTTATCCGGGGTCTGATAGACGTATCTCAGGTAATCATTCCAGTAGTATTCGCATTGGGTGGGCCCATCATCGGTGGAATGGGTTGTGGATCCAAACAAACCCACTTTGGAAGACCAGTCCCCTATCGCGGGATTCTTCTCGTAGTTCACGACCTTCTTTGCCCAGTTCAGGGCCTCGTTATCGTTGTCGGCGGAAACCCTGCTGACGTACACGTCGGGGACATGATCCTGTATGTCGTTTGTCTCCCCCCACCTGTCGTCTCCGTCCCTGTTCCAAACATTGTAATCACCGTCCAGGCAAGCGAAGTAGGTATCCGCGGGCAGGGTATTGGGTTCGCTTCCGTACGGGTCCTGATCCCATGCCATCAATGTGGGGACATACTTCGGCTCCCCCATCAGCAGAACAAATTTGAGATTCTTTTCATCCCCGAAAAAGGTGTCATGGACGAACTGCCAGATGGATCTGGTACCGTCCAGGGAGGAATACTCGCCGTTGACGTTGGAGTACTGCATGACGGTGACCGTCATGCCGGTCTGCTTCTTCCATTCAACGTATTGCTCCAGATCATTTACGAACGGATCATATGAGATGATCAGGAGTTCTGTCCCTTCCTTCACGCTGTCGGGTCTCTCCACGGCTCTGGTTATGTAATTCACTTCCGGCTCCTTTTCGATGACAAGATCGATATCCCTGTAGAAGGTCAGCGTCTGCTCTATGGGATCGTGTTCGAACGGTGATACGGATACTGAATAATGGGAAAGTTTCTCTCCCTCCTCCCATCCGTATCCCATATGGGCCCACCTAACCTTTTCGGCGGGATAGGTGCCACCGTTGAGATATCTGGACCAGTCAAGATCGAGGCCGGTTGCCTCGCCGCTTGTCAGGACCTCTTCGGTGAGGTGTACGGCCCTGGCCGATGGAGCCACAGGCAGTGACAGATGCAGTAATTCCGGGTCATTTCTCTCAACTCTGATACTCCTGATATCATAGGGGACCCTCAGCGGATAGGATATGACAGGTACCGACGGACCCCCATCTGCCGGAGGATAGATGCAATCCTCAAGCCTGGGTCTTGTCCATTGGATACCGTCAAGAACCTCAGTTTCAATTGCCAAAGGCCCAGGATCGATCTTTAGTGTGACAGTTTCTCCGGTGATATCTCCGGGATTTTTAGGACCTGATTCATTACTTCCTTGACTTATTGGAAGGGCCAATATGAAAATGAATGCAAGGATCAATGCGGGGATTGTATAACTCGGTTTCATGGGCGACCACCGGATTCTCGAACAAAGTTGATGTACCCTAAAAAGGTATTCGGTCATAATATTTGGTAGTCACCTTTTTACATTAATCAGCATTCATGGTATGTCCCAAGCTTCCACAAGGTAGGTAATATGGCATTGCCGAAGATAGATGAAAAGGACCTCACCCCGCTCATGAGGCAGTATCTGTCCATAAAGAAACAGCACCCGGACAAACTGCTTTTGTACAGGATGGGTGATTTCTACGAGCTATTTTTCGATGATGCCGAAACCGCAGCCAGGGAGCTTGACATAACACTTACTGCCAGGGACAAGGGACCGTATGGAGGAAAGATCCCTCTCGCAGGAGTTCCCTACCATGCTCTGGACAATTATCTCCCAAAGCTTGTGAAGAAGGGATACAAGGTAGCCATCGCGGAACAGGTGGAGGACCCCAAGAAGGCCAAGGGAATAGTAAAGAGAGATGTGGTTCAGATAGTGACACCGGGTACCCTGCTGCTTCCCGAGGGTTCCGAGGAAAGAGGCAACACCTATCTCTGCTCGATCGTCAGGAAATTGAAAGAGGGAGGCCAGGGGGACCTCCAGCTCAAGAATGTCAAGGGAACCTCCCAGGACAGGGTGGTTCTTCCAAACGCTTCCTACGGAGTATCCCACCTTGACATATCCACCGGAGATTTCTTCGCAACCGAGATCTCGGGAAGGGAGCCTTTTCAGAGGCTTGTTTCAGAGCTTATGAAGTTCCAGGCGGCTGAGATCATAATCCCATTTTCTCTCTTCGAGGAGGAGGAACTGGTTTCCGAACTGAGGATCCAGATCGGGGAGGAGACCTCCGTAACCGCATTTGCGGACCATCATTTTCTGGACCCGTACACCGAAACCCTCCTCAAGGAGCAATTCTCGGTGGTATCGATAGAGGGTCTGGGCCTTTCCGAGATGGAACTCGCCAGGAGATCGGCCGGAGCTGTCCTGTCCTATGCCAGGGAGAACCAGATGACCGATCTTCATCATGTGAAGGATATCAGGGTCTACAGAGGTTCCGAGTTCATGGTCCTGGATTCCACCACCCTGAGGAACCTGGAGGTTCTACGCTCGTTCAGGGACGGGTCAACAAGAGGAACACTGTTGGGAATACTTGACAGGACCTCCACCCCCATGGGATCCAGATTGATCAAGGCATGGATCCAGCAACCCCTCATGGATATCCAGGAGATAAATAAGAGACAGGATGCGGTGGAGGCCCTCTTCAACGATCTCTTTTTGAGGTCCGATATCAAGGATGGCCTGAAAAGCATCTGCGACATGGAGAGGTCCCTGATGCGTCTCAGTCTCGGAAGGGGTTCGGCCAGGGACCTCAACGCCCTGAAGGATTCCGTTTGGGCTGCAGGTTCCATAAGGGAGGTATTGCTCTCATCCTCGAGTCTGAAAGCTTCTTCCCTTCTATCGGACTTGTCGGAAGCTCTCTCGGGAGAGGAGGAGATAGCCGGACTGATATCCCGGGCCATAATAGACGATCCCCCGCTTTCCACGAAGGAGGGCCGAATGTTCAGGAGAGGCTATTCGGAGGAACTGGATGAGATCGCGCATGCGGCAAAAGATTCCAAGGATTGGCTGAAGGGATTCGAGGCCAGGGAGAAAAAAAGGACCGGGATCAAATCCCTGAAGGTGAGGTTCAACAACGTATTCGGATACTACATCGATGTAACCAAAGCAAATCTGCAAAACGTTCCGGATGATTACATAAGAAAACAGACACTGGTCAACTCGGAACGTTTCATCACCCCTGAACTCAAGGAGAAGGAGGCCCTGATCCTCAACTCCGAGGAGAGGATGTCCGGTCTGGAATCCTCCCTCTTCGAGGATCTGAAGAACAAGGTTCTTGAACGCAGCGAGGGTCTTCAATCGATCGCGTCCGCGGTTGCCGGACTGGACGTTCTCTGCGACCTCGCCGATGTGGCAACCAGCAGGAATTATTCGAGACCCGTGGTCGATGACAAGGGGAGGATGTCCGTATCCAGGTCCAGGCATCCAGTGGTGGAGGACAGGGTTGAATGGGGTTTTGTACCCAATGATATCTACCTGGACGGTGACAGGAACAGTTTCATAATTCTCACGGGCCCGAACATGGCCGGAAAATCAACATATATGAGGCAAGCGGCACTCAATGTGATAATGGCCCAGATGGGATCCTTCATACCCGCCGATGAGGCTGTTATCGGTATCGTTGACAGGATATTCACCAGGGTCGGGGCATCCGACGATCTTGTCAGGGGCCAATCCACCTTCATGGTGGAGATGCTCGAACTGGCAAACATCCTCAACTCGGCAACGGAGAGGTCCCTTGTCCTTCTGGATGAGATAGGAAGGGGTACCTCGACCTTTGACGGTCTTGCAATCGCCTGGGCCGTCACGGAACACATCTCGGACAGGGACAAGGTGGGTGCCAATACGATCTTCGCAACCCATTATCATCATCTCACGGAACTTGAAGGTAAATTGGAGGGAGTGGTCAATTATTCCATGACCGTCAAGGAGACTCCCGACGGGATCACTTTTCTGAGAAAGGTGAAGAAGGGACCCGCATCCAGATCCTACGGTGTCGAGGTGGCAGACCTCGCGGGAATACCTGCCGAGGTGGTGGAGAGGGCAAGGGAGGTCCTCGGCAGGATCGAGGACGAGGATTCCCTCGAGGGAAGGGCTGCCGAGATTACAAACGGCTCCGCGGAACCTTCCGTGAGGACCCGTAAAAAGAAAGGTCCCATGCAGATGGTATTATTTCCCACAGATGAGATGGTGGCTCCCAGGGAAGAGGACCCGGTCCTCGAGGAGCTGAGGTCCATTGACCCCAACAATCTCACTCCCCTCCAAGCATTGGAGGCGATCTACCGACTGAAAAAGAGGCTCGAGGAATGATTTCCCAAACGGTTTTATCGTTAGGTTCCATCTAGGACTCCGGAGATTCACGATGAAGGTAACCCTTGCGGGAGCAACACTGGATAGGAGATTCTGGCCGGATGACAGATCAGCAACCCCGGAGACGATCTCCGCCGCATATGCCAGGATCTCACACAGCCCGAAAAGCATAGGTGCCCTGAGGGATGAAGCCATGGAGGAAGTGGACAAAGCGAGGAGATCCAACGAGAGCATTGTATACCGAATGGGGCACTCCTCCATAGCCGAACATTCGGTTTTCAACCTGGACATCGAGGATGCTTCCAGGCTTCTCGTTGAATTCATCGAACATCACAGGCTTGCATCATTCACCGAGAGGTCCCAGAGATACGTTTTCTTCGGTGACAAGGACTTTCAGATACCCGAGGAGATCCTCGGTACCGAATTCGAGGAAGAAGTTAAAAAGCTTGAAAGAGACAAATTCTCGCTCTACAAGAGGATGTGCGACGATCCTCATCTGAATGATACCTACAAGGACAAGTTGATGGAGCAGGCCAGGTATGTTCTGGGACTGACCTGCCCCACCGATCTGGGTCTCACACTGAATGCAAGGGAACTGGAATACATAATATCCCAGGGGAAGGCCCATGAACTCGCCGAGGTCCGAGATCTCTCCGATCGGCTCCTCAAAGCCGCGGGTGACCTTGCCCCCTCCCTGATAAAATACACAGGAGCAAATTCACATGTGCATGAGGCGAGGGAGAGGATGGAACACTGGGTTGAGGAGAACCTGGAACGGCTCCTTGTGGATGAGGAGATGGAGGACATTCTCGACTCAGGGAGGATATCCGTCTGTTCCTGCCGTCCCTGCTTTTGCGACGATCCGGAATCCGAGATCGCCGCCGGGATCCTGTTCGAACTCACCGACATGGACCTGGGAAAATGCAGGGAGGTCGCAATGCAGATGACAGACGATGACCTTCTCGATCTGTTCAGGCCCGTTTTCTCGGAATACCCCACCCACTCCTCCTTGCCAAGGACCTTCGAGATGATGGATCTGACCTTCGATTTCGATATTTCAGCCTCCGGATTCGCCCAGCTGAAAAGACACAGACTTGCAACCATACTGGTCAAGGATTACGATCCTTCAAGATGGTATACGCCTCCACTCTATGTAGAGGATCCAGAAACTGCAAGGGAATACGTGGATCTTATGAGGAGGTCGCAAGACCTTTACGAACGGATCAAAGAAAAGATCGGAAAGGAAGCAGCAGCCTATGTTCTGACCAATGCTCACATAAGGAAGGTTATCTTCAAATCGAATCTGAGGGAGATATACCATTTCGTGCGCCTGAGGTCCGATATGCACGCCCAGGACGAGATAAGGAACATATCGGACAAGATCGTGACAGTCCTCAGAAAGCACTTTCCCGTCGTGACGGCGATGTTGTGCGGAAAGGATTCCTTCGAAGAGGGAAAGGAGCGGATCTTCGGTTGCGCTTCAATGGATGATTGAAAGGAGATGTGGATATGATCGCAGGAACTTGCTACATTTGCGGAAAACCCGCTTTCAGGACCTGTGTGTTGTGTGGAAAAGCAGTATGCAGGGAGCACATGGACGACAAGGGATTCGCATGCGAGAAGTGTGCACCTTCCAAGAAAGGGCCCCATGCATCAAGGGGACCTGGTGAACCCGGTGGTGTTCAGTAATGACGGAAATGATCGATCTGGATATTTCCAATCTGAGCAGCCATTCCCTGGACCTGATAGAAGGGCTTCTTGATGACCTGAAGAAAAGCGAGGTCCCTTCCTTCGCCTCCTTCGAGCAGGAACTCAAACCCCTGGAAAAGGAAGCAGGGAGCATCTCGGGAAAGGACAACATCATCATCCTAGGTCACGGAGGCTCCATTACAACCTTCAAGGGAATCCTGGGTTCTGTTGGAAGGTTTTACGGAGATGGTAAGAGGTTTTTCCTGATGGATACGGTGGATCCCGTTCACATAAAATATGTGAAGGAGAGGACCTCTCCCGAAAATTCTCATATCGTTGCGGTGTCGAAATCGGGAAACACACTGACGGTACTCGAACTTTTATCCGCATTTGAAGGGTATCCCACCACGGCTGTAACGGAACCTGGTTACGGTACTTTAAGGAAGATTGCAAAGACCAGGGGATGGAATGTGGTTGATGTTCCGAAGGATATTGGAGGAAGGTTTTCGGGAGGGACTGCCTCGGCCCTGCTCCCTGCAATGGTTCTCGGGATCGATGTCGGGGAATACATTTCAGGGATGAAAGAGGCTTACAGATCTGCCAGGGAGGATGATGACTTCGTAAACCTGAGCGGAGCCTTCTATCTTGTTGAAAGGGTGGGAAAGAGAACCATATTCATGCCGGTCTATTCCAAGGGGATCTCGGCCTTTAACGACCTCGTTACACAGCTATTTCACGAGACACTTGCAAAGAACAGGAAGGGGATGACCGTTCTCTGCTACGAGGGTCCCGAGTGCCAGCATCATACCAACCAGAGGATCCTCGACGGACCCGAGGATGTTGCCACTTTGTTCATTCTTGTCGGCGGTGGGAGAGGCGAAGAGGTTTCGTGGTCCGATATCGACAGCGAATACAAGGGCATACCCATGAAGGAGATGGGCGGATACGATCTCGGGAAAGCCATCCTGTCCGAAGCAAAAGGAGTTATGGGGTCCATGGATGAGCTGGGAGCTCCCTACGGATCAATTACACTTCGGGATGAATCCGAAAGATCAATTGGATTCTACATCGGAATGATGCAGTATCTCGCCTATTATTTCGCTGTCTTAAGGAGAGTGAATCCCTTTGATCAGCCTGCCGTTGAAAAGGCAAAGGAGATTGCTCTGGAGATGAGAAAAAGTTAGAAATCCCCCTCTCTGATCCTGTTCAGGGCTTCATTCGATCTCAGGCAATTGGATATTAGATCATCATCGGAGTTCACGGAGTCATACAATCGATCGTCATCCGTTATGATCGAAGTCTGGTAATGTTCCGATACCGTGACAAGGTAGCGATCCTTTCTCGGTATTTTTTCGAATTTCTCATCTACTTCGATACTATCCGAACAAAACTCAAAGGGACATTCGTCGAATTGGCCGGAACTGAAAAGAGCTACCTTTATCTTCCTTATCATCAGGTCGTCTTTGAACTCCTCTCTATTGCCTCGAAACCGCCTGAACTTTCTTCGATATCCGTCCCTTATCTTTTGGCTCATGCACAATCTGCATTTGGATTCGATAAATCTTGACATGAAATCCCGATGAGGTTGTTCCCCTCTCATCGAGAAGGTGAGCACATCCTCATCAATAACCTTGCAATTATCACAAACCAATAAGACCACCCGATTGTCAATTCTCGAGGAAATCAATAATCTCGTCGAGGTTCTGTTCGAAGAAACCGGGTAGTCCTCCTTTGACCCTCCCTTTGTCATCAATTTCCAGGGACCTCGTTTTCACAACGCCTTCCTCCTTGTTGAAGAAGATGATGTTGACATCCTCCTTTTTGAGGTCCCCCTTGGAGATGGCCGAAAGTAATGGGTAGATTATATGTTCGCTGTGTGTGGACATTATGAACTGTTTCTTTTCTTCCTTCCATACCCTCATGAAGAGCTCCATGAGCTCCGCCTGGGTCCCGGGGTGGAGATGTATCTCGGGTTCCTCTATCATTATTGTATCTAGCTCCTCTGCGAGTGCAATCGGGATGAACATGTGAAGCATCTGCTGGGAGCCGAGGCCCTCGTTGATGAGTAAACGATTTTTTTCCGCCTTCAACTTGAAGGTTACATGTTTTCCCTCGTAAAGTTCGGGATATATCCTTATCCCGAGGATCTGGTTGAACCAGTTTTGAACTTTTTCCTGAATTTCTCCAGATGAAAGGGACATATTTCCCATTGAGGAGGATCTATTGGTAAGGGTAACATTTTCAACACCTGGAGTTTTTTTTCCCGTAAGTGGTTCACAGAACAATTCGAATCCCCGAATGCCATATACAAAGTATATCGATTTAAGAAGTTGTTGAAACAGATGGGGTATGTTCTCATTGATTATCATCAACTCTTTCATGTCCATAGAATTCAATGTGTTATCAATTTGAGGTCCATCATGCCGGAATGGAGTTATTATATCTTTTATGAATTTGTATCCAACCTTGTAACCATTTTTATACTCAAAAAATTTCTCATTATTATGAGAAGTCATTTCGGAATGATTGAAATGAAATTTGAATTCTTTTTGAATATTTCCTCGATAATCTGATCCGATTATATTGAGATTTTCATCCATTTCCTCAATAAGTGAAATCCAGAAATGCTCATAATTAATTTTCTTTATTCTAGGTTCTTTGAGCTTGGAACTCCCGGTGATTTCAAATATTACCGGTTGAAGAATATCTTTTATCAAACCAAGTCTGTCATCACCGAGATCAATAAGAATATCATCAACATGAGTATTCCAATTATTCATTGAGTTTTCATCTTCGTCATGATGTCTTCTGATGTTATATGGATAAAGAGTGTGTTTGGTATTGAATCTCATACTTTGCTTAAATAACATCAAAATCTGGAATATGCTGGATTTTCCGGAGTTATTCGGTCCTATGAATATGGTAATGGGCCTCAGATCGAGGTCGGTGTCCTCATGGGCCTTGAAATTTTTGATCCTCAATTTTTCAAGCATCAAATCACCATATTACAGTGTATCATTACCAATTCGTTATAAAAACGTTTACAAATTATAGCTGGAGGGGCATCAAAAGGTAATGGAAACCGATTTCGCCCCTCAATTCATTTTCGATTTTCTGTTTCGGTCCTCCCTCCCCTGCTTCCCTTTTTTTACCTTAAGGTTCCTGGAACCTATCCCCGAGGGAGGTTCAACAGATGTTTGAAAATCACCTATCATTATGTCCGATCTGCGGTCAAGCGACACTGGCCAGACAGGGAAGATGCGACTTCTGTTTCAATCCCGAATGCGATAACAAGGGCTGCTCTTTCTGATCATTTTTCCGTTTACTGATTTGGAATGGCAGGTGCATTTTTCGGATAAGAGTGTCCCGTTTTTCATCACCATGAATCCTCGTTTGTAACAGCATTACTGGTACCGTTCGATAACCATCAGGAAACCTTTAATAACACATCCCGATTTCAAGCCCCGTCCAACCAATTAAAACATGGACGGTGAAACCTCATGGGAAAGATCGGAATCACTGAACTCATTTTAAGAGACGCGCACCAATCGGTTTTCGCTACAAGGATGAGAACCGAGGATATGGAACCGATTCTGTCCAAACTGGATAAGGTCGGCTACTGGGCTGTGGAGATGTGGGGAGGTGCAACATTCGATGTGCCTCTCAGGTATTTGAATCAGAATCCCTGGGAAAGGCTTCGTCTGATAAGGAAGATGATGCCCAATACCAAATTGATGATGCTTTTGAGGGCTCAGAACATAGTTGCATACCGCAACTTCCCCGATGACATCGTGCAGAAATTCGTTCATTATGCTCACAAGAACGGAATAGATGTCTTCAGGGTCTTCGATGCCCTAAACGATCTGAGGAACATGGAAGTACCCATGAAGGCCGTGAAGAATGAAGGAGCTCATCTTCAGGCCTGTGTCTCATACACCATATCACCTGTCCATACAACTGAATACTATATCAAGTTCATGCAGGAACTCGAGAAGAAAGGTGCGGACTCGGTATGCATAAAGGATATGGCCGGTATGATATCGCCAAAGAGAGCATATGATATCATAAAAGGCTACAAGGATGCCGGCGGGAAATGTCCGGTGGACCTTCATTCTCATTCCACATCCGGAATGACAGGCCTCTCATACCAGAGAGCAGCAGAAGCAGGAGTCGATGTTGTCGATACCGATATGTCCCCGGTGGCCGAGGGAACCGGTCATCCTGCAACGGAATCCGTTGTCTACGCTTTCAAGGGGACCGAGTGGGATACCGGTCTTGATATGGACCTGCTAATGGAGATCAGGGACCATTTCAGAAAGGTGGCCAAGAAGTACAGGCATCTCATAAGGATGGAGGCGATGAGACCCGATCCTTCCATCGTGATGCATCAGATACCCGGTGGGATGATATCCAACCTGGTTTCCCAGCTGGAGATGCAGGGAGCCGTAAACAGGCTCGACGACGTTTTAAAGGAAATACCTGTTGTAAGAGAGGAGCTCGGTTATCCGCCACTGGTAACACCCACATCACAGGTTGTCGGTGTCCAGGCAGTCATGAACGTCCTTTTCGGAAGATACAAGAACATACCCAAGGAAACAGTTGATTATGTCAAGGGCATGTATGGAAAATCTCCGGCTCCCATCAAGGAAGAGATCTACCCGCTGGTTCTCGGTGAGGACTGGAAGGACAAGGTCATCACCTGCAGACCGGCGGATCTCTTGGAACCCGAATGGGACAAGAGGGAGAAGGAGCTCAAGGAGATGGACCTCTACAACGAACCCGAGGATGTTCTGATCTATGCAATCTATCCGCAGGTAGGTCTGAAATTCCTCAAGGGAGAGGCCAAGGCCGAGTTCACCTCCGAGGACCTCCCACTGCCGATCGATCATCCCTCAACCAGGGCCATGGTGAAATCCTTCTTCCCCGAGCTGGATCAAATATATCTCTACGAGGAGGAATGCAAAGGAGGCGGAGGACCCGCTTCCATACCCACCGAGTTCGATGTGGAGGTTGATGGCGAGCTGTTCGAGGTCAAGGTCAATCCCAAGGGAGGTTTCATCGTGGCCGGAGAGGGAGGAGGAGACACTCCCCCGCCGAAAGATATCGAGGGCGGTTTCAAGAGCCCCATGCAGGGAACGGTCCTCTCCGTCAAGGTCGCCGAGGGAGACAAGGTCGAGGAAGGTCAGATAATCGCCACGGTTGAAGCGATGAAGATGGAGACCGAGGTCAGGTCCGACCGCGGCGGCGAGATAAAGCAGATCTTTGTGGCGGAAGGAGATTCGGTAGAGACCGGAACAATGATGATGCAGATCCTCTGAGGTGATATCAATGGCCAAAGAGGGACTGATAAACAAGGTAATGATCGCAAACAGGGGCGAGATCGCCGTAAGGATCATGAGGGCCTGCAAGGAGCTCGGGATTGAGACGGTAGCGGTCTACTCCGATGCGGACAAGAATGCTTTATTCGTCAGGTATGCCGATGAAGCTTACAACATAGGCAAAGGGCCTGCAAAGATGAGCTACCTTGTCCAGGACAAGCTTATTGATGTTGCCCTGAAGGCTGATGTTGAAGGTATTCATCCGGGATACGGTTTTCTTGCGGAAAACTCCGATTTCTGCAAGCTCTGCCATGACAACGGGATCGAGTTCATAGGACCTCCCGAATCGGCAATGAGATTGATGGGATCCAAGATCGATGCAAAGAAATCCATGATAGAGGCCGGTGTCAATGTTGTCCCCGGCGTCGTCGAGGCTATTGCAGATCACGAAAAGGCCAGAGAAATAGCAAGAGACGTCGGTTATCCTGTCATGCTGAAAGCCTCCGCAGGTGGCGGTGGAATAGGCATCCAGATGGTAAAGAATGATGAGGAGATGGGAAAGGCCCTTGAATCCATAAGGGTGCTTGCCAAGAACTCATTCGGTGACGACTCGGTTTTCATCGAGAAGTACATTGATGACCCCAGGCACATAGAGTTTCAGGTGATCGGCGACAAAAAAGGAAACATCATCCATCTCTACGAGAGGGAATGTTCAGTCCAGAGGAGGAATCAGAAGCTCATTGAGGAGACACCTTCCTGTGCGCTTGATGATGAACTCAGAGAGGAGATGGGCCAGCAGGCTGTCACGGCTGCCAAGACAGCCGGTTACTGGAACGCAGGGACCTGCGAATTCATGTTCAAGGAAGGGAATTATTATTTCCTCGAGATGAACACCAGGCTTCAGGTGGAGCATCCTATCACGGAAGAGGTCACGAGGACCGATCTGGCAAGAGAGATGCTCTACGTGGCATCGGGACTTGAACTCTCATATGCCCAGGAGGACCTTGTCCAGAAGGGTCATGCAATAGAGTTCAGGCTGAATGCCGAGGATCCCATGAATCAGTTCGCTCCAGCACCGGGAAAGATCGTCAAATATGCCGAGGCCTCGGGACCTGGAATCAGGATAGATTCCGGTGTCTATCCCGGGTATACCATACCCCCTTTCTATGATTCCATGGTCGCAAAACTCATTGTCTGGGGGGAGAACAGGAACTACTGCATAGAGAGGTCCAAGAGGGCCCTCTGGGAGATGCAGATCGGAGGTGTAAGAACGAATATTCCCTTCCATGAAGTGGTCCTGGAGCATCCAAAGTTCGTCGAGGGAGATTATACGACCTCCTTCATACCCAGATACAACATCATGGAGACCGTGGTGGAATACTATAAAGCCAAGAAGGCCGCACAGGGCGGAGCAAAGAAGGCCGCTGCCATGGCTGCAGTCGAAGCAGTCATCGCCGGCGCCGTCCAGACCCAGAAAAAGGAATAAGATCGAATGACCGGAGCTTTTCAAATCAGGCTTCGGTCCTTCCTTTATTAATATTGAATTCATATTATTCATTCAATGAAAGATCCGAAAACAGCTGATATGAAATCAGCCGATAAGAAGATCGAATCATCTGCAGGGTCAAAAAAACAAACGATCATGATCCTTTCCGGTGTATTTGGTTTGGTTACAAACCTATTATTATTTCCGATCCGGGGATATATTTCAGATGGATTGGTCATTATACTTATGCTAGTTTCCCTGGCATTCGGGGGAATCTCGGGATATATCGGAGATAACCTCCTTAGATATAAAATCAAAGCGGGATGGATCGGAATCTGTTTCATGACCCTAACAATAATTCTGGTGCTTGCGCCTGTCCTATTTGATTTCTTTTGAGATGGGTGATTTTCTCTCGTTCCGTCTAAAAACTATTTCTACCCGAGGCCCATTTCCCGGTCGATCCTTATGAGAGCCCCCCTGGAACCTAGAGGAACCCAGAAGGAGATGATGAAGGACCCCAAATGGAACGGAGTCCCTCCCGTCGGTGATCGTCCCATAGAAAACAGATACAGGTTCCTCATGCTGATCCTGCTGGTTTTCATTGTAAAGATAATAATCTGGGGTGCCTACAGATACGCAACAGGGAACCTGCCCATTTTCACGAATCCCGACAATGGAAGGGAAATTGGCTACTGGGTGTCAACAATTGCCAAACCGGTCCTACAGCTGGGACCCGTGGTTCTTCTCTGGTGGTACGTATTCAAGGAGAAGGGTTCTCCGTTCCGCTTCACGAGAAAGAATCTGGCATCCTCGATTTTTTTCGGACTCCTGATGGCCCTGGTTTTCTTCTTCGTGGCGACCGGTATATACGTTCTGCACAATCTGATAATGGGATACGGAACCGATTTCCACTTCGTTGCCGGCTGGGACGAGGTAGGATGGGGCCTCATAATCGCCATGATGTTTTCCTACATGATAGGAACAGGACCCGCGGAGGAGATCTTCTCGAGAGGTTTCCTGCAGGATCAGACCGCAAGGGTCTTTCCAATATGGCAGGCAATGACTTTTTCCGCAATTCTTTTTGCAATCGGTCATCTTCCGATCTCCATACTGATGTACAACATGCCTCTTGACGAGATAATGTGGTACATGGCTGTCCTCGTTGTGATGGGTCTATTTTTCTCGATCATATACCAGTGGTCGAGAAATATCGTTTTCCCAATACTCATACACGGACTCTGGGACTGGTATCTGTCATTGTTCGCCATCAAGGGTGAGTTCTCTTACGAATTCGCCCAAAATCCCGGAGCATATTTCGGAATGGTGGATTTCATAAACACCATAATTACCCTGATAATCCTGCTACCCATATTCTACCTCATATACAGGAAATTCTGGAGAAGGGATATCATCTCCTCCGGTTCGCCGGAGGATACACCAAGAGAAAAGAACAGATTGTTCCGCTGGATCAAGGAGAGGGATCACGGAGACTGGCCCAAAAGACCTGTGACCTTCACATTCGTGGTGGTGGGCATTTTCTGTCTACTGATGATACCGGTTGCGGGTTTGATCGGGACAGACGATCCCGGGCTTCAAGAGGACAGATTGGAAGAGGGCGCTGGAGAGACTATAATCATGATCGAGCAGGAGAGGATCCTTGTCGGCGGGGAATTGAACAACAGGGAGACAAATACCACTTATTTGAGCTCAGTTAACTCCACAATAAACTGGGTCAACATCTCCATGAACTGGGAGGACGAACCCGATGCAGGACCCAGATATAGAAATCAACCCGACTCTTTCAGGCTGTCACTTGTTGACGCACAGGGGCAGGAGTTGGATTCGACACAGGGTCAGACCGGGGATCTGACACTGATCTGGGTGCTTCCAGAAGGATCGGATCCTTTAAGGGAGGTTGCCGTTGTCGTTGAACTCATCTCCACTGGCGATCAGGAGCCGATAATAAATCCACTGGGATTGAGGGAGATTACCGACAACAAGAACACCTTCGCACTGGACATCAGATACGAGCTCAGGACCGAGGCCAAAGGAGAACCTGAAGAGCTGAACATAAGGTGGTAGTCAGAGATCTCGAATCAGGTAATTGATCACATTTTCGGATATGTCCGTGGAATAATCCCCGGTCCTCCTTATGGAGTCCGCTATCCTTCCGATGGCTATTGCAACGTCACGATCGAATTCAAGTGAGAGTTGATCAACCTTCTCGCAAAACTTCCAGAGTCTGTCGGAGCTTTCCACGGTATCATTGGCCGACTTTATATCGCGGTTGTACCAGGCATTCATGGAACGATCGAACATTTCGATGGCAAAATTGGATGCACTGGAGATGGAATCCTTGAGCTCTTTTGTGTTGCCATCCGGCCGGAACAACTCCGAATTTTTTGATATCTGGACCGCATGGTCTCCTATTCTCTCCACAATTCTTCCTGCTACAAAATAGAATTCTGCCTTCTCCCTGGATATGTTCATGGAATGGGACAGGTTTGATGAGTTTATGATATTGTACTGATGGGCCATAAGCCAGTTCAGCCTGTCAACTTCCTTGTCCCGAGATGAGATGTCCTCCACCAGATTGGGCATATCGTTGACGATGGAGCTGACGGTATCGTTATGCATATATCGAACTATGATGTACATTCTCTCCAGGGTTTTTTCAAATGGCATCTTTGATGGATTGAGCAGATCCTTGATTATAACCCGGTTCTCGCTCTCTTCTATTATCTCGGGACCAATTGCTCTCTGGGTGAATTCCATCGCGGAGTCCATCACCGAAGATGGTATTCCGGGTTTTGATCTGATCTCGATGGTGGAATATCCCATGATGTAGGCTCCTATCAGCATCCTGAAAGTGAGATCCTGTTCGAAATTCTCTATCTCGAATATCTTTACCCTCTCCACCTTTCCGCTATCAACCTTAGGATATACCATAAGGGTTCCATCAGATTGGATGTCCAGACCTACGGGGCTGTTCTTCTCTATGGATTGGGACCTTACCCATTCCTTGGGAAGGCTTATTGTAAATGAAGAACCCCCGGTTATCTGTACTCTCCTGATGTCCATTGATTTCCCTTGTTTTTATATGGCATATGATTAGATGAATATTATCTATAGAGAATAATAAAAAAATATATTATATATACTTTTAGATCAATACATTAGAGAAAAATATTTTATTATACGGGGGTATCGGATGAGTTGTACATGAATGTATAATTCTGGTCAATGATATGTCTTCATGCAAAATCTAAAAAATAGTGAATTGCAAATATATATGAAATAATCAAAAAAATATATTAAAAAAATAATTTAATAAATTTCGAAACAAATAAAAGACATACTACTATATAGAATATTTTTTCATATATATCTAACGTATTCCTCCTTACTTTATGGTCAGAAACAATAAATGTCGTTTTACGTTGTTTCCCCCGGTGATAGCACTGAAGCCTAACAAGAACTGGTTAATAGCCGGATTGGGTATGTTCGTCATCGCAATGGTCGTTGCGGCTGGCTGCCTCGGCGGCGGTGATGACGATGAGAAAGTTCTTTCGATCGCTGGGTCAACAACGGTTCTTCCCGTTGCACAGGCCGTTGCTGACGAATACATGGATCAGAATTCCGATGTTGATATAACCGTTACTGGTGGCGGCTCCTCTGTTGGTGTGAAATCAGCAGCTGACGGAACTGCAGATATCGGTATGGCCTCCCGAGAGGTGAAGCAATCGGAAATGGATGATAATCCTACCCTGGTGGTAACCCCCATCGCAAAGGATGGAATAGCTATTATCGTCCATAAGGACAATCCCGTCACTGGCCTTACAATGGAGGAAGTCCAGAAGATATACAAGGGAGAGATAACCAACTGGAAGGATGTCGATGGTCCGGACCTTGAGATCGTGCTTGTGGGCAGAGACTCTGCCTCAGGAACCAGGGCAACATTCGAGGAGCTTGTGGATGTCGAGGACGAATGCGACGAGAGCATGCAGGAGAAAGCTTCCAACGGAGCTATAAAAGAAACTGTAAAAGGAAACGAGAATGCAATAGGATACGTGGGACTCGGCTATGTTGATAATGAAATAAAGGGGGTTCCCGTTGATGGTGTTTCACCATCCATAACAACCGTTCAGGATGGATCATATCCC
Source organism: uncultured Thermoplasmatales archaeon (assembly GCA_964445525.1). GTDB lineage: Archaea > Thermoplasmatota > Penumbrarchaeia > Penumbrarchaeales > Penumbrarchaeaceae > Penumbrarchaeum. The sequence goes on along the minus strand of CAYULA010000038.1, from coordinate 8,669 downwards.
ATCTCAAGGAACCTCAACCTCATAACCGACGGACAGCCCGAGGGTCTTGCAAAGGAATTCATAGATTTCTTCCTTTCAAGCGAAGGGCAGGCCATAGTGGAAAATGAGGATTTCGTTCCGCTGAACTAAAACCTTGATCCGAAATCGGTTCTTGTTTCCGGGATGGTCTGTTAATGGCTGGGAGAATCACTGACAAGTCGGGGGAAGGGTCTGACGGCTCTTCCCCTGGGCCAATGATCGGGAACAAGAAGCTGAATCTGAGAACGGGACTCGATGTAGGAATTAAGGGAGTCCTGTTCTTTGCTGCATTTTTTTCCATTATTGCTCTATTTTTTATCGTAATTTTTCTTTTCCAGAATGCATATCCTCTATTGGAGGATTGGTCACTGTTCCATATTCTATTCGACAATGACTGGTATCCGCACAGTGAGAAGAATACGGGGTTCGGTGCCTGGGCGCTGATTGTGGGTACCATGCTGGTCAGCCTGGGAGCCATGGTTTTTGCAATACCAATTGGGATCGGAAGTGCAATTTTCGTTTCCCAGCTGGCTCCGAACTGGATCAAGGACATCCTCAAGACCGGGATCGAGATCCTGGCTGGTGTTCCTTCTGTGGTGTACGGTCTTTTCGGATTGATCGTGCTTGTGAGATGGATCAAGGTCGGTTTCGATCAGCCGTCCGGACAGGGATGGCTTGCAGCATCGATTTTGCTTGGTATAATGGCTCTGCCAACAATAATATCGGTTTCGGAGGATGCCCTCAGTGCCATAACAAGGGAGCAGAGAGAAGCTTCCCTGGCCCTCGGAGCCACAAAATGGCAGACAATTTCTCAGGTGATCGTTCCCGGATCGATATCGGGAATAACGGCTGCCATAATCCTGGGTATCGGTAGGGCCATGGGAGAGACAATGGCTGTCATGATGGTAGCCGGAAATGCGGCAGTCATCCCCGATCCTCTGACGGATGTCTTCTCCTATGTGAAAACCATCACTGCTGCTATCGGTATCGAAATGGGTGAAGCATCCGGAGCACACCAAAATGGCCTGTTTGTATTGGCCGTCATCCTCTTTTTCATGGTAACCCTGATCAATACAACTGCAATTTTCATAATGGGAAAGATCAAGGCCAAGAACCTTGGGCAGGTCAAAAAAGGAAAAAAACTGATAGATATTCAGATACCTGTCCAGGTGAAGGATGTATGGTCGATTATTCTCAGGGTACTCATCTTCCTTGCTCTTTTATACCTCATGTACATGTGGTTCGGGATCATTGTCGGAATAATTATAACGGTATCCATCCTCGCATTTTATCTGGCCAACAAGAAACTCAAACCCAAGATCTCTCAATGGTTCGGATACATCCTGGTTAGCGCAACCATGGTCGCAACCCTTGCTTCTCTTGGAATTATTCTCTATTACATCGTTTCCGAGGGAATGGGTGTCATGTCCTGGGAATTTTTGTCAGACAGACCCAGGGACCTGGGCAGAGAAGGGGGTATATTCCCTGCAATAATAGGAACCATATATCTCGTGGTTGGTGCGATCCTCCTGGCAACTCCGCTCGGTGTAGGTGCGGGAATATATATTGCGGAGTATGCAAAGGAGGGTAAGATTCTAAGGACGATCAGACTTGGTATAGATAATCTGAACGGAACGCCATCTATAGTTTTTGGTCTGTTCGCATTTGCTTTTATGGTAATATTTCTGGAGTGGGGAGTGGTTCTACTTACCGGTATAGTGGTCCTTGCGATAATGGTCCTTCCCACAATAATCAGAACCACGGAAGAGGCGATGAAATCGGTACCTCATGCAGTGAGGGAAGGTTCACTCGCTCTCGGGGCCACCAAATGGGAGACCATATGGAAAGTTGTCTTACCTCCAGCATTTCCCGGAATAATTACCGGAGTTATACTTTCCATAGGAAGGGCAGCCGGTGAATCGGCTCCGATTCTCTTCACCGCGGTCACATTCATGTCCAGGGAACCGGTAAATGATCTATTCAAACCTACGATGGCCCTCTCCACTCATATATTCTTTTTATCAGCCGAGGTTTCGGGTGGATTACCATACGCAAGTGGAACAGCCCTGGTCCTCCTTATCATGATCCTAATCGTATATTCCGCAGCAGCAGTGCTCAGAAGAAGATTCAAGAAGAAGAACAGATGGTAGGTGAACTAATTGACCGATACGTTGATCGAGGTAAACAAGTTGAATCTCTGGTATGGCAAGAAACAGGCATTAATTGACGTTTCAATGCCCATCAAGGAGAGAAAGGTCACTGCTCTGATCGGGCCCTCAGGCTGCGGTAAATCGACCCTGATCAGATGTTTCAACAGGATGAACGACACCATCGATGATGTCAAGATCACCGGCGAGATCAAGTACAAGAACAGGAACATCTACGACAAGAGGATAGATGTAATGGAAGTGAGAACACAGGTTGGGATGATCTTCCAGAAACCCAATCCCTTCCCCAAATCCATATTCGACAACATTGCCTATGGCCCCAGGATCCACGGTATGAGAGATCGAAAGAAGCTCAGAAATCTGGTGGAGAAATCCCTTAAGCAGGCGGCAATATGGGAAGAAGTCAACGACAGGATGGATGATTCGGCCATGGGGCTCTCCGGTGGTCAGCAGCAGAGACTCTGCATAGCAAGGACCCTGGCGGTGGAACCCGAGGTTATTCTGATGGATGAACCCACTTCAGCACTTGATCCGCTGGCAACATCCAAGATAGAGGACCTGGTTTTCGAGCTGAAGAAGAAATTCACGGTCATAATCGTCACACACAACATGCAGCAGGCTGCCAGGGTTTCGGATTTTACAGGATTCATGTATCTGGGAAAGATGATAGAATACGGAAAAACAAGGCAGATCTTTGAAAATCCCAGAGAGGAATTGACGGAAAAGTATATCACGGGACGTTTCGGATAGGTGAAAAAATATGCCGGAAAAATTCGACAAGGAGATCCATTTCCTTCACAAGGACATCAAGAAGATGGGAGACCTTTCCATGAAGATGCTGATGGAAGGAGTGGAGTCGCTTAGAAAAAGGGACAAGGAACTTGCTCAATCGGTTCTTGACATGAAGGATGAACTCTATGATCTGGATGATCACATCGAGGAGCATTCCATCAGGGTCCTCACACTTCATCAGCCCGTTGCAAAGGACATGAGGGAGCTTGCATGTATTTTGAAGATCATAACCTATCTCAAGAGAATAGGAAGGTATGGTTATGATATAGCAAAGGTTGCGCTGGAGATAGGTGACCAACCTCACGTCAAGAAGCTGATCGACATTCCGAATATGGCCAAGATAGCTGTTTCAATGGTGGAAGATGTACTGGAAGCATATTTTAACGAGGATATTGCCATACTGGAGGACCTGGAGGAAAGGGATGACATCCTTGACGAGGAGAGATACTCGATATTCAGGGAATGTCTGACATACATGATGGAGGATCCCAAAACCATCACAAGATGCACGCATTATGTGATGGTTGCCAGATATCTGGAACGATGCGGAGATCACGCATGCAACATCGCGGAGAAAGTTTACTTCAGAACCACGGGAGAAAGGAGAGAGTTCAGCTGATTTCCAGTTCTATTTCAATAAATATCGAAATAAAATGAACCGATAAGTCTAACGAGGTCCCACAATGTCCAAGGGTGAAAAATACAGCCTCTATTCCAGGTTGACCACGGAATTTCTGGGATCCATGTTTTTGGTTATTGCCGCGATTTCCCCCATCATCCTCTTCAACGAAGGGGAATTGATGGGAGCTGATATCTGCATTGCAGTCATTGCCGATGCAATAGCTGTGGGATTTATCCTATTTGCATTGATAGAGATGTTCGGTCCGGTAGGAGGAGCTCATTTCAATCCTGCTGTTACCTACTCCATGGTGATCCTGAAGAGGATGCCATTGAGGGAGGGATTGTTCTATTCCTTATCTCAAATTTCCGGGGGTTTTGTGGGGATGACCGCATCCCATCTGATGTTCTTCCATGAGATCGATGTGATCATAAAAATATCCGATGTCACCAGGAACGGGGGGATCTATTTTGCGGAGGTCCTCGGAACCTTCATCCTGGTCCTTGCCATCCTATATCTGATCATGGTGGGATCCAGGAGACTTCCTCTTGTTATCGGTCTCCTTGTTGGTGGAATGTTGATGGCCACATCTTCAACGTTGTTTGCCAATCCCCAGGTGACAATCTCAAGGATATTCACCTATTCCGCGGCCGGTGTTTCTCCTTTTGATGCGGCCATATTCATAGTAATGGAGATAATCGGAGCCACTCTTGCGGTAATTATTTACAGAATGACAATCGGTAGAATGGAAGGTGAAAGATCATGAAGAATATACTTTTTCTATGCACCCATAATTCCTGCAGATCCCAGATGGCGGAAGCTCTTTTGAGAGATATGGCCGGTGATGAATTCGAGGTGATGAGTGCCGGAACGGAGGCAACACATGTTCATCCCACTGCAATAGAGGTCCTAGAGGAAATTGGGATCGATACTTCCGAACTCAGATCGAAATCAGCAGAGGGATTTCTGAATGAAGAGATCGATATTGTGGTGACCGTATGCGATAGCGCGAGGGAAGCCTGTCCGTATTTTCCCGGAGCTAGTAAATATCTGCACAGGAGCTTTCCGGATCCTCCCGTTCTTGTTTCGCAGGGAATGGAGGACCTTACCGCTTTCAGAAAGGTGAGGGATATGATATCCGATTGGCTCCGCAATGGTTTTTCTCCGTAATTGACTGGCCTCTATATAGGGGCCTTATCACTTCATAGATGGAATTACGGTCTTTATTGTATGTTGGAAATCAATAACTAGGCACGGAGACTAAAGTATTCATGAAGCAGACCGAACTGGTTCTCGAAAGGGTTCAGTTCGCGTTGGGATGGGATGAAGAAATGGACGAAGAGCCCTGCCTTGACGTCATCGGAGTCGTGGATATTTTCTCCAGGGCAGGTTTTGCATCGAGGACAACGGGGTGAATTGATTTGCTTGAGGTCAATGCACACCGGAGGATGGAAAAGCTCTACAAGGATACTAAAGAGATCAAGCTCCGGGATGATGACAGGATAGTCCTTTTTTCCGATCTGCATATGGGAAATGGAGGCCGAAGGGATGATTTCCTGCATAATGCACCGCTTTTCAAAACGGCAATGGAAAGCTTCTATACACCAAAGGATTACGATCTCATCCTCAACGGGGATGTTGAGGAACTACATAAATTCCTTATGAAATCGATCTCGGCTTCCTGGCCAAAGATCTTCTCTCTGTTCAGGGAGATGGAGGATCGGGGCAGCCTTTCGAAAATTCTTGGCAATCACGATTCCGAAAAATGGCTTCTCGGTTCAAGATACCCCGTAAGGACAATGCCAAGGGACGGTATGAGGTTCGATTATCAGGGAAACAAGATATTCCTCCTTCACGGCCATCAGGCGGGATTGAGACAAGACAGGCTGGAGAGCATAACCCATTACATGCTGAGATACGGTGCCAGGCCCCTTGCGATCAACAATTTTGCAGTCTCGAACAATGCCACGAGAAAATACCTCATTGAAAACAGGGTTTACAATTTTGCAAAGAAGAGAAAGATAATGGCAGTCATCGGCCACACTCACAGGCCTCTTTTCGAATCACAATCCAAGGTGGATTACCTGAAATACAGGATAGAACATATGCTTCGGGAATATCCTTCTGCCTCAAAAATCGAAAAAACAGAGATCGAAAAGAAGATCAAGGTCTATAAAAAAGAGCTTGCAAAGGTGATGAAGCTCAGGAGGAAAGAGGATTTCCTCGAATCCCTCTACCATGAGGGGCCTGTTGTGCCATGCCTTTTCAATTCTGGATGTGCCGTGGGAAAGAGGGGAATCACCGCACTGGAGATCGAAAACGGTGAGATATCCCTGGTCTACTGGTTTGACAAGAACAAGACCCAGAAATATTTCAACTTCAACGGCTACACTCCCGAAAAAGTGAATGGCAATATATACCGTGTTATCCTGAAGAATGCCCCACTCAAGTACATCTTCTCAAGGATCCGATTGCTTTCCTGATCTTTCCCGTAAAAGATCTTCATAGACCTCCAGCATCCTGTCCCCCATTACCTTCATAGTCCATCTTTTGGAATAGGATCTTGCCTCTTCGGCTTTGTTATTGTACAATCTATCATCGGTAAATAGGTCTATCACTCTGCCGGAGAATTCATCACTATCTTCAGATACCATGTATCCGCCGTTGTCACCCTTCATGATGTTTTTGGTCCCCATCTCCCCTATTGCAACAACGGGAGTGCCGCATATCATCGATTCCACCGTGACCAGTCCCTGGGTTTCCGTTTTCGAGGGAAATGTGAAAATGTCCGCCAGGGTGAAAGCGTGTTTCACATCCTTTCTGTCAACATATCCCAAAAAGGAGATCCTGTCGGACAATCCCATATTTTTTGATCTATCTCTCATTTCCCTCTTCTGAGGTCCGTCTCCCACCATCATCAGATGGACTTCGGGTACCTCTCCGGATACTTTCTTTAAAACCGGGAGCAGAAACATCACATTCTTTTCCCCGCCGATCCTCCCCACAAACAGCATGAGCTTTTTGCCCTTCAATTCCGGGAATGATTCAAAGAACATTGAATTGTTCTTTTCTTCCTCTTTGCTAACTCCCGAGAAATCCTCCTCGGGTATTCCTGTTGGTATTACGGATATCTCTTTTTCGATTCCATAGGACCTCAGCACTTCCTTCATCAATGGTGTGGGGGTGATGAGCCTGTCATTGGTGTTGTAGAAACCGTATGTGTACTTCCTTGCGATCCATTTTGCCAGTCCCTTGGGAAGCCATGGAACATAATGATTGATATACTGCTCAAAATAGGTATGACAGGTCATAACGAGTGGTATCTTTTCCTTTAAGGCGTATTTTTTCACCATCTTGCAGAGGCTGAATTCGGTCTGGACATGGATGATGTCCGGGGATATCTCGTCCATTTTTCTCCAGACCTTCTTCTTCTCCGACCTGTAAACGAGACGGTCCTCTTCGGAGATAGGAGTCTTGTGAGCCCTGAATCTGTGGACGTTCCTGTTTCCCATCTCCCTGTCCTTCTCGTATCCTCCCGGATATTCCGAGGCGAAAACGTGGACGGTGTGGCCTCTCCTTTCAAGTTCGTGCTTGAATGAATCTATGGAAACGGCCATCCCGCTGAACCTTGGCCAGTAGTTATCCGTCGAGTAGACTATCTTCAATCCCACGGGGTCAAATCATCCGATGTATATAGAAATCTATCGTAGGTATAAAAGAAATGAGATAATGCTAGAAAATAATCTCACGGAAATGAGATGACATAGGGGAATTCCTGATCTCTATTCCTCGTCCTCGTCGTCTTCCTCTTCGTCGTCATCCTCATCTCCCTCCTCCTGGTCGTCGTCATCGAATTCTTTCTCATCTTCATCATAATCTTCATCCATTCTCATGGAGGTCATGCAGGTCTTGAAGGCCTCGGCAAGCATCTCCGAGAGGGCCTTTATCCGATCCTCATTGAAGATGTCCTCATACCTTTCTACCCAATCCTCGAAGAGCTGATCCATCATGTCGTCGAAATGTTCCAGGTCCATTTTTATCACCTGTTGCCCAATTGCGAAGCAATATTGAATAAAACCCCATGAAATCAACTGTTATCAAGAATTGATAAGGATTCAGGTAATATTGATGTGGAAAAAAATACCCCGGAATCGGCCGGGGTGTTGAACTATATTTTAAAAAGTTGGTGGATTTTTCCCGGTGATCTCCTTGACAGCTTCTTTGAAGAGCTTGATGTTATCCATGGAATCTGCCGCAAGGGCTGCCTCGGTTGAGGGTATCTTGGTCTTTTGAGCAAGTTTCATCTTTCCGGGAAGGCCGGATTCGTCTGATACGAATTTGTAATATTTCATCAATTTCTCACCCATATTCACCCCTCCACTTTCTTGAAAAGGTCCTCAAGGGCTTTTAGATAGGGTCCTGCCTCTTCTCCCCAATCTCCCGGAGGCATTATCTTCCATTGACAGTGGTCGTCACCTTTGCCAACGCAAACAGGTTCGATCGCAAGAAGTGGCTTTCCGAAGAAAGCGGTACACCAACCTGAAGCATATCCCATCAGAGTCCAGCAGACGGGTTCGTTGTCCTCCTCGTTGTTTGAAAGATGCTGCTCGGCCTCATAGGAATTGGACCATTTTCCGGTGAAGAAGAACTCGCCTGTTTCCCTGTCGAATTTGATATCTATTGGCGCTGCATGGACGATGCCCTCCCATGTATGAATCACCGGTCCTGAAGCCAGAAGATCCATTTCTGAATCGAACTTGAAGTTCAGGTTCATCTGAAGGAAGTCCGAATATCCGTTCTGGAATCCGAATCTGAGGAAGAATTCCCTTGCTTTCTCCTTTCCAAGTTCCTTGATCAGAGACTGTCTCAGAAGACCCATGGCATTTGCATCGAAAATTACCAGCCGACTGTCTCTGAAGGTGGTTATTCCGCTCTCAACATCGAATTTCATTTCATCTGAAAGGTTAAAATCTGTTGCCTTTATGATAACAACCTCCTGGTCGAAGATTATTTTGAATCTAAATAGTGACTAATGGCCGGTAGCCCCCCAAAATGGACTTCATGGCTATTCA
>CAYULA010000037.1:0-35509 GCA_964445525.1 uncultured Thermoplasmatales archaeon | reverse complement strand
TGAAGGTATCCAGGGTACATTACTGTGGTGGCCATTTGCCCTAAACGTAATAAAATTAGGGTTAATTTACCTCTGGTCCGAATTATCGAGACAGATTCACATTCACATTACTCTCACCGTAGAGAAAGTTTTATCATGTGATCTTTGGATATATAAAATTGATGAAAGATGACCTGTGTTTAGAGGTGGAACCTGATCTGCTAAGGTGGGCCATCTCAAGATCCGGATACAGGGAAGAAGAACTATACAGAAAAATTTTCAACAGATTCAAAACAAAATATTTCACCTATGATTACTTCAAAGAGATAATTGATGGGAAAAGGAATCCAAATCTTTCGGATTTGAAAAAGATTGATTCATTCTTGAAACGCGGAATACCATTTTACTTTATAAGCTTCATACCCGATGAGGATGTACTGGCAGAATTCAGAAAGGAAAAGGGGATCAGTTTCCCACCTGAAACCGAGATAAAACTCAGAAATTTCAATGAATTGAGGGAGGAACTGAAAATACTCCTGGCCGAACATGGATTGAAAATCGAGAGGGAAATCGATGTTTTCAATATTGATGACGATCCTTTGGTTGTTTCTGAATATATGAGAAAAATCCTGGAATACAAACCTGTGGATTGGTCAGATAAATCCTCAAAGGATGTGTTCAATTATTTGAGGGAAAAGATCGAGGAGATAGGTCCTTTTGTTTTCAAAGATGAACTTGTAAAAGGAATGCGGGGATGTGTTTTCCTTTCCGGTAATTTACCTCCTTTGATCCTGATCAAGTCGTCTGATGATAAAAATGGAGAAATATTCACTCTCCTCCATGAGTTTGCACATTATCTCCTGAGAAATGAGGATATACTTTTCATCGAGGAAGAGGACACACGGACTGAGAGATGGTGTAATGAGGTTACCGCTTCCTTTCTGATGAATATAAATGAGGAAGAAAGGGAAGAAATCCTGCCCGGGAATCGCGATGATTTATTGAAAAAGGACAGGATCATGGATATATCAGATAGATACAAGCTCAGCAAGAATGCAATAATGCTGAAATATCTACATCGAAATATCATATCCGAGGAAACCTATGGAAAATTTTTGGATGCGTTCATGAAGAAAAATGGAAAAGGAACTAATGGATCGGGAAATTACCATTATACCAATCGTGATAGATTGAGCAGAAAATTCATGTCACTTGTGTATAATAGTTACAGAGAGGGAAGAATCTCTCTACATGATACGATGGAATATTTTAGAATAAAGGATAGCGGAAGACTTGAACAGTATCTTGAGGTTATCTGATGGGTATTGTATATGTATTCGACACTTCCGCATTTATCGATGGTAAACAATACTACCCGCCCGAGCAATTCCAATCATTTTGGACTTATCTTATTGATATGACCTTCAATGATGAAATCATAGTAATTGACAAAGTAGTGAACGAGTTAAGAAAAGGTAATGATTATCTGAGTGAGGATTTTATAAAAAATATAAAAGTAAGAAAATCCGAAGAAGGAGATATTCTCGCATCACTGCAGATCATAATGAAAGACATAGATCCATCCAATATGACAGGATGGAAACGATGGGTAAAAAAAGCCGATCCATGGATTATTGCCACTGCATTAACCATAAAAAATACCACACTGGATGAACCAATAATAATACACAATGAGATCGAAAGGGGAAAACAACTGAAAATCGAAACAGAATCCAAGAGACTCGGTATAAGAAATAATAGGATTCACAGGGTCATAAGAGATAAGAAAGTAATGTTTAATATAGACTGACAATAATCTTGGTAAAATTAAATGTGTTTCATAATAAAAACAATAAGATAATTTAATTTTACTTTTTTGACATATTTGTGACTGGTTCTCAATATTAACTGACAATATTATTAAATATGCATCCTGAATATTTTCCTTTGGGGGCTCAGGTTGAGATCAATGGTATCCAGATTCTTTACGTTATTGTTCCTGATTCCAACCATATTGGTTCTTTTTTCGGGAAACTCGGAGGCGGCTCCAATTGCAGAAGGAGACAATGTCATCCTCTATGCCCTGGGAGATGGATTGCACGAGGACGATTTCCGGGTAAACGTTTACATCCCCGTTTATAAGAATGCCGATATCTCCTATTCTTATTCAATCTCAGATCCCGATCCTGATCTTCATAATGTTTTTCTGGAGGTTTATTACACCACAACGGAATGGACCTCAAACACCATGCCTGATGTAAGTCTCCAAAGACATTTCAAGAGAGGAAACTCATATTCAGATAATTTCAAGATAAAGGATGAAGAGGTTGGATATTACCTCTTCATATGGGACAATGACGGATCCGGGGAATGCATTATGGATTATGAGATCAGTTATTTTATCAATAATCAAGATCCCAACTTCTGCACATCAGCAATCATCCCCGTTTCAATCGGAGTGATGGCAATAATATCAATTTCTCTGGGTAGGAAAAGAAAAAATATGGACCTTATAAAGGTCCCGAATAACCTGTCTTATATCTTTTCGATCCTCTGGAGGATCATATCGTCCGACACATCCACGTCGGGATGATGTTTCTGATTGTGGGTTTTGATCATTTTCATCAGTTCTTCATCATCCGGTGTCTGCATCTGAAAGTCGCAGAACTTGCATTTTATTTTTTCCAACGTCATTTGTTTCACCTCGAAAAGAACCTCGATCTGGGGTGACATAAGCTTTTTCCTTTAATCACAAAATAACGAAAAACTGACTTTTTTAAAATATAATGAGATTTTCTTGTGGATTTTTCCAACAATACAATAATATCTGTTTGATATATCATCTTCAAAGAGGATTTCCTGCTCCTTTTCCCCAACTTTCAGCATCGAAATCGCTGAGGTCGATCTCACCCGAGACATGGCACCTGGGACATTGAGTGGATGTGGTCCGAATGTTGTCATCATAAATATGTCCGCATTCGGGACATGAGATCCTCAGGTCCTTAGTTTGATCCTGACTGTATCTGGAGTAAAAAAGGGCCAATCCCCAGGAAAACATTATCAAACCGATGATCGCCAGTGTGGTCCAATCGAATATAATGTCGAAGGTTCCGGGACGGTAGACATTCTCTCCCTTGATACCCTCATAGATCATTCTTACACCATGGGCGGTCATGAGCATCCCTGAGGTCACTATGAGGAGAATCTTCGGGTATTTCATGAGATATATATATTTTATTTTGAATATTATATAGTTGTTTTCTGGTTATTGGTATCGATAATGTAAATCCAATGTACAGATTCCTGATTATCTTGTATAAATGTAGAAACTTTGCCAAACTGATCCAAGAGAGATGATATCTCAGCTTTCCGCAATGGTGGGAGGGTGGGCAACCTCTTTTGCATATTCCAGGTCGAATCCGGTGAGATCAATAATACCGGTGGTTTTGCATTTTGGACAGGTGGTCTCCTTGTGCACGATATTCTCCCTGTACATGTTTCCGCACTGGGGGCAGGTGATCTCCCATTCAACCTCATGATCCCTCTGATACCTCGAATAAAACAGGTAGAGGCCCCATGAGAACATGATCAATCCCGCAATGGCCAAAGTAGTCCAGTCAAAAAAAATATCGAAGGTGTCGGGGCGGTAGACATTCTCTCCCTTGATGCCTTCATAGATCATCCTGGCCCCGTGGGCGAGCATCAGCGTGCCCGAGACGATAACAAGGAGGATCTTGCCGTATTTCATTCAAAGAATATATCTTCTTGAAATATATATAATATCACCGCACACATTCCCAAATATACTCAAATATCAAAGATAAAGTCTATATTTTATTTGTAAAAAGTATAAGGAACATATCTTTTTTCAATATGTTCCATGTTTAACATGACAGGTATGAAAAAAAACATTAAGCTGATGTGAAATCAATCAAGTATGCAAATATAGAATATATAGATATATATGGTGAAATAAAGCCAAATTTATCATAAAACGTTATCACTTTCATATAATGATGGGACAAGTTTAAATAACCGGAACGGAAATATCATATTGTAAAGGTCCAGTCGGGCCCCTGAATTTCCTTTGGAAATTCTTCATATCTTTCACCTACTATATGCGGGGGCCCGACAACTCTTATCTCTTTCTTTACCAACCAGTTATTAAAGGATAAACAAACCTTACAATCATGTCCCCAGGTTCCTTATCGTGTGGTAGCACCAGTAGAGACAGGATAAGTGATATAACCGTACTCCTCAAAGGATAATGACAATACGGACTATTAACAATACTATGTAAAATATATTATCCCAATATATTTCTACCCAAACATCACATATTATGCCATTTTAATACCAATATAATCATTCTTCCACATACTGGTTGTTGATGGAGGTCTCCGCGATATCAATGGTATAGGAGCATACGCATTTCAGGGAATCCAGAAGGAAAGCATGGGCGATATTGCTGGAAGTATCTCCCTCACTGTTCATGACATCCTTCTCGATTAGGTCCTGGATCTCCCTCTGAACCATCCTTACCCTTTCAATAACCACGTTTGCATCATCGAAGTTCTTGAAGAAGAAGGAGCTCACGGCATCCTCTATGTTCCCCACCATCCTGTCAGTAAGATAACGGATATCCTCCTCCAGCTGCTTGTCCCCCTTATTATGAATCTCTTCGATCTTGGAGATCTTCAAAGCATGGTCACCGATCCTCTCCATGGCCTTTGCCATCAAAAGGAAACCAAGACCCCTCTGGGGTGATATCTTCAGTTTCTCCGAAAGCGAGATATCCTGAAGGATCAGATTGTACTGCCTGTTTATCAGCCAGTTGATCAGATCGACATCGTCGTCCCTCATCTCCACATCCTTTCTGAGATTTTCATCGCCTGAAAGAAATGACTCGACGGAATCTTTCAGCATTGTTTTGGTGAGCAGATGCATTCTCCTGATTGCTTTTTCCGGAGAGAAAAGAGAGGAATCGAAAAGGTCCTGGATGGTCATGGATTCCGAGGTCTCATCCAGTATCTCAAGTCCCGAGATCTTCTGGACCATTGTTCTGATGGTCCTCTTCTCTGAACCGTTGAAATCCCCTTTCAGGTTGAAATTGATTACCTGGTATCCTGCAAGGTAGAGTCCCATGAACTTCCTGAACAGGGAATCGTCAGCTTCGTTCACCTCAACAGATATCTCGTTCCTCTGTTTCTCGGTCTTTGAAGGCAATAACAGAATTGTCCCATCGGGTTGCAGTTTCAGCCGGACCCTGTCCCCCTTGCTTATGGTATTGGCCCTGACCCAGTTCTTGGGAAGCGATAATATGTATGTGGAGTGTCCCGACACCTGGAGCTTCCTGGTTTCCATTCAATCATCCCCCTCTAAAGCCTTGAGCGATTCAATGTTCTTTCTCTGAAGTTCGGTCACGTAGAGATGGTTGATGGATATCTCGGAGATGTCCACCGAATAGGACCTCACCCTCTCCAGACTGTCCAGAATATATGCGATGGATACCGTGGTCGACGGATCCGATTTAAGCTTGTGCACCCTCTTGTTGAGTTCGCTGATCCTGTCTCTTATATCCCGGGCCTCCTTGATCAAGCCGTCGGAATACTTGAAATCGGACTGGAAGAATCCGCTCATGGAATCATCGAAAAGCCTGACAACCCTGGAGGATAGATCTTCTATCTCTCCTGAAAGTTTGATCCCGTTCTTGATTGACTTTGAATTGTGGGCGATCTTGGTTCCGTGATCGGCGATCCTCTCTATCGCCCTGGCCACCAGAAGGTAACCCAATGCTTCCTGAGGGGTGATGCCCATCTTGTCTGCGAAATAAACATCCCTGGAGATGAAATTGTATTGCTTTCCCACCATCCAGTTGAACTTATCAATTTCTTCATCCCTGGCCTGGACATCGTCCATTAGATCCTCGTCCCTGGTTTTCAGGGTCTGCACCGCATCCTGAAGCATCGATCTTGCTATGATGTGCATCCTCTGGACACCCTGGACAATTGAAAACCCCCCTTTCCCCAGAAGGTCCCTGACCGTTACAGAATTCCCCGTTTCGTCAACAATCTCGGTTCCCATCACCGAATTGGATATCTTCTTGATCATCATTCTGTCGGATTTGGAGAGTGTCTTGTTGGACCTGAAGTTGATCAGATTGTAACCCACCAGATATGCTCCGACGAATTTCCTCCAGATCACCTCGAAATCCTGATTGCTCAATCCTATTGCCTTTATGGGCTGATCGTCATCCAGTCTGTTCAGTTTTGTATCTATCAGATTGATCGGGTTTATAAGAAGCGTTCCGTTTGAGAGAGGTACCAGGGCTATGGAATCCGAACTCTTGAGCCTGACCTTCTCCACCCATTTCTTGGGGAGTGTGATCAGATATGTAGAGTTGCCCGAAACCTGTATCTTCCTTGTTTCGGTGATTTCCGGTCTTTTCATGTTGTCCGCCATTTTTCTCACCCGAACTTACCCTCTATGTATCGCTTGGTCCTCTCATCTTTGGGATCGTTGAACAATTTCTTCGTATTGTCCGACTCGACGATCTTTCCCAGATGGATGAAGGTTGTATAATCGGAGACCCTCGCCGCTTGCTCCATGTTATGGGTAACGATAGCGACCGTGAATTCACGTTTCAGCTCCCTTATCAGATCCTCGATGATCTGTGTGGATATCGGATCGAGGGCAGAACAAGGCTCGTCCATCAAGAGGACCTCGGGACCCATTGCAAGCGCCCTTGCGATGCAGAGCCTCTGCTGCTGGCCTCCCGAGAGGTCCTCTGCGTTGTCTCCCAGCCTGTCTCCGAGTTCGTCTCTGAGGCCGCTTTTTACAAGAGAGGTTTCCACAACCTGGTCCAGTATCTTCTTTTTCTTGATCCCGGCCATCCTCAATCCGTAGGCAATGTTATCATAAACGGAGAAGGGAAATGGATTCGGTTTCTGAAATACCATTCCCACCTTTCTTCGGAGGTTGACCTGATCCACCTTCCTGGAATAGATATCCTCCTTGTCTATCCAGACATGCCCTTTGATCTTGCAGGAATCAACGTAATCGTTCATCCTGTTCAAGCATCTGATAAGGGTGGATTTTCCGCATCCGGAGGGGCCGATGATAGAGCTTACCTTGTTCCTGTAAACGTCCATATTTACATTGTAAAGGGCCTGGGATTTGCCGTACCAGAGCGAAAGATCTCTGACAGCCACCTTGGTCTCCATCATCCAACACCTACTAAGGAACGAGGGTAAAGAAAAAACCGAACCCCGTCCAGGTGATGAAAAATGGACTATATTGGAATGATGGATATATTATACCGGACTCTATTGTGGTATATATTGAAAATCAGTTTCATATAGATAAGATAGAGTTCAGTTCTCGTCGTCTATCTCCCCGTTGTCCACGATCCATGAGATGTATTCAAATCCCATCTCCTCGAAGATATTGGCTTTCAATTCCTCGGGAATATACATGTTATCTATCATGTACTGGACGGCCTGGCTGTCGTGGACCTTCCATAGATGTCTGTAAAGAAGGTCCTCCACATCCTCCCTTGTGTCTCTGAAGGTCAACTGGCAGAACGGACATTTCACGATGACCTTGAGATTGGAATCGTCTGCTTCGTCGTCGATCTCGACTGCGGTTTCGAGAGAAGGACCTTTCATGCGGTTTCCTCGGGGCTTAGAGTTGATACCGATTTGATAGAAAATCTTTACTGTGGAAAGACGGCCGAAACAATCGAGATATTACCATTTCGGAAAAAATCACAGGTATATTTGAAATATATACCCACCAAATAGGCCCTCTGATGTCTGAGAAACTCAATGACGTCGACAAGACCGCTGCATTCCTCCTGGAGTTCATTCCTGGCTTCTTCGGTCTGATGGGAATCGGATACATATACGCCGGCGACATCGCCGGTGGAATCCTCAGATTGATTCTGTGGCCCGTCTTCCTCGGGATCGCCTGGACGATTATCGCATTTCTCATGATAATACTGGTCGGACTCTGCTTCGTCCCCGTAATGATCATACTACAGGTCCTGATCCCGATCTGGTCGGCAATTTCACTCAGAAGGAAACTAGAAAACGTCTACCCCATTTGAATTCTGTTGTAAAAATTGAATTAGTTGAAGATAATTCCAGGACGGGGGCATATTCATGTCAAAGTTGACCATCATTGGAATAATTCTGGCTGTTATGGCCGTTTTGGGACTGATTCTTGCCGGAGTTCTGACGGCGGCCCTTCCCTGGGGATTCTGGATGGGAGCTCAGTCTGCGGAAAAGGAATTCGATGATTGGTCTAGGTCCGCAACCACGGGAGACGAGATCACCGTTTCGGGTACAATCGACAAAAAAGAGGATGCAACATCATACGGCCAGTCCTCGGGATACATCTATACCTACAAGGGTTGCAACAACAAGTTCTATTCCTCTCATGATATTGGAGACGAGGGGGACATTATAATCACCACCATAGAGATACCGCAGGGATCAGGTCCCACTTCAAAAAGAGAGTTGAAGACTCCCGCAACGGTAGGACCGAACGCATGCTGTTGCTGCATGTCGGGTTCCTTCTTCGTTATCGGAGGAATAATGTTCATCTCCGGCCTTGCCAAGGGAAAGAAGAAAGGCAAGAAGGTTGAGGAGTGACCAAAAAAGAATTTAGATTGGTCCAATGTACCTCTCCTCATGTCTGTCCTAACAGACCAGGATATCGTCCACAGGCTCGAGAGAGGAGCGATGAAGATCGATCCGTTCAGGGAGAAGAACCTCACCCCCAACGGATACGACCTTTCGATCAAGGAAGTCTACTTCAAGGCCCCGGCAGGAAAAGTTACAATAGGCTCCGCCTACCTGGAACCCGGCCAGTGGTGCCTCGTTTCCACGGAGGAATACCTGGAGATACCGCATGATCTCTGCGCAACGCTGTGGATGAGGTCCTCGTTCATAAGAAAGGGATTGATTGCTGGCTTCGGTCTGGTGGATGCCGGTTTCAAGGGTACCTTGACATTTTCCGTCTCGAATCTCGGACCCGAGAAGGTGGCCCTTCCGATCAAAGAGAGGATCTGCCAGATAGTCTACAGCAAGCTGGAATCCACACCACAGCACCTCTACGGCGACCGTTCCGGGACCTACCAGGGTCAGAGAGGCATCACTCTGGACGGGGGAAAAAGGGTGTGAAAGGAGACATCTGCCGAAAGATGGAATGCTCCGCCTGCTGTCATGATACCGAGATGGAACTCACAGAAGATGACATCAAGAGGATCGAATCCAGAGGGCATTCGGGTTTTTACCATTTGGAAAGCGGATACAGGATAATGAACAATGTCAAAGACCGCTGCTTCTTCCTGAAAAACGGTCTCTGCTCAATTTACGAGATAAAACCAAGGGGTTGCATGCTATACCCTCTGGTAATGTCGCTTCCGAGCAGGACTCCAACCATGGACCTCGACTGCCCTCACAGGCATATGTTCAGGTTCATCAAAGATGAGATCAGGGAACTGGAAGAATTGATAAACACCCTGGAGGGGGAGAGGGGATGAGGCTTCTTTCATTGATGTCCGGCGGAATCGACTCCCCGGTTGCAACACATCTAATGCTGAAAAAACAGCATGATATCTTCATTCTCAACATGGACGGAGGACCCTTCTCGAGCAATGACGAATCAAACAAAGTTGAAGATATCGCAAGACAACTCTCCTCTCTGCATCCGAACAAGGTGAAGCTCTTGAGGGCCGACCACGGTTTAAATCTAACAGCATTCAGGACCCATTCCAATCCGAAATACATGTGCATACTGTGCAAAAAGGCCATGTTGATGGTATCGGATCTGGTATGTGACAGATACGATCTAAAAGGCATAATAATGGGAGATTCCATGGGCCAGGTGGCGTCACAGACACTGCCGAATATGGCGGCGGTATCCGGGGGAATCAGGCACCATATAATCCGTCCCCTGATAGGCTTCGATAAGCTGGACATAGAAAAGATTGCAAAGGAGATAGGAACCTTCGAGATCTCCATCAGAAGGACCGATGGTTGCACGGCAGCACCGAAGCACCCGATAACGAATGCAATTTCGGAAAGACTCGAACAAGAGGCAAAAAAAGCTTCCATAAAGGAAACCGTAATAAGGTCGGCGGATTCTGTTAGAGAGATACCCCTGATATAATAATCATGGTTATACTAATCACCATTATTTTTCTCCGTTAGGGTTAATATCCCGTATGCCCTTCATCACGTGGTGAGAGAAATGGAAGGATATGCCGAATGCAAGGCCTGCTGCGATGGAGTTCTGCTGCCATTTTACAGTCCCGAGGGACAGGTTGTCTATTTCTGCAACAGCTGCAGGACCAGGTTCTCGGCATACTACGAGGAGCCCATGATGGACGGTTACCCCGTGTTCCTGGACTCAGCCTATTACTCCGATCAGGAGGACCATGAGAAGATGAGGCCGTTCACCCCGGGGAAGCTGATGGACGAATACAAGAAGATCCTGGGAGAGAATCCCCCGCAGCCACTGGTCCTCGAGGAAGGGACCTGCCCCCACTGCGCAGGACCTCTGGGTCCGGAGGGGAACTGCCTCTCGATGTGCTACCTTCCACGGGCCTGAAGGACCTCGACCCAGGTCATAACCCTCGCAGGGGCCGCACCGAGTGCGGTGCAGGTTTCGAAACTCACCCCTTTGCCGGTCAGATCCATATGAAACTCCCCCATCTTCATTATCTTTTCAGGCAATCCCCTGGGTCCCAGGCCGAATACCATCATCAGAGATTTACCCTCAACCAGTAACTCGGCCACCTCTACGGGAGATTTTGATATCTTTTCATCGGGCTTTCTGGTTGCGATAACTATCTTGCCGAGCTGGGGAGGGAATCCTTTCCTTGGAAAATCATGGAAGTAGAACCTTCCGTTTTCAGCCAGTTTCACTATCCAGTCGCCGCCCTGACCGATGGAGGTGGTCCCCACCAGCCACTGCGCAACCTCAACAGGGGTCCTCAACTCCCTGTCAAAAGGGAAACCGAACACGGACAGATTGCAATCAAAGGCCCATGCAACAGGACCTGCCCTCGCAAGAGCCCTCCTGTGAGCCTCTGCAAATCTGACAGGGTCCAGGGAATTGTACAAACCCAGGGTCAATCTTCCCGGCGTCCCTCAAACCCCCTGAATACGATGTATATCTCTATGGATTTCTTCAATGAACTCTTCGGCTTGTGGTTTTCAATCTTCCAGAAATAGTCGCCGAATCCTTCCTTGAGTTCATCTACCTCGTCTCCCTGGAACATCTTCACCACAACGTTCCCCTTGACCCTCAGGACCTCCAGGGAGAATTTCATAACTTCCCAGGCAAGTGCCAGGGACCTCCCCCTGTCAAGGGTCCTGTTACCGGAAAGGGACGGAGATATATCCGACATCACCAGCTCGAATTCTGGAGATATCTCCTTCACCCTGGAAAGGACCTCGGGATCGCTGATATCACCTTTTATGAACTCAACGCCTTTTATCGAATCCATGGGAACCACATCCACCGCCACCACCTTTCCTCCGACACCCACCCTCTGGACGGCGTATTGAGACCAGCCACCGGGGGAGGCTCCGAGATCCAGTATCCTGTAGCCTTTCCTGATAAGATTCAATCTGGAATCCATCTGTTTTATCTTGTAGGCCGCCCTGGAGCGGTATCCCTCCGATTTGGCCTTCCTGTAGTAGGGATCGCGTTTTCTCTGCCTGATCCATTCTTTGGTCAAGAGAAGACCTCAGACCGGTTTGATTATGCCTATGGTGGGTTCGTAAACCTGCCCCTCGTCCAGCAGTTCCTGGATGGTCTCCTCGAGCTGTATCTTGTCTATGCCCTTCTTCTCGCATTCACCTATGATATCCCTGTAGAGAGCTCCCTTTTCCCCTGTGAGATCCTTGATTATCTCAAGAACCGTTCTCCTCGTTTCCTCCGAATCCTCCCCCTTCTCCTCCTCTTCCTTTTCGGAAACATTGGAGATCTTCGGGATCTCTCCTATGGATTCTCCACCGCCTTCGACAACAAGGTCCAGTGCATCCTTGAGGGACTGTTTTATGGGATCCATGTCAACGTTGCCGTAGATTCCCGCGGCCCTGACCGCAGATTCGGCGGCCCTCCGCGGATGTCCTTTCTCCACAAGCATTTCTTCCGTGGGATCATCAATATCCAGTGCATCCTTCATGGCCCTGATCCGGTCCATTGTGAACCTTGCCGTGGAGAGGATCCATCTGTCTCTCTGTGGAATGTCAACGGGAAATACCGATTCCGGTTTCACGGATGCATAAAATGAACCATCCTCCCTGACAAAGGTCCTGACCTTGCCCACCACCCCGATAAGGGTCGGGGGTTCCAGCTGAGCCAATGCTGTCAATGCCTGGGGTTGGTACTGTCCTGCATAGAGGTAGAACATACCGGTGGGATCCCGAACCTCGGTCCTGTATATTGGTGAGTCATCGGTTCCGTTGTTGACCTTGGACATCATCACTCCTATGAAGTACACCCGGTTCACCGATTCCCCGAGAGGGGTTATCACGTAGTTGGGTGCGTTTTCCTCGAGGCCCCTGTCCTCGTGCTGGCTCCTGTTGTATTCCACGGCAAAAACCCTCTTGGCAGCCTCTCTCAGCCTTGCCATCTATAGCACCTCCAGTACGTCCATGAGAGCAGTTGCCTCGTCCATGTAATCCTCCTCGTCGGGAGCCACCAGATTCGGCAGAACCGTGGGACCGAAATCATCCCTTATCACGTTCCCCCTCATAACGAACTCCTTTCCCAGAAGCTTCTCGTTGAGAAAATCCACAATTCTTGCCTCGTCGTCGCAGTATTTGGACTCGCACTCCCCGACCCCCATTCCCAGGATATCCTCCGTTATCTCCGTGTTCAATATCGCAAACAGGGCTCCGGTGCCGTCATCTAGGACTACCTTGGTCCTGAGATCCGGGATTCCCTCCTGCTGGCCGTGAACGGAGCAGTTGCTGTTTATGAGTGCCCTGTTGCAGGCCGGGCATCTGAAAATCAATCCCGATCCGTCCCTGACCTCGATTATTATTCCGGAGACCTCCACGTCGGAAGCGCCGGCATCCAGCAATTCCTCCGCTTTCAAACGGGGGGTCTTCATGACATCGAAGTCTGTTTCGGTGAGCTTTTCAACCTCGGCCCTGTCGTCGAAATTTATCTGGGGTATCCCCCTCCACTCCTTGACGTAGGCTCCCTTGACAGAGATCACATCCCCGGTCTCTATCCCGAAATCATGCCAGGATGTGAACCTCACCCTCTTGGTGTCATCTGCCATGATGCCGTCGAAAATGGTCTTCTCGCCCCGTTCCGTGTTTATCTTCCTTTTGTCTATGTTCAGGATCTTACCCCTGACAAGAATGTTTCCCTGACTGGCCTTAACCTCTTTCAAGGGGATCTCGAGGAGATTTCCGAACCTGGGAAGCTTGGATACATCCAGATCCGGGAGGGCCTCTTCAGGGGCATCCTCGATCTTGGAATACTGCCCCAGATTGATCTCCACCTCTCCCCTGAATGTCTTGGCCTGGGCTCCTCTGATGGAATAAACACTTCCCTTCTCGAGAAGATGACCCTCCCAGGAAACGAACCTCCTGATCATGGTATCATCGGCCACAAGACCAGTGACCAGGGTCTTTTCCCCGTTCACGGTCTTTTGTATCCTTTCGTTGGATGCGAGGCATTTAACCACAACATCCACGTTCATCTCGTTTCCCTTGAGTTCGGAAAGCTTCCTCTCACCGATAGAGGTGTATGTTTGCTGGGTTCCCCCGAACTTCTTCAAAATTGCCTTCTTAGCCTCCTGGGGGACGATACCGTATTTCATGTAGCGCTCCATTTCGCGCTCTATCTCGTCTTCGTCCACATCCGGAAGCGCCTCCTTTATTTCAGTGATCACAGGCGCGATCTCTTCTGTCATATGATGCCCTCCTCGCCCCGGGCGCATCTCCTGAAAGGTAGGATAAAATAAAAAGATTTGTCATCCACTGGAAATGGGGGTCCCGGATCTCATCTCTACTTTTGGGGACCCTCCGCGGGGGCGGAGATGGGTATGCCGAGTCTCACCTTGTCCTCATTGGAGAGATTATCCAGATCGAGTGATAGAAGCACCCTGAGCTCCTTCTTCTTCTGGTTTATCACATAGACCCTGATTATCATCAGGGGAAGGAGAATGATGAATGCAATGACGAAGAATATCGGTATCAGGGGGAGCAGCGGCTCATAGGAAGCCTTCATTATGACCTCCGATGCCAGGTTGTCATATTCGTCCTCGGGATTATCCGGATTGTAGAAGATCATGTAATAGGATGATGTGTCCGCATCCCTGAATGCCAGCTCCCAGGACAATTCCGGCCTGTTGTAGGTGATGGATCCGTTCCTGAAAGAGGTCTCTCTGAAATAGGCCCTGAGTTCCTCGGGTTCGGTTCCGGTTACGTCCACCGAGAGATCGGGAAGCTCGTCTTTATAGAGATAGACGTATACCCTGTTGTGCTCGTTGGCGGCGGTCCTGTCCATCTCGAATTCGAAGGTTATCCAGTATGTGGACGGAACGGCAAAGGTATTTACTGCTCCGGATTGTTCGAAATTGTCCTTGCCCACGGAATACCTCTCGCTGACCTCGGATGAGGTTTCGGAAACGGGGAGTAGAAACAGAACAAGTACAACAATAAAAACCAGAACTGCCGAGCTGAATGCGAAAATCCACCTCTGCCTTGCAACGTCTAGATCCGCTGAGCGCTCCATCAGCTTCTGCTTGATGATATCGTTCTCGTCCATCATCTGAAGGGCCCCTGGAGACCGACTGGTCCATTGGCTAATCACGATATCCGTTAAAAACCCTTTCGAGGATGGTTTCCATCGTTTTGAGGAAAATTTAATATCCGGATAGGGTTCAATGGGGTAGAAGGTGTTCAGATGAGGAGTACAGCACTGATATTTACGCTTCTTTTGGCGACTATCGCTCTCGGATCAATGATAATGATGGGAGCGGACGCGGAACCCACCGCCGTGATCGATGAGGATAATATCTCATATGACAAGGAGGAACCAAAATACTCCGATTCCCTTACCATCACCGCACCTGTGGTATTCATTGATGCGGAACCCGTCAGTGTCAACCTTGAATGGAAGCTCTGCACCGAAACGGCCTGCAACATACCCCAGAAGACCAATATGACAGACAACGGTGACGGGACCTATACCGCCACCATTGGGGGACCTTTCGAGGAGGAGGATTCGGGAGGAGATCCTTACCTAGATATCGGATTCACCATCGAGGTAACCTATACCGCGGTGGGAGGCGGAGAGGAGAAGATGGAGGAGTCCGAAGAGATCACCGTGTATTTCAACAGGACAGCCCAGTCGGACGATGATGACGATACCGGAGACGACGATGACACCACAGACGACGAGGATGAAGACGGGGATGATTCTCCTTTCGGTCTGGAAATCATCTTCGCCGCCGTAATAATCACCGCGGGCATAATAGCCTTCAGGAAAAGAAAGTGATCAGGTGGGAGGAACGGTGTTCCATCCCTGATCCAGTGTCTCGAGTATCCCCTCTTTCAGACCTTGGTTCTCCAGGAGAGGCATACCAACCTTGTTTCCCGTGACATAGTATGTGATACCGTTTGTCTCCCCGTCAGCCTCTTTCCTGCCCATGACCTCGTCCATCACGCGACCTGCGATTGTGTCTCCCTCCGAGGCAGCCATCATCACCGGCCTTACATCGCCGTAATTCTCGAAGACCTGGATAACATCCAGAGAGTACACATCCATCAGGGGAGAGATCACAACTGCGGACATGAACCTCTCCCTGGACATCTTGGCCACCTGCGATAGAGCAAACAGACCGCCCCTTCCCACTCCGATCATGGCACCGTCGGATCCCGCTTCAGTGTTCTTCTTGCCGTTTTCATCCTCTCCGTGGACCCACCGGTATGCACCCTGAATGTCCAGCTGGATGCCCATCAAATCATCATGGTTCATCTCTGTCCAGTCATATTCTATGTCGGGATTCTTCACGTTGAGTGTGGATCCCCCGTGTCCCCGAAGATCGATGGCAAGAACGTTGTAGTCCTCCTTCTGAAGTTCCGCCGCGTATTCGTTCCAGACGGTTCTGTCCTTGCCCAGATCATGCACCAGATAGACGGTGGGCTGATCCTTGCTCAGTGCGGGATAGAAGGTTCCGTTGATGATCGCACCGTCCCCTGCGGTGTACCAGATCTTCCTCGGACTGTCCGGCGTCGATTCCACGGGCTGATGGAATGATAAAAACAGCAGGGTTCCCGA
Organism: uncultured Thermoplasmatales archaeon; assembly: GCA_964445525.1. GTDB lineage: Archaea > Thermoplasmatota > Penumbrarchaeia > Penumbrarchaeales > Penumbrarchaeaceae > Penumbrarchaeum. The sequence continues at coordinate 19,210 of CAYULA010000037.1, read as the reverse complement.
TACCAGCAGAAGCAGAACGAACATGGCTATGAAGATGCCCGCAACCGTGGACCTCGGCATCTCGTAGAACGGCCTTGGGGGCCTCTCGATTCTTCTTTCCCTCATCCTGGCGACGGGATCCTGGTCCGGATGCACTTTCATGAAATGCCTGGGTACGTTCTTCTTCTCGATCCAGGTGCCGCATTCCGGACATTCCACTTTGGGGCTCCCCGCCATGATATCGTACTAGGAGGATAGAGGGTCCATATATGATTTTCGAGATGGATTCGGATTGTTCAGAGCTTTTTAAGCTCTAAAAGGATCTTCAGTACCGCCTCCTCGAAATCCAAATCCCTGATCTGCTCAAGCTCACGAGGATCGCATCGGAGAAGATATTTCAAAGCTTTGGGTGATGACCCGGTGGACATTGAGATCTCCCTGGCAAGCGGCTCCGGCAATCCTCTTTCAAGACACCTTGATACGAAATATTCCCCGGACAGGCCATCCGCCTTAACGACCGGACCAGAAAGATCCACGTCGGCGGATGTGGTCATTATGAGGTCTATCGACCTGAATTCCCTGGGCCAGTGGGAATCCCTCACATCTTTGACCTCGGCTCCCTCTATCAGAAGTTCGGATATATCCGGGTCAGCGCCTCCGATAAGGACAATGAGGTCCCAGGGCCCTCCCTCTGGGCACACCCCGTCATCATCCCCCTTCTCGAGCCAGAGAGCCTTTCTACTCCTGGACCGTGACCAGAGTTCTATGAGCTCCTCCTTGCCGGCATCCTCTCCCCCGGTGATTACCACCATCCCACCGGATATCTTCCTGTCGATCTCCTCCAGGAGCTCCCTCTCGAAGCTCATACCCTTGAATCCTCCCCTGAAGGTGAAAGGTCTCCACCCCTCGGGAATGCAGGGGCCCTCTCCATGGATATCACGTATGGAGGCCGAGGTCCACATAATATCGTTCCAGGAGAGGTCCTCTATCGGAAGAGATAGAAAAAGGGAGGCAGGGAGGACTGTCATTGAAAGCTCCCTGAGGTGGCTGTTTATCTGATCGAGACATTCCACTGCCCTTGCGGACCTCCTTCTTCCTGTCTCGTCGGTCCAGTAGACCTTCACCTCATTGGCCCTTGCCAATGCATCCCTGGCCTGAGCGGCTCCATCCTGTGTGAGGGAATATACCTTGACCCTCCTCGGTTTATCCGGAACCCTGCCGGTGTCCTCCACTATCAGGTCCTGCTCCATAAGAGGTTTCAGGACTCTTGGAATATGGGTCCGGCCGATACCGCACATGGAGGAGATCAGATCCTGGTCGGAAACTCCCCCGGACCATCCATCCGGGTCACCTCTCGATAGAAGGTGAATCAAAACCCTGTCTCCGGAGGCGACAGGCACGGGTATCACTTCTCCCTTGACCTCTTGTAATCCTTGGCCGCTTCAACTAGCCCCAGAAACAGAGGTGCCGGTTTCTCGGGACGGGAAAGGAACTCAGGATGGAACTGACATCCTATGTGGTATCTGGAACCCTTGAGCTCCCCTATCTCCATCTTGATCCCGTCTTCGGAGATTCCCGAAAACAGGAGACCCGCTTTTTGAATCTTGTCTATCCAATCAGGATTTATCTCGTATCGATGCCTGTGCCTTTCCCAGATCTCGTTTTTTCCGTAGAGCCTGTGGGCCAGAGTGTTATCTTTGACCATGCATTTCTGAGCACCGAGCCTCATGGTTGCTCCCATCTGGGTGACCCTGAGTTGTTCTGGAAGTATGTCCACTACCGGATGGGGTGTGTCCTCGTCGAACTCCGTGGAATTCGCCCCCTGTAGTCCCATCACGTTTCTGGTGAATTCGGTGATTGCAAGCTGAAGTCCCAGGCAGATCCCCAAAAACGGGATGTCATTCTCCCTTGCGTACCTTATCGCCTCTATCTTGCCCTCGGTGCCCCTTACCCCGAAACCTCCCGGTACCAGTATGCCGTGCACCTTGGAGAGGTCCTTCCTCAGGAGTTCGAGCTCCTTTTCGAAATTGGGCCCTCTCTCCGGTGCATCTATCCAGACTATATCCACACTTACACAGGCCTTCGCCCCGGAATGTTCGAAGGCCTTGTAATGGGAGATGTAGGAATCCTTGAGTCCGGTGTACTTGCCAACAAGAGCTATCCTTATCGTCTCCACCGGGCTCTCAACCCTCTTGACGAAATCCTTCCAGACTTCCAGGTCCGTTTTATTCAAAGGGAGCTCCAACCTATCCCTTACATAATCGGTCAAGCCCTGCTTGTGAAGCAGAAGCGGGACCTTGTATATGGGAGAGACATCATGAGCAGTGAAAACAGCATTTACAGGGACGTTGCAGAAGAGAGATATCTTCTCTTTTGTGACATCCTGAAGAGGTTCGGAACATCTCCCTATGATTATGTCCGGTTGAATACCTATGGATCTGAGCTCCTTGACAGAGTGCTGGGTCGGCTTTGTCTTCTGCTCGCCAACAACACCCATGATCGGGATCAGCGTAGTATGAATGAAGATCACGTCCTTTCCGCCCAGTTCCATGTGAAGCTGTCTTGCTGCTTCCAGAAAAGGCATCGATTCCATGTCGCCGACAGTTCCCCCCAGTTCTATGAGGCAGATGTCCACTCCGGATTTCTTGGCCACATTGGTGATGGTATTCTTTATCTCCTGAACGATGTGGGGTATGATCTGGACGGTTTTTCCCAGATAGTCCCCTCTCCTCTCCTTCTCTATCACCGACCTGTATATCTTCCCCGTGGTGATGTTGTGATCCGATGAGAGGGTTGTATCGAGGAATCTCTCGTAGTTCCCGAGGTCCAGATCGACCTCCCCGCCGTCATGCAGGACAAATACCTCGCCGTGCTCGTAAGGGTTCATTGTTCCCGCATCGCAGTTCAGATAAGGGTCAACCTTGATCGAGGTCACGCTGAGACCCGAACGTTTCAGAAGAAGCCCCAGAGATGAGGTGGCTATACCCTTGCCAAGACCCGACAGGACCCCACCGGAAACGAAGATGTACTTCATCATTTACCACTTGCGGGTATATGTCATGGAGGTCAATAAATGTTCCCAAAGGGGGTCAGGAGGAATCCGTAAAAAGCTGTTTCCATCGAATTGTTCACATTCATATTCCCATAATTGGAAAACGGTTTTTCTCATAGCCCTATTTTTCCAGTTTTTTCTGAATTTGTGCAGTTGACTGAACAATTTTAATATAATTTGTGCAGTTGACTGAACAAATTTAAATATTATCAGTCCGATCTTTTACCATGGACGAGATCTCCGTGAGGACAATACTCAATGAGCAAAGAATGGAGATTGAGGACCTAAAAAAACAGGATCTGATAGTCAGAGAGTTCTCCGGAGGAAGGAGGTCTCTCCTCGAATCGCCGTTGGCAAAGGTGATATTCGGAATCAGGAGATCGGGGAAATCAACCCTGGCTCATCAAATGCTATCGGACAGAACCTATGCATATGTGAATTTTGATGACGAGAGGTTGGTGGGTGTAAAAGGAGAGGAGCTTGGCGAAATATTCAATATTGCAATGGAAATTGCAGGGAAACCCGATTTCGCCCTACTTGACGAGATCCAGAACATACCAGGGTGGGAGCTTTTCATCAACAGGATACAGAGAAAGAGAATAAACATGCTAATCACCGGTAGCAGTGCGAATCTTTTAAGTACGGAATTATCGACCCATCTCACGGGCAGGTATCTTCCAATCATGCTGCTAACATTCTCCTTCAGGGAATTCCTCAGAGCAAATAGATGTCCCATACCCGATGAAAAAAAACTTGTCCCCTCTGATATTACCAATTTCAAGGTACTTGCAGAAGATTATCTGAGGGGAGGGGGATTTCCGATTTCAACATTGAATCCTGAGAACAGGGACCTCTATCTGAAGACCCTCTATGACGACATAATCAACAAGGATGTTGTCGGAAGGTTCAAGCCGAAGTATGTCAGAACCCTCAGGGAACTTGCACTGTTTCTCATATCGAGCAGTTCAAAGATGATGACCTATTCCAGCCTGAAGACAAGATTTGAAATGGGAAGCACCAACACGGCCAAGAATTATGTTGGTTACCTTGCCGATGCTTCCCTTCTGATGGTTGTGGAGAAGTTCACTTTCAGACAAAAGGAGAGATCTACATCGCCAAAGAAGGTCTATTCCATGGATACGGGATTTGTTGAAATCCTGTCCTCCTCACCCGGGGACCATATTTCCGACCTGCTTGAAAATGCAGTTTTCCTTGAGTTCGTGAGGAGAACCGAGATGGAACCGACAATTTCCATCAATTACTGGAGGGACTATCAAGACCATGAGGTGGATTTCATTATATCCAGGAACAGAACCGTGGAACAACTCGTTCAGGTATCGGCCATTTCCAGCAGATCGGATATCAGAAAAAGGGAGTTGAGGTCCCTTGTCAAAGGAGCAAAATCACTGGATTGCGATGACCTGCTGCTAATAACCTGGGACCTTGAAGGCGATATCGAGGAGAATGGATCAAAAATCATAATGATTCCCTTCTGGAAATGGGCACTTTATGAATGATTCAAGATATCAAGCCCCTTATTTTATCTGTATGAACCTTCCCAGATAGGAATCCACCATCCAGTTGATATTGCCGTTTTCGTCCCTCTTCACCCAGAAAGGTACAACTACCCTTCTCGACCATCTGATATTGAAAGAAGAGGGATCGAAAAGGTAGCGAACCTCCTGGTAGATGGTGGACATGATTGTCTCCCTCACCATCCTGTCCTCCGCATGCCTCTCTCTTGTGAGGCGGTCCTTCAGGGCCCTCACGTATCCCTTGTCGTCCTCCCTGATATTGTCAATACCCTTGGCAGGACCCTTTCCGTCCCATACCGAAAGAGTGGACCTCAACTCCTCTGCCAGGGCACTGGGAATGTCTATCAACCCCGATCTAATGGGATCGTAGAGGTATTCCCCCTCCCGGGAAACGGTTGCCCCGTCCTCCGCTTTGAGCGAATAGGAGACACTCACAAGGAGATTGGGAACGTGTTCCTGAACGAGCTCCGTGTCATTTGGAACTCCCGCCTTGGCACAGGCTTCCTCCCGGGTGCATCTCGTCGGTGCCAGGATCGAGCCCAGCCACGGCTTCTTTTCCGGAGGTGTTTCCTCGATGGGTTCCATGAGAGGGAGGTCCGGAACAGGGACAGGTTCCGTATCTTCAATTTGTGTTTCCTCCTTTTTCTTCCAGTCATCGAATCCGGCCCAGGCACCGAGAAGAACATCCTCTGACACCTTGGAGGCCGCTGTTTCCTTCTTTTTCTCAGGTGCGGGTTGTTCGGTTTTCTTTATTGCCCCTGGCTTTGTCGATTGATCGGGGAACTCAACCTTCCTAACCAGGATCCCGTTGTCATTTTCACCGATCAAGTTCTCTTCGGCCGGTGCTTCCGCCGGTTCGTCCAGGGACCTTATCAGAGGATCGAAGTCCTGGTTGAGGAACTGATCCAGAATGGCGCTGTGGTCGAATTTCTCGGTTTTTTTCTTCCTTTCTTTCTTCCTGTCGTCTGAAACAAGGAACTGTTCGCCTATGGCTATCGCAAGAGCCATTCTTTCCCAGGTTGCGCATCCGGCCCGTTCCAGGATCCTTCTCGGTCCTTTCCGGAGCTTGTCGGGTGATATGAAGAGCATGGAATCCGCAGAGGCGTTCTCTGCCATGGAAACGAACATCTCCGCCTCACCCTCCGAGGCACCCTGATCCGGGTCCGAGTATCCCACGGCCATTGTGGAAGTGTTCTTCTTCAGGAGCAGATAGTTATTCTCCGGGGAGGACACCATAACCTCGTAGCCTCTGGTAGTGAAGATATCTGTAAGGACGGATAGGAGCTGCATGGATCAAAACACCCTCTGCGGTGGATGGATCGAAACGATATTAAATATGTCGAAGGCAGCGGACCTCAAAGATCCTCCAGTGCGGATGCCAGGTCCCTCTCGCTCCTCTCGGGCTGCTTCTTCGGTGCCCTTGAGAAGAGAGGTTTTCTGGATTTTTTTGGCGGGGCCTCCTTTCCGGGAGCCTCCAGCTTGATCTCGAAATCATCATCCGGGAGAGGTCTCTCCGCCTTCCTTGGTTCCCCTTTCGGTGGTTTTTCATCTATCCTTATCTCGAAATCATCGTCTTTGGATCTGAGATCCAGCACTCCGGATCTTGAAGGGGATGGTTTTTTCGGAGGACCTTTCTCGTCTTTTTTTCTCTTCCTCTTTTCCTCAAGCCGCTTCTCCCTTTCTTCCAGTTTCAGTTTCTTCTTTCGCTCCCTGGCCTCCTTTACACGGGACCTCCTCTCCGGATTGCTCATGTAATGATGGAGAGCAACGAAGCCCGGTTCCTTTCCTCTGGGAAGCTTTCTCTTCCTCATCACCAGGGGGTTTACCCCCAGATTGAACAGGACCAGGGCAAGGATCAGCCAGAAAACAACAGCCCAGGCCCAGGGTACATACGTGAAATCAAGTCCGAATATGTAGACCATGAATGTGATCTCGTAACTGATGGGTTCCTCCCTATCTTCTTCCAGAGCAAGGTACTTGTCGTAGTACGATACCGCCTTTACGGCAAAGTCCTGGGTATCCATGTGCCATCTGATCGTCTCTCTCGGGGAGGTGATCCTCAATCTGGCACTGGCCTCCGATCTGGGAGGGATGTCCAGTGTGGTCCGGTTGAACTCGAAGATCCATCCTTCCTTCGCATAGGTATTCTCGTTGGGAATGGAGAGGTCCACCCTCTCCATGCCGTTTCCCGTATTGAGGACGATCACATCCAGCTCCCCGGACCCGCCGGGACTGAGGTCCACCATGGGCGGATTGAAGGCCATCTGAAGGTAATGATAGGGATTGATGTGAACATAGATGTAGGTTGGCTCTATGATTCCAGCGTCCCAGACGTTTCCAGTGCCAGCGTCCCACTGGGCATCCCACCTACCCCAAACAGTGACCTTGACCAGTGGATTCAGTCCGGTGGAATAATTAAGCATGGGGCTGGCGAGCCTGATATTGACAATGATGGGGATCTGTGCGATCTTTCCTCCGGGTTGGGCGGTTGCCACCTGTGGAAGAACAGATCCCAGGACGAGGCTCGGGTCCTCCGTTTCGAAGTACATCTCAACATCCACTCTGTCCCTCAGCACCTTGGAGGTCCTGTAAAGGAATGCCGTTCCGGTGACCTGGGCGGCGAAATCGGACTCCCCCGGTCCGGTGTAGAGTTCAACAACATTCCCCTTCTGGTTGGAGCCTCCCGTGTCCATGACAATATAGCCCATCACATTCCGGATGCCGTCGGCATCCTCCGCAGGGGAGAGATCGGGAACAATGGACTGAATGATCAAGAAAAGGAGCAAAACGACCGCAGCGGCCGCGACCTTTCCCGATACCCGGGAGGTCATGATCGGAATTTCCCTGGACCCCATCTGACGGCTCACCTGTCCTGAGGTGTGTCCACTTCCTCTATGATCTCCTCTCCCGCATAAACCGCATCCACGGAGTGGACGGAACCAGCCATCTCCTCGATTGTCTTTCTTATGTAGGTGAAATTCAGGTGATAGCCCTCGATTATCACCTTTATGTTCTCGGTCTCCTGGTCCACCTCGTTTAGAAATATTGATACTCCGGAAACGTGCTTTACCTCGGAGAGCTTCTCGCTGTATTCGACTATGTCGGGCTTGTGCGGTTTCAGAACGTCTAGAACGATCTTTCTGATCTTGGACAACCATAAGCCTCCGTTTCCGAAACTTATTTCATGAGGTGAAATGGTATTGGAGGTGCCATATAAATAGGTTGGGTAAATTCCATCTAAAGGTATCTGGCCCTGGAAATATTATAGCATCGGGGGACAAGTTTTGGACAAATCGAGAGAGCCTTCCTTCATAAGGGGACTTGTGGTCTCCTACCTGATCCTGCTTATCTCCGTACCTGTTATGATATTGCCCCTGATCGGACCTGTTCTCGCAATCACGCTCATACCTTATCTGTCGGGGGCATTGGGGGCAAGGTCCGCCCACCCCAAGGAGAGGGTTCCTCTCGCTCTGACATGTTCCATGACCTGGGCGGTTCTGGAAACCTCTGTCCTCCTCATCGGACTGTCGCTAGTCACCAGGGACACTCCAATGGGCCTGGTTCTTGATGTGACCGGACTCTGGGTAATAGCATTGCTCTGGTTGTCAAATATTATCTTCATGCTGCTTGGAACGTTCCACCCATGGAAGGATCCCTACGCCAATCTCAAATAGATTCTGACTTCAGGCAAATCACTGAGGCGGTTGATATTTAGGAGGCTGCTGGGATTGTCCCGCCTGCTGTTGTTGAGGCTGCCCCTGTGGGGGCTGCTGGGGTTGACCCTGTTGCTGTTGTGTATACGCTGGCTGCTGTTGAGATTGCTGTGGGGGTTGCCCGGGTTGAGCATCTCCTACCTGCTGGGCCACCGGAGGAGCTGGCTGCTGGGGCTGCGGTTGCGGAGGGGGTTGCTCTACTCCTGCCTGCTGGGGCGGGCCCTGGGGCGGAGGTCCTCCGCCTTCATGCCACTGCTTCTGCCTCTCCTTATCCTGCATCTGCTTCTTTGCAGCCTGTCTCAGCATCAGCTGCTGCTGGCGGAGCTCCTTGTCCTCCTGAAGGAGCCTCTCCATGGACCTGTCTGCTTTTCCAATAATTCCTATCAGGAAGACCACAAGGCCTCCGAGGAATATGACCAATCCGGGCATAAGCCATATCCATCCGGCTCTAAATCCCTTTCCTCCCCATGGTGCGTAACCGGGTGATATCGCTCTGTCCTCTCCGAAATCGTTGGACTTGGATTCAACCTTGATCAGGACCCTGTCCCCTTTGGATCCCAGGTCCTCCTCGGAATATACCCAGACGTCGGCTTCGTAATCAACGCTTCCTTCCCTGAGGGCTTCCACCCTTCTATCGGATCCGTCCCCGTCTATCTCGTAGGCTGTGTATTCCCGATAACCGTGATTTCCACCTTCACCCCATTCCGTATCCTCGTAACCGGTGACCCTGGTGATCTCTCCGAATATCATCTGTTCTCCGCCGTCCACATTGTAGACGAAGGACCCCTGCTCGTATTCAACATCTACACCATTGGAGGAATAAACCAGAAACATCATGAGAAGATAGAGGACTATCATCAGCACGATACCCACTATACCAATGATTCCTCCCACGAAATAAAGGGTCGGATTGCGGATCCTATCCACCTTCATCTTGGACATCTTCTCCTGAATGTCCTCTTCCGAGACCTCGGGCACCTCTTCTCCCGGTATGAAGGTCAAGGGAGCTCCACAGAATGAACACTTCTTTACATCACCGTAGTTGTTCCGGCCGCATTTGGGACACCTGCTGGTCAAGCCCTCACCCGGTGGTCAACATCTTTGCCCTAAAATATATTTTTGGTCATCGGATTGGGGAGAGGGATGACATCCGGAGATGAAATAAGGAGTGAAAATGAACTGATGGAAAGGGTTGGACCATACCTTTCCGAACTGCTGGTGGCCAGATCAATAATGGAAGAAGCCTATCACACGGAGGATCCCGAGACCTTCCTTGAAAAAAGGATGAAAGAGGCGTCAGGTCCCCTGAAAGCCGATTTAAGAATTATTCTGAACCATCTCAGGCGTTGATCATCCCTGTTTGACGCTTTCGAGGATGGATGTGGCGTTCCAGATCAGGGTCCTTGCATGGAGGGGTATGTTGGGATCGTTGGAGAGCTCTTCGAGGACCGATACGACGCTGGCGCACCTGAGATCGAGCGCCTCTCTGTTGTCAAACAGCCTCTCCTTGGAATCCTTGGCACCCTTCCTTATGTTCCTGGGAACTGATGTATCCTCGGAGAGCATGTCCAGGTAGGCCGATACCTGTTCCAGCTTCTTTTCGTTCTCGTTTGTCATGATCATCCCTCCACAAAACGTAGCGGTCCGGTAGGAGTGATTAATGTCCCATATATAAGGATTTTGATTTTTTTAAAATAAAAACACGGGAGGGGCGAACCCCTCCCTTTTGCCTGCTCTATCCCGATATTACTTCTTCTCGGGTATGAGGAGGGTTACACCGCATTCCTTGCAAGGGACCTCGGCGGGTCTCTTGTCGATGCTGACAACCTGCTGGGTCTTGCACTGCGGGCACTTCACCTTCACAGCCTCCTTCTTTCCGGGAGCTCCCTCCTTCTTCTGGATCTTTCCTCCGGCAGCGGCACCTCCGGCAGGGGCCAGAGGACCGGGGGCTGAGGGGAGACCGGGTCCGGTTTTGGCTGCAGGAGCTGCGGGAGCTCCCGTCTGGCCTGCCTCCTTTATGACCTTCCTGGGCCCTGCTCCCTTCTCGGAGGTCTTCATCCTCTCCACGAGGGCCTCGAGGTCCTTGATCTCCTTGTTCCTGTTGTATGCCAGGCCAACGATTATCAGTATCGCTATCAAGGCCAATACGACCAGTATGATGAGGAGCGTCTGGTAGCCGATATAGTTGCGAAGGTTGAAGGCCGAAACGGTCCTGTCAACTTCATCCTCGTTGTTGTCCTCGTCGATCTCTATAAGACCGGGATCTATCTCCGCTTTGATAGTGAAATCTCCGGTGGCTCCAGGGGTCCATGAGATCTCGAAGGTCCTTGTTGTCCCGTTGGGTATATCCTGTGCCTCGGAGGTGAATGTGCTTCCGCTGATGGTAACGGTGACAGTCACATCCTCCACATCTGCCCTTCCGGTGTTCTCCACGATCACCTCTACATCAACTGCTTCGTCCTTAGCCAGCTCGGCGTTCTTGGGAACCTTCAGATCCTTGATGACCAGTTCCGGAACCTGTGCGTCAACATAGAGGGTCTGGTAAATCCTGGCGCTTCTTCCGTTGATGGATCCGTCATCAGGCCAAATCTCGAATCTGAGGCTCTGAACTCCGTCCTCGAATCCCGAGGTCTGAGCGAAGGTTATGGTCACGGTAATCTCCTGAGCCTCGCCGAGCGGAACCCTTGGATGATCGGGTGATACCTGAATGCTCCATCCCGTTGGGGCGTTGGGCTTCTTGATGTAGAAGGTATCATCCTTGTTACCCATGTTCTCGATGGTGAAGCGCAGTTTGAGGTCCTCCCTCTTGTTGTTGACATCGTATTCGTAAGGATCGGAGGAGGTCTCTCCGTTTTCCACCTCGAAAACGGTTACCTTGAACTCCTGCTGGACATCCACCGTGAAGGTGATTATCTCGGGATCGGCGTTCCTGTCTCCCCTGGACTGGACCTCCACATCGAAGTCATACTTGCCCGCTTCGACATCCTCGGGATCATCCACGAACGGGATGGACGGATCGAACTGATCCTCTTCCAGAAGAGGTACGGTTACATTGAGATAGACATAGGTCTCCTCCTCGGGGTCCAGGGTGACGAATTCGGCGGAAAGTGTTGCCCAATCCTTCTTGTTGCCTTTAACCTCCAATTCGAAGATATCTCTGGAGTTTCCCTCGTTTATTACCTTGAATCGGAAGGAGGTTTTATCACCTACATCGGCGTCCTCCTGGTCCTCGTCTGTTTCAAGGGCGTGGGAGAAGGCTTCCTCCACGTCCACGTCAACCGTGATGGTTGCCGTTGCTTTCTCCCTCTCGAACCTGTTGTTGGAGTCGCGCTCCACATCGATCTGGAACCGGTAGTTCCCGGCAATCGCTTCGTCCATTTCGTTGGGGACCCTGACGGTCATGGTGACCTCTGTCTTGTCATTTGATGAACTGCCAAGAGGATCGAGGGTAACCTTCGACTTGGAAAGGGATGCCCAGGAATCAGTGTCCGAGATCTCCTGAACCTCCAGTCTGAAGGTGTCGTCATCATTTCCCTGGTTCTGGACGGTAAACTTGAACTGAACTGTCTTTCCGACCTCCACATCCAGGTTCTCGTCCTCGGCTTCTATGGTAACACCATATACCTGGTCAACCTCAATGGTGATCTGCTTCCAGGTGGTCACGTAATCCTTTTCCTCGTTCCATTCGGAATCGTCTCCCCTGGAGATCCATCTTATCCTGAAGTCATATCTTCCCGTTTCTGTGTCCTGTGGAGCCTCTACACGGATGAGCACATTCGACGATCTGTCGTTGCCAACATCCATTACAGATGGCGGGCTGATGGAGAAGCTTGCCCCGCCATCGGTGGAGAACAATATATCGAAATCATCCGGGAGGTTCATCTCGTCCAGGTCAAGCTTGAACGAATCAGATCCTGTTCCGGTGTTCTCCACGGTGTTGGGGAAGGTGGCGTACAATACGTTGTTGTCATTGTCTTCCTTTGTCTTGATGTAATCGTCACCCAGAATATTTGCCCCATATGCCTGTTTTACCTTCGTCTGCAGGATGATGGGATCCGAGTACTTGTCGTCTATGTCCTCGTCTCCCTCGCTGTAGGCCCATATCACTGTCCTCCAGGTTCTGGGAGAGTATTCCTCGATCTGGATCGTTACCGTTATGGACTCGGATCCCCCCTTTGGTATGGAATTGGTCACTGTCTTTGAAAGGACCACCTTGAAATCATGGTCGGTACCATTTATGCTGTCCCAGGTGTTGGAATCCACCGCTTCGGGCTTCTTGACCGTATCGTCTATGACCTCAATTTTGAACGTATCGGAGGACTCGCCCTTGTTGAGGACCTGAATGGTGTATTCCACCTCGGTGAAGTCCTGATCGACATCGGGAATCAGGTCCTTGCTCGATTCCGAAGTCGTAAGCTCCACATCCCTTCTGGGTTCCACCGTGACCGTGAGGACGATACTGTCATCAACTCCGCTGTCACCGATGGATGTGGCCTTTATGGTGAAGGCGACGTCGCCCGCTGCAGCGTTCTCGTCCACCTTTATCTGAACGGTAAGTGTCTGGGTATTCTCGATCCCGAGATCGTCAACGGTCTTCTCGAGGGTGTTCTTCACTCCCCAGTTCTCGGCCCAGGAGGCCTTCGAAGAGGTGAGTGTCAGCTCGTAGCTGTCTATGGCATTTCCCTCGTTCTTCAGCTGTATCTCGAAGTTTACGGTCTCCCCCGGCTCGGCCTCCTTCTTGGTCACCGAATCGGCTACCTTGAGATCAACATCGTAATCCTCGATTACCGTCACCACGAAAGGTGTGATGGTCCATGTGGAACCGGATGTTGTTGAGACGTTGAAATATATGGTGAAGGTCTCTGCAACAGCATCGGACCTTGCCTTGATATCGGCGAACACGGAAGACGCCTCGTTGGGTGAAAGATCCGATATTGTGGAGGGTGAAATGGTCACCCAGCTTCTGTATTTGGCTGAAGTCAAAATGTCCACCTTGACAGTCATGGTCGAGGGTTCGTTACCCTTGTTTGTAACATTGAGCTCCACATCGGCAAGAGTCTTACCGGGTTCCACTTCATCGGATCCCTGTGGTATGAGAAACTGTATCCTGTTGACGGGCATCACCTTGATCTTGAGCGTGATGTTGTCGATCGTAACATCGTCGAGCTTCTGGGTGGTCTCTCCGTCTGATATCGCCTCGAAGACCAGATCGTATGTGCCTGTCTCGATGATCTCGTCCTCGATGTCAGGGATCGTGATGGAGACGGTTATGTAGGTGGTCTCATAGGGTCGCAGCATGACAGTTGAGGGGGTGATGACGATGTTCTCGAACTCCAGGTCGTCCACGACCTCGATGCTGAAGGTGTCCTCGGACCTGGTTCCCCAGTTCACTATCGACACGTTGTAGGTGGCCGCCTCCCCGGGAAGGGCCTGCTCGAAGTTGTCATCGGTTGCAAGGTCCCCTGCAAACTTGTCGGCAAATATTGCAGTGAAATATTTCTCGTCCTTTATGGTGAGATCCGTGGAATGGGTGGCGGTCACCTTTACCCATACGGAGCCAAGATCCGGATCCGCTCCGGTCTTGATCGTTGCCGTGAGCTTGATATTCTCCTGCTCCAGAGGATCAAGGACCTTTGTGGTCAGGTTTTCATTTGGTATGGAGAAGTCTATGTCGGCACCGTAGTTGGGATGCTCCAGCGACAGCTGGTAATAATCCGACGAGGTTCCCCTGTTCTGGATGATTACACTGAAGGTAACCGAGGACCCTATGTTAACGGTGGAAGAATTGACCCCCGCCAGTATCTTCACCCTGTGAACTGGCTGAAGGACCAAAGAAAGGTTCACCTGTGCGGTCTTGTCATCGGAAGTATCGGTTATGGTTCCGTTGTCGCTTGTTGCTTCCACGATGAAGAAATAGGTCCCGGCGGAAAGGCCCGATCCTATTTTGGGCATCTCTATATCCAGTTTGGCATCCTCGGAGGTGTCGGAAGAGATCGTGGTTTTTGCCTGCTGATTGCCAGTGAAATATACGGAATAAAGACCTGCGAATCCTGTGGGAGCATTCTTGACCTCCAATGTAATGGAATCGTCCTCTCCGGAACCTCTGTTGTATACGTCCAGATCGAAGGTCACCTCCTTGGGGGTGCCGGAATCATTCGAGAACTGACCCTTGACGCTCTGTCTGTTGGCAGTGATGTCAACATTGTAGAGCTGGGGTATCCTCACGGAAAGTGAAATGGTCTTGAACACATTGCTGTTGATCGAGCTTGCATTCACCGTGAACTTGTAGGTCCCCTGGGTTGCATTGGACGGCGCACTCACGGTCATGTTGAAGTAATAATACTGGTCGGATTCCAGAAGCGGTGTTGTCGCCGCCGAAACCAGAGGTGCCCACTCGGTCTCTATGGCCAGGGTCTCTGCATCCACCGAGAGGTCGAATGAATCCCTTCCGTTTCCCTTGTTCTGAAGCCTGACGAGCATTGTGTAATCCTGCCCGGGTTGTCCGGAGGAAATTATGGCCCCCTGAGGTGCGTCAAGGAAAGCTCCGTATCTCTTGTTTATTACAGTGAAGAAATCAGAATGGGAGGACGGTCCTTCCGTTGAGTTGACATAGAGCCTAAGTCTGTAGGATTTGGCCTTTACAACGTCTCTATCCGGATTAACGGTAACGTTGACCATCTGGCTGGCCCCTGCCGAAAGTGAAAACGAAGAGGGTTCGATGGAGGAATCCTCGAATCCATCAGGATAGGTCAATTCCAGGTCGAAATCATCCTGATCGTTGCCTTGATTGGTCGCCTTGAACGTGAAGACAACCGATCCGTCGGGGTCCACATTCTTGGAGGAAGGTCCCGTGTTTAGAACGGAAACATCGTAATACGGCTTGACGACACATGATACCTTTACCTGTCTGGTGATGGAGTTGTCGCCCACCGACGTTGCGTTTATGAAGAACTCTCCCTTGGAGTTCACGGGAGGATTGAATGATTTCGAAGGCGTATATGCGAAGAATGTCACGTTGACGGACCCGTCAGCGTCTATCTTCGAGGTGGTGGTGGTGGAAAGGTCCCCTCCCCATCCTTTTGAAACATACTGGGGCGGAACGTAATATTCCAGGTTGAACTGGTCCTCACCGTTACCGAGATTGGTGATCCTCACGTTGAAGTTGACAACCCTGTCCTGGGTTATGTCTACCTGCTTGACACCTTCCGAGGAGATGGACACCTTGTACTCCTGGTTGACATTTGCCGTAATGGTCCTGGTGGCCGTCGTTGTATTGTCGGTTACGGACTGGGCCTTTACAACGAACTGATAGGATTTTGCCTCTGCGGTTGAGGGGGCCTGAACTGTCATGGTCGCATTCTTGGTTGCGCCCGGATCGAATTTACCGGTGTCGAAATCCACGGAGGCCGACCATCCGTCAGGGACGGTAGTCGCTTCCAGGGAGTATCCGTCCTTGTCGTTCCCCTCGTTCTTGACGGTGAAGGAATAGGAGGTGGAGTCGCCGGGGTCCAGGTTCTTGATTCCCGGGGATGTGATGGAAACACCGTATGTTCTCTTAAGCACGGTCGAGAGAAGCACGCTGGATGTTGAATTTGTGGGATCATTCTGAGAGGTCACCTTTATGGTGGCGAAACAGAACGAGGATATGTCAACACCGGTCGAAGGCGCTCTCACGGTCACTGTGAAAGTGGCGGTGGAACTGCTTCCAATGTTGGAAGTGGCGGTCTGGCTCAGCTGGACCGTCCATGTCGAAGGGTCCTTGGAGACATTGGATGTAATGCTGTACCTGTCCCCGTTGTTGCCCTCGTTAGTGATCGTCATCAGATAGGAGACCTGCTGGCCCGCAGCTACCTCCTTGCTTGCATCGTCAGAGGTCAAGCTCACATCATAGGCAGTAGCCGAGCTTGCCAATGGAAGATTATAAACAAAGGCCGCGAAAGCGCTTCCGAGAAGGATCATCACTATCGCAAGCCTGATATACTTTGAGTTTTCGGATCTCTTCATCGATATCCCTCTGCCTCTGTGAGAATTCGATGCATATTTAACCTTTGTCGGATATCAATCTAGATATTCCCGTTTTTTTGTACTTTATTTTCTTAAAAAAATAATAATTATATAATATATATGTAATCACTTTTAACTAAAAAAGATTAAATATAGATGGAAATATATAAGGGTTGTTGATTTGAGCTGATAAAATGGGAGAACTTTTAACGCTAAGGCTCGAGGAAAAGGATAAAAACGCACTGGCCCTGGCTTCGAACCTGTCGGAGCTTCCCATATCCAAGGTGATTATCCCGTTCATCGAGGAAGGGACGAGGATATCGTTGGGTTCCATACTGCTGTTCCACATAGACAGGTCCAAGGTCTTCAACAAAAGGGACCTCTCAAACTTCACAACAATGATAATGGAACCCACAAGGACCGGGGAGGGCATGATAAGAAGAAGTCCCGACGAGGTTCGCAACCTCTCACCGAGGGTGGTTTGGGATTTCTTCGACCTGATATCCGAGGCCAGAATAGTAAAACGCCTGGAGGAGGTTATGGAAGAGATCTCCATAGGAATGGACCCTTCCTATGTCACACCCTACTTCCTCAGGACCCTTTGCTTCAAGATGGGGGAGGAATACCTATCATCGGGAGGGAGCCTGGAAAGACTTGACTATCAGCTTGCCTCCGAGATTTTTTACTCCACAATGCTTTCGGATTTCTACAGATACAACGCTCAAGGTACGGAAAGGGCACTCACCTCCCAGCTTTACACCCATCAGGGAATGATGAAGGATCTGTCCAAAGAGATGGTGGACCGCTACTTCGAGAGGACCAGGCAGAGGAAGTTCCAGGCAATAGAGATGGCAGCCCCTGCGAAGAAACGGGGCAGACCCCCTAAAAAGAAGAGAAAATCCCTTCCACCGGCCAAGGTAGTGGCGAAGGAGATATCGAGCAAACGTTGATCAGCCGTACATGGAGGGAAGCGGTGCGGAGCTCTTTCCGCCCGGTTTGGTAACCTTCTGGAAACCCCTCATCTTGGCTTCCAGGAGATCCGCCTCGGCATAGAGAGGACCCAGATCTATCTCGAAGTAGGGGATTATGTCCTTCAACCTCTCTATTATGGTTGCCGCCGCCCTGGCATCCGGGATGTTGTCTCTTGCCTGGGCCAGGAGGCATGTGACTTCAAAATTGCGCTTCTTGCCCTCGTTCAGGAGGACCCCGGGAATTCCGGATATAAGACCCTCCGGGAATACCGGTATCGAGGAGGCGTTCATCCTCTCCCTGCCTGACGGAGTAGAAGAGATCCCGTAAACCTGCTTGATGTCAACGGGCTGCTGGAGTTTTGTTATCATCTTCTCCTGCTCTTCTTCTTCTTCACCGTTTTCGGATTCCTCTCTATCCACGGGAGAGGAGGTAGGGCCTTCTTCCGTCTCGATAACGAGACCCTCGGGGGACAGCAGGCAGGAGCATTTCTGTTCCTGGGCCCAGTCAAGGACGGTATTGCAGATCATCTTTATGAGATTTGAAGGAGGCTGGAACTCGGAAAGGAAAACCACAAGCCTTGTCCAGTCGCCATCTGGACCTTCCAGATCGCCCGCGTAGAATCTGACCGGATGATGCGGCTCCCCGTCTCTTACCACCGATACCGTCGGAAAATAGATCGAGTCCATGACTCCTATCAACTCCATATCCATGGCCGCCACTATGTAGCTTGCCGTTATTGTGCTCACAAGACCGACGCTTGGAAATCCGTCAAGAATGAAGGCATCCCTGAGGTCGAGCCTCCTGTATTCGTAGATCTCGATATCGTCCATGTGATGTACCCCGTTGAAACTGTCCTTCTGTCGGATTAGCATGGTCTAATAATAAAACATTGTCGATCGGAGGATTTGAGTAGGTATAAATAATCAATAATATTTCTTCTTCCAGTAGGACTCAAGCCTTCTCTCGAGGATCTTGACATCCCTGTCAATCTCCATGGATAAGAGTTCCGAGAGACCGTCAACATCATCGGGATCGCTGACCTGGGAATGTTTCCATTCCGAAATGGTCTTTCCCGATTTGTTCTTCTTGCGGTTTTCCCCCGGCTCCATGGAAGATTATGCCCCCTTTTATCCAGCATATTTGAAGATATTTAAAATTGACCTCCATTTTTGCCATTTATATAATTAAGGGATTGCAGAAAGGGAATTGATATATCCGGAGAATCGATGGAGGTGTCGATGAAGAGGCCTTACATCCATGTCAACTGCGCCTCCACCCTCGATGGAAGGATATCGAGACCGGACGGATCCAGACTGAGAATCTCTGGTACCGAGGATATCAAAAGGGTACACAGGCTACGGCAGGAGCTGGGATCCATCCTTGTAGGGGCCGGAACTGTGATCGCCGATGATCCCAAGCTCACGGTGAAGCGATCCGTCGTAACAGATCCCCGGCCTTTGAACAAGGTAGTGATAGACGGGAAGGGGTCGATTCCCCCTTCATCGAGGTTCATGAGGACCCCCGGCAGGTCCGTCATCGCATGCACCCCCTTTCATGTTCCCGGGAACCTCGAAGAGATGGAGAGAACCATAATCGAAGAAAATCTGGATGTTGAAATCCTGATGATGGATGGAAATGACGGTAGGATCGATGTGGCAGAACTCCTGGCCTCAATGAGTGATCTGGGTATAGATTCCATCCTTGTGGAGGGAGGTTCCTCCATTATCAGGCAGTTCGTGGAAAATGGTCTTTTCGACAGGTTAACCATCTATTACGGACCGATGATAATCGGTGGAGACGGTCCTTCCATCGTGGATATTGTCCAGGAGCCACTCCGGTTGAGGATCGAATCATGCGAGAAAATGGGAGAGGGGTTACTTATGGAATTGAAGATAGATTCCTAGTGTCATGTCAACCCTAAACTGTCGGGTAAAGCCGTGAAAGCTTTATTCTTG
>CAYULA010000036.1:0-35793 GCA_964445525.1 uncultured Thermoplasmatales archaeon | reverse complement strand
CGATATCTTTCTGATATCTGATAAAATCACTCATCAACTAACGAAGTAGTATTAAGATATACAATTAATAAGCCAGAATTCGAGTTTCCATGTAAATATCCCAGGAAAACTACTAATATTTTATAATTTTTTAAGATATCCGTGGGGTAAACATGATCGCATTCCAATCGGACGGGTTAGATAATGGTAGGTTGATAAGTGGAAAGACAGCATCCGCTCTGATTTTTTTGATGCTTTTGATAATATCCTTGATACCGCTGACCAATGTTGATGCGGAGGAGGATTCCATAACCATAACAAATCCGACTGAGGGTGAAAAACTGATCGCAGGCAGCCAGGAATACATAACCTGGGAAATTTCAGGAGCCTATGGCTATATAGCAATATTTTTTTCATCAACAGGAGGAAGATCATACGAACTTATCAAGACCGTCGAGAACAACCATGCAATTGGAGTGGGATTCTACCAATGGGATATTCCACCGAACATCAATTCAACCCATTGCAAGTTAAAGCTGGTATGGACCAACACTCAATTCGAACCATTCGATAAGGTTGCAGAAGCCGAGATGAATTATACTTTCAGTATAGAACCGGGTGTTACAATGTACCTGGTAAAACAGCCCAGCCAGGTAAGTTACGGAAGGTATTATTCCCTGGATTGGAACCTATACGATCCTTATGAGATGGTGGCGGGATTGGTATTCCAGTGGAGGACCAACAACGGCAGCGGATGGTCCTCCTGGGGTTCCATAGGTCCCTATTTTGATTGGCTGGACACCAGCAGGAACTATATCTGGTGGACACCTCCCCATTACGAATCCGGTACTGCGCAGATAAGATGCAGGGCGATGTCTCAAGGCAACTCCACCATTCTGGACGAGTTCACCAGCAGGGATATCGAGATAATCTCCCCGTTCATTGTAATCACCTATCCGATCGGAGGTGAAACACTTGTTGCCGGTGACCTGATAACGATCGAATGGAGGACCTCCTCCGATCCTCAGGAGGTGATCAATGGTGTCAGGATCGAATACACATTGAACGACGGATCGACCTGGAATTACATAGACCTCGGCACCAATGATTTCTCGGAGGACTGGACAGTCCCGTCGATTTCCACAACTTCGATGAAAATCCGTATTTCCGCCCAGTATGGTGAGTTCGACACCTATGCCACAGCAACAACAGGTGATATCACGGTCATTGCAAATTCCAACATCCCATCGGTTTCCCTCGTCAATCCCAATCCTCCGATGGACGGAGGAGTTGTGATGGGGTCAGGGGAGACATATCAGATCTTCTGGCTCCTTACGGGATATTCCACGATAACCGGTCTAAAACTCGAATATTCAACAGACAATGGCTCCACCTACAACCTGATTGTCTACTACCTTGATGATTGGGCAACTCCTCATAATTGGGATGTTCCCGAGGTTGACACATACGAGGGTCGGATCAGGGTAACCATAACGGCAACAGGATATCCGGAAAAAGTGGCTGTCTCCTCTCATGCATTCTATATCTTTGACAAGATCAAATTCAACAGACCACCCGTTGCAATGGCAGGACCCGATCAGAACGTTACGGAAGGTACAGTTGTAAGACTGAACGGCTTATCTTCATACGATCAGGATGGAGACACGCTGTATTACAGTTGGAGGCAGGTCTCCCCCTCGCAGATAACCGCTCCGTTGCAGTTTCCGGGTTCATCTCAGCCACTTTTCATCATGGATCTGAACATGTATCCGGTGACCTTCGTATTCGAACTGGAGGTTTCCGATAATGTGAATCATTCAGGCCCCTTGCTTTTCAATACCGACAGGGTTTCAATTACCGTAAATCCAAGACCCCCGAAGCTTACATCGGTCACACCTGATACCGCATGGAAAGGAACCACAATCACGATCTCCGGTTCCGATCTAATGGGTGCGGAAGTATTGGTTAACGGAGAAATGATCGCTACCGTGACAACCACTCCCCATAGCGGAAACCCTGATCCGGATTCGACGTACAATTTCACGCTGTACGACGTACTTCCAAACGGAACGCAGGATATGACCATCAGGAATGCCATGGGAGAAGATACCTTGACCGATGCCATCGAGATCTATCCCGAACCTTTATGGCAGTACGAACACGGAATAGGCTTCCAGAACCAGGGAACCCACACATACAGCTATCCTTGGGCACCCTGGAATGATGGCATATACAAGGATGTATTCGGAAACCAGGTTTACCTGACGGCATGGGTGTGTATCGGAATACCTGTTTGGACTCCGTTCACAGGATGGAAATGCCTTGGTTACGAGATCGAGGAACCATTCGCACCGGATCCGATTGCAGCTGCATTCTACGGAGCTGTTTTTCATTACATAGGAAGGAGTGGGGAATGCTTCGGGATGAGCAAGATGGCCCTCGAGCATTACCACGGGGACCTTGACAGATACGATTTCGACGGGGGTTCATCAACCTTCTGGGAGGATTTCCAGAGATCAGGCGACTTCCATCACTACATCAAAAAAGCCCAGGGATCACAGATGTCATCCGAGGTACTGGGGAATTACCTCCATACTCTGGTAAACAGCCTGGTGCCATCCACACCGATTTCAGGAATGGGACTCTGGGTTGCGGGAATGAAGAGCCTTATCGACTCCGGTGAACTCGGGATCGCAACGATGATATGTGACGAGGGAGCACACGCCGTTGTGCCATATGCATACGAGGACCGTGACGGAAAGACATATTTCTATGTATATGACAGCAACAGAGAGGAGTTCTCATTCGAGGATACCGCTCCCGATCAGGCAGTGTCTGGTCCTCCAAGCAATGATAATCCCCCCGCTCTTGTGATAGACCGAACCGGCAATTGGTGGGACTGGTCCTTCGAGTGGACGGACGGGACGATATGGACAGATGATATTGGCCTGGGGATGGTCGATTACGACAATCTGAGAAAAGGAAATACCCTCCCAACCAGCATTGAAGGAATAATCGATATCCTCACAGGTTCGGCCACAATCTCCATCGAGAATGAGGATGGGAACAGGTCGGGTGTTGCCGAGGACGGTTCCATTCAATGGGGAATACCGGATGCCGCTCCCCTTCCCTCATTTGGAGGAGCCGGGGACAAACCAAGCGGGTATTATCTCCCGGACGGTAACTACACAACTCATATTACAGGAATCGGGGACGGTAAATACAACTGGACCGGAATCAATAACGGAACATCGGGTTTCACTATTGAGGATGCAGATGTCATGGAAGGATCCAATGATGAGGTATCCATACATTACCATGATGGGAATCCCTACATGGGAGAGATGATCTATTCCTCCGATGATGATCTGAAGGAATATAATGCGAGCATAATACATTCCTACGGCCCCAGACACAGGACATTCAAGGTAATAGATGCGGAGCTCAACGATGACGGAGAGCACGGGGACGGTCAGCACCTGATCTCGGTGTCCGGGGATTATAACGGGATAATCTTCGAGAACATCGGAGGGGGTCCAACCACCTTCGATGTCCAGTTCCAGACCAATGTGATGTCCGAGGAGGTCTGGAACGGGACTGATAGACCCGGACCCGGATATCTGCCCACATCGATCAGGAAAGATATCACTGTAGGACCGGGTGAGATGGTCATCATTTCTCCTACCGACTGGCTTGACCTGAACAATTCCATAATCATTATTGAAGGAGAAACTGTTCCTGGCATTCCGATAGATCTAACCGCTTCCGTTTCAGGCAGCCAGGTTGAACTGAATTGGGAAGCTCCCGAGACGGATGGCGGGTGGCCTGTAATCGAATATCACGTCTTCAGGTCGGTCGAGGCCGGTGAGATGGAGCTGATTGCGGAGTCATACAATACCTCTTTCGTTGATGATACGGCGGAAAGAGGAATCGAATACACATATGCCGTAAGGGCCCTGAATGCTTTAGGGCCTGGGGAATTCACTCCCAATGCAACCATTTGGATACCACTTATTACAGCCCCCTCGCATCCTCTGAACATCGATGTTAACCATATGGATGGAAGGGTCCTGATCACATGGGACGAACCCGAAGACGACGGCGGAAGCCCGATAACCGGTTACGTCATCTTCAGGGGAACGACCTCGGGAGAACTGGAACAGCTTGCCCAGATCGGGACGGCAACGGAATATGAAGATGAGGACTTCCAACCAGGCCAGACATATTATTACAAGGTGGCCGCCCTCAATGAGATAGGTAGAAGCGACATGAGTGCAGAGGGAGAGGTTTCCATCCCCGGGGATCAGCCTCCCCCCGATGATGATGACACGGATGATGATGAAGACGACGAAGGAAGCGACAGCTCCTGGATCCTTTTCCTGATAATCGGGATAGTAGTGGTAGTTCTCATCATAATACTGCTTGTTTTCCTCTCTTCCAGAGGAAAAGAGGAGGACTACGAAGAATAAACCAATTTGAATTCAGGACCCGGATATCCGATCAGGTGGTATACTCGGCATTGATCCTCACATACTCGTATGAGAAATCGGTGCCCCAACCGACGGCGCTTTCCCCGCCTTGATTGAGATCGATGAGTATCTTGATCTTGGAGGAGCGGAGCATCTGCTTCAGGCTCTTCTTGCTGAATTCATTGTAGGCTCCGTCCTTTGCTACCTGAATGAGATTCCTGGATCCGATATAGATATCAACCTTTTCCGGATCGATCTCAACACCGGACCTGCCCACGGCAGCCAGTATTCTTCCCCAGTTCGGGTCCCTTCCGAAGAGCGCGGTCTTGACCAGATTCGAATCGGAGACCGTCCTGACAACTTTCCTGGCATCCTCTCCCGAGGCTGCGTTGACAACATCGTATTCAACGAATTTTGTGGCCCCCTCACCGTCGGCGACTATGGCTTTTGCCAGGTACTCGCAGAGGTAGTGGAGGTGATCCCTGAACTTGAAGTAGTCCTCGTTTTCCTCGTCTATTATCTTGTTTTCTGCAAGACCGTTTGACATCACTGTTACCATGTCGTTTGTCGAGGTGTCCCCATCCACGGTGATCATATTGAAGGACCTCTCGTTGGAATATTTCAATGCCTTGTCCAGAAGATGGGGTTCGATCGCCGCATCGCATACGATGAAAGCCAGCATGGTTGCCATATTAGGATGGATCATTCCCGCCCCTTTGGCGATACCGGCCATGCTGACGGTCTTTTTTCCTATTTTGAACCTTATGAAGCCTTCCTTCTGGAAGGTATCCGTTGTCATGATGGCGTTAGCGACCATGGTTCCGCTGACTTTCCTTCGGTTCAGGTAGCGAACGTTTCTCCTGATTCCCTCCACCACTTTCTCCGTGGGAAAAGGAACACCTATTACACCGGTTGCGGCGAATATTACATCCTCCTTTCTGACATTCATCTCCTCGGAGACGGTCTTCACGATCTGCCTGGATGATTCCATTCCATGATCGCCCGTGCAGGCGTTGGCATTTCCGGAAGCCACAATGATTGCCTGGGCCTTTCCGTCCGAAAGATTTTCCCTTGTAAGAATAACCGGAGCCGCAACGATCCTGTTCTGGGTGTATACCCCGGCAGCGGAAGCCGGGACATCGGAATAGATCAGTGCGAGGTCCCTTCTTTTTGATTTGATGCCTACATGAGCTCCTCTGGCCTTGTATCCCTTGACGCTGGTTATATTCATGTTCTGGACCCTTGAATCCATGTATAATCCCTCACGGAGAGAGTGGAACCGTGTGCAGGCCAGTTCCCTCATCGAACCCCCTTATCAGGTTCATGTTCTGTACAGCCTGACCGGAGGCACCCTTTACAAGGTTGTCGATCGCTGTCACCGATATCAATCTGTTGGTCCTTTTGTCCACGTGAACATGGATGTCGCAGAAGTTGGACCCTCGGACATCTTTCAGTGATGGTGGTTTCTCCCTGATCCTCACGAACATTTCATCGTGATAATGTTCCATCAGGGATTCTGTCACTTCCTCCTCACCCACATCCTTTTTCAGCTCCCCATAAGAGGTTGTTAGAATGCCTCTATTTATGGGAAGGAGATGCGGGGTGAACTGGACAGATACCACAGAACCGGTGAATATCGAAAGAGCGTCCTCTATTTCGGGTGTATGGCGGTGCGAACCAATTTTGTAAGCTCTGAAGTCCTCGTTTGCAGTGGGAAAATGGGTCCCCGGTTTGGCACTGGCACCGGCTCCGGTAACCCCCGATTTGGAATCAACGATTATACCGCTTTCTTCTATGAGATTGTCTTTAAGAAAAGGAGCAAGCCCGATTATTGCCGAAGTGGGATAACATCCGGGATTGGATACGAATCTCGATCCTCTTATCGATTCGCGGAACAGCTCCGGAAGACCGAAGACTGCTTCCTTGTTCAACTCGGGACAGGAGTGTTCCGTTTCATACCACTTCTCGTATTCTTTCACCGATGATAGTCTGAAATCCCCCGATAGATCAACAATCTGGACATCCTCATCCCAGATGGAAGCGACGTAATTCATTGAAACCCTGTGGGGAAGAGCGAGGAATACGAGATCGATGTCATCGAGGTCAATATCCGCTGATTTTATGAATCTCAGGTTCACGCTTCCCTTCAGGTGAGGGTAGATCTCGGTAATGTTCCTTCCCGAATTGCTTTCGGAGGTAACGGCGTTGATATTCACTTTTTCATG
Source organism: uncultured Thermoplasmatales archaeon (assembly GCA_964445525.1). Classification (GTDB taxonomy): domain Archaea; phylum Thermoplasmatota; class Penumbrarchaeia; order Penumbrarchaeales; family Penumbrarchaeaceae; genus Penumbrarchaeum. Next base: position 29,120 of record CAYULA010000036.1, on the reverse strand, counting down.
ACCCACCAGAATCCGCATGAGTTCGGAACCGGTATAACCCGAGGCTCCGACGATACCCACGTTTATTTCACTCATCCGCTGACACCTCTTTGAGACACTCCTTGAATATTTCCAATCCCTTGTTGAGGTCCTCCTCGGGAATATTCAGCGGAGGAAGGAACCTAACGACATTCCCTGCGGTGCAATTGGCAAGTACTCCCCTTTCGAACATTCTGTTTACCACTTCCTTGCCGTGGTCTCTGAGATCGACTCCTATCATCAGACCCCTGCCGCGGACCTCTTTTACAATTTCCATCCCGCCAATGTCCTTCTTCAGCCTTTCAATGGTCCTCTCACCGAGGTCTCTGGCCCTTTGGGGCAGTTCCTCCTCGAGAATCGAGGATATGGCAGCGAGTGATGCTGTTGTTGCCAGCGGGTTGCCGCCGAAAGTGGTTCCGTGGTCTCCCGGTCCGAACGAGGATGCAATCTCTTCTTTTGCGAGCAGAGCTCCTATGGGAAATCCCCCTCCCATGGATTTTGCTATGCTTATGATATCGGGGATGACATCATATCCCTGGTAGGCGAAGAAATATCCCGTTCTTCCCATTCCGCACTGGATCTCGTCGAATATCAGCAGTATATTGTTTCTGTCGCAGATATCCCTCAATCCTTTGAGATAATCTTTCCTGGCAACCTGGATGCCTCCTTCTCCCTGTACCGGTTCAACCATTATTGCGCAGGTGCTTTCATCCACCGCTTTTTCCGCGGCATCGAGGTCGTTGAACGGCACGGTCTCGAAACCCGTTGGTAACGGATCGAATCCAACGCTGTATTTCTTCTGTCCGGTCGCAGTAACCGCTGCCAGCGATCTTCCGTGAAAGGACCCTTCGGTTGTGATGATCTTACCTCCCCTATCGTTTTTTGAAGCCCATTTCCTTGCAAGCTTCATGCACCCCTCAACAGCTTCCGTTCCGGAATTGCAGAAGAAGATCCTGTCCATGTCGCAGTTTTCGAGCAGTGCCTGGGATAACAGGGCCTGGGGACCGATATAGTATAGATTCGAGCAGTGTATCAGTTTGGAAGCCTGATCCTGGATAGCTTCAACAACCCTCGGGTGGCAGTGGCCGAGGCCGTTTACTGCTATACCTCCAAGGAGGTCCAGGTATTCCCTTCCGGTTGAGTCCTTGACCCTGCAACCTTTTCCTTCCACCAACAGGACCGGGGTCCTTCCGTAGGTTTTCATGTGGTATCTGTCATCAAGTTCCTTAATTTTTTCAAGGTCGTACATTGTATCCTTTCCTTAGATTCCCGGTCTTATCATCGTCCCTTCCTCGCCGGGGGAGAGCAGGGACATAAGCAATGAGTGATCCTTTGTTCCATTGGCTATGAATCCGAACTGGACACCGTTGTCCAGTGCTTTGATGCTCGAGGTTACCTTGGGGGCCATTCCTCCCCTTATCTGATTGTTCACCATCGACTTTGCTTCCGGAACATCTATGAAGTGTATTATTGAATCGGGGTCATCGGGATTCTTCAACAGGCCGTCCACATCCGTAAGATAGGCGATCATATCGGATTCGGTGGAGATTGCCACATCGGCTGCCAGAACATCTGCGTTGATATTGAAATCCTCATTTTCATTGCTGACACCTATGGGTGCGATAACCGGTATGTATCCGGAATTTGACAGGGTTTTCAGAACGGATGCATCTATGCGATCAACCTCCCCCACCTGTCCCATATCGATGGAATCAACCATTCCGTTTCTCAGAACATCTCTCATCAGTTTTCTTGCGGTGATCAGATTTGCGTCCTTCCCCGAGAGACCAACCGCTCTCGCACCTTCCCTGTTGATCAATTTGACTATCTGGTTGTTGACCTTTCCGCAGAGGACCATCTCAACGACTTCCAGTGTTTCATGGCTGGTCTTTCTCTGTCCGTGGATAAATTCAGGTTTCAGTCCCACCCTTTCCATATGCTCTGATATTGCAGGACCTCCCCCGTGAACCACGATCACCTTCATCCCGATCAGGTCCAGAAATACCAGGTCCTTCACCACTTTCCTCTGGAGGTTCTCATCCACCATTGCGTTGCCTCCGTATTTCACAACGATGGTCTTTCCCCTCAACTGAATAAGATCGGGTATGAGCTCGAAAAGGTCCAATATCTCCCTTTCATTCGAATTGTTCATTTTAAGAAACTCCCCTATTGGTCAAATTTATGAAAATACCAGAAAAAATAATACTTTTGTAATCTTTTTCGGCATACACGTCATCTACTAGTTTGGAATCATATATAAAATTTTGGAATAAGATGGGAGTAGGATATGTAATTAGGTGGCCTGCAAAAATCGGAAAAAAGCATGATATATGGTACATATTTACCTTCATGTCAGGATTGATCTTCTTCAAGACGAAAAAAATCGGAGCAATGGAGGATTTCTACATGAAACAGATCGGAATGGATGAGTGGTTGAGACAGGCCGACTGCGTCATACTGAAACATGACAATCTTCTGCTTGGATTCTGCCAGAGGGATGAATCGGATACGCATGGTATAATCACCTTCTATTTCGAAACCAACCGGGAGGTTGACTCTTTCTACGAAAAATTCAAGAAAGAGGCCCTGGGACCTCCGAAGCTAAATGAAAAATACAACATATACCACTTCTTTTGCGAGGACCCCGAAGGGAGAATGGTCGAGTTCCAGAGGTTTTTAAACATTTGATAATATCTCTTTCGATTGACGTCTGTTTTGGATGACCAGTTCCATCAAAATCTCGTCCATTTCCCTGCCTTCCATGACATGACTGCACTTGAGGATACCCACTTTTCTAAATCCCAGTGATCTCAATATTTTTAGGGATCTATCGTTCCCCGCTAGCACCCTTGCCATTACCCTCCTGGCAGAGATATGATCCCTGCAGATTTCTATCATTCCTTCAACCATGATCTTCCCCACTCCCTTACCTCTTGCCGATCCCTCCCCGATTAAAAATGATATCTCGCAGGTACCGTTCCACTTCGAGAAATCATACACCGAACAGAATCCGATTCTTCTTCCATCACGGTTTTCCAGGATGAGATCGAGATCGGTATTGTCCAGAAACAATCTTTGCACAAGGTCCTCCCTCGTGACTCTGCTGTCCGGTTCATCCATCTTCCTTGTGATATCGCTGTCGTTCATCCATTTCTCAAGTATATCCAGATCGGAGAATCTGACTCCTCTCAGTGTGTATTTATCATCTATGGTGTGAACCATTTCTCTCTTTCCATCCTGATGAATTTGATGATATCTGGAGGAAGCTTTCGAAATGATCTTCATAATCATTTCCCCGTAGCTCATGCCCGCCTGTTTACAGCTCCTGAAAAAACCGCTGTCAGAACCAATACCCGGATTCGGATTTACCTCGATAACGTAGGGTCTGTTATCCCTGATCCTGATGTCCACCCTACCGTAATCCTTCAAACCCAGGGCCCGATAGGCTTCCCTGGCTGCGGACTTTGCAAGAATTTCCACATCCCGCGGAAGCTCCGCAGGACATACTCCCCTGGTCCCCTCGTAACTGGTGGATCCTTCCGTCCATTTTGCATCGAAATCAACTATCATGGGACGGGATGGATCCATCTCGAAAATTATTTCCGACAGCGGAAGGACTGTCATATCGGAACCGTTTCCAATTATTGCAGCATTGATCTCCCTGCCCTGAATGAATTCCTCCACTATCGCAGGTTGATCATACGTTTCGATTATATGGTCGATCCTCTTGAAGAGTTCCAGTTTATTCCTAACAACCGATCCCTGGTCTATTCCAACACTGGCATCCTCCAGGAGGGGTTTTACGATTAATGGAAAATTCAAATTGGCATCCAGTTTCTGAGAGGTGGCGGAAAAGACCTGATATTTGGGAGTGGGGATCTTGTTTGCCTGCAGGATCTGTTTGCATTTGGCCTTGTTCAGGCAGAGTGCTAGGGTCAGGGGGCCAGAACCGGTATATGGAACTTCCATCAGTTCCAAATACCCCGCTATCCAGGATTCGCCTTGAGGATCCCCTAAATAGCTCTCGCAAAGGTTGAACACGATGTCAACAGGCTCCCTGTCCAGCTTCCCGACTATCTCCCTGCAGAATTTTACGGGGAGAATTTCGTGTTCCTTGCCGATTACTTTTTCGATTTCATAAACGGTCTTGAGTATATCATTATCCGAAACCGCATCCTTTTCCCTCCCTGCTGCCGGAGTATCCACTAAACTGTAGAGCAGATAGATTCTCAATTTATCACCCCATGGAAAGATTGTATCTCTTCAAGGCCGCATTCATGATTGTTTCGATGATCTGTTCATAGGTCATACCATCGCTGTAGCATGCCCTGACGAATCTTGAATTGTTCTCTTTTTTCGGCATCAGACCGGGAAGCGCATTCACATCGAATACGTGCGGAATCCCATCTTTATCCAGCCTGATGTCTATCCTGCAGAGATCAGAACACCCGAGTGCAACGAAAGTCTCCCTGGCAACCTTTTCTATTCGCCTCTTCAATCCGGGTTTCAATGGTGCCGGGCATATTACCGGGTCATTGGGATTTTCGGGCGTGTCGTATGTCCATTTCGCTTCATAGGAATCGAATCTGTTCAGATTTGAGGGAAGATCCGAGAAATCTATCTCAACTATCGGCAGAACCCTGGGTTTACCGTTTCCGATTACCCCCACCGTAAATTCTCTTCCATCGAGATATTCTTCTACAAGAGCGTTCTGTTTGTAAATCCTGAGCACCTTGCTGATTTCCCTTTTGAGAGATGGTATATCATTTACCAGGGAGGAATCCGTGATTCCCACGCTCGATCCCTCGGCATCCGGTTTCACGATCAAGGGAAATGAGAGGTTTGAATTGAGTTTCTGATTGGATGATCTGAAAACCTGCCATCCGGGAGTGGGGATCTCATAATATTTCAGTATCTCCTTCTTTCTGCTCTTGTTCAAGGTAATTGCCTGCGTCAGCACACCGGATCCCGAATAGGGAATGTTCATCATCTCCAGTATTGCCGGAACGTGTGATTCCCTTGACTCGCCCTGAATGCCTTCTGCTATGTTGAATACGAAATCCACACCAGAAGAACTCAACCTTTCCATGAATCCCTGGTCGGCTTCAAGAAGAACAACATCGTATCCGATATTTTCAAGGGCTTTTCTGATGGCATCTATTGTATCGATATCGTCATATTCGGCGTATCTGTCCTGTCTTTCACCTTTTACAGGTTCCCTTTTCAGATTGAATGCCAGTCCGACCCTCTTTACCCTTTTGTTGGACATTTTGTTTGTTCTGTTGATCCTAATTCCCGGATACTTGAACATCTGATCCAGGTAATTGGTCACAATCACCTCGTCCGGAGTTATCTCCCTCACGTATTCCGGAGAAACCGGAACCTTTCCTCCCGGACCGTCAATAACGAAATGAGGGACGGCCATTCCCGATGTGTACCCCTGAAGGGCTTTTATTATGTCGATGCCGGTTTCAACCGGCGTCCTGAAATGTTCAACGCCTTTGACCAGATCGCATTGATATATATAGTAGGGCCTCACCCTGTTTCTGAGAAGGGACTGCATCAATTCCTTCATCACTTCCCTGTCATCGTTCACGCCGTTTAGAAGAACGGTTTGACTTCCCAGAGGTAGTCCGGCGTCCGCAAGGATTGAAAGCGCTTTTTCCGATTCAGGAGTTAGTTCGCTCGGATGATTGAAATGAAGGTTAATGTAAACCGGTTTGTACTTTGCCATGGTCCTTGCAAGATGCGGGGTGATCCTTGATGGATTGACGCAGGGCATACGGGTTCCTATTCGGATGATATCGAGATGGTCAATTTCCCTCAGATTCTTGAGGATCGTATCGATTTCGGAGTCCGTTCTCATCAGCGGATCCCCTCCCGAGACGATCACATCCCTGACTTCCCGATGATCCCTGATGTAATCTATGGCCCTTAGAATATCATCCATTGGAATCTGGGAGATCCTTCCCACCTTTCTTTTCCGTGTGCAGAATCTGCAGTACATGGCACATTTGGAGCTGACCAGAAGCAGGACCCTGTCCGGATATTTATGAACCAGATAGGGAACCGGAGTATGATCCTCTTCCTTGAGAGGGTCCTCCTCGTTGAATCGGTCTTCCAGTTCAAGTTCATCAGGAACGCATTGTTTCCAGATGGGGTCCCCTTTTTCCTTGACGAGGTCAAGATAGTAAGAGGTGACCTTCATGGGATATTTCCTCTTGACCTTCTCGATCATCTTGATATCCGCTCCCAGTTCCCTCAGTCTGGACTGAAGGTTATTGCCCTGTTTGATACCGCTTTCCTTCTTCATATTCATCCCCGCTACTTCGTGAGCTGGTTCTGGTGGAATCCCACACCGACCATGAGTTGTTCCCTTGCGGCGACTATGTCCTGGGGAAGAACGGTTGTTCTATTGGAATGACGAGCGATCGAGACCGCTATATCGGAAATTCTCGATCCGTAAGCTTCTATGCTGTCTCTCAGTTCTTCTTTTGCCCCGATGCTTATCCTAATAGATGGATCCGTTTTCTTGAGCAGTCTCTCCATCGATGCCAGTGATACCTCTGTCATTTTCAAACACCCTTTATTGATTGTAATTCAGTTCCAATGTAAACTGAAGAGAGGTTATTGCCCGTTTCTTTATTTATATGTATCTAAATGACTTATATAATATTTTTAAAAACTAAAATGCCAATATTGAGGGCTATTATTTTTATTATAAAAATTTTAGAAGCTATAAAGACCATAATGATGGTTTTAGAAAGGATAATTGTCTATCTTTTATAAATAGAGCCCAGAATGGACCTGAAAGTGATCTCTTCTTTGAGATCCATTCCGATGGAGACCTTGATCGATTCCTTGATGTCGCCGATTATCGAAGCAGCCAATTCCCGATCCTCGTTTTTTGATTGATCAAAGAATGTCCTTATCTTGTTTTGATTGTCTATAAAAATCAAACAATGGAGATTTCCAAGCTGGGGCGTTATTCCTATCAGGACACCCTTTGATGCATCGAACCATTCAATCAGCGTCTGGGATGACCTTGCCGCCTCTATCAGTTTGTACATGACCTCCCTCTCATACAGCTTTATCGACTTGTTGACGGACTGCCTCGTTATTTTGAATTTTCTAGCAATCTCCGATTGGGTCTCTCCTTTTCTTCTGAGGTTCCAGTACCTGAACTGTTTCTCGAGCCTTTGATCTTCCCTACCAATCATGTTTGTCAACCTTATTATTCTTACACAATCTAACAATATTATTTAAGGTATAGCTTTTTTTCTGGATTTAGGAGCGTTTTATTGCCTTGATCGAATAAAAATATAAATATCAGAATTATAATCGGACCTCCCGTTTCAACGGAGTGTTGCATCATGGCAAGAATGCATGCGAGAAAGAGGGGCAAATCCTCTTCCAAGAAACCCTTTCGCACAGGAAGGCCCGACTGGATAGAGATGGATCGGAAGGATATTGAAAAACTCGTTGTCGATCTCTACAACAAGGGCCATACAACATCGAAGATCGGAATAATCCTCAGGGATACCCATGGTGTACCGGATGTGAAGACCGCCATGGGGACCTCCATGTACGAGGTCTTAAAGCAGAACAAGATCAAGATGGATTACCCCGAAGACCTCCTGAATCTGATGAGGAGGGCGGTCCGCATGCACAATCACATGGATGACAATCACAAGGATGTCTACAACAAGAGACAGCTCCAGCTCACAGAGGCCAAGATCAGAAGGCTTGGAAAGTACTACGTTCGGAAAGGCGTACTTCCCGAGGGTTGGTCCTACAAGCTTCACAACGCCAAACTGATCGTTGGCGAATAGATATCATAATGCCTCTTGCATGAAAAAACCCGAAAGAGGGTTTTAATTACAACTTTCATTATTTCCTCCATGTCGAAGGAGACAGAATGATGGAGGATCCCCTGAAGTGGATGAAGGTTCCCGCGTCAATCACGGAAAGAGTGGGAGAAGCAGCCGCGCTCATAGATTCCACTAACGGAAAGATAAGGATAATATCCCATTATGACGGGGACGGTATCGTTTCGGCAGGTATCATTTCCAGAGCGGTCCATAGATGCGGTAAAATATTCCATGCCACAATGACAAGTGTATTGACAGAAGAGGATATTGAACAACTGGACGGTGGATTTGAACTACTGATAGTATCCGACATGGGTTCCTCACAGGCGGATATGATATCCAAACGGTTGATAAGTACCGGTTCCAGAGGGATCATACTTGACCATCACAACGTATCCGGAAGGGACAGACCTTTTGCTATTTCGGATGGCGGCGGTATTATTGAGATAAATCCGAGATTCCACGGGATAGACGGGACCTCGGGATGTTCCGGATCCACTCTTTCCTTCATGCTGGCACTTGCTCTGGAACCCCGAAATGTCGATCTCTGCGTATTCTCATTGGCAGGTTCCCTGGCAGACAGGCAGCATGTTCCCCAGTACTCGGAGCTCAATCTCGGGATAAGGAACCTGGCTGTTGAGAAAGGATTTTTGAGATCAATGAAGGGTATGCCTTTTTCGGGAAGGACCGTTCTGGAAGCCATGGTCACTTCCAATGATCCCTTCATAAAGGAGATCTCCGGGGACGAGGAGGCGGCAAGGGACCTTCTGATCGGATTGGGTATAGATCCCGAATCCGGATTGGAGGACCTCTCGGAGGACGAGACCAAGAAGCTCCAGTCCTTTGTTTACGTTCATCTTCTGAAGGAAGGTGTTCCCAAGAACATGGTCCATGAGCTGTTCAGGGAGAATCTCTACTCGGATAAATACGGAAACATCCAGGACCTTGCCTATTCCATCGATACCTGCGGCAGGAGGGGAGAGACCGGGAAAGGATTCAAGGTTGTGTGGGGTAGAATGGAAGCTTACGAGGAAGCTTTGAAGGACAGATTCGATCAGAAGAAGAGGATCCAGTCAATGCTGATCGAGACCGATCGAAAGGGCCTGAATGTTATGGAAAATATCCAATGGCTCGAGGTGGAGGAGGATACCCTTGCCGGAACCATCGCAGGTCTTGCACATAATTACCTATTTGATCATAACAAGCCGGTTTTGGCGTTATCCAGGGGAGATAACGGAAAGATGAAGGTCTCGAGCAGGGGGAACAGGGCCCTCTGCAAAAAGGGCCTCGATCTCGGTGCGGTTATGAGGGAAAGCGGTAAGGCTTATGGAGGAGGGGGTGGTGGACACGATGTGGCCGCAGGGGGTTCCTTCATGGAAGATAGGAAGGTTGATTATCTGAATATGTGCGATCGTCTTGTCGGTGAGCAGCTAAAGGGAAGGAAGTAGAAATGTCGGAAAAACCCCGAAACACAGTGCCGGTCAGGCTCACCGTGAAGGTGGTCTTCGATACGGAATCGGAAGCGAGATCCGCTGGTGAGGCACTGAAGGTCGATGATGATGAATTTGTCGAAACCTTCATCGATGGAAGAACATTGAAAGCGGAGGTCACCGCAGAAACCATTGAATCAACCAGAAGAGCAGCCGATGATTGGCTTGCATGTCTCATTGCAATCAGGAAAAGTGAAGAGGACCAATAAAATCGGAGTGTAATTTTTTCCACTGTCTCCATACCGATAGAAAATTTTATCTTGTACCGATAACGGTTCGAGATACAGGTAGACAGGATATCTCGTATCCTGCCTTGCATAAGGGGGTAAAGGGATGCCACAAGAAGAAAATGTTGAGGGCCTTGTGAAGAGAAGAAGGACCTTCGGTTTGGTGACCATTATATTCGGTATACCAAATCTGATACTGGCTCTTGCAACGGCCCTAAGCGGTGTGGGAATTACCATTCTATTGGGGATCCTCACCTACGCCGCTTTGAGCGGGGACGGAGGGGATAATCCGCTGGGAGAGGTATGCCTGGTACTGATCGCTGTAATTTTCATTGCCCTTCTTATCGTCGCAATAATACTTACGGCGGTTACGATAGTATTTGCATTTGCAGTGGGAGGCCAGACCCTAGGGGGTTTCTTCGCCTTCAAGGGGATCAATTACTGGAGGTCGGTCCTGCTCATATTCTTCGGAACTGGGGCTGCCTTGATAGCCTCCGCAGTAATGATATTGGCGGGGATCCTTGGAGATATCTCATCGGAAGTGAGGATAATATTTTTGGTTGTAGGATCCTTTGAGGTGTTATCTTTCCTGGCTACCTTGATATCAGGAATAATGGTAACCACCACAAAATCAACTTTTATCAGAAAAGAGGACCGGTTGGACGGGATCAAGAAGAGGGTCAGGAGGGGTAAGAAGACCAAGTGACCAAGAGGTGTTCAATCTTCCTTTGAACCTCGAAAACTTCATTTTTTTAACCTGAGTTCGAATATCAAAGTTGGATACATTATATTTTTGGGCCGCAGGATCGGACAACTTGAAGGTACGGGAAAGTTCTTACTGAGATCATATTATAGATGGAAAGGTTAATAATCAGACATTAGCATTAATAATCTCCGATGGTACCAATTTTAGAATTTTGGTGGTTCATCTTTACCATGATACTTCGAGTTTTCCTGGAAGACATGGCAATCATTTCTGGAATTCTCATTGTATTATTCCTGGTAGCATTTGCCATCTTTATTGTTTTGAGGATAATTGCGAGAAAAAGATACAAAGGGTCATTTTACAATCTTTTCCTCGATATCAGTGAAGTTGTATTGAATGTATTTCCATGAATGGGGCCTAAGTGAAAGAAAGATAGGACTATAAAAGGAGAAGGTCCTAAGGTGTTGCCATCAATTCGTTATCGTAGAATAGTGAATTGCTTACCGTTATCTTCACCCTGTAATAGGAACCCGGTTCGAGGTCCATTCCAGAATCCACTTCCACATCTGTCCCCGCCCCGATCTTCATTACCGGTATCGGAACTATCTTGTCATCGATTCTGAGGACCATTTTGGTCGTATTGAGGAGTTTTCCTGAAATGATGATAAATGTAATATTGTCGTTCGATCCGTCTAATTTCACATTAAAAACGTAGAATCCTGATCCATTCGAAACATCTTCATTGAAGTCTGCAAATCCAATGAACCATACAGCAGCGACTCCGGCAATAACAAGAGTGATACCAATTAAAATGATTATAGCCAGTATAGGAGAGACACCCTTGTTATTCTCCATAATCTTTCTCATCATAAGTACCAAGCAGCAATTATATTATAAGAATTATGATTAAAATATAAAAAAAATATAAAAAAAAATTAGGGGAGGAATAAAAAATCTCCCCTTAGTAACTTTTTATGCTTTTTGAGTTATGTCCTATCAATACGATTTTGCAATCACGTCTTCGTTGGTAAATACAACCTTGTTCTGTTCAAGGTTGATTATCTGTACCTTATAGGATTCACCCTTGAGGAAATCACCCGATTCTCCGTCTGCATCTGAATAGTAAACAGCAGTCTGACCAGCAGTGGTTTTTGTGTTACCAGCGACTCCGTCTCCATCATCAAATAAAAGCCATTCGACTCCATCAACCTTCACGGTGTAATCTCCCCAAACGATGGTTCCACCAAGAACCTCGATCTCGAGTTTATCAGCAGCTGAATTTGTTTCATCTTGATATGCTGCAACTTTGATATTCAATGTTTCTACTCCACCATCAGCATCCTCGGTGAAGCTCTGTGCCCAAAGGAATACCACGCCGGCGAGCACCACTGTGATCGCAACCATAAGGATCACAGCGATGACGGGTGATACACCCATATCGTTCTTTTTCAGTGCCTTCATTTTAAGTCCTCCGTGTCAGTTTGCCCCGACACAATTGATCAAGTCCGATAATTGGTATTTAAAGGTTAACGCATTATTACCATACAAATGGGATTAATATGGGATATCCCAAATATTAAATTGGGATATCATAGAGAAAATCCACAGATTACCATTCCGTTGAAGATAATCTTGTTGTTATCCAAACTGATGATTTTTACAAGATATTCTACCCCAACCTCCAATTTCAAACCTCCTGAAGGGAAGTCATGATTAGGAACATCAAAGATTTTTTCATCACCGGCAGATTGTTTTTCATTGGAACCATTGAGTGAGATACCGTCAACTCGTGTTCCAATTTCTTCCCATGTTATATGTCCAGAAATAATGTAAACCAAAAGTTCCTGGCTGGGATGATTTGTCAATGTTGTTTTCAAATCTAATTTAACTTGGATTAAATCAACCTCTTCTTTGGAATAGTCTGTAAATTCACTTGCCCAAACAAATACAACTCCCGCTAAAACGATAGTTATTGCCACCATCAGTATCACTCCGATCACCGGAGAGACACCGGAGAGGTCCTCTTTTTTCGATCTCAGGAGGGAGCTTCTTCTCATTGGTTGACCTAGTTTGAAAATTTTATTTAATCCTTTTTGGATAATTGGTTGGTTGTGATAAAGACATGGATATTTAACAGGATTTTTTCTTGATTATATGTATTTGAGAACAGTGGTATTATATATTATTAGGAAAATTATGTATCAATGGTTGAGAAGGGGACCCTTTCATGGAAAGGGTTCTATAAAAATGAGAGGAGCTTGAGGGCCGGCGAGATTTCCAGGCGCATCGATGAATGGCTCGGCAGGGAGGATCCCGAGGTCCTGAAGGTCGTGAACAGAGGAGGGGTACTCTCCTTCCCGCATACTGCGCTCGATGGATCCCTGGATCCTGTGATAAGGATAGTGAAAGCAATAAAGGATTCCGATATGAACAGGATCATTGCCATGGCCGTGGTTCATTACGGGAATACGGGTCCCTCAGATGAGTTTTCCCTGGACCTGCTCGAATACATAGTTGAGGAAATGAGGTCGAAAGGGGACTCCGATATTCCCGAAATCACCTATCTCTATCCTCCCGAGGATAAATCTCCCTTCAAGGACATTGATGACAGGATCAACAGGGCCAAAGCGGAAGCGAACAAGTTGAAGGACCTGAACGACGGGTCCACGGCCTTTGTCATAACCGGTGATCTCTCTCATTACGGAGAAGTTTACAACAGGACCACCGAAAACCCCGATTTCAGAAAACAGATGGATGAATGGATCGAGGAATGCATGGATATGATCTATCATAAAGGAGATTATGTTGAATATCTAAACAAGGCAAGAATTTCAGGTAATGATCAATCCATACTTGCCATAATTATGAAGGAGCTCCTCGGTGAAAATCTGGAATATAAGTTCTTCCAGAAGAGTTTCACGGATTATTCCGAGATACTGGCAGAGCCTCCTCCGGTGTTTGTTGCTTCATATTTTTACGGACTCTGGAAAAAATGATTTAAATTAGGTGCCCCGAATGGGATTTGACATCGTCACAATAAAGGATTGTGCCTGCATTGCTTTCCTTCGACACCTCTTCGGAAAGCAATGTACAGCTAACCCGCTTCGCGGCTCAGCGCACCTCGAACCGCAGTGTAGATGTGGCGGTTCGAGGACCAAGGTTCAAATCCCTAGCATCTATCGGGGCACCTTTCAATATTAATTTGGTAAAAAACAGGTGCCCCGAATGGGATTTGATACAGCCAAATCCCTTCGGGATTTCGCGTACCTGGATGCACAGTTATTGTAGTGGTGCATCCAGGACCAAGGTTCAAATCCCAAGAATCATCCATGGAACCTATCGTAAACGATAGGCTATGGTGCCCCGAGCGGGATTTGAACCCACGTCAAAAGCTCCGCAGGCTTTCAGGATATCCAAGCTACCCTACCGGGGCGAAAATAACTATTGCGGGAATTGCCCTAAAGTAGCGGATTATTAAAATCATTTGGCCCAACGGATTAATACTCATTGATCGATAACCGGACCATGGAGATCGATACAGGGAGCAGGAAAGTGGTGGACCCGGTCTCCTTCAGGGATAAAACAGCATTATTCATCAACAGGATGAATGAAAAAATAAAAGAAAGGTCCCAAGAAGATGCCATTCCTGTGGTTGACCTCTACTCGGGATTCATCAAAGAAGACGGAAAAGACATCCTTGACCCTCGACATGCAATAGGTGATAATGCACATCTCAATATAGACGGTCAGAAGAAAATTGCAGAGATCCTGATGAATGATTATTTCGGTACCACGGACGAATTCGAAGTTGTTGTTTGTCTCGGAGATTCCCATACTCAGGGATTCCCTGTTAGGAATGACATATCGAAAAACGGAAAACCCGTGGATCTGGAAGCTGATTCACCTCATCAATACCCTTATTGGATGGTCAGAACCACCGGTAAGACATTTATCAATCGAGGAATCGCTGGAAACACATTCTATGGGATGTTGAAAAGGTTCGACCAGGAGGTCGTACCCCATTTTCCCGACCACTGCATCATTCAAGGAGGTACCAATGATGCCTTACTTGGAACTCCTTTCGAGGAATCTCAAGAGGACCTGTTCGAAATCGTTGAGAAATCCATTCAAAACAACATAACGCCCGTGGTGTGCACCATTATCCCGTTGGGTTTTTAGGAGTGATCGAGACAACGTTGTTACCCCTTAGAATCACGGTTCCGAGCCTTCTCTTCTCTTCCTTTCTCTCTTCCTCGGAACTCTCAAGCACCATGTTCATGTATTCATCATATCCGGTTAGATTACCCCTGATAATCCTTCCGTCCTTAAGCTGAATCTCTACTTCCCTGTTCAGGCTCTTCTCCAGGAGGTTCTGGGGCATTACCATGATTATTACACCAGAGGGCCCTACAACATGAACCCCTATTAATAGCTTTCAATCCAAGATTTTTTTCTCATCCATTCCACTGGTTGCAGTGGGGGCATCGTAAAGAATACTGGGATGGAATCGGTTTTTTGCAATTTCTGCATTTGAAATCCGTTTTACAGGAAGGGCATCTGGTTGCCATGGCAGGAAGATTGGCACCGCATTTTCTACATGATATTGTCAGACCGCATTTACTGCATGTGTCAGAGAATTTGGATATGGGCTCATCGCATTGAGGACACCTGACATTGACATCCCTTTCGCATTCCGGGCATTTTCCCGTTCCACCACAGTTCTTGCATTTGAATATGAGCTTTCTCCTTCCCCTCCCATGGCACTCAACACATTTCCCTGTCCCCATACAAATCGGGCAGATTATCCCGAAATCCTTCTTGTTTCTCTTGTAATCAGCGGTGGGATCCGACCTCTGGAGCGCTTTTTCGACTGCATCCGACTCTGGTTCAGGAGGCTCATCTAGATCGAAACCCTGAACCTTTACAGTGCCTGTCACCTTCTCGAGATCGAATCTCTCGGCATTCTCGGAGGGCTCTATCCACAATGCCTCTTCGGTCCTTGATATTTCTCTGGAATCCTTGAAATCGAACTCTTTAGCTTTTTCGAGCTTCTTCATGAAGGAGTAGGTTTCCTCTTCATCATCCACGAAAGGAAATACACGACCACAATAATAAACCTGTGAGGACAATCCTCAGAAAACACTTTATAAAGAATCTCTTTTTACCCGCAATGGTCGATTCCGCATTTTTTCTTATGCCCGATTTGGACAGGGTCATCCTGTTCATATCCATCGCATTATGCGGGATGCTGGGTTTCTATGCCTATTCCAAAAAGGTACTCGATGCCAGAGCATCGATTCTGGCCTCGTTGATCGGATTCATAATCATACTCTATTCGGATCTTTTCTGGTTCTTTCTGCTTTTGTTTTTCCTTATTGTATCATATCTAGTGACAGTATGGAAGTACAGTTACAAAAGACAGAGAGGTATTTCAGAAGGAAAGGGAGGAGAAAGGGGTGTGAAAAACGTTCTTGCAAACGGTCTGATCCCCCTTTTGATCGTAATTTTTTCCGAACCGATTGATTCGATAACCGACGGTCTGGCAGGTTTCATGTTCATTTCCGCCATTGCTATAGCAACAGCGGACACATTCGGCAGTGAGATAGGAATTCTGGCCGATGGTCCAAGGATGATAACCTCCCCTCGAACCAAAGTCCAACCAGGAATCGATGGGGGAGTATCATTGCTGGGAAATACCGCGGCCTTTTTTGGTGCCTTGATCATTTCTCTGGTTGGATTGGTTTTTGTTTCTGATCTCATAGTGGTATGGGATCCTCACACAATGCAGGCAGGCATCCTTCCGGTGATAATGATAACGGTAATAGGATGGTTGGGATGCCAGTTGGACAGCCTCCTTGGAGCTACACTGCAGAAAAAGGGATTTTTAACTAATAACACTGTTAATTTCGTAACCATTGGTATAGGTGCCATTCTCTCTATTCCATTGTACTTCCTCATACAACCGTTCTTGTAAGGAATCCTCAACCAAAATCAATAAATCCCCCAACCCTGAATGACCATCAGGTTTGATCATGACAGAGGCTCCAACGACAGACAGACTTCTCCTTGTTATTCTTGACGGTTGGGGTTATTCCGAAGAGTCCGAGCACAATGCAGTAAAGCAGGGAAAAACTCCAAATTTCGATTCTCTGCTGGAAAAATACCCTTGGAGATTGATCGAGGCTTCCGGAGAATTCGTCGGTCTTCCCGAAGGACAGATGGGAAACAGTGAGGTAGGCCATCTGACCCTGGGAGCCGGAAGAATAATACATCAGCCCCTTGTCAGAATAACCAATTCCATCGAGGATGGGACATTTTTCCAGAATGATCAAATAAAGCAGGGAATGGATCTTTGCAGGTCCAAGGGAAGCACTCTACATCTGTTGGGGCTCACTTCATACGGCGGAGTACATTCCCATATAGACCACCTATACGCTTTGATGAAGATGGCCCTTCAGAATGATATCGAGAGAATACGCATACATATAATCACGGATGGAAGGGATGTACCTCCGGATTCGGGTCTGGACGATGTAAAAGAGATGAAAAAGCGGATAAAGGAAATGGACCCAAAGGGAAGGATAAGGATATCCACGATAATGGGACGATTCTATGCAATGGACAGGGATAGAAGATGGGATCGCACACAGGAAGCCTTTCAATACTATGTAATTCCAAAGGAGAATCAGTACAAGGATCCTGAAATGGCAATAAAGGACTCCTATGAAAAAGGAGAAACGGACGAATTCATCCGACCCGTGCAAATAATTGACAATGACGGGAATCCCCTGGGTCTGGTTGATGACGACGATACACTGATTTTCTTCAATTTCAGACCGGACAGGGCCAGGCAGATAACAAAGGCTTTCATATACCCTTTCTTCGATGGTTTTGTTCGAGCTAAAGTGGTCAAACCGTATTTCGTTGCCATGACCGATTATGATGATTCGGTTTTCACCCACGTAGCCTTCCCTGAGACAAAGGTAAAATTGTCCGTGGGCGAGGTGATTTCAAGGGCGGGTCTCGATCAATTGAGGATAGCGGAAACCGAAAAATACGCACATGTAACATTCTTCTTCAGCGGTGGCAGGGAGGAGGTTTTCGAAAAAGAAAAGAGGATACTGATACCCTCTCCCAAGGTTTCCACTTATGACCTTCAACCGGAAATGTCAGCCGAAGGTGTTTGCGAGAGATTGTTAGAGGAGCTCTCAAAGAAATCATTTCATTTTGGTATAATCAACTTCGCAAATCCGGATATGGTAGGTCATACTGGTGATATGAAGGCCGCAGTTAAAGCCATAGAAACGGTGGATGCCTGCCTGGGAAAGGTAGTTGAAAAAGCCCTGGAAAACGGTTATCAACTACTGATAACAGCGGATCATGGAAATTCCGAGAAGATGTGGAATGAAGAAAAAGGAATACCGTTTACTGCCCATACAACCAATCCGGTATATCTGATTCATGCGGGAAAGATGATAAACAAATGGATGAAATTGAGAGAAGGAGACGGTTGTTTGGCTGATGTCGCTCCCACAATTTTGAAGCAGATGGGAATCCCGATACCCCGGAAATATACCGGGACCTCCTTTGCATGATCAATCCATGAAAGATTACCGTGGAGAAAATATCACTGGATGTGTACCCTGGAACTTGTCCAGAACCTCTCACATGAGTAAAATATATTTATAAAAACCTTTATCAATAGTTCGCATCAGTCAATCCAACTACTCGGGACTGATATGCATAGAAGGAAGGTCGTCCAGATACGCGATAGTCCAGTGTCTGGCGAACATACAAAGGTTAAAATATGGAGGCGGTGTTAGGGGCTACAATCCCGCCCACTCCCTGTGTGGAACCATCCTATTATGCTGTCATCCAGATAGGTTGGAACATTGGAGGTATACCATGAGAAAGAGCCTTGTAACGCTCGTATTGATTACCATGTTAGCCACTTCTTTTATCACTGCAGTGGAATCCATCAGCACACCCACTGATGAGACTTTGGCTGATGACATGGACCAACTCGACGAGAGATTGGAGCAGGATCAGTGGATGAATGATAGGCCGGAAAAGGATGATTCGGGGGAATTCACTGTCCCGCAGAATGACCGGATCGATCCTGCTGAATCGCCGGTTCTGATCTTCCATGATGTTGATGAGGGAAGACCCTGGCCTTATCATCCAAGTGATGATGACCCGACCAGAGGAGCCACAAACACTTCCACTCTTCTATATATCCAGAAAGCACCCAAACAGGTCCATTATGGCGATAAAATGGAACTTGAGGGTCTTTTGCTTGAGGATAACAATTCAGACGGTGAGAGGAACTCCGGAGACCTTCCTATAATGAAGGAGTTCGTTCACCTTAACTGGGCGGACGGAACCGAATGGATGTTCGAAGCGGACCTGATGACCGAATGGGATAATCAGGAGGAGAATTATACTGCCGGAAGATTCTCCATGCCCTCGTCCTTCTTGTGGAATTATGATGAAAACGGAAACAAGACCGATCAGGTTCAGCTGTATGCGAATATCTCGAGTACAGCCATCAACCCCGTGGAACTTCTCCTGACATACAAAGGTGTATGGACCACCGATGGAGCAAGATTCTATAATATTACTCAGGAAACATACAATGTCCTTTATGACAAGAAAATCGGATCTGATGACGACGGTGACGCCCAGGCAAAACAGAACAATCACATGGATGATGATGGCGACGGCGAACCGAATTCGCCGAATTCATACCTTGACGGGTCCAACGGATTCCCCGCAGATGGAATATATCAGATCGGAGAGGATGTTGATTACGACAGGAATACCGCTGGATGGATACAGACTCCCTACGGTTTGGCGGATAATCTAGATAACGACGGTGATGGGGAAGCTCTCAGCCCGGACTCATATCACGACGGAAGCAATTCAAAACCCGGTGATGGAACCTACCAGGTAGGCGAAGATATCGGAAGGGACCGATACGAGTCACACTACACGATTTCTGGATACACCGTTCAACCCGGAGCAACAGACAGCATCGACCTTGGATCCCTCGGTGCCGGAGCTGTTGTAAATTACAATTTCAGTGTGAACAGGACCGATGATTTTGATCTGGTCATGCATGACGGAACAACCGCCGACACATTCCTGAGCGATTCTTCCGGAGCTGTCGGTCAATACGAGATTTCCGATTTCGGGAATTATACGTTCCGCTTCGTAAGCAAGAGCAGTTCGGTTTGCTCAATTTCATATGAGATCGAGATAACGGAACAGCAGGAGAAATTCTTCTGGAATATCTCGGCCCTGGGAACCAACAGCCTGTATCTCGGAGAAATTCCATCTGGGACCTCAATATCATACAATTTCGCGGAGAATAACTGGACAACTCCCTTCCATTCAGCATTCAACATGTCTCTTCAGAGAGGGAGTCAGTCTCCGGTGAGATATGTGACAAATCAGCCCTCGGCAACGGGTACGATCATGATTACGGCCACAGATACCTATACCTTCCACTGGGAAAGCGGCAATGCAACGGATACAACCAATATCTCCTATCAGATATCCATTGACAGACCCGAACTCGATGATCCGGGCATCAATGTCAGGAACGGTTTCGGACATATCAGGGACATAGGTGACAGGGGTAAGGCCGATATCTCATATTCCTGGTATGCGAATGGCGATCATCCCGTGGATTTCGGATATTTCGACGGAACATCCACTACCTGGATCTCTTCTGGTACTTCCAACGGAACGGGAACATTCACCCTTCCGGCCTGGGGTACATATTCCTTGGTTTGGGACAACCCCAACAATTACGATGTCAGGATCGGTTACGATATCGATGTGGATGTAGACTGGATCGATATGGACATGGCAATAGCCGACAACCTCGACAATGACGGAGACGGGATGTATGACGAAGGCATCGATGAAAGCATTGACGATGGTCGTCCGAGCATCCAGGCTTTCGGGACTCCGGAAGATTCCACATTATGGAACAACGGTGTGGATGATGACAATGACGGTATTGTGGATGACGGATACCCGGGAATAAAGAAGAATTCCAATCCCGAGGGTGTTGACGAGGAAATCCTTAACGGTATCGATGATGACAACGACGGATACATCGATGAGGATCCCTATGCTTTCATAGCGAGAAGGGGATATGAGAAGAAACTTTACGTGGAGATCTGGCACAAGACAAAGACAGTCATCGACGGCATCGAGCCATCCCACGGGGTTGTTGATGTCGGGGATAAGTTCACAATAACCGGATCGATTTCCGACATATCCTACGAAGAAACTGTCATGGGTGCAAAGACCATGAGAATGTTCTGGGACGGCCAACCCATGTTCGATGCGGTTGCAAGACCCTCCACCACCGGGTATTTTTCCACCTACGAGTTCACATTCACGGTGCCTCAGGATGCATCGGCAGGACCGCATGAGGTTACCGTGGAGTTCAGCCCTGGTTTCAACATAACCAACAATCTCTATTTCGATCCAAGCAATGCAACAACCACAGTTTATGTGAGAAGGCCCACCAAGGTACTCTTTGACAACATAGATCCCAACTACGGAGTAACCTGGGTATACAGGGGAAACACCATCTACATTAACGGATCGATAGTGGATGAGCTGTATTATCAAAGAAATCAGAAGGAAGGACCCCAGCTTCAGATTGCCGGCTATGATTACGGGACCAAGTACCGCTTCAATGTGGAATGGGGTGATTCCATACAGCCATTCTACAAGATCTGGACCGGACAGTTCATCACTGACGATAACGGGACCTTCTCTTTGCAATACGAGCTACCTGCAGGTTCGCAGCCGCTTGGTCCGGTGGAAGTGACGGTTGAAACCAATTTCGATGACAATCCCTACCAGGATGACAAGGTATTCTATACAAATTCTGAAAATTCCACCACATTTATTGTCAGATCTACCACAGAGATGGCATTATGGATGGACCAGAATTTGAACGATGTAAACGATGAGAAGGAAGTAGGACCCAACGGCGAACCTCTTGACACATTCATTACAAGAAAGGAATTCGTAGGACCCGATGGAAAGGTCTATCAATGGAACGTGGCCAGAATAAGAGGTGTCCTCAAAGACATGTCTCAGTCCACAGGAGCCATAGTGCTTGGAGTTCCAAACCAGGAAGTAACGCTTTACTGGGGTTTCGGAAAAACCTGGCAGAAGACATTTGAATTGAGGACAGACTCCAATGGTAATTTCGAAAAAGACATACCAATTGCGGCGAATCATGCTCTCGGACCTGTTCCTGTCAGGGTCACTTTCAGTACGGAATATCTGACAAATTATTATGATTCCTCAACAATGGTGGACAATGACGGACAACCGTTCTCGGTTGTCTCTTTTACCACACTCGAGGTTAATGCAAGCACTGCGGTCAAAGGTAAACCAATCAGTGTCACCGGTTTCCTGAAAGACGACAGACAGGTTGGAATAGGAAACAGGACTATCAAACTTTACAGGAAGGAGACCTGG
Source organism: uncultured Thermoplasmatales archaeon (assembly GCA_964445525.1). Classification (GTDB taxonomy): domain Archaea; phylum Thermoplasmatota; class Penumbrarchaeia; order Penumbrarchaeales; family Penumbrarchaeaceae; genus Penumbrarchaeum. Next base: position 7,294 of record CAYULA010000036.1, on the reverse strand, counting down.
GGAGGAAATTACAACTCCCTGTCGGTCGACCTCGGGACCTTTATCGGAACAGCCAAGACCAATTCCATAGGCAAGTTCACCTTCAACGACTACATGATAGAGGAGATCATGTCCGTGGGATCCATCTGGATAGTGGCCAAGTTCGACGGATCACAACAATTCCCGTATGGTCTCGGAGGTGTGAGATACCTTCTGAATGATGCATACATGGACATCATAGCCTATCCGACAAAGATGATAATAACATCGGAAACCGTTGTGGTACTCGATCAGGTACCCAATGTCCTTGTCAGGAACGCAGAGGCAAGGATCACGGGGAAACTGCTTGAGATGTATCGAGGGAAGATAGTCAACAGAGGCGTTGGCGGTCAGATAGTCCAGGCTTACCTCAAACAGGGTGAGGAGATATTCGGATTCGGAGCCGGAAAGACAAAGAACGATCCGAATCTTCCCGAGTTTGACGGTTTCTTCGAGATAAAGGCTACCAATATAGAGCCTGAGCTCGAGGTCGGAAATGTGGAGGTTATCGTTGAGTTCGAGCCCGATGTTGGAGCAGAGGGAGTAGCGCTCTATCAGCCTTCAAGCAATAGAACGGTTGCCGAGGTCTGGTCCTCCACCCGTGTCAAGGAGATCTACTTCGGGCCTACAGATGAAGACGAGATTCCCGACGGGCGTTTCGACATCTTCGAAAACAAGGTAGACAACCTAATATTCACATATCAGGTACTCGAGGGAACCTCGGATATCGGCGGAGAGCCTGTGACTTACGGAGTTGTTTGGCTGAATATCAGCATGGGGCCCTACGTTAACACCACAAGGGCCATAACGGATATCAGAGGCAGGGTCCATTTCAACTTCACCGCAAAGTTGAGGGATACGGCTACCGGCAACTTCTTCACATTACCTGCAGACCAGGATGAGGCAAACATTTCCATTGAAGTCAAGTTCATGGGTAAACAAGGATTCACATCCAGTTCCAAGACCAGGATCGGCACATACCACAGGTATGTTCCGGAACCAACGCCACCTCCGCCGGTGGCAATGATAATTTTCATAATATTGATAGTCTTGATACTGGGAGGAATTGCCATGTTCTTCTTCTACAGGTATATCGAGAGGAAGAGAAGGCTCAAATCGCTCAAGAAGATCATCAAGAAAGCGGCCGATCAGCTTGAAGCAGGCAATCCGTACTCTTATATCATCTTCAAGGCGTATCAGAAACTCGGAGCTCATCTGAGGAGATACGGTTTCATGAGACGTGATGCGGATACTTTCAGGGAGTTCGAGGATGCGGTCAGAAGCGCTCTGCCCATTGACGAAAGGAGCCTCGATTCATTCCTGGACATACTCGAGGAAGCGAGGTATTCAAAGCACGTTATCGGTGAAAACCACAAACAGAAGGCTATCGGATGCCTGAGACAGGTCGAGACCTCCCTGGACAACATCATACTCGACGAGGAGGCAGCACTCAGGCAGATGGAGCTCGCTGATGAAGACGTCGTAGAGACGGAGATCATCGGACCAAATGGTTAGAACAAAGGGGGCAGTCATACCTATGAAATGGAACGAGGCAATCGCCATAGGTGTCGCAGTACTGATGGGGCTGATTTTCATCATCTACCCCCTCGGTTCACTGTTCTTCACCGCAACTGGAGTTATCGAGGCAGAACCCAAGTTCTCCGCATTCCAGGAAGGATACAGTGATATCAGTGAATTCGTGGACGACGTTGAGAGGTTCAACCGCCATGTAAGGGGCTCGATCTTTTACGGAGGCTCCGGAGAAAACGATGGAGTATACGATTACAAGGTTAGATCTATCGTTTCCACTCCCACCATCCTTCTGGGAGATCTGATAGATCCCAAAGACACTTTGTATATTGCAATAGGAGTGGAAAGGGAGTATACCCAGGAGGAATTAAGGGCACTCAATTCCTTCCTCGCAAGAGGCGGACATGCAATCATTGCCGACGATTTCGGTAATGCCAATCAGATAGCCAAGGAATACGGTGTAACATATTTCGGCGGTCAATTCTATGATGAGACCTTCGATAGAAATGCAAATTACACAATTGTCAACGCCCACATGGGAAGCGACATCTATGACAAGGACGGCGTAAAGGAATGGTCACTTTCAAATCCTGTTGGGGATGGTGTATGGGACGACGACCAGGACGCCGATGGTAAGATTGATGAGGACGACAACACAGGCTCATCAAAGAACTACGACGATGATCGAGACAACTCAAGGCTCGATGGAGATCTCAGGGACAACGACAACGATGAAATAGTTGACGAGGAGAACGAGGGCATAGACGAGGACCCCGTTGATGATGATCTCGTCTTCAGGCCCAGGGGGGATGCTGATATCCTCTGGAAGGGACATAGAAACGTTGACATCGAGTGGCTCGACGGTATCGATAACGATGGTGACGAGATCATTGATGAGGACCTCCAATCGTATGATCTGATCACCTACAAGCCCACAGGTCTCTCCTCTTCAGTAAGACCCTGGGTTTGGGCCGCCGGATCTTCCAAGTCATTTATCGATATGGATGACAACGGTATCCTATCCATTCCCAGCGGGGACCTCGGCGGAGAGAACGCCGACGAGGTTTCATCCGTGGGCAATGAGATACAGTTCTGCATAGAGATCCCTGTGGCCGATGACGGAACAGGTGCCGTTGATGTTGTCAGCGGTGAATCAGCCGAGACGATCAAAGATGCCGAGGGAGAACCAAAGACATACAAGGTAAGGGAGCTCAACCCTGAATCGGACAAGACAATCACTGAACTCGGATCGATCGTCTTCATATCGGATCCCTCCATCTTCATGAACGATCTATACATGCTAAATCACATCAGATACGATGTCAATCTTCCCTTCGATCCTGAGGGAAACGGAGAGGATGATGACAATGACGGACTCATTGATGAGGACAGGGAGATCCTGAGAGAGACCGGTGACATCACCCAGGAAGACCAGGATGATGATAACAACCTGGCGGACAATTCGCCGGATTACTGGTCCGAAAGGGAAGTGGATATCTTTGACTGGCTCAGTGATGATATGGTTGGAGAACCGAAACTGGACTATGACAACAAGAATTTCCTTCTGGATCTGGTTCAGCATCTTTCACCCGCCGATGCGGGAGAGACCAACCTGATCCTCATAGACGAATCAAGGCACTCCGTTGACAAGCACATGCTCAAACCGGTTTACAGAACCATGCAGGTGACCGGATTCCTGACATCGAGTCCATATTATGCCTATCCGATAGTGATATCAATCGGATTCCTGTTGATATTCGCAGCGCTCCTTATAAAGGACAAGGAAAGCTGGGTGCATCAATTCGATATCAGCATGCTTGTTCCCAGGAAGACGGTACCCACGGAGAGCAAGCTTCAGACCACGAAGCTACGTCTTGCTCTAAGAGAGAAGGTGAGGCTGATCCGAGGTTTGAGTCCAGAGGAGTTTGCTTCTTTGAACGAACGTACGATCATGAGCTCTGTGAAGGATCCTGATCTAATAGAACTGCTCCAGAATCAGGAGCGTATCTATTCCAGTCAGGAGATATCCAGGCTAATGGAGAAGATTAAGAAGATTCAGAACATCTGATCAAGGATGGAGATCTAAGAAAATAGGTGATGAGAAATGACACCGGATGGAACCCAACCAGCGCCGAGGGCGCAGGGAGCACCTCCCAAAGCGCCTCCCCAGCAGCTACCCCCTAGGCAGGGAGCCCCACAGAAGGCGGCTCCTCCTGCGGGAGCACCGGCCCCAAAGAAGGGCACCGGGACGTCCCCGGAAGTGCAGAGGGCTATCAAGGGAGTTTCTGCGACCTCGACGGCATTAATAGCTGAGGTAGAGAAAGCCATTATCGGTAAGAGGAATGTGCTCGAGCATGTTTTGCTTTCGATACTGGCAGACGGACATATCCTCTTCGAGGATTTCCCGGGAACAGCGAAGTCCCTCATGGTTATGACCTTCGCTGACGCTCTGGGATGCAAATACAGGCGTATTCAGTTCACGCCTGATCTGCTTCCCACCGATATTACCGGGACATATATCTTCGATGAGAAGGATAATGAGTTCAAGTTCAGACCGGGGCCGATATTTGCAAATATCATCCTGGCTGACGAGATAAACAGGGCACCTCCAAAGACCCAGGCCGCCATGCTGGAGGCCATGCAGGAGAGGCAGGTGTCCATTGAGGGTGTAACTCACAGGCTGCCCAAACCGTTCCTGGTGATGGCAACCCAGAACCCTATCGAGCAGGAAGGAACATATCCCCTTCCTGAGGCTCAGGTGGACAGGTTCATGCAGAAGATGTCCATGGGTTACCCCTCAAGAGAGGATGAGAGGGAGATCCTTATCCGAAGGATGAGAAGAGGTAAGGACCAGGTGGATATCAACACCATTACCTCTCCCGAGAAGATCATAGCCATGCAGCAGGTGGTGGAGAAGGTCCACATGGACCCTGCACTGCTTACCTACATCGTTGAGATCGTATACCGGACAAGAGAGGATCCCAGGGTGGTCGTTGGATCATCTCCCAGGGGTTCGCTTGCACTGTTCAAATTGGCAAGGGCAAGAGCTGTCCTTCAGGGCAGGGATTACATTACTCCCGACGACGTGAAGGCAGTTGCAATGCCTTCTCTGGCCCACAGGATCATCCTGAAGCCCGAGCCAAGGATTCGCGGTGTGCTGCCACAGGATATCATAAACAAGATACTGGCTGAGGTACCTGTACCTGCGGTCTGATCCTAGGTAGGAAATGTCCCGGGTAAAATGAACCCGGGAATAATAGAAAGTGGTGTGAACATGTGGACGAAAAAAGCAGCTTCCGTCGTGAGCATGGCAATAATCGTAACATTGCTAGGTTTGGCTACCCGTAATCTATTACTGATTATGATAGCCATAGCTGGTATCGTCTACACCACTGTCAGCGTTTTCGCCAACACCTCCACGAGGTTGACGGCGGACAGGGAGATGTCCCAGGAAAAGATATTCGAGGACGGGACCGTGAAGGTGGAGCTGAGGATCCTGAACCAGGGAGGCAAGACAGGTTTCCTGGAGGTTCGGGATAAGCTTCCAAGAACGATTCAGCTGAAGGAAGGTACCAATTATACCTATCTGAATCTGAATCCCAAGGGAGCAACCAGGCTCAAATATACCATAAAATGTCCCCTCAAGGGCGTCTACAAGGTAGGCCCCATCACCCTGAGGACCCATGACCCCCTGAACATGTTCTACAAGGAGAAGACCGTGGCCTTCGAATCCGACCTGACGGTATTCCCTCAGGTCAGGGATATCAAGGAGCTTTATATCAAATCAAAGCAGCCCAAGATGTATCCCGGAGAGATGAAGGTCAAGATGCCTGGACCCGGTTCCGAGTTCTTTGCAATCAGGGACTACATGCCGGGAGATCCTTTCAGGGATATCAACTGGAAGGCATATGCATCAACGGGTAAGCTTCTTGTCAACGAGCATGAGAGGCTCTCGGTATCAGATATCACGATCCTGTTCGATTCCAGGACCGCCTCTAGGTATGGAATGGATTCGGACAACGCGAATCTGTACGGAGCGAGAGCCGCCGCGACGCTGGCGAATTTCTTCCTCAAGAGGAGGGACTCCGTCCAGATGGTGGTGTATTCGGACAAGGTGCTCACGATAAAGAAGGGAACCGGGCAGAAGCAGCTGTTCGAACTCCTGACAGCACTGGCTGGAGCTGATCCGAAGGGGGATATCCCGCTTTCCGGTATTGTGGAAGTGGCCATTCCCTACATGCCCAGACAGTCGCCTGTAATCGCCATTACAAATCTTGAGGAGGATGACTCCATCAGGAAGGCGGTTTCAATGATGATGATGCTGGAGTTCGATGTGACAATAATATCACCCAATTCGATCGAGTTTGAGATAATGGCCAAGCAGAAGAAGGGGGAGAAGATCAATCCCGCCGCTTACGACATACTCAGACTCGAGAGGGAGATATTGATGCAGGAGCTCAGAGGTTATGGTGTGAAGGTTCTAGATTGGAAACCGGCAACACCATTGACCCAGATCCTACTGGAGGCAAGGAACTATTGAGGTGAGGAAAGTGGCGGAATACAAAGATGAACTGGAAAACCTCGTGCCTTTCGAGATCGGTCTCCAATCAGGAGAGACCGTGATAATGTGGGCACTTGGGACGCTGTTCTGGCTGCTGTCCTTCGTATTCATGGGACTTGCCGTCGGTTGGGATTTCGGCGGAACCTACGGACCGATCATGTATCTGTTGGGAGGCTTCTTCCTGCTGGGATCCCAGTTTGTAACACGTTGGAATCCGACCAGAACCACCAATATACCGATAACAGGTATAATTACCTGGATGTGGGTGGTAATCTTCGGAGCCCCCATCCTCTACAAGGGATGGGAGGTTTATTCGGATTCCAGTATGGTATGGTTCATAGTACTTTACATAGTGCTAGTGATCCTCATTACCGGAGGCCTTCTGGCCTCGAATTTCCTCACATCGTTGAGAATAATGAACTGGATGAGCCAGGACCTGCCAACCACCCTGTATGTTTTGGGTATAATTTCCGCAATAATCGGAATAACAATGGTTGGTTTCAACAACAATGCCTTGTTGGACGTTGAGGAGCTGACATGGGGACAGTGGGAGCTCATGTATATCTTTGCCATGAGCTTCTTCTTCATGCTCGAGCTGCACAACGGTGCTCACAGGTTCAACGATATCATCAAGTATGCAAAGGAGAAGGCATCGGGCGAGTTCAGCCTTACCCCTGTGATAAACAGTTATTATATCATGGGTTTCATCCTTATGGTTATCATTGGGTTCGGTTTCCAGCTTGTCCTGGTGATCAACTTCTTCTTCAGATGGATATCTCCCTATCTCAGCGAACAGATGGCCAACTCCATGATGATGAACTCCGTCTATTCGGTGGTGTTCACCATGGCTGTGATCTTTATTCCACTCTGGATCGTTCTGATCCTCTGGATGGAATACAAGAACAGGAGAGAGGCCGAAGAGGAAGAAGCTATGAGAAGAAAGGTGGAAAAGCAATCCAAACCTATGTAAAAGTGATTGACTTCCACCTTCCTTTTTTTTTATTTTTATACCTGTTAGTCCGGAAACTCTCTTAAAACTTAAATCGTAATTGGTGTTTGTGACTCTGTGCTTTTACTTTCGGACCCCAGGCATTATCCGCTCAGGTCATCCATAGTTATCATGGCAATAACAGCTTCCATAGCCCTCGTGATGATTCTGTCAGGTCTGTCTGCTGGAGTCAGGTA
>CAYULA010000035.1:0-36718 GCA_964445525.1 uncultured Thermoplasmatales archaeon | reverse complement strand
CCCTGAAGGTATCCAGGGTACATTACTGTGGTGGCCATTTGCCCTAAACGTAATTACTTATAAAGTTGAAAATCAAAGTCCCCTCAATGAAATGTGCCAGCTGAGGTTTTATTAAAATGATACTTCACATCCATATAATGTGAAATTATTTCTACAATGGATTTTTACCAATCTCCCTTCAGCATGAAAAGGAGGGCCTCGAATATCGCATCAGGATAATACTACCAAGGCATACGTCCTGATGCTGATTTCTGCATTGTTTTTCTCATCAATGGGGGTCCTCGTGAAATCCACAAAGGACCTCCCACTTTTCGAGAGGGTGTTCTTCAGAAACCTCGTGATGCTTGTGATCGTGACCGTTCTGATATCAAGGTCGAAGAGGACCTTTCTGGGAGAGAGGTCCCACAGAAAATTCCTGGTACTCAGGTCTCTACTCGGCTTCTGCGGCGTGTTCCTCTACTTCTATACAATTTCGAACATACCCCTGGGGGATGCCGCTACCCTGAACAGGATCTCTCCCTTCGTCGTAATGATCGCCGCCGCTATCTTTCTCAAGGAGAAGATAGGATCCTTTCATTTCGGAGCGCTAATCATAGTGTTTTCCGGGGTCCTCCTTATTTTAAAGCCCGGATTCAACCCCGAGATAATACCTGCTCTTGCCGGGTTGGGTTCAGCTATTGCTGCCGGTTTGGCCTATACAACAATTAGACACCTCGGCAGAAGTGAGCACCCCTACACCATCATATTCTACTTCTGCTTCATATCCACCATTCTATCCTTCCCCCTCATGCTACTCGATTTCAGGATACCATCAGTCTCCGAGGCCCTCTACCTCGTTCTTATCGGCATGTTTGCCTCGGGGGGGCAGTTCTTCATGACAATGTCGTACAGGTATGGTGAGGCACACAAGGTTAGTATTCTGGGATACTTCACTGTGATATTCTCCCTTGTATTTGGCCTCCTCTTCTTCGGGGAGATTCCCGATATCCTTACAGGTATTGGGATCATATTGGTCATTGGAACCGCCATTGTTCTTTACGTGATCGCGAGACGAAAGGATGCCAGTAATGGATCGTAGGATATGAATCCCAACAGGCAATCATATATCTCCAAAAAAATTCGGATGTACGAAACTTCAAATACAACTTCGATATTGGGAATTCGTATGTCCGATATAATATCGTGCGTCCGAAAGGTGATCGTATGAAGGGAAGTATTGGTCTCGATGAAGCTAAGGTAGGATCCAGGGTCAAAGTCCTCAAAGTAGGAGGAGAAGGGGCCACGAGAAGAAGGATCCTGGACCTTGGGATAGTAAATGGGACCGAGATTGAGATATTGAGGGTTGCTCCCATGGGTGATCCAGTTGAGTTCAGATTCCGCGGGTACAGCCTTTCTTTCAGAAAGGAAGAAGCCTCCCTCATTGAGGTTGAGATCCTGAAGTGAAGGTGATATGATGGCAGGTGATTCGATAAAGATCGCATTGGTCGGAAACCCCAATGTGGGAAAGACAACGCTATTCAACTCCATCACAGGGGGCAGACAGCATGTTGGAAACTGGCCCGGAGTAACGGTGGAGAAGAAGGTAGGGAAGAAGAAATACAAGGGCAACAACCTGGAAGTGATCGATCTTCCGGGGACCTACTCATTGACCGCATATGCCATAGATGAGAAGATCGCGAAGGATTATATTCTAGATGATGGCCCCGATGTGGTCGTTCAGATAGTCGATGCAACGAATATGGAAAGGAACCTGTTCCTCACAACCCAGCTTCTCGACATCGGAGCAAAGGTCGTTGTTGCGCTGAACATGTATGATCTGGCAAAGGAGAAAGGAGACAGAATCGATGCCAAAGCATTGAGCAGGGCATTCGGAATTCCCTTCATTCCTGCCGTGGCAAACAAGGGGGAAGGAACATCTGAGATACTGGATGCCGCACTCGATCTTGCGATTGTAGATGGCTATTCTAAACCTGTGGTGAAGTATTCGGCAAGTGATGAGAAATTGATCTCCAGAATCTCTGATATGATAACCTCCAGCGGGGAATTCTCTCAAGCCAGGCATTCGAGGTGGATGGCGATCAAAACCCTGGAGGGTGAAGAGGAAACCGTGGAAGAGATAATGGGAAGTAACATCGGTGGAAAGGTCAGGTCACTTCTGGAAGGATTCGATCAGGAGGAATTCGAGATCGAATCCACCGACAGGAGATACGAGGAGATCGGAAGGAAACTGAAGAAATCAGTCAAGTTGGCTCCAAAGAGGCTGACCAGAAGTGAAATGGTCGATATGGTCCTGACGAACAAATACCTCGGGATCCCGATATTCCTCGCCATCATGTGGGGTGTCTTCCAGATAACATTCACCTTTGCCACTCCGTTCATGGACATGATCGATCTGGCGGCAGGGTGGGCAGCGGAGAACGTTGCAGACAACCTCTCCCCTGAATGGCTCGGATCACTGCTTGGAGATGGTATCATAGGCGGTGTTGGTTCGGTAGTGATCTTCGTACCGAACATCTTCATTCTGTTCTTCATGATCTCTCTTCTCGAGAGCAGCGGTTACATGTCCCGCGCTGCATTTGTGATGGACAAACTTATGTACAAGATTGGATTGAGCGGACAATCGTTCATTCCCATGCTCATGGGATTCGGATGCAATGTCCCGGCAATCATGTCAACCAGGACCATCAAGGACAGGAAGGACAGGCTGGTAACCATTCTAGTCAATCCTTTCGTTTCCTGCGGTGCAAGGCTGCCCGTTTATATTCTCTTTGCAGGGATATTTTTTGGAAGGGGCGCTTCAAACGTAATATTCTCGATCTATGTGATCGGAATAATCGTGGCCATCCTTTCAGCCAAACTGTTCAGGATGACGATCCTCAAGGGAAAACCGGCACCCTTTATCATGGAATTGCCTCCATACAGGAGGCCGACCCTCAAGGCCTCTCTCCTCTACATGTGGGAGAAGGGCTCTCTCTATCTGAGAAAAGCAGGAACAGTGATCCTTGTCGGTGTTGTGTTCATCTGGCTTATAGCCACCTTCACTCCAGGCCTCGAGATGGCTGCGGAATACGGGAGCGAGGAATCCATTGCCGGCGAGGTTGGTAAGTTCATTGAACCCGTGTTCGCACCTCTGGGCTTTGACTGGAAGATCGCAGTTGCTCTGATATTCGGTTTCATCGCCAAGGAAATCGTGGTAGGGGGTTTGGGCACATTATACGGCGCAGGTGAAGATGAGGACGCTTTAACAAAGAGGATAGAGGCGGATTCGGGAATAAATTCACTCAATGCCATGGGTCTCATGATCTTCACACTGCTCTACATGCCCTGTATCGCTGCAACCGCAGTTATCAAGCAGGAGACAGGTTCATGGAAATGGACCATTTTCGCTCTTGCTTACGGTACGGGACTGGCATACATTGCTGCGTTACTGATCTATCAGATAGGGGGACTTCTCGGACTCGGATGAGGTGATTAAAATGATAGAGAAAGAAAATGGTGGAATCAAGATATATTCGCTTGTCGCAGGTATCCTCTTCCTTGGAATTGGAATTATCCAGGCACTATTCGGATTCGGACTGGATATCGGATTGTCCGAGGTCCTTCTTCTTGCTGAGGATGGGATCGGTGGTCTTGCCCTCATGGTGATAGGACTGGTGTTCCTTTTCGGTTTCTTCAAATCGTCGAAGAATCCCAGGGAAGGGATTGCTTTTGGATTCGTGGGATCGATGATGGGGATGTTTTTCCTTGTCATCTATGTTCTGATCCTTCTGGCGGACCTCTTCGAAGCCAAGGTCCTTGTCAGCGAGGACTGGGAGGGCTGGGTCCTTCTGGATTCGATCAGGCCCGGCCTCTATCTCGGAATACTGACTTTGATAGGTTACCTTCTTTTCAGGAAGGATCTGGCCTCCAAGAGAATGAACGCATGAGTGGATAGGAATGAGAGAAACGAAAGCAATGGTCATAATGCCCTTAGGTACCGTGGTCATTGCTTTCATCATTTTTTGCATGTCAATAAGTGTGGTCGCTCTGATGGCGGAACCTCAAACATCGAATGTTGTCGACGATGACCAGGTCATCATCGATGATGATAAACCCGTTGTGGACTTGAAGAACTGCTCGAGGGAAGGCCTGTTAATTATCGCCCACGGTATGCCCGGCCAGTGGAATGCCAGGGTGATCAAGACAATGTCCGAGGTCGATGTGGGCCGGCCGACCGAGATAGGATTTCTGGAATATTCACCTCTGAAAACCATCGATACAGCCGTTGAATCCCTCCTCGATCAAGGTGTGGATTCCATCATTGCGGTTCCAATCTTCATCTGCGGAAACAGTTCTCATTCCATAGAGGTATTCGAGGATGTGGAAAACTCGGTGGGAGGAAGGGTTCCCCTTTTCATCACCGAATCGATGGAGGACCATGATCTGATAATGGAGATACTAATCGACCACGGCCTGGGATTATGCGGAAGCATGCCATACAGGCCCCGGGACAAGATAGTGAATCCAGATGATGCTTCCCTTATCCTGTATGCCCATGGGGATTCCGCTGAATACTTCGAGGGGTGGGAACGATTGGCCGAAAAGGTTGAGGCAAAACTCAACAACGAGAGTATATTCGAGGAGGTGAGGGTTGCCTGGGCAGGCAGCGATGTGGAAACCAAGCTCCAATCGGCAGCCGGACACCCTCTGATCGTTCCATGGATGGTCTCTTACTCGGAATACTCGGATGCGGAGATAAGGCTGAACGCTTTCGGGTATGAATATGAATACGATGGGAAACATCTTATGGATCACGGCAACTCGGTGAGATGGGTCGAATGGGAGTTCGACAACTGGAAGGAACATATTGCCCATTCGAACCTGGATATCGAGGGGTGATTCGATGATAAAGGATATCCTCAAGATAATGGTAGATGGTGAAGCCGGTCTTACGGAGATCGGACAGAGACTTGGCCTGACCTCTGATCAGATGGACTCGAGGATCGAAACGATGGTCAGAATGGGTTACATAGAGGAGGTCAAGGCTTCCTCCGCATGCGGTGAGGCCAGGTACTGCATGGGTTGCGCATTTGCCAGGAAAGGAAAGGGAAATACCTGTTCTGAATCCATGTCCAGAAGCTTCTTCATCACCGAAAAGGGCAGATCCGCTCTGAAGAGGTGAATAATCTAGAATTCCAATGTGCCATTTCTGATCATTTTAAGGTATATCAGTTAAATTTGGTAAACCGATAAGTATTCGGATTACCGAAACTTTAATTACCAGAGGTGAATACAGGTTCGATGACAGGCGGGTATCATGAAGACAAGGGAAAACTGGCCCAAAAAGCAAACTCCATACTTTCAGGTATTGTTTCAATATCAACCAAACACCCTGTGATCACCCTCATCTCCGTGGGGTTGATAACGCTCTTGTTCATGGTGCCTGCCTCATCGCTCACCACTGATACAAGCATGGATTCATTTTTTGGTGACAATGAGGAGATCGACAGGTTCAATGAGGTAACCGATAAATTTGGTGATCAGGAGTTAGTAACCGTCGTTGTGGACGCATCCGATTCCAATAACACCGTGGCCCTTGACTTTTTAAAGGATATAAAGGTCGGTTTGGAAGAATCCGGATGGTTCAGAGATGTAACCTATACTCACAACCTTGATTTCATCAAGGAAAATCTATTGCTGTATGTTCCAGTAAGTGAACTATCCTTCCTCTCCGATCCGAATATCACCGAAGATCAGATCATTGAATATGTTATGCAGATAGCCAAAGCCAATGATGTACCTTCGTTGATAACGTCCGAAAACGGCAAACTTTTCCTAATCAACATGAACATCAATGTTTCATTGATGGACATGGAGGTGAGGGAAGAGGTATTCGAGGGACTCTATGATCTGATCGATGAAACCCGGGATTTGGATCCTGCTTATGATGATCTTGAGGTGGGATATACGGGTGGAATGATGGTCATGGACTACGAGGGGGATGAAATGGCCATGAGCGACATCCATATTACGGCCCTGATCACACTCTGTTTCATAATCGTATTGCTTTTTTTCACCTTCAGGAGTGTGAGTCTCCCATTACTGTCGGTAATTCCCCTGATCCTCGGAATAATTATTACAGCAGGTTCGGTACAATTGATATTCGGTGCCCTGGGAATGATGTCCATGGCGTTTGCCATCCTCCTTCTCGGGCTCGGGGTCGATTTCTCGATCCATCTTCTCTCCCGTTTCACCGAGGAAATGGGTGAACATTCGGACATCAATATCAGTTTCAAACATACGTTCCTACACACGGGTAAGGGCGTGATGATGGGCTGTTTCACAACTGCCACCGCCTTCGGTTCCCTATACTTCGGGATGACCCAGGCTATGAAGGAAATGGGGATCATATCAGCAATCGGGCTGGTGGTGACTCTACTATGTGTATTTGTGGTCCTTCCCGCCCTTACCGCTTTGCGCTTCAAGATTGGAAAATTGAAGAAGAAGATAGGAAAAACGGGCAGGACCGTTCTTCCCCTGGGATTCATTGGAAGATCTGCGGCCAGATACTCTGTAGTGGTACTGGTCCTCTTCCTCTTGATAACCGGTTTTCTTGCATTCATGGCTCCTGATGCAGAGATAAATTCGAACACCACGGAGCTCCAACCCAAGACCATTCCAACATACAAGCAGATGGAGAAGGTGAAGGAAAATTTCAACTACACGGAGGACTACCTTCTGGTGGTTGCGGATTCATTCGATGAGCTCGTGACAAATGTGGATCTTTTCTATCAGATCGATGAGGTCATGGAGGTAGAATCGGTCCTGGATTATCTTCCGGAAGGGCAGGAGGACAAACTTGAGCTTATCGAGAATGCAGTTTTCGCCCATCCTGGCCTGCTGTATTCGGATTATTTCATGGTAGATGAGATGACTTGGAGGGAACTGCCTCCGGAAATCCAGAAAAGCTGGGTCTATGAAGGTGGTGGCAATATACAGTTTCTCATCAGGATCAAGGCTTACGGCGATATCTTCATCGAAGACTACAGGAACGATCTGATGGATGAACTGGACAAGGTAGATGAGGATGTCATCGGCCAGGCTCTACTCTGGCCAATTCTGATCGATGCAATGGCCCAAGATGTTGTCAAGGTATCCGTGATAGCCACAATTCCTATCTTCCTACTTGTCTATGTCGGGTTCAGAAAGTTGAATCCCGTTTATGCGATCCTGGCCCTTGTTCCGGTCATGTTCGGGATACTGGGTATACTGGCCCTTCATGAGTATCTGGGAGTATCACTTAATTTTGTTTCGATCCTCACAATTCCTCTTGTGATCGGGATTGGGATCGATGACGGCATCCACATCATACACAGGTACCTGGAAGAGGGAAAGGGATCCATTCCGCTTGTCATCGGAAACACGGGGAAGGCGATCTTCCTTACAACCGCAACAACATGCCTTGCCTTCACTTCATTTTTCTTCGCAGAACATCCGGCAATGAGGTCTCTTGGGAGGGTGCCTGTCCTGGGTTTAATCCTTTGCTTCCTTGCATCCATCATAGTTTTACCTGCATTGCTGAAACTGTTATTCGAAAGGAAGGGAAAGGAGGATGGACCCCTTAAGAATTGAGAGGGAAGCTTCCTTCTGGGATTTCATATCTGGCAGGTATGACCGCATTATCGATCCCACATATGATCGGTTGAAGGAGGTGTGTGTCTCGTCCATTTCTGCCGGAGATTCTGTTCTGGAGATCGGCTGCGGGACCGGCCTCATCACTCGGGAGATCGCAAGGAAGGCAGGTCATGTCACCGGGATCGATGTTTCAACCAGGATGCTTAAGAAGGCCCGGTTGAATCTTGAAGCATCGGGTCTATCGAACGTGGATCTGATCACGGCCGATGCTTACTCACTTCCCTTTGATAATGGTTCTTTCCATACAGTTCTCTGTTGCAATGTCCTGCACATTGTGAAGGAGCCCGGATTGATTCTGCGTGAGGTAGCAAGGGTTCTCTCACCTGGGGGCAGATTCATAGCTATCACCTACCTCCATGGTGAGAGAACCCGAATACGCTCCACATTGGAGCTGCAGATTATGAGATTGATGCATTTGATCGGGAAGCTCCCGTATCTCACTCGATACAGGAGAGAAGAACTCAAGGAGATATTCGTTGGGAGCGGATTCGAGATAATGGAAGAATCATTGATAGATGGAGAGGAACCGAAATGCCAGTTGATGATTTCAAGACCTTCAGGAGGATGAACGAATGACGGTTGAAGTGGATATCAAGAACGGCAAGACCTCCTGTTTCTCCAGCGGGAACATGCAGGTTTTCTATCATCATGTTTACGAGTACGAGAAAGGCCTAAGGGACCTTATTCTTCATACCACGGTGGTATCGGATCTCGAAGAGATCAAACAGGTCCTTGAACGCAGAGATATCAGATACTCGATCCAGTATCTGAAGAACGGCCATATGAACGTATTCTTCGGCAGCGATATCTGCATCAATGTGATTACAGAGATCGGGAAGACCTCGTTGGTGGATTATACTCCCGAGGAGGATTTCATACTCGGAATAATGCTGGGTTACGACAGAAAGGTCCAGTGCAGGAGATTTCTGGATTTGAAGGAAAGATCCAATTCCTGAAATAAAATCCAGTTTTGAGAGGCGCTTGACAATCTATCTCCTCTGTCATAATTATTATATAAGCATAATTTCCTGCAGCTTTTATGTGCATATTCTGTGGTGGACGTTGCGGTGGATTCGGAGGGTATCTGATAATGTTTGGTCTCTTTCTCTCAACGACATTTTTCTACCAGATCATAAGCCTGATAATAAGAATCAAGAAGAGAACCAAACTTGTTCTTGTGGAGATTTTCTGATAGTCGTTTTGCGCAATCCCACCTTCGATACCAAAAACAGATACGGGAATCAGGGGTTGTCGTAGAATTTTGGAGTTATATTTCTATGACATTTGGGGAGTTACATGACATTCAATGGGTTAGGAGCAAATGATAATTGAAGGAAATGTCCCATTACAATTATTATGCAGTCCAAAGAATAGCAGATTTCCAATCTCCTCATTATCTATTAATAAAATCTACACCTTTATCTTGGGTGATGGTGAACCGATGACCGAGGTAAGGACCGAGGAATATGTTGAGGTAATCCACAATATCCAGGAGAAGATGGGATTCGTCAAGGTTGTGGATTTGGTGAACGAGCTTTGTCTTTCACCATCCACAGTAAGTGAGATGCTTGTCAGATTGAAGGATGCCGGGTATATCAATCACAAAAAATATCGTGGAGCGACCCTGACGGATAAAGGTCTCAAATTGGCATTGTCACTAAAAAAGAAACACAAGGTGATACAGGAATTCCTTGAAACACTGGGTATTAAAGAAGAGATCGCCAACCAGGATGCGTGCAAGATCGAACATGTTGTAAGCGACGAGACGATCAAGGTTCTGACCTCGTATATCAGATTCATCGAAGCCCACAGCGAACCTATCTGGATCGAGAGGTTTAAAAAGTATCATGCTAACGGTGAGTTCATAGAATGCAGATGTTGCGACGATGAATGTGTCGAAAAGACATCGGATTGATCATCCAAGTCCTATTAATACTACGATCCAATTCACTTGTCATGGAAGAAGAAGACATTTTTCCCTCTTTCAACATAGACATCCCGGATATAATCAGGGTGGTAAAAGAGAATGGATACAGGAGGATCCTTCTCCAGGGTCCTGAAGGCATGAAAAGGGGCCTCATCGGGCTGGCAGAGGTCCTCGAAGAGAGATCAATGGCCTATGTCTGGGTGGACGGTGAACCCTGTTACGGAGCCTGCGATCATGCAGGTGAAAGGGGAAATGTTCTCGGAGTGGATGCCCTTTTACACCTGGGTCATTCGGACATTCCCTCAATGGAGAGAAACAGGTCGGTACCCATCCATTTCTTCCCGGTTGAGATGAGGGGGGAATCGGAAATGATCCAGGGAGGCCTCGGAAGGATCATATCCCGCCTGTCCGGTAAGAAAGTCTCCCTCTTCACAACCATACAGCACATGACCTTGCTGGTGGAGATAAGGGATCGGTTGAGAAGAGCGGGATTGAAGGTCCACATCGGGGAACCGGGTTCCAGGGAGGAATACCCAGGACAGGTTCTGGGCTGTTCATTTTCATCTGCCGGTGACCTGCCTCGTGATGTGGATGCCCTGGTCTTCATCGGAACAGGAAGATTTCATCCCCTGGGACTTGCCATGGCTTCCCAGAGGGAGGTACATACAATGAACCCCTTGACCGGGGAAGTCGGCATTGTGGGGAAGGAGGACCTCGACAAAATGTTAAGATCCCGTTTCGGCCATATAAACAGGTTCAAGGAAGTCCTCTCAAGAGGTGAAATGGTTGCCATCGTAATAGGATTCAAACCCGGTCAGAGAAGGATCGCTCTCGCCGAAAAACTTCAGGATATTCTGAAGGAAAGGGAGATCAGAACGAAAATGGTGGTAATGGACCACATGGAACCTATGAAACTGAAATCATTGAGTCTCAGACTGATCGTGAGCACCGCGTGTCCCAGGATAGCATTGGATGATTCGGGGAGGTATTCGGCTGAGGAACTGACGGTATTGACTCCCGTGGAACTGACAATAGCACTGGGTTTGAAATCCTGGTCGGATTACGCTTTCGATGCGGAATGGTGAGATCAACCCACAATATTCCCGAATCTGTTGCACGCTCTGTTCGTGCATCTGTAATATGAGTTGCTGAAAAGTGATAATCCGTACATTGAAACGGAAGGGTGTTCTTCTCGTTCGGAGACGCATGGATGGCCGCAGTATGGACAGGATAGACCCATCCCATCACCTCTAAAAAATATAGAATTTATATATTATATATACTTTGTTGTGATAAGTGTAAATTTGCATAAATAAGTAAAAATATGGCTTTTTTTCGGTTTCCTGGTCAGGCACGGAACAAATCGCAGAAATACGTTACAGGACTATCATGGAATGACCTTTTCTCATGAAAAGATCACCTGGTGGGCGGGTCTTCTTCGTAATGCTCTTCTCGTTGTACGGGTCGTTTCCTCCTGGAATAGAGAAAGAAACCGACGATTCCTGAAATCATAACCAACAATACCGATACCACAATGATCACGGTAGCTTCATTGCCTGAATCATCGGATCCGTTTTCGATCCCCGGATCATCATCATCAATAACAACCGAAAGGTCCGAACAACTCATCGAGAGAAGCTCCCCGTCAGCAAGGATCCTGGACTCTACACCATAATCGCCTTCGATTATCGACATCTCCCTGGTGAAGTTCATTCCCGAAACGGGAGTGCCGTCACTTGATGATATCTCGTATTCCATTCCGTTGAGGAGGACCGAGACCTCCTGAGGTTCAAGACCAGCCAAGTATCTGTAGTTGACGAAGAACCTGTATTCGGACTCGCGTTCACCGTCACCTAGGTGGACATAACCGCATTCAGAAATCCGTGGAACATAAACTGTTGGCCCTTCCACATCTCCGGTCGGGGGATATCTGAAACTCACATCATTCAGTGATGCTTCGAAATGAAAAGAATGGTTACCCCCTTCAAGATAAAGGGAAGTTGAATACAATAAACCGGTCTCAGGATCCCCGGTCCCGGTTTCGGTCATTGAGATCTCCACATCATCAAGTATCAGGCTGACCTCATCGGCATCCTCTCCATTGGGATCTGTCCAGAGAACCGAGAATACGTATTCGATCCCGATACCTCCCTCATAATTGTTTACATTCCCTTCATCGAGGTAGGGAAGTGATGAGGATTCAACTTCGGGTCCCTTCATTGTGCCGCTTTCGGGATATCGAATCCCGTCAACCATGAAGTAGTGGGAATACTTTCCCGGTTCCAGCTGACCGGACCAGGCCAAAGTCAACCCGGTCATGTTGTCTCCGGAAACAACCGAAAGATCATAATCATTTATTCCAACCCTGACCTCTGCAGAATCCGGTGTGGCCGAATCGATATCTGTAATCTCAATTGAAAAGGTGAATGTGTCGCTATCATCTCCCGATGAGGGATCGAGACCGGGATTGAACAGCTCGGGAGGATCGTCTAAGGGATCGACCCTCACTGGTATTATGAGCTCCACGGGGTCATGAATGCCGTCAGAGGCCGAAACCGTCAGATTCCAATTCCCGTATGCATTGAGAGGTGGTGTTATTTCAAGGATATTCCCGGTATCGATATTCGCTGATAAGGATCCCGATTTGATTATCATGAAGATCAGTGAATCATCATCGGGATCGGAGAAAACATCATCCAGATCTATCGAGGTATCCGAGGTGTCCTCGTCCATGATGATCGAAGGCTCGCTGATGATAGCCGGTGGAAGATTTTCCTCCCAGTCTGTCAGTTCATAATGTTTGATCCTAAAGGGTTCTCCTTCATGGTCAACATAAACATTTTTCTCCACCCACCAACCCACCTCCTCGGAGTAGAAATATTCTGCACTCTGGTTCGCGGGCTCACCTTGCATGATTCTTTCCATAATTTTAAACGTCTCGAATGATCCTGCTTCTGTTGTCTTGCTCACGCTTTCCGGGCAGACCCATCGCCTGTCCGAGGTCTCTGTTCGCGAACCCGATTCGAGAGTTTGTTCGTCGTCGTTGATCATGGTCTGCCAAGTCTCGGTTCGTGTCACATTTTGATCCCATATTGATATTGGAACACTATGGCTCAAAGGGAATTCTATCCAGGTAAGCGGAGGACTGTAGGAGACCTGGGAGATGTTTGAGAACTTGTCCGTTAAGATCTGGGTATCGATTTCACTTCCTCCATCCATCAAGGCCAGATCGATCTTTCTGTAATACTCATACCAGGTTCCGCTTTCGGTTCCGGAACCGGAAGTTGTGGAAAAGGTGCCTGTTATCAATCCCTGGAACCTGAAGCATTCATAACCTCTCCAACTGGTCTCGGTTACCGTTGCATTCATGGTTCCGCTCCTCTGGGCGCCATTTTCCGGATTAGAGAATTCGTAGGACCACCAGAACTCCGTACCAGGACCAATGGTCGGGTATTGGGCAACCTCATTTTCTGCGGAGATCTTACCTCCTAAGCTGATAAGTGAAAGAATTACAAATGATACGATTACTGTGGCGACAGATATTCTCCTCATGGGTAATTATTCGTTATCAAGAACTTAATTCTTTTGGATGATGACTCTTAATTCTCATTTGGTCTGAGTTATCAAAAGTATTAATAGAACTCCAGATGCTACTGATAATGTACAAGATAATCCTGTTCAGATATGGAGGAGATCATATGAAAAAAGCTGTTCTGTTTGTCATATCAATGATACTTGTCATGTCACCGTTGATGCTCGTCTCGGCTGATGAGTACACTCCCGGTGATGACCTCGTGGAGACCATCTTCGAAGGGGTTGTCACGGATCAGGTTACAGGTGATCCGGTGGAGAAAGCAAATATTTACGGTTTCGACGAATCCTACAATGAATGGAGATCTGATATCACGGATGAAGAGGGAAGATACTATCTGGAATTCAGAAGGGGTGGGACCTTCTACATCATTGCAGATCATGAAGATTACTCTCAAGAAGAGAAAATTGTTGATTCCGAAATAAACGAAAACAATATTGTGAACTTCGAACTGGAGCCCAAGGTTTACAACACCACAATTTATGGAACCGTTACAGATTCGGAAACCGGAGAACCTCTTTCGGATGTTTTTGTCAGTATAGGGGAGGTCTATTATGAGGAATACGGTTATTCGACCTACGGGATCGACTATTTGATTACCGATGTTGATGGCAAATATTCATTCGAGGTCTACAAGGGAAATTTTTCCATATCTGCTCAAAAGGAGGAGTATTCCAGATACTGGTCAGATCCCTTTTTCGTTGACGAGGGAGAAGAATATCAACTGGATATTGAATTGGAACCCTGGGATCAGGGGGTTTTCGGCAAGGTTACCGACGAGGAGGGGAATCCGATATCCGATCTTGTGGTTACCCTTGAGAATGACTGGATCAGATCAAACGATGTAACGGATGAGAATGGGGAATACGAGATAATCACTCCGTGGGCCGGGGAATACACCCTGAAGGCACATGAAGACGGATACAGGCCGTTTGTAGAAAACATCGATATCGGCGAAGGTGAGATGGAGGAGGTGGATATCGAGATGGTGGAATCCCAGCTTCCCTCTCCGATCTTGACCATAGTGTATATGATCATGTCACTGCTTGCAGGTTTATAAGTTGCCGTAATATTCATCAAGGCTTCCTTCCAATCGCATAGAAGGCAGTGGGAAAATCGAAGAGCAGTCCATTCTCGATCAGGGAAGTCATTTCTTTCCTGTAATTTTCTATCTTATTTTCTGACCAGCCGGCATCCTTTAACATCCTTTCCTGCAGCCACCAGTTGTCGACAAACATCTTCAATTTCTTCTTTGGGTCCTTTATATGAATATAATCGGTCTCCTGGTCCAGGCCTACTTTGGTTTCCAGACCTGCCCTGCTGAAGAGATATTTAAGTTTCCTGCCGCATTTTGTGTCTGCCCCAATCTTCCTGGCGTTTCTCAACTGGATATCCCTGAAAGGGTCCTCCGGATATGTGAGGTGTCCCTCGTAATCAGGTTCCAGGGAGGCTACCACCAATCCCCCCTTTTCACAGACCCTGGCGAATTCGTTAACAGCCTTCTGTTTGTCCTTGATGTATAGAAGAACTATGTGGAAGATCACGAGATCGAACTCCCCGTCCCCGAAGGGAAGCTCCTGCGCATCTCCGTGTATCAAATCGACGTTTTCCAGGTCCACCAGGTATTCTTCCGCCCTTTCCAGCTTTCTCTGGTCTATGTCGATTCCGGTTACATGCCCTCTTGTTATCTTTGCAATATCTTTTGTAACAGCTCCCGTTCCGCATCCCACATCCAGTACCCTCTCCCTGTTTTCAAGATCAATCATCTTGTAGATCCTGTGCCGGTATTCCCTGCTCTCGATCTCCTGCTGTTCTAGCTTTCTCTTCCAATCATCGGTTGACATCAGGTCCTCTTCCACCATGGACTGATATTGTTCAGTAGACTAATTAATCCATTTGATATACCAATTCGATTTCCAATACTGAGACACAAAGGTAGAATTAAAATGAATATCCTGAAAAACCAATGGGAAAACTGGTAATGGTTCACTGTCCCCACTGCGACAAGGCCCTGAAAATGGAGATCTTCGATTTTCCCAGGAAGCTCAGATGCAGGGACTGCGGAAGCAGGATGATCATCCTTCCGGACGGGATGTTCGAAAACGGGAGCAGAACCGTTCCCATGCTTTAGGATGACATCGAGTAGGTATCCGGTCGTCACTGTTTCTTTTCCTTGATTTTCACATGATCGGGAAGGAACATGCCGCAGTATTTGAAGTAGAACATCTCCATGACCAGATTACCCTCTTCATCTCTCTTTTCCCCGACCTTCTCCACCTCCTCGCATGAACATTCCGTGCAGATCCTTTTCAATTTCCCCTTGATTTCAAAATGCAATATTATGATATATTCCCATTCCCAATTATTCATGAGGATTCTCTACCGGTTTTTTCCTTCCTGAAGATTCTCAATGTATCTTCATCGTAAAGACAGATGATTATTCTCTCAAGTTCGGATCCCCTTTGAAGATGATACTCTATGGTATCCAGCATGATCCTTGCGCATCTGTCCTTTGGAAATCCGAATATGCCGGTGGAGATCGCCGGGAACGCGATTGATCTCAAACCCTTTTCTTCAGCCACCTTGAGTGAGTTCAATACAGCATTTCTGAGCTTTTCATCCTCATAACCCTCTCCCATTCTCGGTCCCACCGCATGGATCACATGGCGGGCCTTCAGGTTCCCTCCGGTTGTTATCACAGCTCCACCTACATAGGTCCCGCCGATCCTGCTGCATTCTTCCTGGATTGAGGGTCCTCCCTTCCTCCTGATCGCACCTGCCACCCCGGCTCCCAGGATGAGATCTTCATTTGCTGCGTTCACTATCGCATCCACATCCATATCAGTGATATCTCCCCTGACCAGTTCAACCCGCGTTTTTTTTTCGATCATGATATTCCATTTCCCACCAAGAACCGGATCATATTTTATAGTGATCATTTGATTTGGTAGCCGAATCAAATGGATGAAAACGAGGTAGTGGACCTGATAGAAAACAATTCGGTCCGAATCCTCTTTATCTTCCTGGGTATGCTTATGGCCGGGATAGGAGTGATCGGCCTGCTTCTACCTGTGATGCCCACAACACCTTTCCTGCTGCTGGCGGCTTTCTTCTTTGCCAGAAGCTCCAAGCGATTTTACAATTGGTTGATAACCAACAGGTTCTTTGGAGAGCATATCAAGAATTACAGGGAGAAAAGAGGAATAAAACTGTGGGTCAAGATCTTGACAATCGTCTCATTATGGACATCCATAACTTTTTCCGCTTTCGTATTCGTTTCCAATTTCTATGTGAGGGCAGCGATGTTCCTTGCCGCCGCCCTGGTAACCATACATGTGATGATGGTGAGGACCTTCAGAGAATAATCGAAGGAATTGAATGAACCGGGTACAGGATCGAACTCGATCCGGATAATGTGGTGATCGAATCGGACGATCAGTTCATGGAAGGAAGCTTGGAGGATGCCAATATCGGATATTCGAGGATCGATGTTAAGGATGACGATGATTCCAACTCATACTTGTTCCCGTTCATGATCCTTATTCTTATCCTGATATCGGTGATCCTTGCATGTTTTGTAATATTTTTTTCCAGGAGGTCCGATTGATTGATCGCTATTTCAAGACCTTAATTATCCATACTTTCATCGATCTCTCACCTCGGAATATATTGAGATATGCCGGGGTGAATTTTCAATAGTAAACCATCAAATATATAGCAAATGATACCTATCGGGTATCGGTAATGGAATGTCTACTCAGGTAAATATCCGATTGGATGAGGACCTCCTGCAGGAAATTGATGCTCTGGCCAAGGTCCTGCATCTGACAAGGACCGAATGGTTGAGGATGAAGATATCGAGAGCCCTAAAAGAGGAAGCATTGGACCTCAGGGAGGTAATAGCGGTGGAATATTCAAAGGGAAGAATAACCGAAAGGGAAATGAAAGATCTCCTTGGAGCCGAAGCTGA
This sequence comes from uncultured Thermoplasmatales archaeon, assembly GCA_964445525.1. Taxonomy (GTDB): domain Archaea; phylum Thermoplasmatota; class Penumbrarchaeia; order Penumbrarchaeales; family Penumbrarchaeaceae; genus Penumbrarchaeum. Next base: position 19,555 of record CAYULA010000035.1, on the reverse strand, counting down.
GGATATAAAATTCATTGTTGCAAACATCAGAAGGGGAAAGAAAATGATTGACGAGATGATAGAAAAAAATGCAGTATGATTGTGAAATATTATATCGATACATGTTCACTGATCGCATATTTCCCGGGAAAAACAATGGATAGAGGATCAACTCCCGTCCTTTTCACCCCTGGTCCTCTGAATGTATTTCAGATCCAGTCTCCCGTCCTTCATCATGCCCTTTTTGGTCCTCTTCGTAAGATCGAAAAGGCCCATCACATCCTCCTGCAGCTCCGGAAGGAGCTCGAAGAGGACCCAGGTCAAATAGACCATCATCACAAGAGAGAGGATCTTTGCATAGATATTGTGAGCATCATAGAATGATAAGGTCCCCGTGAACGTGGCGGCGATAACGGCCACATTCCTGAACAGATTCGAAACGAAGATTAGGGGAACCACTATTGCGATCGCAACCAGCTTCCTCTGCAGGTCAGACATCCTCATAATGTTCTTGATCCCGTTCCTCTTCCCTCGGACCCAGAAGTTTTTGACACCTTTGGTTCTCTTGAGTTCCCTTCTGGCCCACCCCTCCCATTCCTTCTTGTTGGTCTTGACAGCGATCACAGCTGAAGAAAAGAGGAAAATGGCCAGGGCGGCGGTGCATGCAAAAACAATCCTGATGGCCATATCTCCACCTCCGGCGGCGGTTATGGTGATCCCGCTTCCCACTTCCGTGGGAAAGTGATCATGAATAACAACATCGTGACCGAATACTCTCAAAATCCAGTAGGTTGGCCAGGCCACGATATAGATCAAGGCTCCCTGAGTTATCGGGATATGCTCGAATACGAAATAGGCGCCTCCGGTCAGAAATGAGGTCCTGAGCAGCCACTCTATGGATTTCGTCCTCTCCTTCCATAGATGGTCGAGAACGAACTGGAAGGCGATGAAGAGAAAGAAGAATCCCCCGAGCAGGGCCATGAGTCCGTTGATCAGATCGGTGTGATCCGGATCAAGAAAGACTCCGATCTGGGTGAACCAGAACATCCCGAAAAGCGCCATCCCGCCACCTTTGATCAGGCTGTTCCATTTTCCCCTGTCCGAAATGCCCAAACCCATCAACACAAGACCTGGAACGAAAAAGGCAATATCCCACCACTTCAGTGTACCCAATACGGCTGTCGTATCCAGTAAGGACCAATCGGTGGTTAAGGACAATGGATCCATGGTGCTATCACCGAGAAGTTAGGATATGACCGATTATTAAATTAGTGGCTATATGGGGTAATGATCACTTCTTTTTAGCGGATTTCCTCTTTTTGCCAAGCTTTGCGTGGATGGCGTTTGCGGCGGTCCTCCCGGCACCCATTGCCTGGATAACGGTGGCGGACCCTGTAACGATATCCCCTCCCGCATAGACCATCTCCTTGGAGGTCTCCATGGTATCATCGTTGACCTCGATGTATCCCCATCTGTTCCTGTCGATATCCTTGGATGTCTCGAATATGATGGGGTTGGGGCCTGTTCCGATTGCAACTATTACCAAATCGCAGTCATGAACGAATTCCGATCCCTCTATGGGTATGGGCTTCCTTCTTCCCGATGAATCCGGCTCCCCCAGCTTCATCCTGATGCATTCGACACCCTTTACCCATCCGTTGTCGTCTCCGATATACCTGATAGGGTTGGTCAGGAGCTTGAACTTTATCCCTTCTTCCTCCGCGTGCCTGATCTCCTCGTTCCTTGCCGGGAGCTCCTTCCTGGACCTCCTGTAGATTATTGTGACCTCCGCACCGGTCCTGAGTGACGAACGAGCGCAGTCCATGGCAACGTTTCCACCGCCAACAACAACCACCTTCTCCCCCTTGGGCAGAGGCGTGTCGAAATCAGGGAACTTGTATGCTTTCATCAGGTTGATCCTGGTGAGGTATTCGTTGGCGGAAACGACGTTGCAAAGGTTCTCTCCATCGAGGTTCATGAACCTGGGGAGGCCCGCACCAACACCGACATAGATGGCATCGAATTCCTCCCTGAGCTCATCCAGTGTGAGTATCTTCCCTATGACATGGTTGAGCTCTATCCTGCATCCCAGTTTCTTGAGGAACTCTATCTCGTGCTTTACTATGGCTTTCGGCAATCTGAATTCGGGTATTCCGTAAACGAGGACTCCTCCGGCTTCATGGAACGCCTCGTATATGGTTACATGGTAACCAAGCAATGTAAGGTCATAAGCGCAGGTGAGTCCTCCCGGACCGGATCCCACAACGGCAACCTTCTTATCCTTCCTCTCTTCCACTTTGGGAAGATTCTCCAGGTTCATCCTTCTGGAGAAATCGGCCACATATCTCTCAAGGTTACCAATCGCCACAGGTTTGTCCCTTATACCCAGAACACATTTACCCTCGCACTGGTCCTCCTGAGGACAGACCCTTCCGCAAACCGCCGGGAGAAGGTTCCTTTCTTTGATCTTGAGGGCGGCTCCCTCGATATCCTCCTCCCTGATGCACTTGATAAAGGCGGGGATATCGACATTTACCGGACATCCCTCCACGCATCTGGGATTCGTACATTGCAGACATCTTCCGGCCTCCAGCTGGGCTAGTTCCGATGTCAATCCGTAGGGGACCTCCTGGAAGTTGTGGACCCTGATAAGCTGGTCCTGTTCGGGCATTTCCTGCCTGGGGATCTTGAGTTTGATCTTGGCCTCGTCCTGCGGGGTCAGGCCGTGCCATTCGCAGCCGTGTCTGGAGCAGATGAAAAAAGGTATCAGTTTGGAATATGCGGAGATAATGACTTTCCCGAGATCCGAACCGCATTCCTCGCATTTCCCCTCCACCATGAAACTCTCCTTGCAGTAGGGGCACCTGAAATCCTCAAGGTGTTCACCCTCCCTGACGGATTGGGATAGCTTCTTGTCGAAAACATCCAGATACGGGCTGAGCTTAACTGTGATATCATCATTTTTGTAGGTCCCCTCGAGGGTGATCCATTCTCCTTCCTCATCCTTCTTGTTCAGGCCCATGTTGCAGTGTGGGCAGTAGGTATTCAATTTGGTCTTGAACTTGAGATATTTTACCTCTTCATCCATGGGATCACCTCTTCATCGTGATTGCGGAAAGAAGGGAGTCCTTCTCCTCCTTTATGTACATCTGGTTCCTCTTCATCAGTTCGTCGAAATCAACGAGATGACCGTCGAAATCGGGTCCGTCAACGCAGCAGAATTTGGTTTTGCCGTCTATGGATACCCTGCATCCTCCGCACATCCCGGTTCCGTCTATCATTACCGGATTGAGGGAGACCATGGTCTTCACCTTGTATTCCTTGGTAAGCTTGCATATGAACTTCATCATGATGAGGGGACCGATGGCATAAACAAGTTCTATATCGTATCTCTCTTCAAGATATTTCTTGAGCGGATCGGTCACGAATCCCCTCTGACCGTAGCTACCGTCATCCGTTGTAACAACGAGCTCGTCACAGAGGCTCCTCATCTCGTTTTCAAGGATTATGAGGTCCTTGTTCCTCGCCCCGATGATTCCTATGATGTAATTTCCGTTCTCCCTGAAAGCCTTGGTAAGATGATGGAGGATCGCAACACCGGTTCCTCCTCCCACCACGATCACGGTTCCTTTGGTTTCTATCTCGGCCGCTTTCCCCAGAGGTCCTGCTATATCCCTGATGAAGTCTCCCTCTCCCATGGACCTCATCATTGCAGTTGACTTTCCCACGACCTGGAAGATAATGGTTATGGTTCCCCTGAACTTGTCGGAATCCGCCACGGTAAGGGGAATCCTCTCCCCTTCCTCGTCAACCCTGATTATGACGAACTGCCCCGGTTTGACCTTTTCCGCAATCTTCGGGGCCCTTATATCGAATCTGATGATGGTGCCCTGGGCCATCTCCTCTTTGCTGATTATTTCGAACATGTGAAGTCCCTCTACCACTCTTCGCTGTCCTCAAGGATTATGTCCTGGAGGTCCTCCGCGCTTATTCCGTGCCAGGTGCATCCTTTTTTGGAGCATATGTGAAAATCTATCATCTTGGACATGGCGGCCACCTTTATCTTGGCTATTTCGGAACCGCATCTCGGACAGGTCTGGTCCTTGAGCATCAGGGATTTCGTACAGTGCGGGCATTTGAGGTCCTTTGCCGCCTCCATGTCGGGTATGTTGATTGTCGATTTGCTCGTGAATACATTCATGTAAGGCGAAAGTAGAAGGGCCCCCTTTTCTCCCTCCTTCATTACCACTGTCAGTTTCAGCTGATTCTCATCTATCAGTGACCTTCCGCAATGGGGGCAGTAGGACCTGAGGAAGGTCCCCGATGTCAGTACCTCCTTATCATCATCCCTGATCGAGTCTGGCATAAGTATCATTTTGTCAAACGGTGATTGATTATTTATATTTTTAGATGGTATTTTTGACATTATTACAGATATCACTCAAATTAATGGCTCAGGTGTTGAAAAACATATATGAAAAAGGCTATTGGTTACATTTGTGACAGTTATGTTATGAGAAAAAGTAATAATGGATTCACTGGCCGGAGGTCCAGAATGTAACCCGATTCCATTTTTCTTATTATCCAATTTGTTACATATTGTAATCTATTCAGGTTAGTGTAAAGTTATGTCCCATGGTCATTTCGGGTGATTGAAAATCAATTGTCATCTTTCCGTCTCTGATTTTGTAAAAAAGTCTCATTTCACATTTTGTAAAACCATCAGGGTTTGATTTATGTATCAAATCCGTGTTCAAGCCCCGGAAACCCTGGGTTGGGTCTCCCGAGGTATTACTATGGAGATATCTAGGGAACGACTTCTGGAGCTGATATCCCCCTTCAAGGGAATGAAGGGAGCGACCATCCCCGTACTTCAGGCTGTTCAGAACGAATACGGTTATCTGCCGGAGGAATCCTTCCAGGTAATGGAAGAGGTCCTCTCGATACCGGCATCCAAGGCCTTCGGCGTTGCAACGTTTTATGCACAGTTCAGACTCGATCCCGTGGGAAAACATCTGATCAAGGTATGCGACGGGACCGCCTGCCACGTGAAGGGATCGGAAACACTTCTTTCGGCTTTGAGGGATTATCTGGATCTGAAGGAAGAAGACACAACCGAGGACCGTCTTTTCACCCTTGAACAGGTAGCATGCCTGGGATGCTGTTCCCTGGCTCCTGTCATGATGATAGGAGACACGACCTACGGCTCCCTCACAATCGAGAAGATGAGAAATATAATCGATAGTTACCGTAAAGGAGGTGAGGAGGGTGAGTGAGACAACAGTTCTCGTGGGTTATGCCTCATGCGGAATAGCAGCCGGTGCAAAAGAGGTGCTATCGAAGATAGAGGAGAAGGTCAAAAAAATCAAGGGTGTCAAGGTCTCAAAGACCGGCTGCATCGGTATCTGCTTCGACGAACCGGTCGTGGAAATACACAAAAACGGTAAGAGGTACGTCTACATGCAGGTTGACACAAGGAAGATAGACAGGATAATCGAGGATCATGTAAAGGGCGGAAAACCTGTGAAGGAATGGCTCGTGGATGAACTTTCCACAGGTGGAAAGAAGGCCGAAAAACCGATGTTTGACAAGCAGCAGAGGATCGCCCTGAGGAATACCGGAATTATCGATCCCGAATCGATCGACGATTATATCTACCACGGCGGATACGAGGCTTTGAAGAAGGCAATAAAGGAGATGACCCCTGACCAGGTGATCCAGGAGGTAATGGATTCGGGGCTCCGGGGAAGAGGCGGAGCAGGTTTTCCAACCGGTCTGAAATGGTCCTTTGCCAAGAAGGCCAAAGGGGATGTGAAATATCTCATATGCAACGCGGACGAGGGAGATCCGGGAGCCTTCATGGATAGAAATCTCCTGGAAGGTGATCCCCACTCCGTTCTGGAAGGCATGGCTATAGCAGCCTATGTCATTGGCGCAAAGGAAGGATACATCTATGCCAGGGCCGAGTATCCACTGGCGATCCACAGATTGAGGATAGCGATCCAACAGGCTGAAAAGAAAGGATTCTTAGGGGAGAACATACTGGATTCAGGGTTCGATTTCAGGTTGAAGTTGAAAGAAGGTGCAGGGGCATTCGTCTGCGGAGAGGAGACAGCCCTGATAGCTTCCATTGAAGGGGAGAGGGGAATGCCCAGGATCAGGCCCCCGTTCCCTGCAGAGGCAGGTCTGTGGGCCAAACCAACCAACAACAACAATGTTGAGACCTATGCAAATATTCCCTGGATAATCTCCAACGGAGCTTCGAGCTTTCAGGAGTACGGAACCAAGAACGCCAAGGGAACAAAGGTTTTCTCCCTCGCTGGAAACATCAACAGAGGAGGCCTTGTCGAGGTGCCCATGGGAATAACCCTAAGAGAGGTGATCTTCGATGTGGGCGGTGGGATTCCCAACAAGAGAAAGTTCAAGGGGGTTCAGATGGGAGGTCCGTCAGGCGGATGCATACCCGAGCATCTCCTGGACACTACAATCGATTACGATTCCATAAACGCAACCGGAGCAATAATGGGAAGCGGCGGAATGGTGGTGATGGACGAGAACACCTGCATGGTGGAGGTCGCCAGATATTTCCTTAGCTTCACCCAGAAGGAATCCTGCGGTAAGTGCACATTCTGCAGGATAGGGACCCTCAGGATGCTGGAGATACTGGAGAGGATCACCCGGGGAGAGGGCAAGGAAGGGGATATCGAGGAACTCCAGGACCTGGCGGATCTCATAAAGAGATCATCCCTCTGCGGTCTCGGTCAGGGAGCTCCCAATCCGGTCCTTACCACGATCAGGTACTTCAAGGACGAATACGAGGCCCATATCAAGGACAAGAAGTGTCCCGCCGGGGTCTGCAAGGCTCTTACAACCTTCGATATAGACAAGGAAGCCTGCAAGGCCTGCGGCCTGTGCAGGAAGGCCTGCCCCACCGATGCCATTTCGGGCAGCCCGGGGGTCAAGCACGAGATAGACCAGGAACTTTGCATCAAATGCGGATCGTGCCGGGCTGTATGCCCGTTCGACGCTGTGAGGACAGGGTGATACCGATGACCTGCGAGATAAGCATCAACAACAGGAAATACATGGTTTCCAAGGACATCACCATTCTTGAGGCCTGTGAGCAGGCGGGAATGGAGATACCCACCCTCTGCAGGGAGGCCAGAAGGGAGAGGCCCTTCACATCCTGCTTCATTTGCGTGGTTGAAGTGGAGGGATTCCCCAGATTTGCTCCTGCCTGCGGAACAAGGGTAAGGGAAGGTATGAAGGTCCGGGTGGACACCGACGATATATTCAAGGCAAGGAAGACCGGACTTGAACTCCTGCTTTCGGACCACAACGCCGACTGCAAGCCTCCCTGCCACTGGAAATGCCCGGCCCACGCAGATGTTCAGGGTTATGTAAATGCAATTGCGGACGGCGAGTTCAAGACATCCATAGAGATCCTCCGCAGGAGGATCCCTCTCCCCGCGTCTCTCGGAAGGGTCTGTCCTCATCCCTGCGAGGATGACTGCAGGAGGAATCACGTTGACAAGGCCATCTCCATAAGGAATCTAAAGAGATTCGTTGCCGATTGGGATCTGGAAAACGGCCCCTTCATGCCCGAGGTCCCCCATGAGACCGGTAAGAAGATAGCGGTTGTTGGCGGGGGCCCTGCGGGGTTATCCTGTGCTTATTATCTGAGGCTTCAGGGCCATTCCGTTACAATATTCGATCAGATGCCGGCACTGGGAGGGATGCTGAGATACGGCATCCCCGAATACAGGCTTCCCAAGTCGATTCTTGACAAGGAGATAGCCTCCATAACAGGACTCGGCATCGATGTAAGGACCAACCACAGGCTTGGGGACAAGGTCCATCTGGATGATCTGGAGAAGGATTACGACGCCGTATTTCTGGGAATAGGTGCCTGGAAATCCAAGTCGCTGAGGCTCGAAGGCGAGGACCATCCCTCCATCATCGGAGGTATCGACTATCTCTGTGATGTGGCTCAGGGAAAGCCTGCCAACATCGGCAAGGAAGTGATAGTGGTAGGTGGGGGGAACACGGCGATAGATGCTGCCAGGGTGGCTTTGAGAATGGGTTCCAATGCGACCCTCCTTTACCGCAGGACGGAGGAAGAGATGCCGGCCGAGGATGACGAGATAAGGGACGCTCGGGAAGAAGGGGTGAACTTCGAATTTCTGGCGGCTCCAATCGGTTTCAGGACCGAAGGGAACAAGCTGGCCGCACTAAAATGCATCAGGATGGAGCTAGGAGAACCCGACAATTCCGGAAGGAGGAGGCCAAGGCCGATAGAGGGATCCGAGTTCGAACTTAAAGCGGATGCGGTGATAAAGGCCATCGGACAGGACATCCAGAAGGGTATTATCTCCGAGGAGCAGATTGATCAGACCAAGTGGGGAACCGTGAACGTCAGGATGCCCATCTACATGACCAACCGCAAGAAGGTTTTTGCCGGAGGGGATCTGGTGAAGGGTCCTTCGCTTGTGGTTGATGCCGTTTACATGGGCAGGAAAGCATCCGAGGCCATCGACTGCATGCTCAAGGGCGAGGTCTTTCCGGCGGAAAAGGATATCGTATCCACCAGGAGAGATGTTGACGAAACACTATTCGAGGATGTTGAAAAGGCTGAAAGGATAGAGCCCGAATTCATGGAACCCGAGATGAGGAAGAGGAATTTCGCAGAGGTAGATCTTGGTTTCAAGCCCGAGGATGCCATTGAGGAAGCCTCCCGATGCATGTCATGCGGCTGCCAGGACCTCTTCGAGTGCAAGCTGAAGAGCTACATGAACGATTATCAGATAGACCCGGACCGGTTCATGGGCAAGACCCATGATTACGAAAAGGACGACAGTCATATACACATTCTCAGAGAGCCCAACAAGTGCGTGAAATGCGGGAAATGCGTCGAGGTATGCGACAGGTCCAGGGGAATAGCTGTTTACGGATTTGCAAGGAGAGGATTCGATGCCAAGATCGCTCCCGCACTGGACAAGCCCTTGGCGGAAACCGACTGCATCTCCTGCGGTGACTGCGTTGCCGCCTGTCCCGTGGGGGCTCTGACGGAGAAGATCCCGCTTGAGAGGCCCGGTCCTTTTGTTACCGTGATGACTCCTTCGGTTTGTACACGGTGTTCCGTGGGCTGTGCTATCGATGTCCATACGGTAAACGACGTGATCTACAAGATCACTCCGAGGGTAACCGGATGGAATGACATTCATATGTGCGAGACGGGCCGGTTCGATTACGGTTGGATGAACGATGATAGACGTTTCAAGCTCCCCAGGATCAAGAAAGAGGGAAAGTGGACCGACATCCAGTGGTCGGATGCGGTCTTCAGCATGGCTGCCAGGCTCAAGGAGGAGCCCCAAATAATACTGAGACCCACATGCACCAACGAGGAAGCCTACATTGCCCGGGAGATCGTCAATAAGCTTGGCGGGGATATTTACCTGATCGTGGATGACCACGAGACCTGCGACGGCCTGACCCCGGTTCTGGGGAATTCCGGTTCCACCATAACCTTTGACGACATCGAAAGACAGGACCTCATAATGATATACAACACCGATCTCGTCAACAGGTTCTCCGTTGCCGGAGTGAAGGTCCGGCAGGCCGCGAACGAGGGTATGGATGTTCTGGTTGTCGGAGACAAACCCCACAAGATCGAGGGTGCCAGGGAGCTCGAAAATGCAGGTATTGGTTTCCTGGACGGATTGATCGCGACAGCTTCAAGGGAACAGTTGATCTCGGGCCAGGCCTATGATCTGATCAACTATTCGGAGCAGGAGCTCCTGAATGAGCTTGCAGTGCTTTCAAAGGGAGACATAGAGGAGAGATCGGGAGAATCCTACGATGACCTTGCGAAACTGGCCAAAACCCTGGCATCCGATGACGGCCTGATTATATTCGGAATGATCTCCCGGGAGGAATCCAGAAGGATAGCTCTCTTCAAGCAGATAACCGAGGCCCAGATGATAGTCCTGAAGAGAGGCTCCAACAGCCAGGGAATAAGCGATCTCGGCATCAAGAGGATCACCCTCGATGAACTGGATGACCTTTCCAAGAAGAACATACTGATGTTCGGGTATCCTCCGGATGACTTCAAGAGGCCCAAAACCTGCAGGTATCTTGCGATCCAGAGGACCCTGGATCCTTTCGAGGAAGCGGATATCGTGATCCCGAGATCGGTCAACTACGAGAACGACGGAACGGTCGTTACAACCGACAGGAGGCTCTGCAGGATCGAGAAGGCCCTCTCCCCCCACAAGGAGAACTGGGAAATACTGAGGGACCTCGCAAAGGCACTGGATGTGGAGGTGCCCGATTCCGTAGAGGGCATTACCGAAAAGCTTCTTCCCGAGATAAAATACAACAGGGACGACAGATACCTCTAGACCCTTGGTTTTATGACGGTTCCCCACAGGAAGCGGTTCATCATCACGAAATAGACCATGTTGAATACCATTATCAGCAAGGCAGGGATCCATCCTCCTATTTCAGGAGTGATTGCCACCGCCAGAGCGAATGTGGATGCCACCTCCATGAGTGACATTGTCTTGAGGCACCTTGAATGCTCCCAGGGACCCCTTCCCATCAGTTTCTGGTCGAGGTAGAGGATCAATAACGAGAAGACCAGGGCTCCAACGTAATTGTCAACCGTTCCGTCGAGAGTTGACAATACCAGGAATATGATTGCCACGGAGGAAGCTTTGAGGAAGAAGGCCACCCCTCTGGCAAGCGGGGAGGATTGCAGAATGCCTTCTCTCACGCAGACTCCCATCTCCTTCAATAATGAGGCCTCGTCCATGTCAATATCCTTGAGGTCCCCCTCTATCATTATCTGATAGATCACCTGCACAAGGAGGTATCCGAACAACAGCAGGGCGGCTCCCGCTTCGGGCCCTGAAACATAAGGTGCTGCCGAGGAGATGTCGATGGCTCCCCCGGAACCGAAGAATGCAAACGGGAACAGAAGGGAATGGGCTATGGCGATGGGGATGAATTTCCCGGTCATCTTCTTGTTGAAGAGATTGTAGACAATACCCATTGCAATTAGGGTTGCCAGAAGTACCACGGATATGGGATCGAAGTTGGAAATGATCACTCCGTATACGAATAAAATTAAGATCAGGACCCTGCAGACCGTTCTCGCAGTATATGGATCGATAACACCTCTCTGGATCGGATGATGGGCTTTGTTGGGGTCGTCCTTGTCGTATCCTCTGAGGTAGTCCTCAACCGAATTCTGCCCGTAACCTGCGTTGTGATACAGCCATCCGAACAAGAGGAAGAGAAGGATCCTTAAATCGAAAATAGTCCCGACTGCAAGGGCCGATCCGGTGATGGTGATAGTCATCTCCAGGGGAGATGTGTGGCTCCTGAAGAGCTGGAGCCAATCCCTTGCGTTGGCCATGTGGGATGATAAAGAGGCCGGTTATATATTCCATTCGCGGTGGAAACCTCATTTCTTGAATGCGAGCATAATTATTCCGTTGACCTTGTTTCCGTGGTAACTTTTGAATTCCTGATTGATTATTTCAACAACATCGAATCTGGAATCAAGAAGGGCTTTCAATTCGGATTCCCTGTAGTGATGTGCCCTGTAGAGTTCTTTTCCTTTCGAATCCTTGACTATGAAGGTATGGTCCTCTCCGGTAATAGATGCGTCATTTTCGTATCTCTCCTTGTATGTGTCATCCGTTTGAAGAAAATCGGCCAGATAGAGAGCTCCACCTTCCTTGAGGACCCTGAAAGCTTCTATGATGGATAATATCCTTGACTCCCTGTCCGTGAGCATTGTCATGTAACCGTTCATCATCACTATATCAAAGGTGGAGCTTTCAAACGGAAGCATTCTGCCGTCACCTTCCACGAATTCCACGGAGCTTTTCTTTGATATCGCTATCTCTTTGGACCTCTCGATCCATTCAGGATCGATGTCTATGCCGGTTACCCTGTGACCGAGAGATTCGAGCCGGAATGCGGTCCTCCCGTGGGCACAGGCGATCTCCAGTATCTTGGAATTTTTAGGAAACCTGGAGACCAGGTCCTCATCGAGTTCTATCGTTGACGGCGGCTCATCCATATCCTCCGAAGCGGGCAGGGGAAAGATAAAGGTACCCGTCAACGGATATCCGAATATGCTTGAATTTGAGAGGTTCAGGATTCCGCATGATAATTTCTGCCATCTTTTCCATGATGGCAATCGGGGATTCATCGTTGATCCCGGTTTTGATCCCGGCAAGGTAATCGATTTCATTGAAAGCAGGGGATTGGAACTGATGTGGGTATTCTTGACCCACCATCACGGCGATCATACGGCTTCCTTGAAGAAAGTAATTGAGAGGACCGGTGCGAAATCGGTCGCCAGTGGTTATTGTTCGGATAGAATTGGGGGAGCCGATCTCATTGTTGAGGATGGGGATGAACTGGAGATGAAAGATTCTTCGATCAAGGTAATGGAGACTCCCGGGCACACACCCGGTGGGATCTGTCTGATTGTTGATTATAAGTACCTTGTTAGCGGGGACACACTTTTCATAGGCGACTGCGGAAGATGCGATCTTCCGGGAGGGAGCCTGGAAAAGATGTTCGCTTCCCTGCAGAGGATCAAGGAGCTTCCTGATGATCTTATCTTGCTGCCCGGACACGATTACGGGAACAAGGTACAGGATACCCTGGGAAATCAGAAAAAAGTCAGCGGGGTCCTACTTGCTTCCGATCTGGAGGAGTTCTCCCGGCTGTGATTCTTCCTATTCGGATACGGGAAGTCTGATGAAAAATGTGGTTCCCTTGGTGTGGTCTCCCGGTACCCTGTCCTTCACATCCACGGTTCCGCCGTACCTCCTGACGAGGACCCTAACCAGGGTAAGGCCCATGCCTCTGTGCTTCCTCTCGGTTGACAGCTCCAGTCTGCTGAAGATCGTATCTTTCATGCTGTCGGGGATTCCCTTTCCGTGATCCGATATCTCGATCTCGTAGTGATCATCGGTTTTTTTGGCTTTAAGGCCCACCATGGCATTGGATCCCCTATGGAATTTCACGGCATTGTGGAAGAGATTGTGGAAAAGGTCCTCTATCAGGGGTTCCGCCTGGACCGTCATCTTTTCTTTGGGAAGGTCGATATCGGTCTCGATTTCCATCTGAGGCGATGACAAAATTACCGCTCTCAACGAATCGAGTATCAACGGTTTGATGTCAACGGGCTCCAATTCTTTTTCGGGATCTATCGCATCTGTGAACTTGTGGACGTTTCTTACCAGAACCTGGGACCTGTCTACCAGCTCCTTCATCTGTTGAATGTTCTTTTCGGTTCTTTTTTTGTCATCTTTCACCATATCATGGAGCTGTATATGCGATATCAGACCCTGGTGGATGTTGCCAATATCATGTATCAAAAGATCAAGATAGAATAGTGATCGGTTCCTTTCTTCCGTCAGTTCCTTTTCCACCTCTTTTCTTCTCCTGATATCCTTTTCCAGCATCAGATTGGATTCTTCGAGCTGTCTTGTCCTGGATCTCACCTTGTCTCTCAGAAAAAGAGTGAGTCCCACTAGCAGTATCACCGAGGCTATGAGTATCAATGTCGTTCTCAAAAGCCATCCCGGGATTATCTCTTCCGCGGGCTTTTGGTTATTTTCGGTCAGATAGTCCTCAAGGATCCTGTAGTATCTGGAATCCGGATCGTCCTTCATCAAACCAAGAGTTGTGTCCAATTCCTTGAGGAGTGTATTCATCTCTTCGTTATCCGAACTGACCCCGATACCGACATCAATGGGTGAGAAGACTATTGAGGTCCTCTTGATGTCATGTTCATGTTCCACCGTGATACCCAGGGCGGAATTCAGCAATCCCACATCCACATCACCGTCTTCTATTGAATCGAGGAGCTCATCGTAATTGCCGAATTCCACTATGAATGCATCGATTCCGAAGCTGTCCAGCAAATGCTTCAATCCGTTGGGTCCCATGTAATAGATATCGTTTGCAACAACACCTATCCAGGATCTGTGAAGGTCCATTACGGTTGAAACATCGAAATCCTCGTTGGAATAGAGGACCCCCCAGTTCGAGTAGAGAACCTCCTCGGAATATCTGATGTCCTCTTCCCTGCTCACGTTGATGTTGCAACCGAGAATGAGGTCCCCCTCGCCACCGGAAAGCGAGGAATAGGTGGTATTTTCCTGCAGTTCCTTGAATGATACGCTGTAACCTTTCTGCTCCATCATGGGAACCATGATGTCAACGGCGATGCCGCGGACCTCCGTCCCCGATCTGTAAATGAAGGGGCTGTTTCTGTAATAGAGGACATCGATCTCCTCTTTTTCCTGTGCACTGGATGCGGGAATAAGAATGAAAACCAATGTGAGGGATATGGTCAGGAATGACCAGAAAGAAAGCGTTCTACCCTTTGTACCCACACCCAGATATGACATCCGGCACCCGTTTATTCAGAAGATGGAGGGTTTTTAATCCTTTCTGCCTCTATTATCCAATATTGAAATAATGTTATTTCATGGAACGGAGGGCGAGTCTGTTTCCTTAGGTATCGATGAAAACGGCGAAATATCCGATATGGTCGAAAATCTTTATTTTCTCCTGGACGATCTTTCCTCCCGCTTCTTCCACCCTTGAAAGCGGTAATGAGAGGTCCTCGCCGCTGTTCAGGAGATAACAGGACCCTTGGACGGGGGTTCGAGGTCCCTGGTCTCGATTATTGCGTCGTCTGTTCCCGGGTCCTCCATCGGAAGAAAAACCATTCTGTTTCCCATTACAACCTGTTCGTGCATCCTGCATCCCAGAACCTTGTTTTGGAAATCCCTGGCTCTGTCGAAGTCGCTTACGGGTATCTCGAACCAGTTCAGTGAGCTCTCCGGTCTTATTATTTCCACAACGTCAATAAATTGAAAAATGGGGAATTGTTTTTTTTCCTTAAAGAACCGGAAGAAGTTCCTCCACCTCGAACCTGGATACCTGCAGCTTCATGGACGAGTCATTTGATCGATGTCCCAGGGATCCGAGATAATCGTTCAGATGGGCCCTCTTGGCTGTAATGTAATGCTCGAGGAAATCTTCTCCCAGGGTTTCTCTCACAAGAGGGCTTCCCTCCATCAGGTCCAATGCCGAGCCCAGGTCCGAAGGGAGTCTTTTGATCCCCATCTGTTTCATCTGTTGGTCTGAGAGCTCGAAAACATTGATGTCTTTCAGATCGGGAGGATCCATATTCTCCTGGATACCCTTTATCCCCGCCATTATCTGAAGCGAGAAGGCAATGTAGGGATTGCAGCAGGGATCGGGATTCCTGAGTTCTATTCGAACGGCGTCTGGATTGTTCTGATCATAGCCGGGAATCCTGATAAGGGATGATCGATTCTGTATATCGAAGCAGATGTAGGCGGGAGCCTCGTATCCCGGGACCAGCCTCTTGTAGGAGTTTACCCAGGGATTCAAAGCGGCAGTTATCCCGGGTACATAATGCATCAGGCCCGCGATGTATCTTTTACAGTCTATGGACAGGTTGTTTTCTTCTTTTTCGTCGAAGAATATGTTTTCTCCCTCCTTGAACAGTGACTGATGTGTGTGCATCCCCGTTCCGTTTATTCCGGCTATTGGCTTGGGCATGAAGGAAGCGAAGAGTCCATATGATCTTGCCACCTTCTTCACGATGTATCTGTAGAGTATAACAAGATCCGCCATCTCCAGTGCAGGCAGGTAGTGGAGGTCAATTTCATGCTGGCTCTCAGATACCTCGTGGTGATCGTATTCGGAGCGGTATCCCATCTCCTGGAGAAGCATCTGGGCTTCCTTTCTTACCTCCCCGTATCTTCCTCCTTTGAAATACCTGCCCTTGTCGACAGGCTTGGGTCTGAGATATCTGCAGTCGTCAACGAAGAATTCCTCCGTTTTCGGGAAACCGTTCTCATCCGCCTCGAAGAGGAAGAACTCGAGTTCCGGCCCTATGTAGACTGTGTCAGCGATTCCCAGTTCTCTTACTTTTTCCAGTGTTTTTTTAAGTATTGATCTAGAATCGAATTTGTAGGGTCCATTCCTGGGGTCCAGGATATCCCCGAAGACTACCATCTCCTTCCATCTTCTCTCGCATCCCGCAAGTCTTGTCTGATAATACCAGGGGAGGACCCTCGCAGTGGAGAAATCCAGGGAAGCGTTCTTGTCCGATTCGTTGATCCTCTCCGGATATAAAGAGGATGCATCAAACCCCTTAAGCACCCCTTTCATCTTTGTTTCGGCAAGTATGTCCAGCGAGCCATCGCCTTTGATGTGTGTACCCAGTTCCGAGACCGGTATAGTGAATCCGCAGGGTCTCTCTCCGTTCATGTCAGCGGTCACGAACCTTATGAACCTGATCTCTGGATTGTTCCTCAGTGTTGTCTTGACATCTTCGAGGTCGATGAAGCCGAAGTTTTTCGATACCATGTAAATCCCATCCGGTGGACCGGGGAGCATATATTAAAGCATGATCCGATTTTTTGTGAACATTTGTTTGTTATTTTAATATTATAGTAAATATATGTTTTCTGATGAAGGCAAGATATTTATTATTATGAACATATGACGACTTCATGGATGTCATCGACAGAAGGGTCCTGAATCATTTGTTGAACAGGGGAAGGGATTCCTACAGGGAGATCGCAAAGGAGCTACATCTGTCTCCCTCAACTGTTATGAAGAGGGTCAGGGAGATGGAGAAGAAGGGGATGATCAAAAGATATTCCGCAGTGGTTGACTATGATTCCCTTGGATTCGATATTCACGTGATCGTGGATGTCCGGGTTGCCAAGGGCAAGCTACAGCTTATCGAATCGAAGATTGCCAGGCACGGATCTGTGCTTTCGGTTTTTGACAATACCGGGTCCTTCGATGCCACGGTGATTGCCAGGTTCAAGAACAGGGCAGGTCTGGACAGGTTCATAAAAAGGTTGCAGACCTATGATTTCGTGGAGAGGACAGAGACGAAGCTGATCTTGAATACCATCAAGGAAGGGCCCATTCGCTTATGAGGAGCTCCATGGGTATGAACCTGATCCCGTGGAGGACCTTTTCCTCTCCAGTTACTGTGAAACCCAGTCTGCTGTATGCATCAACTGCGTTGGGGGAGGAGTTGACAGTTATATTATTGACGGAAGGGTCCTCTTCTTTTATTGTCTTAATAGCCTTTTCGAGAAGGGCCCTGCCGATCCCTTTTCTTTCCGAATCGGTCCTGACGAAGAAGAGATTGATATGGTCTCTGTTTTTAAGGAAAATAGTTCCGAGAATTTCAAGGTCCCCGTTCTCCGCAACCAGAGCCCAGTAGTTCCTCTTCATCCTCTCCTCCATCTCCGGGAGCTTGATGAATCCTTTGAAGGTGGCCGCCCCTTCCCTGGTGTAGAGATGGGAGATCCTCTCGTCAAAAACCTTCTCGACGAGATCGATAAGTCCTGGAAGGTCCTCCATCCCTGCTTCTCTTATGATGAGGTCCATTTCGATCCATCTGGGAACTTATTTTGTTTTATATATTGATTCCAATGATCGTGATTCATAAATGAATATCAACGGGTTATCACGGACCTCGCGAAGGTCCTCGCATCAATCAGGTCCTTGTCGTTGGGTCTGCCCCGGTTCAAGATTAGGAACTTCCCCTTGCAGAAGAACTTCCCCTTGATCACGGCATCCTTTTTTTGAAGCATCGTCTCCATGAATCCCACCTCGGATCCTTTTCCAGATCCTGATGTGCCGAAGAGGGCGACGCTCCTCGATCTGAGGTCATTCCTTTCTATGAACTTCTCCATTGGTTTCCCCGGCTCCTTCCCGTAGGATCCTGTTCCCAGAAATATGAAGGATCCACTCTGGAGCTGTGCATCTTCAACCTCCTCTGCATTGACAGAGAGCTCCTTTGCTATTGCCTCTGCGAGCTTTCTTGTATTTCCTGTCTTCGAATAATAGATCACCTGTGTCTCCATTTGAACCCCACCGTCAAATTTCGATAATAGGTGATCATTCACGATGGTTCAATAACTTTTTCCTTGTTCAGAATCAATAATCAAGCTCATTGTTATTGAAGAGGTCCTCCACTCCTCATGGAGAGGACCTTATCTGTGAATTCTTTCTCTTTTGTGAGTTGTTACCTCGGACCTGATTCCATGGTGCTGAGGTTGCGAAAAACTTGCGGAAAGAGGAAACGAGGCCCTACTTCGTAAAAACACCCTTGAGCACATCAAATAATATGGCTTTTATGAGGGGTCATTTGAAAAAGGGTACAAATACCTCTTTTGGGGGGTAGTGGAACGCCGAAATTGACAATGAAGAAAAATACTTATTATCATTATTCATTAATCGAGATCATGACTATTATATTTCAAAAGAAAACCACTTTGTATTATTCAATATCATTATTATTTTTTATCCTTTTTATTTTTTTAATTGTTTCTTCTTTTCTAATTAACATTCATATATTCTTTTCAATAATTATTCTAATATTATCTATTCTTCCCTTAATAATATCTCTATTATTAATTAATATTTCATTACCAATCATAATTACTGAAAAACTACTATTTGTCCCGCGAACTTTATTAATAAAAAAAATACCAAGATTTGATTACTATGATATTTTTGAGATTAAAAACATTCAATGTATAAAAGTTGATCGACAAAATATTGAATTACATATTTTAAATGGAGTTGTTAGAAAGTTCAATAAAAACATAAGTAAAAATGATATTGATAGAATGAAAAAATTATTGCCATAATTTATCTAATATAGAAAATATATGTAATTCGATTATTTTTCCCTCCATGACTGAAATTCGGAATCAGATTAATGATTAATATATTCAGACCTACAAAAAACCTCCATAATTTTTCTGAATGGTTTCAACTTAATTAACAAACTTAGTATTCTTGGAAGGTTGAATAAAAATGAAATATGGATTATTAAAAGAATCAAATAAAATATAGGATTAATAGTATTATTAATAATAATACCATATATCAAATAATAAGAAAGAAATGGAATTACAATAATCAAGTACATTGAAATTGGGTATATTAGAATATATGCTAAAAATCTTGAATGATGGTAAATTTTATTATTATCTTTGATACCATAACCTGGACCTAATGGAGATATCCATCCACCTATTTCAGATGATTTTACAAAATAGTATTTTAAAATACTGTTAAATTTCTTCGATCTATAGTTGAATGAATAGAAATTTTTTCCAAATATACTGGATTTGCTCTTTTTTCTATATAACATGTCATCTAATTATGTATAATAGATTTATATGTGATTTTCTACATAAAATAATTTTTTATGGATATAAATATTCTTTTAATGAAGTCTTATGGAACATTGTTTATCTTCCTCCCCTAAGACTAAATGATAATTGACTTATAAATTGGTCCGAATATGTAGTTGTTAAAAGCAAGAGGATTTTTTCTGCAGTTTCAATTTGCTTTTTCTCTTCTTCTTGGGCAATCACACCTTTCGATCTATTTTCGGAATATTTTATTATCTCCCTTTTTCCGCACCCCTTAAGGGCAAAATTTGATTTTTAAGATTATAGTCTGG
>CAYULA010000034.1:0-38385 GCA_964445525.1 uncultured Thermoplasmatales archaeon | reverse complement strand
TTTCAGTTTTAAAATCAATATCATTGTATTAATACACACAGGACCGGTCGGGAGGGGTCTTATCGTTCAGTAATTGACGGTATTCAAGATAAGACCCCTGAGATGAAAAACGGATATCATCATTATTCAATCATTTTTTGTTGTGTGAAATCGATGTGTAGTAATGATTTCCAAACCGTTTTCTAATTGACGAAAGGAAATCATTGCGAAAAAGGTCCACTCTCAGTTTCAAAATCTGAATAATTGATTTTATACACAGAAGACCGGTCGGGAGGTGTAGAATCGTAATTCATTCAATGATAATTTAGATTCTACACCTGAGATGAAAAACGGTCATAATTTATGTAACATTATTTTTCATCGTGTGAAATCGATATGTAGCAATGGTTTTCATATCAATTCAAAATTGACGAAAGAAAACCATTGCGGAATAGGTCCACTCCCCGTATATGATTATACAATAATTGAAGGAGAGTGGACCGGTCGGGATTTGAACCCGAGGCCTCTCGCATGCCAAGCGAGCGATCTACCGGTCTGATCTACCGGCCCACATTTTAGAGAATGGAACCCCGTTATCAGGATGGATTATAAAAACCTTTGCGGATCATGGAAATACCGGTGTTTTTCCGTATCTTCTCCTTCTGTTCTGGTATTCCTTCAACCGCTTGTTGTATCTTCCCGTTGCCAGAAAATATCCCAATATAACCAGTCCAACAAACATGAACAGCTGAACGAAACCGAAAAGAAGCGCAATCAGGATCAACCAAACGTTTTCGGTGCTGACAAGGAAGTTCCAAAGACCGTGATTGAGGACCGAGAAGATGAATCCTACGACTACCAGACCTATCAGAACAGCAATTACGGTAATTTTACAAGATTCGGGGGTGGAGGTCCTCTTTGCGATCTGCGGGGAGAGATATCTCCTGGTCCAGCCTATGAAGAATCCTATCATCGCGGGACCAAGCATATGCCCCATTATGTTGAAGAAGGACCTGAATCCTATCAGAAGTATGAATCCCAGGCCTCCTGCCATGAACACTGTCTGACCTCCGTAAATCATGTTCTCAAGCAGTGAAAATCCCGCTCCGAAGGCGGAACCATAAATCACACCGTCGGTCTCATCCCTTATCTGGGTGAAGATAAGAAAAAATCCCAGGGATTTGAAGAACTCCTCAACAATCGGAGCTGAAAAAACAGCGGTGCTCAATCCGAGGTCCTCCATCCAGAATGAATTTGCGGTATTGAGAAACAGGGAAGGAAAGGTGGATAGCATTCCCCAAATAATGGCAAGTATCATCATTCCCCTGGGTTCGGGCTCGTAGGGATCGAATGCGTAGGTGAAGGATATCCATGCCATGGCGGGAAGCGTGATGGTGATAATGATAAGAGGAACGGAGATCGGAGCCAGAAGACAGCATATATAGGGTATTATATTGACAATTCCAGTAATGAAAAGCACCACAACGAAGAGGACCACCATTATTGCCAGAAAGCTCAACCTCGATAGTATAAAATTCAACCTGTAACCCGTTGAATAATCACCGAGCGGGACCTCATGATGCAGGAAATACCTCCACAAACCTCTTCCGTCCTGTGGTATCTTGTTGAAAACAACTCTATTCAGCAGAATGCCCGATCCTACAACAAGAAAAACCAGTAAAATGGAAAATATTACACCTACGAAGACAAAAAACTCAACAAAAAGAGCTGTCAGGATATAGACGACTCCCATAACGATTGTAATGAGAAATACAAAACCGAGGATAACAATAAGGCTCGAGAAATCCTTTAAGATTCCCTTCAATACGTTTGAAACCCCGAATTTCTCCTCCATCAGGACCTACCTTCCAATCCTTCTAAGATGATCTCCATTTCCTCCTCCGGCGAGATCTCGGATGAATCTATGACCAGGTCATAGAATTCGGAAAGCGTGGGATCGATTCCGTAGTAGTTGAGATATCTCTTCCTCTCGGAATCCTCCCTTTCCATCATGATCCCTATCACCTCTTCTATTTCTCCCCCGTCCCTTTCCATCAACCTCTCCGCCCTCACACTGGGGCGGGCATCGAGGTATACCTTGAATGCTCTTACACCCTCCTTCTTGCAGAGAGGACCGGTCATCCTTCCCTCGAGTATGATATCGGAACTTTCCCTGGCAATGTCCAGCATCCTCCTGTCAAGGTCCCTGTCTATTTCAGGGTCCTCCTCGCAGAGCTTGCCGAATTCCGAAATGGACATATTTTTTTCCTTTGCCATATCCCTGAAGATCTGGCCTGCATAGATGTAATCGAATCCTGTTTTATCCTTCAGAAGTCTGCATACCGTACTCGTCCCGGAACCTGGTGGTCCCCCAACGGTGATTACAACCATCCAACAGGGTAACCTCTGTGATGATAAAAGATATTCGCCCCTGGATTCGGATAAAAAATAATTACAGGAAAACTGTTAAAATAACAACGCTCGATACACTAGGCAGGAGAACAGATTACTTAAAATAGTGATTTCCGTTCAAGAGCGGTCCAGAGGTAGAATAATGGCGGTTACCACCTCCAAGAAGGGAGAGATCCTCAGAAACATGAAGGAACTCGACCAGGTCACCAAGGCTTTGACCAGATTGAAGGGGGACCTGAAACAGAAAGAGGAGCTCCTCCACAGGATGGAAAATGCCCTCAAAGCAAGCGAGGAGAGGCTTGAGAAGAAGGTAGCCGAGATCGATGAGAAGGATAGAAGACTGGGGGAAGTGGAAGAGAAGCTCCTCAAGAGGCAGGAGGAACTGGAGATCCAGGAAAAAGAGGTCCAGACCAATGCGATACTGGAATTTTTGACATTCCAGGACAGGGAAATGGAGATCCAGGAAAGGCTCAAATCAGCTCCCGATCCGACCGCCTCCGACGAAGCCAAAAGACAGTTGGAATCACTCAAATCAACTCTGGAGAGGAAGAACCAGGAAATAGCCGATCTCAAGGAGAACCTTGCAAGCGGAATCAAGGACGGGGACGCCCAGGCCATCATCGAGGAGAAGATGAAGGAGATCAACTCCAGGAGAAAGGAACTGGATGAGACGAGAAAGTCCCTGGAAGAAAAAGAGAGGGAGCTCCTGAACAGAGAAGACGATATCTCCAGGATGGAAAGGGCTTCCGGAGAGGGGGTCACCCAGGAGGACAGGAAGGTTCTGGAGGCCATGGCGGAAAGAGAAAAGGAGCTCAGGAAGCTGGAAGAAGCGATCAGGAGCAAACAGAAGGAGATCAACAGGTTCATGGAAGGCCTTCAGATAAAGGATGACAGGATCAGGGAGCTCGAAAGCGAGCTAAATATGAAAGAAGAGATGATGAAGGTCAGGGAAGAGGAAGCGGAATCCCTCGGAGGACTTTCGGGCAAGGATGTGGAACAGGTGAGGGAGGTCCTTGAAAAGGAATATCAGACCAAGGTCGATATGTTGGAGGGTAATTACAAGACCAAGATCAATTCCATGAGATCCTCAATCGATCAGCTCAAGGTCAGAAACGAGGAACTGGAGATGATGGGGGATCAACTATCCGCTGAAAAACTGAGGGTCACACTGCTTGAAAGGGAGCTCAAGGAGAGGATGAACGAGATAGCCTTCTCCGAGGAAAGACTTGCCAGGCGCCAGGAGCTCATGCTCAAGGAAAGGAAACAGCTGGATGAACAGCTCAAGAAGGTCCGGGAATCCTCCGACGGATCAACCGTTACCGAGTTGAACGAGGAGCTGGCAAACAGACAGAGACAGCTCAGGGATATTGAGAAGACACTGAGGGAGAAGGAGGACTACCTGCACAAACGTGAGCAGGAACTGGAGAGAATGCGCTCCAACATCATTGACGAGGAGATGAAGATAGAGATAATGGAGGAGACCGACGAACTTTCCAGGGTCAGGACCGGCGTCAGAAGGTTCGATGACCTTACCTACGGAGGATTCCCCCACAACTCCAATTTCATCCTGTTCGGTCCTGCATATTCCGGCAGGAGGACATTCACCAACCTCTTCATTTCCGAGGGCCTGAAAAAGGGAATACCGGCCATCTATGTGGTCACCCAGAACACACCCAACGAGGTCAAGGATTCCCTTAGAATGGTCATTCCCAAGATAGACGCCTACGAGCAGAAGGGGCTTGTGAAATTCATAGATCTCTATTCCAAATCCATGGGAATCACGGATGAATATCCCAATACTACCTACATCGAGAAACCCACGGACCTCGACGCGATACAGAATGCCATCGGAGAGATCCAGGAAGGCTTCAAGGGCAAGTTCAAGTATCACAAGATAGTCTTCTTCTCGGTATCGACCCTGCTGACCTACATCGAACCCCTTTCCATATTCAGGTTCTTCCAGGTATTGAATGCCAAGAACAAGAGGAACAACGGTGTCGCCATATACGTGGTGGATACCGGGATGCACAAACAGTCGGACATCCAGACCCTGAAACATACCATGAACGGATTCATCGAGTTCAAGCTGGATGATCTCAAGTACTATCTGAGGGTAGAAGGAGGAGGAGATGTCATGTCCAGGGCCTGGATAGAGTATACCTTCACGGACAAATCCCTCGACCTCAGAGGCTCATTCTCACTGGACCATATCAGATGATCTTTCTATCCGCAAGGTCCCTCACGATCTCGTCATGGTCGAATGCCAGATCTGGCAGTGATTCGAGAGGATGCCATGCCGTATTAGAAGCATCGTCCCCGTGTTTTATCTCAACCGATACGGGAGCTTTCAGAAGGTACACGATGGATACTGTATGTCCCCTGGGGTCCCTGTCCGGCTTCGAAGCCACTTTCACCAGATCTACCAGGCTGCATTTCAAACCCGTCTCCTCTTCAACCTCTCTTATCACCGCCTCCTCCACCAACTCACCAATCTCCACGAATCCCCCCGGAAGTGCCCACATTCCTTTGTAAGGTTCGTTCCCCCTCTGTATGAGTAAGATTTCCCTTTTCCCCTCCACCTCTCTCACAACTACACCGTCCACCGTCAGCGAAGGATTCCTTTGTACTTCATTTCCTGATACCGGAGAGAACCTGGATGCAAGATCATCGATATGATCAACGTTCTTTCGGTAATTATCCAGGGCGACGCTTGTATGGGATTCCACTATCCCCCAGGCGGTTTTGAATGAGGAAAAACGGAACCTGTAACCCTTCTTTGTTTTCCTGTATGTTTCATCCTCTGCCGGCTCCTCGGCCGGAATATCGATCTCGTCGAGAATATCGAGTCCCTTCAACTTGTTCAGATAACGATAGAGTGTGGATTTGTTGGTATCGAGTTCAGTAAGAAGTTCTTCTATGGTCCAGGGCCGATCAGGGAATTTTAAAAAGCAGTTTCTTACCAGACGAAAACCGGCATCCAATCCGGCGTTTTGAGGAAGGTATCCGATATTTTTCAAGAATACCATCAGAACCTGATCGAGATCTGTCTCACCAGTGAGGGGATTGTTCCTCACGATCCTAAGCTCGAATCCCATGAAAATGCCCCCGTGATTTGACAATGGAGGGGGAAGATGATATATTAACGATGTGATACACCCGTATGCCAGCGAAGAAGCCCCGTCAAAACAAGAAGGAGGTCGAAGACAACGACCTAAATGACATCCTTGACGGCGAGCTCAAGAAGAGACGTTTCGGCGTCAGGATCGACGACGATGTGGTAATCACCGTCATAGCAGGAAATGACATCGTAACGGTAAAGGGAAGACTTCTATCCATGAAAGACGAGATAGAACTGGTTGACGAGGATGGAAATTACAACCAGATAATGGCGGACTGGGTGGTCGCCATCAAGGTTCTGAAACACAACAGGCCCCTTCCGGAAAAGGACAATGAGCTCGTTAGAAAACCTCCCAAGGCGAAACCGAAGAAAGCATCTGTGGACCATGCCTACAACTGAGAATGTGTGCGTGGACATCCAACTCTTCCTAAATCCCCAATCCCTGGCAATCTTGAGTAAAATAATTCACTTATTGATAAATCCTTACTACGTCGTTATCGTAAGATTTATAATGAGATCGTCGATTCAGCCCCATGGTCCAGTACGGTGAGGAACCGACCGAGGTTCTGAAGGACACCATGTGGCTGGCAAGGGAGAGGTTGGCGGAAAAGCTTTCCTCCGAGATCATTTTGTCCAAAAGTCCCAGTCAGACCTTCAGGGCCTGGAGGGACCAGTTCGGTGTGTCCCAGCATGATCTTGCAGTGGAGATTGGAGTATCACCCTCGCAACTCTCGGATTATGAGAAGGGGAGAAGGAAGAATCCTTCTCTGAATCTGATGAAGAGGATAATCAACGGTCTCATAAGCCTTGATGAAAAAAGAGGAGCACCGACCATAAAGAAATATTCCATGGACCTCCAGGACGAGGCAATACTGGATATGGCAGAATTCACGGTGGGGATCAATCCGTCCGTTTTCATAGACGTGGTGGACGGAACACTACAATCCGAGTCCGATCTTGAAAACGAGGATTACATCAGGAGACCCATTATGGGATTTTCCATAATCGACTCCATTCTGGGTATTCTGAGATTCTCCTCCCTGGATTACATGAGGATCTACGGGAGATCCACCGAGAGAGCTCTTTTCTTCACAAAGGTGGCATACGGCAGATCGCCGATGATAGCTGTCAGAGCTCATCCGATCAAACCGGCCATGGTCGTTTACATAAAACCTCAGAAGGTAGACCCTCTCGCCATAAAACTGGCAAGGCTGGAGAGGATACCACTGGTAACCACAAAGCTGGACATAGAAGACCTCAGCAAGAGACTCAGGAAGCTTATCTGAAGGAGATGGGACTTTGAAAAGCGGTATAGTCAGTTACGGTACGTATATTCCCGAATACAGGATCCAGCCAAAAGAGATCGGCAGGGTCTGGGGGCAAAAGGGAGAGGAAATGGGAAGATCATTGAACATACAGGCAAAATCGGTTCCCGCACCAGACGAGGATACCATCACGATATCGGTTATGGCAGCAAGAAGGGCCATGGCCAGAACGGATGTGGATCCACAGAAGATCGGGGCCATCCTTGTCGGGTCGGAATCCCATCCCTATGCGGTGAAACCCACTGCCACAATAGTCTCGGAGGCTATCGGTGCAGCCCCTTATCTAACAGCCGCGGATCTTGAATTTGCATGTAAAGCCGGTACTGCCGGTTTTCAATCGATCCTGGGTATGATAGGATCACCCAACGATCAGATACCGATGGATTACGGAATGGCAATTGGAGCCGACACATCACAGGGAGCGCCGGGAAACGCTCTCGAGTATTCTGCCTCCGCAGGTGGTGTGGCTTTTCTGCTTGGAAAGGAGAGAGTCATAGCATCGGTGGATTTCACAAGTTCCTACACAACCGATACCCCTGACTTCTGGAGAAGGGAGGGTATGATGTATCCTTCCCATGCCGAGAGGTTCACGGGCAAGCCTGCCTATTTCAAGCATGTTCAGAAGTGTTCGGAAATGATAATGAAGGAAATGGGCGCATCTCCCGATGATTACGATTATGCAACCTTCCATCAACCAAACGGAAAGTTTCCGATAAACATCGCCAGGAAGCTGGGTTTCACCATGGAACAGATAAAACCTGGTTTATGGACCCCTGTTATCGGCAACACCTATTCCGGGTCGATGATGATGGGCCTTGCCGGGATACTTGACATAGCCAAACCCGGAGACAAGATACTGGCCATATCTTACGGTTCCGGTGCCGGGTCAGACGGATTCCACCTGACAGTTACCGACAATATTACGAAATACACTCTGGATGCCGCTCCCACCGTGGAGAAAGAAGCAAGCGGGGGAACCATAATCGATTATGCCCTCTACGTGAAGTTCAGGGAGAAGATCAAGATGGAGGGAGAGTGATGAGCGGATTAAAGAGGGAAGTGGCCATAATAGGCATAGGACAGACCAAATTCGGGGAGCACTGGGACCTCTCCTTCAGGGAGCTCGGAATTCAGGCGGGTATAAAGGCCATAGTGGATGCGGGTATCGAATCCAGATTGATTGATTCAATGTACATCGGGAACATGTCCGCGGGTCTTTTCATGGACCAGGAACACATAGCTTCCATGATCGTGGAGGAAGTGGGATTGACCGAGGCGCAGATCCCGGCCACCAGGGTGGAAGCGGCAGACGCTTCGGGAGGACTCGCTTTAAGACAGGGTATCTTCGACATTGCAAGCGGGCACAGCGATGTTGTGATCGTCGGGGGAGCGGAAAAGGTGACCGATGTCACCTCCGAGGTTGCCTCGGGATTCATAATGGCAGGTGCCGACAGGGCATGGGAAGGAATGTTCGGGGCCTCTCTTCCATCGCTTTTTGCGATCCTTGCAAGGAAGCATATGCACGATTTCGGAACAACTAAAGAGCAGCTGGCCCGGGTGGCTGTGAAGAACCATTACAACGGTGCAAGAAATCCGGCAGCCCAGTTCCAGAGAGAGATAGGACTGGATACCGTCCTCCATGCGGGTATGATCGCGGATCCCCTGGGTGTGTTCGATTGCTTCCCCGTATCAGACGGAGCAGCCGCCCTGGTCCTCTGCGATATGGAGACGGCCAAGGAATACTGCGACCAACCCGTCAAGGTTACCGGGACCGGGCAAGGATCGGATACCCTTTCGATCTCAAACAGAAAGGATATCACAAAGATAAGGTCAACCATTGCGGCTGCAAACAGAGCTTACAAGATGTCCGGAATAGGCCCGGGTGACATCGACCTGGCAGAGGTTCACGATTCCTATACGATCTCGGAGATCCTTGCAATAGAGGATCTCGGATTCTTTGAAAAAGGAAAGGGGGGAAAAGCCACGGAAGAAGGAGAGACGTCCCTCAAAGGCTCTATTCCGATCAATACCTCCGGCGGATTGAAAGCCAGAGGCCACCCGTTCGGGGCAACCGGAATAGCCCAGGTCAACGAGCTTGTTATCCAGCTCAGGGGAAAGGCAGATCAGAGACAGGTAAAAGACGCAAGGAGAGCCCTTGCTCACAACATGGGCGGCACCGGCGGAACCTCTGTAGTTCACATTCTGGAGGTGGCATGATGTCCGTTGCAAGATTCTGGAGGGAGCAGGACCAGAGATACAATCTGGCCGGGAGCGAATGCACTGTATGCGGCAGGAAATTCTTTCCCGACAAGTCCATGTGCCCCAAATGCCACAGGAAATCACTTGGTAACATGAAGGTATTTCGTTATTCGGGTTTCGGGAAGATAGAATCCTTCACAACGGTCCATGCGGGAATGCCCCAGTTCAAATCACAGGTTCCTTATGTGCTTGCCTATATCGCTCTGGATGAAGGGGACCATGTTCTGGGTCAGATAGTTGACTGCAACACGGAGGAACTGGAGATAGGTTCAAGAGTGGAGATGGTTTTCAGGAAACTTGGCGAGGAGGGCAGGTCCGGAACCATCTATTACGGTTACAAATTCAAACTTATGGATTGATGATTTTTCCGTCTCTTCGCAGTTCTATTATAAGAGCTGTTGCTTACACCTTTACCAAAGGGTGGGTCCATGAACGGTTTGCAAGCCGAAGATCTCGATCAAGATGAATCGGAATATTTTCCTGATGAGAAATGGCACGGTGTGCCTCCTGCAGGTGAAAGGAGAGCTCCCTCAAGGTGGAGATACCTTGCCGAGATAACAGTGGTCCTGCTTTTTGAATTCGGCCTCTGGGCGGTATACAGGGCCCTCACGGCGGATTTCTACGGTCAGTTCGGATCCTACTGGTTCTATGTCGGCCACATTATTGCCGCCCCCACCATCCATCTGGGACCCATACTGTTTTACTGGCTTGTAATTAGAAAGGAAAGGCTGTTTGTGAAATCCGACAGGGAGAACGGAAGGTTCATGTCATTTTCGATAGGTCCTTTCAAAATGACAAGGAAGCTTCTTCTCACAGCGGTTCTGGTGGGTCTTTTCGGAGGGGTGATATGGAGATTTTCCGAAATGCTTGTCTACGATATGACCGGTGTTGTCATGGGAGCCTCCAAAGCCGGAACCTTCTGGATATTCGATATATTCACAGGTTCGGATTTCTTTCTATTTTTGCTGATGACATTCGTGATGTTTTTCATCGTGGGACCGGTAGAGGAGTTCCAGTTCAGGGGCTTTGTCCATGACCAGTCACAGAGGGTGCTCCCAAAATGGGGAGCACTGATCTATTCATCGGTATTCTTCGGTTTCTCCCACATTCCCATAGCATTGACCGTTTACAAGATGGACTTCGTTCAGCTGATATTTGCCGAGATCAGCTGGATGACCGCGGGAGCCGTTTTCGGCGCACTTTACATGTGGTCCAGAAACATTTTCGCCTGCATAGTGATGCACGGCATAGGAAACTGGCAGCTTTCCGTATACTTCTGGCAGTCCGAGATTACCGGAACGGGATTTTCAACAACAGAAGAATACATCGCATCGCTTGCAACCTCATTACTCGCCAATGCTTTCCTGATCCTCATCTTCTTCCTGATCCACAAATTCTACTGGGAGCCTCAGAGAAGAGGCGAAGCCGCTTTCGGGGGAAAAGGTCTCTCACTTCAGATGGGACTGTTCAAGCATGACTCCGGGACCAAATCCCTGAGTGTTACCTCCGGTTCTCTGGTTGTAATAACCCTTCTAACACTAACTGCAATAGTGGGAGGTACGGTCGCATTGGGAGAAAAGGTGAATACTCCCGCAGAATCATCCCAGGGTTCCGAGGAGGTCCTCTTCGACATGACCGATTACACTCAATCGGTGGAAACCAGATCCGAACCGAACGAGATGCTTCCCGAGGGAGAATCAATGACATACAATGTCAGTTCCACTCCGGAAAGGGTCCTCACCGGAATGAAACTGACGCTGACCTGGGAGGATGAAACCGAAAAACCCGGCAGACCCACCATACGGAGGTATACCAATCAACCTGACACGTTCAATATTACCGTCGATACACCCAATTCCACTGTCAGGGAAGAATCATCCAATCAGATAGGGCTCCCCGGACAGATCGCCATGGACATAACTATACCGGAATCCACCATCAACGAGTACGGAGGCGAATTCCAGGTGGATATCACCGTGGCCATGGTGGATGCGGGCCCCTGGACAGGACTGAGCCTGCTTGCCTTCACGGATCAGGGAAATGGCTACGAATTGGTAATGGAACTGACTTACCTGGAATCCCCGGATGAAGAAGAGCCCCGGGCGGAATGATCGATCGACCCAGGAGGGTACCGGATGAATGATACGGAAGAAAAGGAATTACCCAGGTATCCGGAAATGAAAGAAGACATAGATAGGGCACCGAGTAGAGGTTTTTTCCTGAACAAGGCCGAAACCCTCCTTGCCCTTAAAAATGCCCTGAGATACATACCTGAGAGATTCCACAAGGATATCTCGAAGGAGTTCCTCGAGGAACTAAAGGAGAGGGGAAGGATATACGGATACAGGTTCAGACCCGAGGGAGATATCAGGGCTAGACCTGTCGATCAATACAGGGGCAAGACTCTTGAGGGAAAGGCAGTTCAATTGATGATCGACAATAACCTTGATTTTGACATTGCCCTTTTCCCATACGAACTGGTTACCTATGGTTCCACGGGACAAGTATGCCAGAATTGGATGCAGTACAATCTCATCAAGCATTATCTCGAGCGGATAACCCGGGATCAGACATTGATCGTCATGTCCGGTCATCCTCTCGGTCTTTTCCCCTCCAGGCCCGAGGCTCCGAGAGTGATCATGACCAACGGGCTCCTGATAGGCGAATATGACAATCAGGAAGGATTCGACCGGGCCGCCGCTCTGGGAGTCTCAAACTACGGACAGATGACTGCAGGAGGCTGGATGTACATCGGACCCCAGGGCATCGTACACGGAACCTTCATAACGGTCCTAAATGCCGGCAGAAAGTATCTCGGTCTTTCCCCGAGAGAGGACCTAACCGGAAAATTGTTCATCACATCCGGTCTCGGTGGAATGTCCGGGGCCCAGCCCAAAGCAGTGGAGATAGCGGGTGGAATAGGTGTCATAGCAGAGGTCAACGACAAACAGACCTTCAAGAGGCACGAGCAGGGATGGGTGGGCAAGGTATCCGATGACCTGGAAGAGATCTTCAGGTGGGTGGATGAGCACAGAAAGAGCGGGGAACCTGTCTCGATCGCCTACAGGGGAAACATAGTCGATCTCTGGCAGTACGTGCTCGAAAACGATATCGAGGTGGAGCTGGGATCGGACCAGACCTCATGCCACGCACCCTACAATGGCGGTTATACTCCCCAGGGTCTCTCATATGAGGAAGCAATGGATATGATTGCCAAAGATCCCGAGAAATTCAGAAAGCATGTTGACAGGTCCCTATCCCGACAATATCGAATTATCAAGGCCCTTACGGCAAAGGGAATGCATTTCTGGGACTACGGGAACTCCTTCATGAAGGCCGTATATGATGCGGGAGAAAGAGAAATTGCCCTGAATCCCGACAATCCCGCTGACGGTTTCATATTCCCCTCATACATCGAGGATCTCATGGGTCCCATGGTATTCGATTTCGGATACGGCCCCTTCAGGTGGGTCTGCCTCTCGGGAGATCCCGAGGATCTCAAAAAGACCGATGAGGGCGCAAGGGACTGCATTGATCCCGAAAGGTGCTCCCAGGATTTCGACAATCACAGATGGATATCCGAGGCAGGAAAGAACAATCTCGTTGTGGGTTCCAAGGCCAGGATCCTCTACCAGGACGCCCACGGGAGAGTGAAGATCGCTCTGAAATTCAACGAGATGGTCAGAAAGGGAGAGGTAGGTCCCATAATGCTGGGAAGGGACCACCATGACCCCGGAGGTACGGACTCCCCTTACAGGGAAACATCCAACATAAAGGACGGTTCAAACATCACCACGGACATGGCCACCCATTGCTTTGCCGGAAACGTTGCCAGAGGCATGACCATGGTGGTCCTTTCAAACGGGGGAGGCGTCGGAATAGGAAAGGTAAGAAATTCCGGCTACGGCCTCGTTCTGGACGGATCCCACAGGGTGGACGAGGTGATCAGATCATCCCTGGAATGGGATGTGATGGTAGGTGTCTCCAGAAGGTCCTGGGCAAGGAACGAGAACTCCATGAAGGTGGTTGAAACCTGGAACCGGGAGAACAAGGGCAGAGGGGAAATCACGGAACCACACATCGTGAAAGAAAATACACTGAAAGACCTGCTGAATTGATCAGCTTTCCCTCATCAGTGTGTAATAAGACCAGATATCCCCGCCTCTTCCCAGGTCGGAAAGAACTTCCATCTTCCTCTCCAGTGTTTTGCAGTAATCCCCGAAAAGCCCGTTGAATACGAACAAATAGTACTCGAGGGGAGGCTCGCTCATGAGCCTTGCCAGGTACTGCTTTCTGCTTGTGAGGAACATGTCAAGGTTCTTTCCGGATTCGCCTGACCTCCCTGCTATGGATGACTGCAGCATGGCCAGGTGATAGTATGTTCTCAGATGGTCGGGACCTTTCGTGATGGCGGACCTGTATTCCTTGACGGCGTCAACGAACCTTCCCCGTGAGGAAAGCAGTCTTGCCTTTTCGCAGTGGGCGGCTACGTATTCGTCTGGGTCCTTCGAAATGGAAGACCAGCCCTCTTTTCCTTGGATGCTGAAAATGAGATTGCCGTTTTGAGGAATATCTCCAAGGCCGTGGAGGGGATTGGAATTTATCGCCATGTCCAGGTGATGTAGAAGATAGCTGCTGTCCCCTTTTTTCCCGAACTCTTCTGCTTTCTTTCTGTTGTAATTTCCCGTTTTAAAGGAATATATCAGATCGGCATCCATCTTTCTCTTCAGGATACCGTGCGACATGGATATCATCAAAAAGACCAGTGTTGTGAACCAGAAGAGGTCGGAAACCTCCTTCGAACCAGCATTGAAATGGATCACGATGGAAATTGTTGTAAATATCAGTGTGATGAACATGGACGGGAACAGAAGCGAGGATCTGGTCTGCATGGTTGAAACCCTGTCCATTCTGAAAATGGCTGCGGGAAACAGGAGAGCCCCGACAAGGGCGATGAATGAATTGGGGATGAACCAGATGCCAATGAAATCTGTCATACCCCTCTGCGGAAATATTGACCCTGTGAAAAGAAGAGCAAATGAAAACAGAAGGAACATGAGATCGGGAAAATCAATACGTTTCATTGCGTCCTTTATAAGAAAGAGTGCAGATCCCCCTATCAGAAGAGATAATATCAGATAAATTACGGAGGCAGCGTTGAATCCGTATGCAGCCATGGCAAGGGGGCCAGATATCACAATAATCGGAGCCAGGGTCCTTGCAAGAGCAATGTAGAGATTTTTCGAGAGAAGGGACCTCCAGATGAACGGAAGATAGAGTGTAAAGAAAACACCGGATATGGAAAGCAGAAGGAGGCCCCAGGCTTTCAGGGAAATATCTATCCCCTCGGTATGGAACGGACCGCCTCTTTCCATTCTGGAGATGATGAAGCAGAGCATTACGGCAATGTAGGTCATTATGAACGGAATGTCCCCGGTCAGAATATAGTCCATTCCTCCAGATTTCCCGCATTGCCCGCAGAGGAGCTCTCTGGATCCTACCTTGCTTTTGCATCTCGGACAGGTCTCGGCCCCGAATCTCCCCTCTTCCTTCAATACACCACCCCCGACCTGTTACCCCATATCATCTTGACCCCTCTTCCGGTTATGTACCTGATGTAGAGATAAGCGGTCAAGAATCCGTTTACCAGATCATACATCACCTTCAGAGGCAGTAAAGGCAGCATCTTCCTACCTTCCCGGTACTGGAGGAGGACCAAGGTCCTGGCAAACAGATAGGTAAGGAAGACCAGTGAGGTTCTGATGGAGATAAATTCCAAGAATCTGTAGTAATCGCCTCCCGAGATCAGTAGTCCGGTGGTAAAAAAGAGGGTGATAACGAATATGATGGAGGATAGGGTGGTTGTAACCCAGGTGAAATAGGTGTAAAGGCCCCATGGATTTCTCTTCAGGTGCCATCTGTTCTCTCTCCAGGCCTGGAACTGGCCGTAGATCCATCTCTTCCTCTGTCTGATCCATGCCATCCATGTGGTTGGTGCCGTTGTGTGGGACACGGCTCCTATCGTGGATCTGGTTGTAAACGCCGTGGGCAGGACAGACATTGTCAGGTCGCAGTCCTCCACTATGGTCCTCTCCAGAGGAGGCAGTGTTCTGGCAAGGTCCGCCCTCATGCCGAAGATCGGTCCCGGCGCTATAAGAACGCTTCCGTCCTCGCTCTGGTTGATACGAATAAGATGTTGAGTGATGATGTATTCCAGCTGCTGGAGTTTGGTGAGATACCCGGAATGAGTGTTCTTGATGAATACATATCCTCCGACAATTCCCGCGTCCGGGTGGGCCCTGAAGGTATCGACAATCGAGGAAACGGCGTTGGGATCGATTCCGCTGTCACCGTCGGTCATCAGGAGTATCTCCCCGCTGCTTTTGAATATTCCCTGCCTCAATGCGGAGGCCTTTCCACCGTTCTGCTTGTGGAATATCCTAATATCCCTTCCCTTCTCGTTTGTCTTGAATATCTTCCCTATGGACCAGGTCCTGTCCTTCGATCCGTCATCAACAACGATTATCTCGATCTCTCCGCGATAATCCTGACGGAAACAGGAGGTTATTGTTGCAGAAACATGGAGAGCTTCATTGTAGCATGGTATGATTATGGAAACCTTCGGAAACCTGGATCCGGAGAAGATATCCGAATAGCAATAACATCCGTTATTCTCCGATTTTGCCTCCCTTGTTTTCCTCTTTTCCTTTGATATGGAAAGGGAGGAGCTGATGGAAAGGAAAAGCACCGGAAAGAGGTTTGAAAGTATGAAGAAATAGTAATAGAGGTCAAGTAGAGAGTAGGCGATCATCATGGACCTGCTTTCCGGAAGCGAGCTTTCAGTGAATTCCAATGCAAGGTCCGAGATCGACACTCCCCAGCTTGCAGGAATTATGACCAGGGGGATAATGCAAAAAAGCGAGAGGACCAGGGCAATGAATCTTATTCTTTTCATTGTTCATCCTCCTCTTCGATCTCTATCTCGTCCCAATCCGTAATCTCCAATTCCTCCAGTTCCTCGAAATCCTCAAGATCATCGATCTCATCGAAGACGATTTCTTCGTGGTCGATGATATCGATCTCATCAAGTTCCATCTCCTCTTCCATTATTATCTCATCATCCGGTTGGTCAGCCGAGAGATAGGATCGAATACCTGATGGTTCCAATCCGTTCAAGGCAGAATCGGGATTCGGAGGAGGCTTCAGATAGCTTAGGTAATCCCTGCTTCGGAGAGCCTCTTCATCCGCAAACCTTCTCCAGTTCGGAGGACCTCCCCATTCATCTTTTTCTTCGATATCGAAATCCGATGATCTCGTACCTTCCTCCAGCCTCATGCGCTTGTAAAGGAATGAGAAATAGATCAGAATGGAAACGGCAAAGAAACCGGCAAAGAGCGGGAGGGACAGGCCTATCAGATCAGATCTGGCCGCTATTAGGGGATCGACCTTCTCTTCTTTCTCGGGTGTATAGACGGGAACGGTAATATTTATCACCGGAAGCATATGATCCTTCATGGAATTGCTTATGAGCCAGTATCTGAAGGATCCGTCGTTTTTATCCTCCACCTGAAGTATCATTTCATCCCGGTCGCTCATTCCTGTATCATCTGTCACCTTCAGCAATATGTTGTATACTCCCTTCTCGAGGGTCAAAATCATTTCCTCATCGGTGGAGAGAACCTCGTCGTTTACGAACCATTGATATGACAATATCTTTCCGTCAGGGTCCGAGGATCCGTCGGAACCTATATTGATCAGTTCCCCTGCGTTATTGGCGCTTATGTTTCCTATTGTAGCGGTGGGTTTTACAAGATTCAATTTGAAAGCCTTGGAGGTCAAGCCGATATTTCCCGCCTTATCAACTCCCCTTACCTTGAAGGTGGGATTTGTCCCGAACTCCCTTGCGAAATTGAATGAACTGCTCTTGGTTTCAAGGACATTGGCCTCACCTTTTCCGTTGTCTATAATCACTTCATAATGGTCCAATCCATCCATTACATTGTCATCTACCTTGTCCCATTCTATCACATATGTCATGTTTACCGGGTCCAGCAGATGCGATCGGAGCATTGTCGGAGGAGAAGGTGCGGTTATATCAACAACAACGGGACCTGTTGTCTTTGATGAGAAAACCCTGCCGCATTTGGAGATTGATCGAACCTTGATATAATAGGCATAACCGTCCACGATCCTTCTGGATATTCTGTAATGATCATCCCGGACCATTTCCGGCTCCAGTGTAGTGAAATAGGAACCAGGTTGTCCGTATGTTATGATCACCTCATAACCATCGATACCGGATGTAGGTTCACGGAGAAGGGTCCAGTTCCAGTCAATCCAGATATTTTTTGTAAAATTGGTTTTGGTGTGCGGAGCGCTTATCACTGGAGAAACCGTCTCCACTCCGAATTCGAGAGTGCTTTCCTTTCCGGGAAATCCCAATTCGTCCACCGCTCTTACACTTACATTGTGGTGACCGTCGGATAGATCGGTGAGAGAGACATATGATGATGTGGAATTTTTCAGGAACCGGGAATCCAGTGTTATGACGAAATGATCTATTTCGGTTATTGAGCCCTGAACCGACCATGAAAGATCGAGATCGGTGGAGGTTGACCAGAATCGATTTTCCCGGTGGAAATCTGGAGCATCGATAACTGGTATGTTGTTGAAAAATTTGAGTCCATCCGCTGTTGTGTTGCCTAAAGATGTGAAACGCATGAAATAGGAGAACTCGTTCAGGTAACCCGCAAGTTTCACGAAAAGGGAGTTCATTCCTTTTTCAAGGGTTACGATTGTAAGATTCTGATCCGGTGATACGGGCCTTGAAATGCTGGAATTTATGGAAAGATCTCCGTTGATCCAGACCTTGATACCATCGGATGATCCCGCCCTAAGTTCCAGTTCCTGCCTGAATTCGGACCTTATGAATATATGAGAATAAACAACATTGTATGTGACGGAGCCAAACAGGAATCTGAAATCAACAAGGTCCCTCTCGAATGAATGGATCCTCCATTGGCGGCCGTTCTGGGTATCTCCCGGTCTGGGAAGGACCTCTCCCTCGTTTTCTATGAATTTTCTGTGGATAAGGTTCTGATCCCCTCCTACGGTGAAAGGACCCAGATAGGAGAATTCCCTTATGCAGTAGGGCATCCAGTGCAGACTGACAAGATCGATGGTAACATTGGCCTTTACCTCGAATTGAGGTACAATGAATAGATAGGATATCATTCCCTCCCATCTGCTGCTATTGTCCAGGTGAATGGAATGCAGGCCCCATTCTCCTTTGCCCTCTATTCTCTTTTCTATCATCCTGTTCTCATCAATTACGGCTTTCATCTGGCCCCAGTATATCTTCAATGAGCAGTTTACACCTTCCTCTATCAGCATGCTGATCTCAATGACATTGATATCGGTTGAGGAGAAATTCAATCGCGGGGAAAGGAGCTTGGCCTGTTTTGAACCTGAAACCGACCATACCCCTCCCGAAGGATAGAAGTGTCCCGAATCAAATAAGTTCCAGCCCTCCCTGTCATGGTCGATATCGAAATCCCATCTGGTTTTTTCCACCGGGCGATCCTGCTCCTTTAGGGGGCATTCGGCCTTATTCGAAAACGGTCCGTCCCTCAAGGCCCTTCCGTAAGAGGGATACTCTCTCAGGAATTTGTATGCAAAACCGCATATTCCCCATGCTCCCAATGAATTGGATACGTTTACCTGTTCCAGCATCAGTTCAATACCAGCTGTTTCGTTCGGCACGGATCCGTGGGCAGTGTTGCCGGGAATGTATATGTAGGTTCCAGAAACCACAGGACAGTATACCGTGTTCAGATCATTTTCCAGATTGGATGAGTAAGATGAGACGGATGTGGTGTAAAGCATGGGTGTGATATAATCGATTATTCCAACATCGGACCAGACCTCCGGTTCCTGAAAGACTCCGTTAGACCTGCCCCACGAAGAGGAGAATACATCAGCACCTACCCACAGCCATGGTTTCTTCTCCATTATGGAGTTGTAGATCAGTTCAACCGTTTCGGTTATCTGGATCCTTCTGAATTCGTCGAAGTCGGTCAATCCGGAATTGTTGAATTTTTCAATTGAGTAATCATCATAAGAATACGCGGAATTGGGATACCTGATGGTGTCCAGTTTGATTCCGTCTATGGGATAGTTCGAAACCACCTCCATTGTGGCATTTCTCACATGAGATCTTGCTTCGGGATAGGCAGGATTGATCCAGGCAGTAGATCTGTATCCACTGCTGGAAACGACTCCCCATTCGGGATTCTCGTAATAGAAGGATCTCTCAATCATCGTGTGCCACCAGGGATGAACCTGTATTCCGTACTTGTGGGCCTCCCTGATCAATTCCATCAGCGGATCGAAATCCCACCTGACATCGGGATGTTTGGGATATATGGATGAGTTGTAGAACACACCCCTGTGATCCCCGTTGATCAATGGGGAGAGACAGTTGAAGTTGTATCTTCTGGCAAAATCCACAACCGTTCTCACCTCGGATATGTTTACTATCTGATATCCCTCGAGCCACATGGATCGATATTGATAATTACCGTCCCCGAAATCAAGCTGGCCCCTTGTTGGTGATGAAAGGATTTTCTCTTCGTCTCCCAAGGATTGTATTGAGATTACAGTAGAGGAGATCAGGATGAGACATGCGAGAAAAATGAAATTTTTTCTCATAGACCATCATCCTCCTTTTTAAAATCCCTGAATATGGTCCTGGATGTTGAGGATACTTCCATGGCAACCAGAACAAAAATCAATATCAGTATGAGAACTATCGCAGATATTCCGGCAATTAACGGAAGATGATCCTCATCATCCCCGTCTGTGGAATTTGTCCTGTTTTCATATACTGTTTGATATGTCTGTACCGGATTAAGTGTGAAGTTCACGGTTGGAACGACCACGATGGTCAAATCCTCCCTGAACCTGTTCCCGTAAAGGTCATCGACGATCAGGCGGAGGATGTACTCTCCCGGAAGTGAATAATTATGATAAACCGATCCCCCGAATGCTTTTCCTCCGTCCCCGAATGTCCAGTTGATGTATCCAATGCCTGATTTATCCTCCATTCTGGTCAGGAGAAACCTGTAGGTCACGTTCACAACCAGCAGAAGGTCCGGTCTGATGCGATTGTCGAACATATGCGATTGTTCTAGCTTCGATATGTATGTTTCATTCCACACGGCGGGGGCGGGATCTATCATCATTTCTACATCGGGAGGCTCTATATCCTCCACCGATATCTTTACGGTGGTGGAGTTCCAGTTGCCGTCACCGTCCATTATGTCGATGGTGAAGTGGTAGATACCCGCGGATTGAGGTGTGTAATTGAGGATCTCCTTTTCGTATTCCAGTCTGCCCGAGGGAAGCTTCCAGGTGATGTTCTCTATTCCGACATTATCCGTGGACCCGGAAATATTCAAAAGTATGGATTCTCCGAGAACAATCCGTTCCGGGTAATCGGTTATGATGATCGGAGGTGTCCTGTCCTTTACCCTTACAATTATACTGTCAAAGGAGGTCCTTCCTGAGGGATCGGTACCGGTCAGAACAACAGTATATGATCCGGGTTGGGAATAATTGTAGAAAGCTGTCGGTCCGAAAACCACCGTATTATCGTGGAATGTCCATGCAAGTTCGAGGTTTCCCGAATTGTCAAAAGATCCTCTCCCGTCGAAGAATATCTCCATGTCCTCCCAGACGATAAGATCTCCACCGGCCGAAACATACGGATCCTCCTCATCGGGAATGTTCACGACCATCTCCATCTTGTCCGTGAAACCTCCGCTGTTGATGACGGTTAGTGTTACAATGAAATCATCCGGAAAGGTGAAAGTGTGATTGATGCGGGGTCCCGAATGGAAATAATATGTGCCGTCGCCCATGTCCCAGTTGTAGCTGACTATCTTTTCAAGATCCCAGCTCGAACCGGCATCGAACATCAATTCCTCTCCCACAGAAACATGTCCGCTCATATTGAATGAGGAGAAAGGAGCCACCAGGATGTTTTTTTGTTTTGTCACTTTCAATCCTTGCTGATCGATAACGGTGATTTTGGGTGAGTAGGAACCCCCTTTTTGGTATGTGTGAACCGGTTCAAGAAGGGATGATGTCAATCCGTCACCGAGGTCCCAGGAGATGGATCCGACCATGCCGTCAACGTCATATGCCCTGACCGGTCCTATCTCGACCAGTGTTCCCTTCATTGTCTTCTGATCATGACCGATGTTGACATAGGGAGGAAGATTGCTCACACCTTCTTTCTGTATCCTCTTGAGATAATCCATGACCATGGGATCCTCGTTTCCAAGTCTCCAGAGGCTTATCCTCGATATTCCGTAGTCCCTTACCAGAAGCAGTTCATGGAGAAGGCTCTCGGCATCGTTGTAATGGATCTCGTGGAGGATGCCCGATGGATCGGAATATCTCAGGTACGGTGTTCTGGAGGTCCCGTTCCATTCCCTGTGGATCCCCGGATCCTTCAAGAGATTGTCGATATATGAAAATGACCTGTTATCGGCAATTGACAGGGCAGAGCTTTTCCTGTCAACTATCCAGTCATAACCGAAAAGCGGGATCCCAAGAGATATCTTGTGGGGAGGTATCGAGCTTACCGAATATTCGATAACGGTTTCCAGCCAATCAAAAGCAGTTACGGGGCCAGCTCTCGGGGCAGAGGACCAGTGAAGATTGTATGCCATTACTCTGACGGAATCGGCGGTCTCTCCCAGTCTGTCGTAATCATAGGCTCCGGGACCTTCCCTGTCCTCGTCATCGGAAACCTTGGGAAAAACGGAAACATAGACCAGTTTGTTGTTGTCGTGGAATCTTTCTGTCAGCTCCTCTATGAAATCCGAGAAACCGTCCTTGAGGGATGTGGGGATGTTCTCGTAATTTATGTCTACACCCTTGTAATTGTTATCAAGCGTAATATCCAGTAACTGCTGGATATGGTGGGAGCGAACATCCGAATCGTTGATTATCGATCTTATGATATCGGGGTCGTGATTGTTGGATATCATCGGTATGATCTTCACTCCGTTTTCGGTGCAGTGATCGATGAATTCCAGGTTTTCTGTTTTGTTGTGGGAATCGATCACGGTACCGTTTTCAAGAGCGTAATACCAGTAGGGAGAAACCTCATCCAGCTCCCTCTCCCATTCTTCGAGACTTTCAAAGGATGAATTATCCCATGGAAATGTCCAACCGGATATCCTCAGATCGTATGCTCTTGCAATATCCTTTTGAGTATTATTTGCATATGAATTTACCGTGAAAGGCATGAATCCAAGAGAAATCAAAATAATCGATATCGAAAGGATCAAGGGAAGTTTCCAGTGTTTTCTGCGACCTGAGGAGTACATACCCTTGATTACTACCCTGTCCAGGTGTATAAAATGTTATCGTGATTTTCTATAAAGGGTAGAATTTCTTTATTAAAAATCAACCTTTTCGTATTTGTTCTCCTGGGTTATGGTGCCTTTTGAGATCTCCTTTTCCATTTCCTTGAGGGCCAGTATCCTCTTGAATGTGGGCGGGTGGGTTGCGAACAGGCCGCTGAAGGAATCCCAGGAAGAGCTCTTTGCCTCTTCAGCCATTGCCAGTTCCAGTTCGTTTTCGTCTATCACTCCGTCCCCGTCCAGGTCGTACTTTGATTTGTTGCTCATTATCCTGTTCATCTCATGATGAGCATTCTGGACATTTCCTATGTAGAACTGTCTTGCCGCGTTTTTGGCCTTAACCTCTCCCGGGGCCAGCGAAAGACCGTATGTGATCTTTGTCAAGGCGGATGCCAGTGAATGAGGATCCTCGGTGATGACACCGGAGTGGGCGTCTGCATAGAATTCCCTAATTCTTGATACCCTCTTGATCAGAAGGGATGTTAAGAAGTATACAACCGCAGATATCGCGGCGATTGCCAGTATTGCCAGCATTGCCTGGCCTGCATTCTTTCCCCCCCTGCTGAACCTCGCAACAAGGAAAAGCTGCATTCCGAAATATGCTATCAAGGGCATGACCGAAAGGATGGTCATGTACATGCAGTCCCTGTTCTTGATGTGTCCGAGCTCGTGGCCTATGACCGCTTCTATCTCCTTGTCGTTGAGTTGCTCGAGCAATCCCCTGTGCACCGATAGTGTTGATCCGCCCTGGGTAAGTCCGAACACGAAAGCGTTTGGGGTTGGGTCGTCCACAATACCCAGTTTTGGCATGGGGACACCGGCTTTTTCGGAGAGCCTCTCCACCATTTCCTCGAGATAGGGTACCTCGCCTTTTTCGAGATATTTGGTCCTTGTTGACCACTTTACAACTGTGGATGATATGAGTATCTGAAACAGGATTACAAAAAGGAAGATTATCGCAAGGACGATTATCGGAACCCCTAAAATTAAACCTATTGCTGCAATGAAGGCTCCGAATATGATGAACATCAGTCCTATGAAAAAATAGGAATTTATCTTCAGGGTTGTGATGGAGGCCATGGGAGATTATCCATAAAGGGATATATAATTCCTGTTCAATGAAGATACAAAATAAGGGGGTACGGGTATGGGAATCACAGAAGGAATCAACTGCAAGAACTGCGGGGCTCCGTTGTCGCTAAAGGCCGGAGAGGTGGTGATAACCTGCGAATACTGCGGAACCGCAGTCAATATAGCAAGCGGTAAGGATTTCTTCCTTAAACACTCGATAATACCCTCCAATTACAATGAGAAGAAGTTAAAAGAAGTTGTCAGGAAATGGATGGGTGACGGTCCTCTGAAACCTTCCAATCTTGCATCAAAATCCGATATTGAGGATATGGCCCTGGTATTTCTGCCCTTTTACATTGTACACACAAATGTGACATCGAATTACAAGGGTTATTTCACAAGAACGGGCGGTAAGGAAGCAAGGGACGGATCTCTTCACAGGGAATATTACTGGAAGATACTCGGTAGAAGGGGATCGAAGTTCCCCACCAAGGAATATGAGATCCCTCTCACCGGTAAGGAGGATTTCAATTTATCCAAGATTCCGGGCAATGCGAGCTACCTGAACGCCGAATTTGATGAGAAAGATGCCACAGACATGGCGAAAGTGGAGATAATGGACCATCAGAAATACCTGATAACCCAGCAGGTGAACGAACTATCGGACATATCCCATGATTTCGAAATTGAGGACATCGAATTCGTTCATGCTCCGATATGGAGAGTGGATTATTCCTATGGTAAGAAGGATTATCAGATCCTGATAGACAGTTCATCGGGTGATGTTATAAGGGGAGATATTCCCCCCTCGGATCAATCCGTCGGGGGATTCTTCTCCGATATAAAGAGAGCTTTTTTCGGAGGATAGGTTCACTCTATCTTTTCACCGCAGTTGGGGCAGAACTTGGTACCGGGTGTTAATTCCGTATCACATTTGGGGCATTCCATTACCTGTTTTGCCCCGCAGTTGGAACAGAACTTGGAACCCTGCGGCATTGGTTTTTTACATTTTATACAGTTGATCTCTTCGACCATTTTATGTCCGCAGTTGTTGCAGAACTTCTGTCCTTCCTGTACCGATGCATTGCAATTGGGACATTTCTTCTCTGGTTTTGCAGGCTCTTTTTTGGACTCCCAGGGATTTTCGTCGGAAGGTTTCATTCCGGCCTGGACCGCCTGGGTCATACCGCTTCCCATTCCCAGACCGGCTCCCAGTCCCACTCCCATTCCAGCCAGGTTGCCTCCTCCTGAAGGATTGTCTGCAGCACGGACCATTGCTTCTCCTGCCTGGTACTGCATGTAATTGACACCGAGGGCCTGGAGTTCTCCCCTCTTGTCTATCGCTTCCTGGATCTTGTCGGGAAGGTTGAAGTTCAGACCCGAGAGTTTCGTTATCTCTATACCGTATCTTTCCGTATCATCCTTCACCCTTGCAAGGAGGAACTGCTCGAT
Source organism: uncultured Thermoplasmatales archaeon (assembly GCA_964445525.1). Classification (GTDB taxonomy): domain Archaea; phylum Thermoplasmatota; class Penumbrarchaeia; order Penumbrarchaeales; family Penumbrarchaeaceae; genus Penumbrarchaeum. The sequence goes on along the minus strand of CAYULA010000034.1, from coordinate 13,333 downwards.
CTCTTCGAGATAGGCGGGAATATCTATTATTCCCAGATTCTTGTCCCTTTTCAACTCACCAAGTATATCATTCAAGGACATCACTATCTGGTCCCTGAACCAGTTCACGACCTCCTGGGTTGATCTTATGTTCTCCGTTCCCACGAATTGGGTTACAAATAGAAGAGGTTCGGTAACCTTGTAGGAGAATTGTCCGAAGACCCTTACCCTGACAATTCCGAAATCGGAATCCCTGAAAGCAATTGGTTCCTTTGTCCCGAACTTTCCCCTCAGCTCCCTTCTCTGTACGTAGGTGACCTCTCCTATCTGCCTCACACCGGTAAGGTTCTGCAGAATGTCGGCAAGTCCGAATGTTGCGATATTCTGGGTCGTGAGAGCGTACCTGCCCGGTCTTTCGAATACTTTCAGGGCTTTTCCGTCTCTCATGAATATTGCCCACTCATCCTCCCTTACCACGATATTGTCGTTCCATACAATGTTTTTGGGAAGCTTCCAGAGGAGTTCGTCGTTCTTGTTCTCCCACCTGTATGTAGAACCTCCCGAAAGCGATTCCTTTTTTGTCTTGTGATCGCCAAAGATACCCATCTATATCATCTCCTTCATTTCTCCTGAGCCACCCTGGTTACTTTTGAGATCCTCATATCGAAGACGCCTTCGAATTCCCTCAGGAGATTTCTGAGGTCCCCTGCGGTCACGGATCTCCCCGGGTCCTGTGATCGATACTGATCTTTCAATGTGTCTGCCAGGGTTTTGAGCTTTTCCATGTAATGGAACATTGCCAGATCGTAATCGTAGAGGTCGTGGAGTTCGTCTTCCTCTATTCGAACATCTCCCGATATCCAGGGGGCATATCCCTGCTCGGCATGCCGGACCTTCTCTGTTATCTTGTGAGAGTAGTTGACAAGCTCGCCTATGGTGTTGACCTGATCCAGGTCCATGTTCCTGTTGGCCTCCTCCCTCCCCATCTTTACCATCTCCTCAACCGATCCGAGCTCCCTGGCGAGTTCCCTTCTCAGAAGATCATCGGCAACCCTTAGATCCTCGCAGTTTCGGTATTTCTTGTATCCCGGGAGGAATGCCTGGAACCTCTTGAGGAGTCCCCTGTCTTCCTTTACTATCTCCCTCACATCTGCCATATTTATACCCCAGCCTGTTAGGTGTATCGTAAATGGACTATTAATTCCTATCCAGTTCAAACCTTCTGAAATACCGCTAGATAATGATTGTCCGAGATCCTGGAATTGTCCTTCATCTCCAATCCCGCAGGTTTCAGCACTTTCTCGATCTCTTCGGGGGAGAACCTCTCATCGACGGGAGGTCCGAATTCGGTCTCTTCTTTGAGAAATTCCACTATTGCCACCTGCCCCCCGGATTTCACGGTCCTTTCGATGTTTTTCAGGACCGGGTCAATCTCTTCGTTGATTATGAACCCGTGCAGAACATTCGAAAAGATTGCCAGGTCAATCTCGTTATCATCTACTGGCATAGGTTCGGTGATGTCGAGGACCCTTGCGTCTATGTTGTTGAATTTTCCGTGTTCTATCCTCATCTTCAGGATATCTATCCCGTCCTTGTGTATGTCGAAGGAGTAGACCTTTCCCCCGTCCCCGATCATTCTTGAAGCGATCATGGAGAGATAACCTGTACCGCACCCCGCATCCATGACAGTGCTGTTTTTTTGGATTTCTGCCATCTTAAACAGAAGAAGAGGATCGTAGGTCCCTTCGGTCGTGAAGCCCGAATGATGATGGTATTTCTGTCTGTTTTCCCATTCCATGATGTTCACTTATGTTTGGGTCCTAATAATATCTGGCCCTTGAATGTGAGAATATCATAGTATAATTAAGGAAATTTTATATCTCCATTCCTCTTCACGCCCTTGCAAAGGTCCAAGGGCCCGTGGTCTAGATGGTTATGACGTCGCCTTCACACGGCGAAGATCTCCGGTTCAAATCCGGACGGGCCCATTCTACTTATAATCAATTTGAAATTTAAGAATGGGCACGGACGTTCTAATCAGATTGAAATTTATGATAGACAAATGCTTTTACATTCATTCTAAATGTATACCGAAAAATATAAACCGGGATGAAATCAATTTCATTATAATGTTGAATAAGATGCTAATTTCCACATTTATTGTTATTGTTGTCTCTGGGGTCCTCCTCGTTCCCATACCCTCAGAAGGAAGCTCGGCCCCCGGCAATAGCATCGAAGAGGATCAGGACCTCCTTGATCCATCAACGGCCGCAAACGGACAATTCTTCATAGAGAACAAGGGACAGTGGGATGAAGAAATATTGTTCAGGACAAGTTCGTCTTTGGGAACCTCTCTCGTATGCAGGGACGGGATCTACATTGATGTAAAGGACGGCCTCTCGAGCGGATGCGTCCTGAAATACGGATACCCCGGGATCGAAAAGGAGAAGGTCAGAGGTATCAAAAGGATGGATACATACTACAATTACCTTATAGGCGATCGATCCGAATGGGTCCGCAATGTTCCCGTCTATTCCGAATTGATTATAGATGATATGTGGGAAGGGATAGATGCCAGGATCTACCTAAGCGTTGGTGATATCAAATACGATTTCATCTGCATGAAGGGGAGCGACCCCAAAGACATCAGATTCGATCTGGATGGAATCCGTTCAATACGGGCAAATAACGGTGAACTCACCATTATTCTTGAAAACGGGATGAGCGTATCCGACGGAGGACTGCTCGCATACACGAATCAGGACCGCAGGGAAGTGGATATCAGCTATCGAATGATCGACGGGAACTCCTTCGGTTTCACACTTAATGAGGATATCAACGGAGCTTTCACGATAGATCCCATCATTTTCGGAAGCTTTATTCCCGATTGCTGCTCCGATGCAATAGATATCTTCATGGATGATTCCGGTACAAGATATATCCTGGGCGAATCAAAATTCGGTCTTGGAACGACCCCGGGAGCATATCAGGAGGAGGTTGCCGGCAGCTTTGATGCCTACGTGATGAAATTGAACGCATCCGATAACAGCATCGTTTACTGCACCTACATCGGAGGCACGGGTATCGATCATCCTTACTCCATGGATGTGGACGACAGGGGAAGGGTCTGGTTTACCGGAGAGACCTATTCCGAAGATTTCCCGGTTTCGCAGGGATGCTACAACGGAACAATGAACGGATACCTGGATGCCTTCGCCGCCAGACTTTCGGCAGACGGAAGCGATATCGAGAGATCCACATTCTTCGGCGGAAGCTCACATGACCACGGGAAAGTGATCGCTCTCGACGGAACGGAAAACGTCGTCGTCTACGGGGAAACGGTCTCACCCGACCTGCCCATGAGGGGCGACTCCCATTGCAGGCAATATCAGAGATTTGCCGATCTTTTCGTTGCCGTATTCGATCGGGACCTCTCCCGTTTATCCTATTCCACATATCTTGGTTACAGGGATACGGATTCGGCCACATCCATGGCAATCGGAAACAGCGGGATACTCTATCTGGGCGGTTACACAAGATCCATCGGATTCCCTGTTTCGGGAGGGACCTACGACCAGACCTTCGGAGGGACCATAGAAGGATTCATAATAAGACTGGACCCCGATGGAAGGGTTTCTTTCAAGTCCACCCTCATCGGAGGCGGTCTTGACGATAGGTTGAACTGTCTCTCCATCGCACCGGACGGTGACCTGATCGTCGGAGGCGATACCTCCTCAAACGATCCCTGGGCCACGGAAGGAGCATATCAGAGGTTCAACGGAGGTGGCGAGGACATATTCCTTATAAAGATAGATCGGGAACTGAAGGATGTTTCCTACGTGACCTATCTGGGAACCACGGGAAATCAATCCCTCAACGATATCTTCATCGACAAGATGGGCAGGGTCCACGGCGTGGGTTACACCGATACCATAGATATGCCGACCACTTGGGGAGCATGGAAAACCGAAGCCCAGAAAAGTGAAGCGGTGGAGGGATTTTATTTCATCATGAACGAGACGGGAACCGGCGTACCCTATCTGACCTATCTGGGAGGCGCAAAGGATGATTATCCTACCGGTCTTGCACTCGGAGACGGGGGCAAGGTCCATATCTGCGGTAAAACCAAATCATCCAATTTCCCGCCTTTCAGGTCGCCGGGATGGGACAAGATATCCCATGGTGCGGACGGTTTCTTCATAGTACTGGACACCAGCCTGCCTCCGTCCCAACCGAGAGATCTGGATGCAAGATGGTCGGTTGGCTGGGTGAACCTCAGCTGGAAAGAGCCTCTGATCGACAACGGATACCCGGTGGAGGAATATCTCATTGAAAAGAATACGGGAGCGGGGTTCTTCTTAATTGAAAAGACCCAAAATCCCTACATCAATTTGACAATGATCTACGAAGAGATACTCGGGATCAAATACAGGGTTTGCGCCAGGAGTGCGGCTGGGAATTCAAATCATACTTCCCTGATGTTGATACCCCCGGTAAGGAACCTGGGGTCCTCGATTCATTTCGATCGGATAGAATTGAAATGGCTTCCTCCGGGGGACATTCCATTCGAAATTGATGGATATATTCTGGAAAAAACATCACCCGCAGTTAACTCGACAACGGTTTTTGAAACGAATAAAACATCATTGGCCGATGAAAATGTTACCAAGGGATACATCTACAACTATTCGATCAGGGTCGAGGTTGACGGATTCAGATCGGTCAAGGAACATATTTCCGTGGATTACGTAACCTTGCCGGAACCTCCCGGAAACCTCGAAATACTCCCCGAAAACCACAGCGTTTTATTGAAATGGGAAAGCCCTCAAAACATCGGAGGATCCGAAATCATCGGTTACCATATCTACAGGGGTGCGGGAGGATTCAATGAAACACATATTGCAACAGTGAAAGGGGATGTCTTCAGTTATCAGGATAACTCGACCACATACGGTGTCAACTATTCCTACAGGATCTCCTCCATAAACAGAGCGGGACAATCTAAATGGACTGAACCTGTTTCAATCAAACTGCTTACCGATCCCAAACCCCCCTGGAATGTAACCGTAACGGTGGGAAAAGACAGGATGGTAATCATGTGGGAACCCCCATTCAGTGACGGAGGAAGTCCGATCGAAAATTACAATCTTTTCAGATCCGTCAACGGAGGTGACTGGTATCATTACATGACCTTCGGAAACGATAGCTTCCACTACAATGATACATCTGTCGGAGTCAGGATATTCTATTCGTATCATCTGACCTCCAAGACCGAGGTGGGTGAATCGCTCCGTTCCGGTATTGCAACCGGAATTCTGGAGGAAAAACCATCCTCCCCGGGATCGTTGACAGGCAACGTTAGTTCCGATACGGTGACGCTGAGGTGGGATCCTCCCGGATATCAGGGTCATTCCACGTTGAAAGGTTACAAACTGTACAAAAGGATCAATAACGGCTCTTTCATGATACTTGACAGATTGAGCGTTGACAGGGATTTTTACATCGACGATGATATCTCGCTGGGTTTTCATTATGCTTATCGTGTAACGGCTTTCAATTCCATAGGGGAGTCATCAGCTTCGAGAGAGTTTTCATTCCATCACATAAAACCTCCCACCCCTCCGAAGAACCTTATAGCCAGAGTGAAGGAAAACGGAATAGAACTTGACTGGTTCCCCTCACAAGGAGGTGGAGGTTCCATCCTGCGCTACGAAATACACAGGGGAACCGATCCTGAAAAAATGGAATATCATGACAATGTTTCCGGTCTATTCACCTACTACACGGATAAGTATGCTGAGGTTGGAATTAGGTATTATTACGCGATTACCTCCTTCAATACGCATTACGATTCCGGGATGAGCCAGGTGGCCCAATGCATAATCAGGACCATTCCGGGACAGGTTAAAGACTGTTCGGGGGTTATTTCGAACAAATCCATACTTTTAAGCTGGTCTCCCCCCGATTTCAACGGTGGAGCTGAGATCATCCAGTATTATGTCTACAGATTGAACAAGAACAGATCCTTTGAATTGATAGGAAGGGTTCCGGGAAACAGAACCGAATTCGAGGACCTCGACCTGGATAGAACCGGTTTGTATGTTTACTACGTTGTGGCGGAAAATGAGATGGGGATAGGTCCCGAATCTATAAAGTTCGATGTGGAAGTCAGCGAAGAGGTCATTGATAATACCGATGAAGGCTTGGAAACTCCAATCGTGGTGGCACTTTCCATCCTGGGAACCTGTATGATCTTCCTTGCGATATCGGTATTCATCACGATTTTCAGAAGATCCAAAAGGAGGAATATGCAAAATATTACCTGCCCCCGGGCGGAGTTCATGGGGTTTGTGACCAATCCACCCGAAGAGACGGATTCCGGTTATTCTGTCAATAAAGATCAAAACCTTGATCGGATCTTTTCCGATTAAAGGTACGTATAAAAACTTCATGTAATAATCAATAAAAAACTTTCACACACCTGGCAAAAAATCACTTTATATCCTATTTTCTGACAATTGTTATGAAAAGGATCACTGGTGTTGTTATTTCTGTGCTGATCCTTGTTACATCTATCTCCGGCTGTCTCCTAAAGGAAGAGGATGAAGACGTCCCGAGAAGGGAGCCCTACATCTTCAACATGAACGGAAGGAAAGTCAAGGTCCTATTCTCTGTCTCGGACGGCATGTTCAAAACCTACAATGACGGAAAATGGGAGGAAATCCTTGTCAAGGGGGTTAACCTTGGAATGGGGAAACCGGGTTATTTTCCCGGCGAAGCTGGGATCACGAAGGAGGAATACGGTAGATGGATCAGCCAGATGGGCGATATGCACGCTAACGCTATCAGGGTCTATACCATTCATCCGCCTGCATTCTACGAGGCTCTATTGGAATATAATCTCGCATCCGAGAATCCCATTTATCTTCTTCACGGAGTGTGGATGAGGCATGAGACATTACATTCCTATCCCTCGATATTCGAAGAAAGCATCAGAAAGGAATTCAAGGATTCCATGGAACAGGTTGTTGATGTAGTACACGGCAACAAGGAGCTTGTGAAGAGGCCCGGACATGCCCACGGAAAATTCAGGGCAGATGTTTCGGATTATCTGATGGGATACATTTTAGGAGTGGAATGGGACCCGCATGTGGTTTTGACAACAGATGATCTGGAAGATGATATGCCGGATATTGAAGGCAGATTCATAAAAACGGACAATGCCTCTCCGTTCGAGATCTGGCTGGCAGAGATGATGGATGATATCATGGAATACGAGACCGACAAATACCGCTTCCAGTGTCCCATGAGCTTTGTCAACTGGGTAACGACCGATAAGCTGAATCACCCCAACGAACCTTTTTCCGATGAAAATATGGTATCCATCGATCCCGATAATATCACAACAAACGGGGACCATTATCCCTCGCTATTTGCTTCATATCATATCTATCCATACTATCCTGACAGCTTAAACTTCGATTCGAAATACAGAAATTATACCGATCACAGGGGTGAAAAGAACAATTACGCAGCATACGTCCATGATATGGTCAAAAGCCACGTAACCCCGATCCTGATAGCGGAATTCGGAATTCCCAGTTCTAGGGCCATGACCCACCGAAACATCGATGGATTACACCAGGGAAACATGACCGAACAGCAACAGGGAGAAGCAGTAGTGCGTCTATTCGAAGATATGGTGGAGGAGGATTGCATGGGAGGGCTGGTATTTTCCTGGCAGGATGAATGGTTCAAGAGAACCTGGAATACAATGGATTACATGGATCCGAACAAGAGGGCCTACTGGAGAGACGTTCAAACCTGCGAGCAGAACTTCGGCCTCCTCTGTTTCGATCCAGGTCATGAAAATAGGATTCTCATAGACGGAAATATTGATGACTGGACCTCTCTTTCAGGCGGAGAACTGACATCTGCAGAGGTAACGGGAGGTCCTGTGAAAAGTATAATGGCAACCAGTGATGAAGCCTATCTATACCTGGGTTTGGAACTGAACCGGGTATCGGTTGACTGGGAAACGGATTCGTTCCACATCTACCTGGATACCCTCGATGATATGGGAATAACAGCTCCATCCGACGAGCCTTTTGAATTTTCTTCCGGGATCGAATTCCGGATAGATGTGAGAGGTCCTGATCATTCGAAAATGATGGTGGACAGCCATTACGACTTCTTCTATTATCAATACGCGGAGCAGCTGGAATTGATGGAAAAAAGGGATTATCCATCCACTCCGGACAACGGGATCTTCCATGATATCTACTACTGCGTTAACAGGCCCCTGTACCTGCCGGAAACAGACTCTTGGCGCCCCCTGGATAGATTCCATACAGGGAATCTAAAATGGGGTACATGGGATCCTTCTGTCCCCGATTTCGATTCCAATGCCGACATCCAGGGTCCTGTTCTCGATCCCGTGATAGAAATGAGGATTCCATGGCTTCTCCTTGGTGCCAGGGATCCTACCGAAAGGAGGATGACAGGGGATATATGGAAAGGGGGTTTCGAGGAAGAGGTGGAAATAGGATCCATAGGCATCTCTCTTGTTACCAAATTCAGTCAGGACAAGAGCACGAAGATTACCTCAACATTTCCCGAATCAAAGGATGGAATCATACTAAGAACTGACATGATGGATTATTCATGGGAGAAATGGACCATGCCATCGTATCATGAGAGGTTGAAGGTTTCATACTACCTGGTGCAGAACTGCTTTTCAAGCTATTGATACACTCTTTGGATACATTTATAAATATGCCCCCGGTTTATCAGAGGGGGTTATGGAATTGAGAATTAGATTCATTACTGTTCTACTGACAGCAGTTCTCATCCTGTTTTCCAGCGGTTGCTTGGAGGAAGAAGACGATAAAAATGATCAGGAATCCGAAAATGGGGATCAGAACAGTGGTCCCAAACTCAACATGACCTTCCTCATAAACAACCTGGACCCTTCTGAAGCCGATCACAGGTTCGTTATCCATTTCGACGGTGAATTGAGAATGGACAGCACTGTTCCACCGACTACGGGATCACCATCCTATGAAGAGATGTACGGATTCACCATTCCTCTATCGGAGGGAAAGCACAGTATCAAAGCAGAGGTCCCTCAAGCCGATTCCGAAAAGACTGTCGAGGTCTTCGCGGCCGATGATGCCCTATACATTATACAATTTGGAATGGAAACCAATCCGGATGTCAATATTGCTTATGTCGGAATAAACATGAATGTATCCGGTTTCAATCAATTACCATTGATCGGAATCTGAGAGGAAACGATAGATGATGAAGGGATTCAGTACCAGATGGTTATCTTCTCCGGTACATGATCTTTCAGCTTGTCAATCTCCAGTTCGGAGTTCTTGAATTCGAGGATGGGATGTTTGTAAAAACCGAATATCTGGAACTTGTCATCCACCTGGACCTCCACCTCTTTTCCATGCAGGAGCTCCTCGGGAACGGGATTCGTTCCTGCTTCGAATTTCAAATAGTATACCTTGTCGGGATCGTGATAGTCTTCTCTCTTGTTGATATTGTATACAATCGGATGATATGGTTCCATTTCACCACCTGATTGTAATAAACAGTATCGGGTTTATATAAATTCCCCAACAATTGAAATCTTCTATCTCGATCCAATGATCTCTTTTAAATAGAAGGAAAACGCCATATTGCACATGTACAAGTCAATTTAATAATCGTTTTACGATTAGTTGTTCTGAGGGAGAAGTGGATATGAGACCGATCGGCCACCTTCTTAACTTTTCAATTATATTGATATTGATCGCATCCATTTCTTCGGTAACTATTACCGATGAGGTGAAAGGAGATGGGATGTACATACCAATTAATGCTGAAAATGTGTTCGAACCAGGTCAAAATGCTATCATTTCTTGGAATGGCACCCACGAGAAAATGGTCCTTTCCGTGGACATCATGGGTGATATAAAAAGTAAGGGATTCCATATAATCCCTTTTCCATCCTGTCCCAATGTTAAACTTGGAAATATCTCAATATTTAGCAATCTGACAAGATTGATAAATCAGAGGACCTATCCGAGAAGGCCAGATGCTGGATTCTCCGATGATTTTCCCTCAAATAATTTCTCCGGATTCCAGATCCTGTTCAATTCCATTCTGGGATCGCATAATGTGACTGTTATTAGAGTATACGATTTCAACTCTTTTCAATCCAGGATCGAGGAATTCCTCAATGTTATGGATCTAACCATTACCCACTGGCCGAAGGAAATGGAAGATATTATCAAAAAATATATCCAAAAAGGTATGGAATATTTCTCCATTGACAGGTATGAGATAACAAACGAAACCGCATCCATACAACCATTGATCTTCGAATTTGAGAGCGATTCGGCAATCTTTCCTCTCGAGATCTCTTCCTCCATGGATGGGCATTCAGAATTGAATATCGCCTTCTTAATTCCCCCCGACCTCAAATACAATATCAAAGGAGATGAAAACGGCCTCAAGGTCGAACATCAGTTCTTGCTTGACAATAAAGAGATCGAGTCACTGGATGACAATATTCACTCCCATTTTAATGATAAGGCCATTCTTCTTCTGTTTGAAGGCAATGTCTTGCTGTCCGATCTGAAAAACGATCTTTTGATACAACCTTATGAAGGTGAGAATTGGAGTTCCTGGGGAAATCAGCATAGAAGATGCAGGATATTGAAGATGGGGGTGGATCATCCTGATAGGTTAATCGATTACTGGGTCGTTCCAAGAACCGACAGTGACGGATTAACATGCCTGGATCCCCTCACTTCGGAAATATACTGGCAGGTACCTCTTTCAGATCAGAACATGTCAGTTGTCAATCGTTATTTAAGAGTTGAAAACCTGGATGGTATTCCAGGAGACGAACTGATAGTTACGGATATCTCTTACTTCGGATACAATATTATGAGGGTGGAACCTGTGGATGGAAGGATATTATGGTCCTACTTCCAACCTTCTTCAATCGATGAAGATAAATTAAACGGGTTGAGGTTCTATCATCAGGTATTTCCCTTGAAAGGTCCGGAAAATAAGAATTATATTCTTCTTGAAGGTCCACAGGTTATTCTGAATTTAAACAACGGTTCGCTCTATGACAGAACCTCTCTCGGTCTTATAAACGGCATCCACCACAAAATCCCCATGGATACTGGTGATCTGCTCCTTCTTTATTATGGAGAGAATGTCATGATCCATGACCCATGGAAGAATAGAAATACAACCGTTGAAACCTATCCCTTCACAAGTCCGTCATATATCTTTCCTGTTTTCTATGAAAACAAGAGCTCAATCCTCATCATGAGACAGTGTGAAAGCCAGAATATGAATTTCTTAATCGATCCTGAAAATGGAAGTTTGATCAAAAAATGGATGGATTCAACCTCATCAAACAACCGTATACTGGCCCTGGAAGATATCGACCTGGATGGTAATTCCGAGATACTATATTATCATAGATTAGTGAAAAACGACTATGAAATATTGTGTGTTGATGCAATCACAGGTGAGAATAAATGGTCTGTTGAGGTAACCTATCCCTGGACCACTATTCCAAACTATCTTATAAGCCATATTTTGGACCTAAACAGTGACGGCATCAGCGAGATTCTTGTTACAACAAACAGGGGATATACTGTTTTGATTTCCGGCCTCTCCGGATCAGTATTATTTGAAGATGACCTAAATTACCTGGGACACGGATTCGATTGGAATACGGACGGAATTGAAGACATACTTCTATCAGGAGGAGCAAAAGCTTTTGTTTTCGATCCTTCCACCAGATCCGTCATTGATAATTTTGACATCCCGTCAAATGGAGATACGCTCAAGTATTTCCAATCCGATGATAGAAGTTCAATATACCTGGAATCAGGTTTAGGATCCAGATCAACATCACTTTTCCAATTTAAAAGGGATTCTCCGGATTGGGAGGAGATTCATCCCTATCATTTGGATAAAATAATGAATTATTACGAAGGTTATGAGATCTCAGTGAATTGCTTCTATTTTCATGAGGGGCAATTTTTCTCAAGTAACCAAGATCACTGGGATGAAAACCTTGAGGGTTTGATAGAAAGACCCAAACAGTATCACCTGGGTCTGTTTTCCGATTCATCGGAGGTTCGATCTGAAGATTACCTCAATATTACCATCGATATTCATCTACTCGAAGATGAGATTTCAATCGAGGATGTGGAAATCGGATCCTCCCTCCCTGATTCAAGTTTCGGTGAATGGAAAGAGGTACAAGAAGGAAGGTATGAATGCAGATGGTATCCAAACACTCGAAGTTCCTCTGTCGTATCTATCTGGGCGGAAGCCGAGATCAATGATTATACAACGATCATGAGGTCCATTACCGTGAAGGTCCTCTCCAGGAGAGATGGTTTTATCTTCACCAATCTGAACTTTCGATACAGCATCGACAGAACCGAGTTATTTCCGGGTGAATCAGTATCCATGGATGTATTCGCTTCGATGGAGGATGAATATTTCTATGTGGATGTGGACCTCATACCAGTGAGGACCATGGGAGCAGATCCTTCAGAGAGAAGGAAAGGAGACTTATGGAACTTCGAATGGACAGCTCCCTTCGAAGCAGGTTCGGTTTTATGGCTCGTCAGGATGACCGCCAACAAGACCCCTGTCCATGAGGAATTGATAAGGGTGGAGATAACCGAACCGGATTCCGAAAAAGATCCCTTTATGGAAATACTGGGGGAATTCGTTCCTGAAACACTACACCCCGGAGATGTTATAGTGATTACTGTGCGATTGCTTTTCATTGATGATCTCTCCAAAGGGATTTTGAGATTAGATGACGGGGGAATGGGGGGTGAGTTCGACTGGGATGAGGATTCGAAAACGACAAGGTACAAGGTGAAATACACTGTACCCGAAGAAGAAGAAGTAACCATAAGAGCAAGGTTCATCGTTGATGGCGCCCTCAAGCTCACATCATACTACGAACTGTATGTCGAACCGGTAGAGGTTACATCGCGGATCAATGAGGAAGATCAAGAAGAAAAAATTGATGAGGAGGATATCGAAGTAAAAAATGAAACGGATGATCAAAAGATGAATCTTTCGGAAGAGGATTCCGACGACAGGTCTGATAAAATAGACCCTTTCATGATCTCCACTGGTATACTCGCCATAACATGTATTGTTTTGATTGCAATAGTGGTTTTCATTGTAATTAAAAACGAACATGGCAGGAAATCCCATTTTGAGGATTTTTATAAATATCGACATAGGTAGGTCCTCACGGACTGTCCCTGTCACACCACCGTGCATACGGAACCGTACACGGCGG
>CAYULA010000033.1:0-39817 GCA_964445525.1 uncultured Thermoplasmatales archaeon | reverse complement strand
TATATTCCGTATGTGCAATCTTCGATCTTTCCAGAATATATATCCACATCCGAACTTCCTTCAACCTTTATTGAGATGGAACGATCATAGAAGTTGCAGCTATCAACCTCGTATCCGGTTGAACCGAATTGACAGGTCAGGAAATGGATCGCAGTGTATCCTTCACCAAAATCACAATTAATGATGTTTGGAACATTTGCGTCTTCAGGATCATTATCACAATATTTTAGCTTGATGGCATCATCTGAATTCCAGGTGAAGTATGAATCTGATATATCATAATCGTCACAGAATTCCATGTATATCCCATTCCCGCCGTTGAAAACAATTTCACATTCGTCCATATATGCTGAATGTGAATCATACAGGTTGATCCCCTCATCCGTATTGTTATGGATGAAACAGTCTTCGATTACCGAGTTATCATCTCCATCAATATCAATTCCATCATCACCGTTGGAATAGATATACGTATCATCGGATCCGTCATCATCTCCGGTGACAGTGTTCGTATCACCGAAGATATGGATGCCATCATTGGTGTTAGTGTAGATGTTGCATCCAAACACGGTGTTATCGTCACCATTAATCTCGATCCCGTGATTTCCATTGTTGTAAATTGAACTGAGTTCGATCTGGTGATTTCCAGCGTTCACAGCATAGATGAGGACACCATCATTGGAATTGTCATATATATTGCAATCCGTAACGGTGTGGTAAGCTGTATTTATCGCGGGAGTCCCGAATTGTACTCCATTCACACAGTTGTAGATGTTACAGTTTTCAATTAGAACTTCCTGGCCTTCCTCGCCACCTGTTGTCGATGAATAAATACCATCGACACCAGCCTGGTTCTGTCCGTTGATGTTGAAATTTTTGATAGTTACTCCTGTTGTGGAAATCGTGAATATGGGATTTCCAGTTTGAGGAGTAATGGTAGCCATTCCCCCAGTAGCTTCTATTGTGACATCAACGTTGACATTGACGTTTTCGGTGTAGCTCAACGCAGAATTTACATAGATTATATCTCCCGAGCTTGAGGCTGCAAGAGCTTGTGTGATTGTTGCATAGTTCGGTGTTCCTCCTCCTCCAACATACCTGTTGGTTGCTGCTACTTCGTCCAGATTGTTGACGATCACGATCGCCGAGAATGCAAGAAGCAAACCCAGGATCACCGGTTTGTATTTATTTCTCATGTTCATATCTTTCACCTCACTTCCTATTGATAAAGGACAGGATCCTGTCCGGTACCCGTCAGTAGATAATTCTCTCTCCAGAAGGCCTCGATGAAATCAACAACCTCATCGTTATTTGTGTGGGAAGCTTGACCAGTTATTCCGATAAGATTCTCCTCATCTTCTATCATTGAAATAATCAGGATTTGATTCGGTATATTAGGATTGCCCGGGTTTGGGATTTCGAGGGTGGGGTCATTTAAATACTTTTACGTACGGGGGTGTATCCGTTTTCTTCCAGGCAGTTGTTGAAATAGGATAACATCTCCTCCTTCTTGTTTTGATAAATCAATGGAAAATTCTGTGCTATTGTAAATGAATCATGTGCTTTGTCGATCTTACCTTCCCTGATATAAACAATTGACCGATTGAAATAGACATCGCAGATACCCTCCTGATCATTGATACTTTCGAAGTACTTTTCCGCATTTCTCAGGAGATCGAGAGCTGTCCGGTTTTTCCCATTCATAGAATAGATATCCGAAAGATTGACCTCTGCAATAGTTTTCATTCTCATGATGTCATTTCTTCGCGATATGGACCTGCATCGGTTCCATTGTTTTTCTGCAGATTTAAATTGGTTCATCCTGAATAAATTGACCCCATAGCTGTTCAGAAGTTCTGCTTCGGAGACCTTCATTTTGTATCTTCTTATGATCTTCAAGCTTTTTATATACAATTCAGAAGATTTCTGATAGCATTCCATATCTGATAAAATGTCCGCTTTAAGGTAGTAGAGCAATCCTCTGTGATCCGGTCTATCAATTCTGGATAAGTATGTATTGATCATTTCTTTCGCTTTTTCTGGCCCTTTGATAATTTTAATGCATGTTATCCAGCCGATAAGACACACGATCCTTTCACCTGGAAGCAATCCATTCCTTGAATGAAGAAGATCAATAAACATCTGCAATGCTTCCCAGGCCTTTCCATTCCTTCTTTTCTGATCCGCGTTGATCAATATTTCCTTGACAGGTGTGTTCTCTTCTATTTTCATCCTTGGTTTAATTCCTAGCATGGTTAGATCTCTGAACTGAAGGTCGGTTGATAATTCGGCAATATCATCGAGTCTGAATATTTCTTCAATTAACAACCCCTCTATGGAATCGGGTTTC
The DNA here is from genome assembly GCA_964445525.1 of uncultured Thermoplasmatales archaeon. Taxonomy (GTDB): domain Archaea; phylum Thermoplasmatota; class Penumbrarchaeia; order Penumbrarchaeales; family Penumbrarchaeaceae; genus Penumbrarchaeum. Next base: position 37,467 of record CAYULA010000033.1, on the reverse strand, counting down.
AAGGCAGAATCTATTCTCAACAAATCTATTACGTCGAGTTCCAGTTTTTTATTGATGGATTTTACGATCTTTACCAGAGAAATTGGATTTTTTATCAAAGGGAGTATTGATCGTAATTTGTATATTCTGGATGTGAAATGTATATCAGGTAATATTTCATATTCTGATATAATATCCAATATTCTTTCATAAGATTCATGACCAATAGAGGTGAGAAAATATGAGTTTTCATTGGTTTTGATTACCATTTTACTTTTTTCAAGGTATCTGGTATGCCTCCTGATAGATTCCGGTCTCAAACCCAGAACATCTTGTAATGTTTTCATCTGAAAATCCGTCCCGTGTCCTATTGCAAGTAGTATTAATTCTCTGTTCTTCAACATACAGAATCCTCTACATTTTGAAGAAACCGGGTTTAGAAGTATAATATCTTTTTTGTACATATCCAAATCGAGGTGTCTAATGTGAATTGATTTTTATTATAGTAGCACTATCATGTTATCACGGTGCTACCATGACGGTCGAAAGAGTGGGAGTATCATTCGATCCCGAACTGCTTGCAAGGTTCGATTCCCTTATAGATTCCAAAGGCTACAGGAGCAGATCGGAGGCGATAAGGGACCTCGTCAGGAAAGCGATAATAGAAAGCGATGTGGAAGAAGAGAAGGGAGAGGTCCTCGGGACGCTCACATATGTTTTCAACCACCACGAGGGAGATGTGAACAACAGCCTCCTGAACCTGCAGCACGATCATCACGACGAGATCCTGTTCACAACACATGTTCACATGGACCACGACATGTGCCTGGAGGTCCTCATAGTCAAGGGAGAGGCCCCCAGGGTCAAGGACCTCGCTGACAACATAAAAGCCATCAAAGGGGTAAAGCACGGAGAATTGGTTATAACGAGGTCCAGAGTTTAATGAGATTCAACCCGGCTTAAAAATCGCCTTCGAATCCTTCAACGGTGACGATCATCGAATGATAATCCCAATCATCATCCGAATCGGTTATCATGAGTGACACCGTGTAGCGATCGGGACGCGAAAAATAGTGAACTACGCTCACATCATCGGAATAGGTACCATCACCGAAATCCCAGAGAATTTCCACTGGAGGATCCCCTCCCACGAATTCGAATGAGAAATAGAACAGGAAAGGATCACTTTCCGATTGAAGAACCGTCACATCCGTTATATGAGGAGATGACCCCTGCGAGAAATGGAATGTCTTCTCATCGTAACCTTTTCTCCCATTCCCGTCCTCTACCTCGAGGACAACCGTGGAAAGACCAAAGGGAAAAACAGGGCTGGTGATCCGCTTGATCTCGCCTATCAATTCGTCATTGAAGTACCACCTGTATGTGACTTCGTCATCGTTTCTGTTTAACACATCACCAGCCAAAAAGGCGGTCATCGGATATTCGCCCGGAAAAGCAGTTATCAGAGGAACGGGAGAATCTCCATCAATTACATCTATCACCGCCCTATCGCTGAAAATCCTTGCCATCCTGTCTCTCACGATGAGCTCCACCTCGTAGTGGCCAGGTTCGTTGTATGTGTAGTTGATTGACGGAGTTGTTGTTGTCACAACAATGCCGTTTCCGAGAATCCATGTGTAGGCAGTTTGTCCGGGTGTCGCCTCTGTGAAGTTTGCAGTTAATTGAACGGGAAGTGGAGCACTACCGGAAACCGGTTCAGCGATCAATTGGACATCGAATCTCGAGGTAATGTCTTCCGCTGATTGATCGAGACTGATATCTCGGGTTACATTGATCTGGGTGGTGTCATTGGATATCTCGACAAGTTCTCCGCTCTCATTCAATCCTATCGAAAATGAAATATCGTAAAGTCCGGCCTCAATGTAGGAATGGAAAGTCCGGGATATGCTCCACCAGGCGGGAGAGGAAATGTTGTATCCCGGAGGATAGGATTCGCTTCCGTATGAGATGCAGAAAGGACATGTATCATTCTCCGGATCAAAATTGGTCCAATCGTAGAAATAATAATCACCATCTCCAAAGGACCAGAGAAACCAATCATATGAAGAGTATACGTCGGTAAATCCAAACTGATGTCCGAGCCTGGCCATGAAGAAAACCGATTGGTTTGCAATAACCGTCGGCCACGGGTAGGATTCGATACTCACCGCAAGGGATCCCTGTTCAAAGGAGAAATCCCGATCAAAATCATCTCCGGGGAGGTCCATTCCCAACTCCCTGTCAAAAGCAATTGTTCCACCTTCTGTAGCATTCTGATCGACATCAATCGTTACCGAATCCGAATCGCTTCCGACCTCCATATCCCCGGCTTTCAGGATGATCTCGTATGTTCCCGGAGCATTGAAATGAATAATCGGGTTCTGCTGATCGGAAATTTTTGTTCCATTACCCCATTCCCACAGAAAGCTTGAAGGATCATTTTTCAGTATCACGCAATAGAACTGAACATCCTGACCAGGGTGTATTGTGATCTCCTCGTGGTAGGATATTTCGATATCAATATCGCCACGATTGCCCTCCTCGTCATCGACTGCGATTGGAACAGCGATTGCGGCCGCCACAATAGCGGCAAGAATGAAAGCTCCTCCGAAGAACAGGATCGAGCCCCTTCCTTTCATCTTCACAACTCCTCTATGTCCTAACCTGTCTCAATCATGGGACTGAAAATAGTAATATGTTTCCATCGGGCCAGGGAAAAATAGTTAAACCCTTCGGCCTAATTCCAATCAGGGAGCGAGGAAATGTAATTTTGCATCTCTCTCCGAAAATGGGGGCCTGAACGATGAGGAAGGATCCATTGAAATCTATTCTTGTTTCAATAATATTGATACTGATGATTTTATCCACAGCTCAATTACCTTCGGGAGTGGATTCCATGAGGGGACCATCGTCTTCGACAATGGCCGATGTTCATGTGAATGTAACCTATCCCGACGGGGGACCTGCTTCCTATGTTTACCTGAGAATCCACGGTTACGACAGACATTATTCGGATCATTACAGCGACAAAGGGTTTACCAATTCATCCGGCCAGGAGATGCTGGAGATCACCTCCTGGAACCTAGGTCCCTGTTATCTGACCGTCTACAACAGCTCCAGGTCCTCCTTCTCCAGGTTCAGGCTGGATATATGGCCGGGAGACGAGATCTTCATGGATGTTGTTCTGACCTCTTCGATGGAGGATAATATCACCATCTTCGGGAATGTTTTCCAAGGGAACTCCACAACACCCATACCGCAGACGACAACAATCACCATTCATGGTAAGGATTCCACGGGAAGGGAGTTCGAGAGGTCCGACGAAGCGATGGTTGACGGATCCTACAGTATCGATATTCCCCCTTCTGATACACCCATCTTCATGGAGGCGGTTGTATCCCACCCTTTACTGGAATTCCTGCCGTATTCCTCTCATTATTATTTCGGAAACAGCGAGGAGAATCGGATGGATATTATCATGTCCATGGTAAGCGAGAATCCTGTTGATGTCAATCTCAGGTTCATGGATTCCAACAAAGTAACTCCGGTAGATGATTCGGATATGATAAGTTACCGTGGTTTTGATGCTCTAAATGACCACGGAGAAACCGAACAGAATTTTATCTGGTCGGGTTCCAACGGCTGGAGAAATACTTCCCTGGGCATGGGAGAATACCTCTACCGATGGAGGCATTACTTCAATTTCCCAATGAATTCCATGGTAGAGGCAACATTACCGATAATTGTGAATTCGACACCCCTATCCAGAGAGGTTCCCATACCGGTTCCAGACGAATTCAGACCGGTAATGCTGGAGGTTCTGGATCAAGAAACCAACGATCCTCTTGCGGGTGCAATGGTTTCCTTCAGTTATGAAACGGAGAAACAGAATGGACCTCGATTCGAGATCTCATCCACATACATCGAATCAAACGGGACGGGTATTGCTCCTTTTTATCTGATCGCGGAAGAGGAGGTGGATATCAGGATCAGCAGATGGGACCGTGAGACCAAAACTATCACCGTTCCAACCGGGAAGATAGGCGATTTCACCAATCTAACCGTACACCTGGCGGAGAGATCTGTTGAAACCCCGGCTAGAGGAAACATATCCGTTCAGGTCGTCGACGATCCAACCGGTATTCCGATCCCTTATGCCCATGTCGAAGGAAGCGGCATGCAGGATCCTTTCCTCCGGTTTGAAGGGCTAACGGACAATGACGGCTATCTGAATACATCGGTCCAAACAGGAACCTACAGGATAACCGCGGATTCATCTCTCGGATACGACAGCGAGGGTGATGTGTTTGTGGAAAATGGTGAGGAGACCTCGCTTCGCCTTGAACTCGAGAGAAGGGATTTTGAGAAAAAAGAGCATGAGATATCCCTCACCTTTCAGGATGGCCAAGGTGATCCACTTCCTTACCAGCCCGTGTCATTTATACCCTTAGAAACTGGTTCCACATATTCCACCGGTTCAGACGGGGAGGGAAAGGTCAGAGCGCTGCTTCCTGAAGGCGGCTATATTATCACCAGTATCGATGAATTCGATCATTTCTCACTTAACCGTCCCCGCTGGATAATCCCCGAAAATACTGTCGTGAAGGTATCAGAGGATGAGAATACAGCTAAAATAACCCTGCAACCTGCTGATCCCATCTCCGAGATCTCCGGTTCTGTCAAGGAGATGGGGACGGGGAAAACTCTCCCCTTCAGGATCGTGGAGTCCTCATCCTTCAGGGGAGATGTGGAGGTATTCCAGGAAACCTCGGGATCGGTTATTGACGGATTCTACAGGAACTGGGGAACAGGTCAGGTTGAGATATACTGCGAATCGGAAGGGTATTTCCCCCACAGACAGACCATCGATATGGAAACCAGGTCCCCGAGGAAGCACGATATCATCCTTGAACCCATGAAGGATTACAGCACCTGGTTCAACGGAACTCTGGTTGACAGGGATGACAATCCGGTGCAGGGAGAGGTGAGGGTCCTGGACAACGAACGATCCGGATTCACTGCCAGCAGTGCCGAGACCTCTCCCGACGGTTCTTTCTCGATGACGGTCTATCCGGGGAACTTCACTGTGGAATATTCCAACGGGACCGTGGACAACCAGGTCATAATGGAGGTCCCCTACGAAGGTCTCAATGGTATCAAACTCGTACTCAGACCTTTTTCCCCTATCCAGGGGATAGTTACCGACTGGAAAGGAGAGGCGGTGAAGGACATGCCGATTTCCCTATTGAAAATTGGAATGGAGGAAAATACCACCCTTGAAGAAGAGGAGACGGATTCAGGGGGTGGTTTCGAATTACTCGTGGAGGAGGGCAGCTATCTTCTAAAGATCCAGGGCAGCGACCTGTATGAAAGCTGGGAATCGTCGCTGTTGATCGCAACGGGATTCAATGAATTCGAACTCAATATTGAGTTGGAGAACAGGACAACCTCAACAGTATACGGAAGGGTACTCCCTGAAGGAGGCCCTTATCCCGAGGGAATACCCGGAGCTTCCGTCAAGCTCCTGAATGGAACGGGGGACACAGTTCGAACGACCATCTCGAATTCATCAGGGTACTTCATTTTCCAGGATGTGGTCCATGGAACGAACTACAGGATACGGGCGGATCCTCCCCTTTCCATGCAGGGTAAGGAAAGAACCTACAGATCGGGATTGTTTTCGAATACTACGATGAATTTCGTTCTTTCCGGAATATCAAAAACACAGAACATAACTCTCCCCTTCCGGGAATTCAAACCTCCCGGATACTTCAACATCACCTCGGCTTCACCTGACGGGACAGGTATCTTACTGGATGAACCCATCAGGCTATCATTCTCCGAACCCGTGAACAGGACCTCACTGGCAGAGAATCTGAGAATGATCCCGGAAGTTGGAAACCTGATCTTCCTCTTCCATCCACTCGGTGAACTGGTGGAGGTCCATCATGATAAGTTTGATCCGATGATGGAATACACCATCTCTATCTCGGCCGATCTTCTTTCCGATAGTGACAGCAGATTATGGGGTCCGGAGTCCTTCTCCTTCAATTTCACCACCGGTTCGGATTCTGGGTCCTGGAGGATAACCGGTGCCTTTGTGGATGTGGATCCTGAAAGGAACTGGAACGTGACTGTCATGGGTCCTAGGGATCAGGATGTATACGCGGTTATACCGGGAATAGGATCATTCCAACTCACAGAGGTTTACAGATCCGAGATCTCTTCCGAATACTTTGTAGAAATTGAAGGAGTTCTTTTCGAGTGGAACACCACCTACGCATATCATTTCTCATCATCGGAAGGAGGCCGTGATATGGCGGTGGAGTTCTCGGGATGGGTCCGAACTATCGAAGGACCGATCCGGGTCCCGGAGGAATGGGAGCTCACCTCGGCTGATGTTGAGATCCTTGACAACGGGGACCTGAGCTTGACCGTGGAGGGCAATCGCAACCTGACCGTGTACCTTGTTGTCGATGGAGTAGGATCATTCCTCATCGGAGAAACCTCTCCCGGGATCTATTCAACCACCATTCCCCGGTCCGCTTTCGAGGAAGGGACCTCCTATGAATACCATTTCTCGAATTCCGAAGGGGGGGAGAACTTAGCACCGGAATTGCATGGATCCTTCAAAACCAATAAAAGGGAAGAAGATGACCGGGAAGAAAATATGTTTTGGATTCTTCTGTTGATAATCGCAGCGGTTCTTCTGTTAATCGGTATATCACTCATATTGATGTGGGCGGCAGGCAGAAGGTCCGGACAAGAGGATTGGGAAGAGTGAGATCCATCAAAGTTTTCCCTGCTCCTTGAGTTCATCGAGATAATCGGAGATCTTCTTTTTCAATTCCGGGTCCATGAGGGCGACCTGAAGGTTTGCCTTCAGCCAGTCGCTGACGGAACCTATATCGACCCGAAGGCCCCGGGTAACGAGTCCGTACAGTCCCTTTGTGTTTATGTAATTGGCAAGTGAATCCGTCAGCTGGAGCTCCCCACCATGGCCGGTTTTCGAGCTTCTCAGCCATGTGAAAATATCATGGTCCAGTATATATCTCCCCATCACGGCCATTCTCGAGGGGGCCTCCTCCTTCTTTGGTTTCTCCACGATCCTCGTCAATTTGAACAGGCCCGGCTGGACCTCCTCGCCGAGTTCCACTATTCCGTATCTCTCCACATGGTCCTCGGGAACCTCTTCGAGGGCGATCACAGGCGCTCTTACCTTGAGGTGGGCGTCCCACAGCTGCTTGATGGCGGGCACATCCGACACGATGATGTCATCTCCTAGAAGGACCGCGAAAGCCTCGTTGCCCACATATGTCTCGGAGCAGAGGACCGCGTCACCGAGGCCTTTCTGCTGCTTCTGCCTGAGGTAGAACAGATCCGCCAGTCCCTCGATCTTCTCAAGCTCCTTGAGTGCATCTTCCTTACCCTTGTTCCTCAGAAGTTCCTGAAGCTCCAGATTGCGGTCGAAGTGGTCCTCCATCACCTTCTTGTTCCTGTTGGTGATGATCAGTATCTGATCGAAGCCGCTATGGGATGCTTCCTCCACGACATACTGAATAGCCGGCTTGTTGAGCACGGGCATCATTTCCTTGGGCTGGGATTTGGTGATGGGCAGCAGTCTGGTTCCCAGACCCGCCGCGGGAATAACCGCTTTCATGTTGATCCACCTGGCAGGAGGAACGGTCAATCCATTAAAAAAACCTTTTATCGGGCGGTTTCCAGGGTCCTGACAAGACTTCCCTCATGGGAATCAACACTTTTGGAGATCGATCCGACCCATCTTTCCTCCAGGCTGCATTCTATCACCGCCTCGGATTCCGTGTATCTCACATTCATCCTGTTGGCCACCTTCCTGATCATACTCAGGAGGTCTCCGGTCAAATGCTGGATCGGGATCCTTATTTCAACCTCAACGAGAGGGGGAAGCAGATCATCGATAACATCCAGGAGTTCATCTGTTCCCGGACCCTCCGCGGCGGATATCCTGATCCTTGCATTGACCATGGTAGCCAGATCGGGATCCAGGTCCGATTCGGGATCGAAACGATCTTCATCGGGCTCCCTGTCGATCTTGTTCATCACCAGAACGATCTTTCCCCTGCAGTTGCCCTTCCGCAGGATGTGGAGGGAATCCGCGGCCTTCCTTGCGGCTCTTTCCCTTCTTTCCGACACGTCAAGGAGAAGCAGAACGATATCTGCCTCGAATACCTCCTCCAGGGTTGACATGAATCCCTCCACAAGCCAGGGCGGGAGGTCCCTGATGAATCCGACGGTGTCTGTCACAATGCAGTCCCTTTTTCCCTTCATTTTCCTGGTGGATGTCGCAATCGTCGTGAACATCCTGTCTGCCGTGTCAACTGATTTGTCGGGCATGTCCGCATCCGCGATCCTGTTCATGAGAGTTGATTTTCCTGCATTGGTGTACCCCGCCACCGCAACGAGATGAAGGCCCCTTCTCTTCCTCAACGCCCTGGTCATCCCCCTCCTCTTTCTTAGGGTCCTCAACTGGTCCTTGATGTGTGCCACCCTTCTGTTTGCCATCTCGTAGTAGTAATCCACCCTGTACTCTCCCCCGGCAAGGAAACCGGGTCTGTCGGATAGCGTTCCCTGATGTATGTATTCCTTCAGTATAGGCAGTTGATATCTCAGGTCGGCGAGCTCCACCTGGAGCCTCGCTTCGGGGCTGGTGGCCCTTGATCTGAACAGCTCCAGGACCAGTCTTATCCTGTCGACGACCTGAAGGGAGGTCACCTTGGATATGGTGAATACCTGGGACGGATCCAGATCTGAGGGTGTGATAAGATATTCTACCCCCTCGATCCGTGCCACTTCTTCCAGCTTTCCGGGACCGAGATAGGACCTCTTCTCCGGAGAGCTCCTGGTCTGTCTGACCTCGCTGATGATATCATAACCTGCCGAGGAGCAGAGCTCCCTTGTTTCCTCCACAAGGTCCTCGTCGGCGGTTATCCATACCAGTACGCTGGGTTTTTCTTCCATCTTGATTATCGGGAATGTATCCAGGGACAAATACCTTCCCCGAAACAAAGGGAATATTCATGGCTTCTTTATTACATATTTGCGTACCATTAAAATAACTATATGCAGTCAAACTGCAAATCATTTAAATACCTATTTGCAATTAATATTTTGATGGAAGAACAGAACACATGGTGGACGGGGGAGGAGGATCCTCATGTCCAGAAGTGGGAGGAATCTCCCATCAGATGGATGCCTCCCATATTGAACGATCTTCATCTGCATGACCCAGGCTTGCATTTTCTAACTGGACCCAGGCAGGTTGGAAAAACCACCATGTTGAAATTGTTGATCCGGAATGAACTGAGGAAAAGGGATTCATTTTCGGTCTTGTACTATTCATGTGATGAGATTCTGGACCATAGAGAATTGGGTGAAGTTATCGATAACTATCTTACCCTGAGGAAGGAGAAGAAGATAGATACTTCCCTTATAGTACTGGATGAGGTTTCATTCGTTTCAGAGTGGTGGAGAGCTCTGAAATCCAGGTTGGACAGAGGTATTCTCAGAAGCGATGTCATCATGGTCACCGGCTCCGCTTCCATGGACATCCTAGGTCATGTGGATGCCTTTCCCGGAAGGAGAGGTTCGGGTGAGGATCACATCATGTATCCCCTTTCATTTGTGGAATATTGCGGCTGTATAGGAGGTCTTGAAACAGAAAGATCGGATCTTTCGAAGATCGGGAGTGACGTTATCAAGAACAGCTTCCTGGAAAAGAAGCTTAGGGACCTCTGGAATAATTATCTCATTTCCGGGGGTTTCCCTCAACCCATAATCGATATGCATTCGGGAAAAGGTATTACAAGATTCACATCAAGATCATTTCTCGAGGGAGTCAGGGGAGATTGGGCAAAAGCAGGCAAGAAGGATCAGTATATGAAGCAGGTACTAAGATACATCATTCGTGCCAGGGGAACACCCGTAAGCTGGAATTCAATGTCAACCCAAACATCAATCAATTCTCCCAATACAACAAGGTCTTATGTGGAATTGCTTGAGAGTACTTTTGTGGCTATTGTGCTGGACCTGATCGGTGCAGATGGCAGGATCAACTACAGGAAGAATAGAAAAATCCACGTAATCGATCCGTTTATTCTGAAGGTTCTATCGGATTATGTCAAGGAGCCTGTGGATGACGGTTGGCTCTTGGAAAGTACGGTCGCTTCGCTTATTGGAAGAGGAAATATGGTGAATTATTTCAGGAATGGTACCGAGGCTGATGTTGTTGTGAATGATCATTCCGGCCAGATCGGATTCGAGATCACCAAGGGTATAAAATCCTGGAGAAAACCGTGGCATTTAAAGGAAGCTCATCTTCTTGATAGGGACAATGTTCACCTCTATATGGCCTCATTGCCTTGAAAAATGTGGATTTGAGGATTTTTAAAGGAATATTGAATACTAATATTATTCTTTGAAATGTTCTCGTAAACCCTGAAGTCCCAATTTTTCGGTAATAGGTACTTCAAGTAGCTCAATTACCTTCCTTGTCTGTTTGGATACCTCAGCCATTCTGTCTTTCCCATCGACCTCAACAACACAAGATATGACCAAGAGTAATATTGGAAGGCTACCTATTACCCATTACCTGGGACTTTAGGATTTAAGCTCTCGAATACAGGTAACTAAAAATATCACAAAAACACTACATCAAATGGATTATGAGGTTGGGTGAACGGAATGGAGTCTAAAAAAAGTGTGGCAATTTGTATTGTCCTGATTCTTACAGTTGTTACTATTTTACTACCTGTTACGGATGGATTTAGGACACAATGTGCAAGGGGTTCAAATGTACCTAAAAGCGAGGATAAGAAAGGTGCAAACACAGAGATTTACTATTTCAATAAAGGTGTGAGAAAAGGAGAATCATATTTGGATAATCGATGGAATTTCAATTCAAATGGATACTCATATACATATGGCCATTACAAAGATTATTACACAACTTGGATAGAGTATCTAGACCGTGTATATGGTAGAAGACAATCATCGATCAATTTATTCATTGGACATGGTGGTCTAACTACACCTGGTTCCATATCATTACATAATAATGAGTATTGGAGTGGTAGTGATTTTAATCTAATAACTGATGCAGATGGTAATTGGAATCCATTAGACCAAGAGGATCCATTGTCGATACCTGGATCCATATTCTTTTTTGCAACATGTAATAATGGTAAGTATGGCCATCTTGCGAATCACGCAAGAGATAATGGTGCAAGATATGCTGGTGGTTTCAAAGGACAAACGGTAGCAAATTATGATTATTATTATATGAAATATTTCGCAAAGCATATTTCCAGTTCAGAAGGATATACCCTGAGGCAAGTTCATGATAAAGCAAGAACAGATGCTGGACGAGCAGGATGGTATTGTAAAGGAATAAAATCAGCTAGGCCGTTCTCATGGCCAAGCTACTCAACCAATGCAGCAACATTGAATCATAAACCTGCAAAAGAAATAGATTTCCAAGCGTCTAGTTCTACAACATACTGTAGCTCTATAACACTTACAAAATCGTATTCCTATAGAAATGATGATGGAGCTATGTTGTTTTTTAATCCAAATTTTAATCAAGATTGGGCTAGTATCAAGGTGGAATATAAAAAAGCATCAACAAGTTCATGGACATATTTCGATACATACTACAACTTAAGAAAGGATACTAGTTTGGGAACATATGATCTTGATTCACAAGATCTTGTAATCAGGTTTAATGATAATCAAGTATCCGGTACTTACTTCGGAGTGAGAATTACTGGATTAAGTGGAACTACTTTCCAACGAATAAACACACGAGTGCATGTATTCGTAGAATGAGGTGAAAAAGATGCATGGTAAAAAGATGGATTCATTTTGGTTATTTGTTATGGCTGGAACGTTTGTATTCATTTTAATAATCGGGATGATAATATTTAACGATTCAAATGAAATGGTTTCGGGAGATGATCCAGTCCCCGGATTTGATGACGAATTCATAGAATTGGATATTAATACACCTGTGACTTTTCCTCTTCAAGATGCATTAAATATAGTAAATACAAACGCAATAATTACGGATTTGGAAAATATATCTTATAATCCTGATTTGGGTGAATCACATCCAGATGATGAAACTTCAGAATATCAACCTAATTATAAACTAGTGGAGGATAAATATTTATGTGAAACTTTTTGGGTAATCAATAAGAACAATAACAATCTAGAAATTCATGTTAATGCAGAGAACGGTGAAATTAATCAAGTATCCAATGTAATCATGACAAGTGGTACACTTTCAAAGCAAGCAGCCATCGATCAAGCCCAAAGTATAATTACTGCCTTTGCTCCGACTCTTGGTACCCTTACACCAGAATATGTGTCTTATACAAATTTAACAGAACATGACATTTCAGAGAACTTGGAAGTTGCAACAGGCTATGTAATTGAATATTATAGATTTGTACAAGGAGTCAATACAACAGATAAAATCCATATTGAAATAGATAGCTCCGGTAATTTAGTATCATTTATAAAGATCTGGAATCTAGAGATGCCACTTTCATTTATACCTCAAATATCTTCTGAAATAGCCTTGGAAACACTAAACACATATTTTAATGACACAGGCAATCCATATCAAACATCTCTTATGGTAGTTAGACCAAATTATCTTTATGAAGGAGAAGGTCCGAGATATGGTTTTAATAATGGTATTTTAGCGTGGGTTTTTGAATATGAGTATACATTCACAGATAATAATGAAATAATAAACTATTTCCTTGGTTGTTTTGTTGATGCCAATGAGAATGAGATAATAGGTGGATATTAATGGATAGGAGAATTTTGTATATAGCAATATTAACTTTTTGTGCTATCCTCATTGGAACTTTAATATTGCTCAATAATCCAGACGATACTACTAATTCAGATGATGATGAGGACATTCATCATGATTTAATATTCGAAACTACGCATAAAAAGGACAATGGTTTTTCTATAATTTTAAAAAATTATAATCATGAAGTATCATTGGATGATATGTATATTTTCATCCAAACTGATTTTATAACTGATCTTCATGCGGAGCAATTGTTTAATGAAAATATTTCATTGTCATCATTACAGAATAATTATATTAAAGATTACATGGTATATATTTTTGATAATGATACAATAAGCAATACTTTCAATGTATCATCTCTTGTCTCCTTTGTTGATGTTGATGATAATCATTTTTTCTCTGAAGGAGATATTATTAATATCAAAACATTTGATGAAGATGATAATATAATAGAAGTTGATGGATTTCATGTCTTTTTCATAGAGAATAATGAAAGAATAATATTCCATGACATAATTTTCCTAAACGATGATTCTATCGACAATCCATATCATATTAATGATTGAGAGCTTTGAAATACTATCCAAATACTGCAAAATTGCGTATGTGATATATGCTGGCAGGTCCTTCTTGTTCACCATCTCGGTGATGAAAATTTCGCGGACTTTTGTTCAAGAATATTTTAATAATTACAGTCTTTAACAAAATGATGCTTTTATCGTAACTCGTTTGCGTCAATTTTGTAAACATTCGCGAGTTCGAAATCATAGAAGAAAACAGCCTTCGGCTTCGGTTTTCTTCTGACCTTGCCATCGGTGATGGCAAGATCCTAGCAAAACAGACTGTCAATTATGATTTACTGCTTTGCGGATTTTTAAAGAAGTATTGAATATTAATATTATTCTTCTTTAAAATGTACTGGTAAATTGCTCTCGCCTATTTCATGATGCCTCGCAATTTCCAGGTCTTCGGAAAAAACAGGCTTCGCCTTCTGTTTTTTCCTGACCTCCACATCACAGATGTGAAGGTCCAGCTAAATGGACCGTCATCTGCAAATTACCATTTAGCGGACTTTTGTTCAAGAATATATTAATAATTACAGTCTTGAACAAAAGAGTATAGGGGCCCCATTTTCCCCCGAAAATTAGTCGGGGCCCCTACAGAGTGCATCCCATCAAAGATCCCACTGTTGGTCTTTCTCCACTACTGCTTGAGCATGTTCTTGTACTGCGTATCGAGTATGTCCCTGGCATTGAGATCGGCTCCCATCTCTGCCAGGAGCTCTTTCCTTGCCACGATCTCCTTGATATCGACTCTCTCCAGTCCGTTCCTGATGAGCTCCCTTGCTCCGAGCTCCCTCGAAACGAAATGGTCAAGGGAAACCAGCAGATCGATTGCAGTGAGCATGGTATCGGGAAGTTTCACCTTCAAGGTGCCTTCCTCTTCCTCCTCCGGACCTGAAAGCATATCATTTATGGAACTCCTTATGGCCTCGGAGCGGTTCTTGAATTGACCTTCCTCAACGAGGAAGTCCAGCGCGGATGCCTGCTCGGGTGTCAGCCGTATGGTGACCTTGTCCGCTTTTTCCATCCCATGCCCTCACTGATGTAAGACGAATGACAGTATGTGTCCGACACTTATATAAAAATGTCGGACGTAATCCGCGGATTGATGTACATTATCATTCCATGTAAGACAGTATGTCGGCTCATCTTTACTTTTGGTGCACCCCGGGCAAAGGTAAAAACATGACCTCCTCGATCAGCATCCGATGACCGAGGTAGCCCTGAGGCTCATGCGATATTCGAGGTTGACCTCTCCCGAAGCGGCCGCTATTCTGGAGGAGTCCCCCGGGACAATGGACAACATCGAACAAGCCCTGAAAAACGGTACCGATCTGCCCATGTTCATAGGACCCAGGGAGATAGAGAGGTTCAAAGACGGGGAGCTTGAAAAGAAAAAATCCTCGGGTGGAGAGGAGATCCTTAAAAAAAATATCAGGGAAGAGGATCCCGGGAAAAAACACGAAAGTAAGGTCTCCGCCGTAAAGGTCGATACAACAAAGGAGCTTAAACCCAAAAGAGAACTGAAAGATATATCGAGAACCGTCTCCTCGCATCTGAAAAGACCCGCCATCGATACTCGGGGATTGGGAAGCGGCTCCATTCCGCTTGCAAAACAGGTTGATTCGGATTTCAGGATACTAAAGGATCCTTTCGAGAAGATGGGTTCTCAGGGAAAGATAGACGATTTCAGGAAGCTTTTCCAGAGCAGATACCGCAAGCTCAAATCGGTCCTCATCTCCCAGTACGGGGACCTCTCACCCTGCGAGAGCATCGCAACCCTCAGCGGATCGGATGATAAGGTGCGCTTCGTGGGGATCGTGAACGATTCCAGAACCACCAAGAACGGTCATACCATGATCGATATCGAGGACCCTTCTGGAACCATCAGGGCCCTCATATCGAAGAACAAGAAGGAACTCAATTCAATAAGACTGGTATCCGACGAGATCGTGGGGATTGTGGGAAAATACAAGTCGGGGGACGGGAGGGGAGGACCCATTGTATTCATTGACAACATATTCAAGGTGGATATTCCGGGAATCCACAGGAGGAGGGCCTCCGAGCAGAAGGGCCTTCTGGCCGTATTCACATCCGACATCCACATAGGATCGAGGATGTATCTATCCAGGGAATGGGCTCGAATGATAAAATGGCTGAAGGGAGAAAAGGATGCCTCGCTCAAAGCCTCCGAAGGAAACAGGGTGAAGTACTTCATTGTTGCGGGGGACCTTGTCGATGGCATCGGCATCTATCCCGATCAGGACAAGGATCTGCTTCACCCGGACATCACGAGGCAGTACGAGGCCCTGGCCGAATCCCTGGCAATGATACCGGATCATATTGAGATCATTTTGATGCCTGGAAATCATGATGCGGTGAGGATCGCGGAGCCTCAGCCTCCTCTGCCCAAGGAATATCAGGACCTCTTTTCCAATTCCAACATCAGGTTCCTATCAAATCCCACCTTTTTCTCGGTTTCCGGTGTCCAGGTAGCGGGCTATCACGGCAAATCCATCGATGACATGGTGACGGTTTTCAAGGACGTCACCTATGAGGATCCGATACCGGGAATGAAAGAGATGCTTAGGTCAAGGCACTACGCTCCCTCCTATGGAATGAGGAATCAGCTTGCGCCTGAAGAAGAGGATCTGCTTGTCATAGAGGAGGTCCCCGACATCTTCGTTTCCGGGCATGTCCACCGTTTCGGGATGGACAATTACAAAGGTGTCCAGTTGATAGAAGGATCCACCTGGCAGTCTCAGACCCCGTTCCAGAAGATGATGAATCTACAGCCCCAACCCGCAAAGCTTGGTGTTGTCGAACTGGATTCTACCAACAAGATGTATACCTGGGAGATCACCTGAGGCCGGATAGCCTGATCATTATCGCTTTCTGAGCGTGCATTCTGTTCTCCGCTTCCTGGAACACCACGGACCTCGAGGAATCCATTACCTCGTCGGTTACCTCCTGACCCCTGTGGGCTGGCAGGCAGTGCATGAAGGTTGAATCGGGTTTTGCGGTGTTCATCAATTCCATGTTGACCTGGAAACCGTCGAAATCCCGTAACCTCTTTTCCATCTCGCCCTCGTCTCCCATGGAAACCCAGGTATCGGAATAGATCACATCCACACCTGCCACAGCTTCCCTTGGATCCCTGAAGATCTCTATCCTGGATCCCTTCTCGGCCGCAATTTCCTTGGCCCGTTCCATTATTTTCCTATCCGGATCATATCCTTTGGGAACCGCTGCGTGAAGGTTCATTCCGATCATCGCAGCTCCCAGTGCGAGAGAGTGCAGGACATTGTTACCGTCACCGACCCATGCAAGCGTCTTTCCGGTGAGCTCTCCTTTGACCTCCCGCATTGTCATGAAATCCGCAACGGCCTGGCAGGGGTGTTCCATATTATCCAGGCCGTTGATAACCGGAACCTCGGCATGTTCTGCCAGTTCGTGGACGTTCCTGTAATCGAAAGCCCTGTACATTATGATATCAGAGAATCTGGAAAGAACCTTTGCCACATCGTAAACGCTTTCCCTCTTCCCAACCTTTATCTCGTTGGGGGAGAGGTACAGAGCGTTGCCTCCCATCTGGGAAAAGCCAACCTCGAAGGATACCCTTGTCCTGAGCGAGGGTTTCTCGAATATCATCGCAAGGGTCTTCCCCTTGAAGGCTATGTTTTCCATTCCTTCCTTGCTCTCTCCCTTCATGACTATGGCCAGATCTATTATCTCTTCCAGGTCGTCTGTCAGGTCCATCATTCCAAGGAGGTCCCTCTTCATTGTCTCAGCTCCGTGAGGCTATTTGGACCCCTGATATATAGGTTTCCTGCCTCTTTTTCAACTAAACTAAGAAGCTTTATTAACTTTGAGGTAGCTTACCAGATGTTGTATGGTTCATCGCCCCATACAACTCGCTATACGAACTACGTTGCAGGGGAGTAGCTGTTTCTTAGGTGTATCACTCCAATATGCTGAACAATCCTCTCTTCCGAGACCCCTGCAACACTCATTTTTTTGCAAATAAGCAGGTAATCCGCATGGACATGAACGAGGTTACAAAGTGGACGATCCAGGTCCTGGAAAGAAGCGATTTCATCATATCCAGGATACAGGGCATTTCCGAGATGAGCTTCGATCTTGCCGCAAGAAGAGATGAACTTCTGCTTCTCATAAAGATCATCAGGGACCGATCCTCCCTGAGATCAGAGGTTGCAAACGAGATGAAGGTCCTGGCTGGGGTCCTCACCGCTTCCTCCCTGATCCTGATACCATCTGTCAGAGGATCTAAGGAACAGGACGGGGTCCTCTACATTTCCTACGGCATCCCCCTGATGACGCTCAACACTTTGAAGGATCATCTGATCGAGGAGGTTCCACCCATGGTCTATTACAGCTCCGGGGGGCATTTCGTTACCCTGGACGGACCCCGTATGAGGGAGTTGAGGAATTCCGTCGGCATGTCACTTGGATCCCTGTCCAAGGAGGTGGGTGTTTCCAGAAGGGCTGTTCAGATGTACGAGAACGGAATGGGGGTGGATCTGGATACCGCCCTCAAGATCGAAGATACCCTCGGGCTCCAGCTTGTACTTCCTCTGGATCCCTTCTCTCGGGGAGAGGAGCTTCAGGAGATCAGGGAGACGATGTCAAAAGCCGATAATGAATGCATGGAGGTCCTCGATCATCTCAATTCCATCGGAATGGAGGTGATCAGGACCACCAGATGTCCCTTCGATGCGCTTGCCAGAAGGGACAGGGACCTCCTCATGACTTCCATCGGGTCCGAGGACCGATCCCTGATGGAAGTGGGATCTGCACTATCCTCACTCACAATGGTAACGGGAAACGAATCATTTCTGGTAGCAACAGGCCCCGTAAAGGGAAGGTCGATAGGAGGCACTCCTCTCCTTTCGGTAAAGGATGTAAAAAAAACCGAAGACATCGACCAGCTCCTGGAGTTGATAAGGGAAAGAAGGAGAAAAAAATCCTAAGACTTAATGGCCAGTATTATCTCTTAACGGCCAACTTTTAAATATTACAGCCTCCACTAGAAGAAAGATGGTATCCGTTCGCGGATCGGCATGCTTTATTTCGGCAGTGCTGATACTGGTTCAAACAGGTGTCCTTCTCGAATCAGGAGCCCTCGAGGAGGCAGGGTCGGATATTTACATAACCAGCGAGTCCGCCCTTTCATCATCTTCTTTTGTTAGATCGGGCAGCGGGACCCAGCTTTCACCGTATGTAATTTCCGACTGGAACATGTCCGATCATTATATCAGGATAGAAAACACCCAGAGCAACCTGATCATACGTAACATCACATTCTCTTCGGACAGTTCCTGGGCCCTGTATCTGAACAATGCCGATAATATCGTGATCAAGAACGTCACCAGCACGGGAAGGGGCAGATTCCTCTACTCCGGTTCCTGTGATGATATCAGGGTGGAGGAGTGCAATGTCACATCGATCCCTGACCAGACAAATGTTGTTGAGGTATGGAGCGGAACCGGTATCACAATTACAAAGAGCAGGTTTGTAAACGCATCGTTTGCCTCGGCAAATATATTCTTCGACAATTACGGGAACAATCAGAGATTCACCACCAATTATCTGGAAGGCATCCCCCTGGAGGACAGTTTATTCGGAAATGACGGTTACATATTCAACTGCACGTTCAAGGATTCTCCGGTAACCATAGGACGCGGGCAGTCTGGAGGTAGAATCATCAATTGTGTTTTCGATTCCCCCGGGGAGAATGCTTTGACCCTTTCAAATTGCAATTACATGGATATCAAGGATAATTGGTTCCATGGTACTAACGGAATCTATTTCGCAGCGGCACAATACCTGACGGGTTCCACTTATGGTGATATCAAAAACAATACCTTTGAATCCTGCGATCATGGAATATTCTCAACACAAAATCCCTTCAATGTCTACACATCACTCTGGCAGGTTCATGATAATTATTTCGGCAACTGCTCAACCTACGCAATAGATTGGGGACGTGGGGGATCCAATAAAATCTGGAGAAATGTCTTCTACCACAACGCCGGAACCGATAATGTTACTGCCGGATCCCAGTGCAAGCAGTTCAATTATGGATCCTACTACAAAAATGACTGGACAGTGGGAAATTCTGGCAACTTCTGGGCAAATCACAGAACCCCGGATGCGGACAAGAACGGCATAGTGGACAATCCTTACACGATCAACGCCGGGGGAACCGACACAATTCCATTCACCAATCCATATTTCGATACCGAAACTCCAACCGTTGAAATCACATCCCCAACGGACCTTTATCCTGACAGATCATACATTACCGTTCACTGGGATGCTGCAGACATCGGTTCCGGAATAGAAAAGATCGAGATGAAGGTGGATTCGGGTCCGTGGGTTGATGTCACCGGGACCTCGTTCAGGTCCATTTTCCTGAAGGAGGGCAATCATTTTGTCGAGGTAAAGGTAACCGACAGAGCGGGCCTGACCAACTTATCCAGGAGGCAGTATATCCTTCAGAAAACCGTGGAGGTCATAGACCTCATCTCTCCACAGGACGGGGAATACATTCCCAGAACAGAGGTGGATATCGAATGGTCCCTGGCGGATTATTTCGATACGGTAAATCAGACCATTCTGATCGACGGGGAAATAAGCTATCTCAATCCCCTTCAGAGAGTCTTCAGACCGCAACTGGATGAAGGCTATCACGGTGTGGAGATCAGGTGCAGGGACGAGGGGGGTTTGACCGTGAAAAGGTCAGCCAACTTCACCATTGATCTGACAGATCCGGATGTTGAGATAATATCTCCCCAGGAAGGTTCCTTTCTCTCGAATACCTACATATCCATAAAATTCAATGTTACCGACAATCTGGGTCTGAAAAACCTTCAAACCAGACTAAACGATGAAGACTGGGTGGATCAGAATCTTGAATCCAAGTCCCTTCAAACCCTTCTTGACGAAGGTAATCACACTGTATCCGTAAGGGGAATAGACAATTCAGGAAGATCAAAAACAAGGCAGGTCTCCTTCAAGATAGGAGAAAATCCCCTTCTTCGATTTATTTCTCCCGAGGACGGGACCTTCACCAACAAGGATACCATAAACCTGACCTGGGAATATTCCGGTCCTTTCATGTGGGAGGCGGCCCTGATGAGAGTCGGCATTGCCGCTGAATTCGAGGATATCCAGGGTGAAACCGAACTATCGGTGGAACTGGAGGAGGATGATGAATACGAGATCAGACTGAGGCTTCAGGATTCATTCCAGAATTACATTGAAACCAGTATTATTGTGATCAAGGATACAACCCCCCCGAATGTGGGGTTCATCTGGCCAAAGGATGGTGACCATCTGGGGAACCAGTTGGTTCCACTTGTCTGGAAGGGAACGGATAATTACGGTTATCCCATCCAAAGATACGAACTCAGAATCGACCAGGGTTCGTGGATGGATATGGGTCTTGATGAAATGAGCAATATGACCCTATTTGAGGGAGCCCACGATGTCTCCGTAAGGGCATATGATATGGCTGGAAACGTCCGCCAGAACAGCATCTCCTTCAGAATAGACATTACCGAACCCGATGTGGAATTCATCACCCCGGATAACGGCACCATATTGACCGACTCTCTGATGACATTCATTTACGCCGCGGAGGACAGCGGTGGACTTGTGCGGCTGGACCTTTCAATTGACGGTAAGATAAACATTTCAGTTCTGGGGACCAACCAGAGGACCACTACCATCGGAACGGACGGAGCCCATACCGTCAGGTTGACAGCAGTTGACAGAGCCGGAAATATCGCCTACGATGAACTCGTGCTGATAGTGGATCTCGTCGAACCCTTCATTCAATGGGTGGTGGAACCATCGGGATATACCAACACATCAAGTTACACATTCTCCTGGAATATTACAGAGGAGATAGGCCTGGCCAGCCTGTATGTTACACTGGACGGTTCCATCGTGGACCTGGACACGGACGACAGCGAGACCACTCTGGATCTCGAGGAGGGAGAGCATGTCATAGTGCTGACCGCCATAGACCTCGCCGGCTGGAGATCGGAGTTGACTCCGGAAGGAACTCTCATCGTGGATCTGGCATCCCCTATAGTCCAGTTGGATGAATTCAATTCCAAGGTAGAAGGGAATTCTGCCAAGGTACTTTGGTCAAATGCTGATGAAGGATCCGGCATAGGAAATGCAATGATATCCCTTGACGGAGGAGATTTCGAACCTGTCCTTTCCGAGAACATGAACGAGTATACCTTCGAGGGCCTCTCGATCGGAGACCACACCGCCACCATCAGGGTCTTCGACAAGGCAGGCAATTTCAGGGAAGTCCAGTGGGATTTCACCGTTCAAATTGAAGGTGAACAGGAGCCTGAAGATGAGGAGGAGACAGACCCCCTTACCATTATCCTCGCGGCTCTGGGAGCTTTCATTCTGATCCTTTTATTTATCGTAATTGTTGTGATGAGAAGGAAGAGAAAGGAGGAGGAGAAGAGAAAAGAGGCAAGGAGGAAACGTCTCCAGAAACCGGACAAGGTCAACCTCGGACTATCAACCTCCAAGACTTCCAGACCCCTGCCTCCCGAGGCCAAACCCGTTCGGGATCTTCCGCCGACATCACGTCCCGAAAAGGTTGAGGAAACCGGCATAGGGGAAGGATACATAAGACCCAAGAAGGAAAAGAAAGGGAAGAAACCAAAGAGGGTCATTGAAAAGAAAGAGGAAGAGGAGATACCATCATTCATGGCAGGGGCCGGAGAGGAGATCCCCGATTTCGGTGTGGATAAGCCTCGGAGAGAGCCAGAACCGGAGCACGAAATGGAAAAACCCATATTTGAAAGACCACAACCAGATAGGAGGCCTCCGGAACCCCCCAGGGAAGAGGAAGTGGAGAAAATACCTGAGCCCGTTTGGGATGAGGATGAGGAGGAACCGGAAGAGGAAGAAGAGGACCTCCACCACGATGAGGACAGAGATTACGGTTTCTCTCACGACGAGGTTGTATGGTCAGAGAAAGGTCCATCCTCGATCGATAAAATGGAAGACGACGAGGATATTGCCGAAGAGATGGAAGAAGAGGAATTCGAGGAGATGGAGGAACTCGAGGAGATTGAAGAGTTCGAGGACATGGATGAGTTGGAGGATGAGGATGAGACCCGGGAGGCCATCTTCGACGATGATTCGGATGATGAGGAACTAGAGGAATGGGGATGACCATTCGATTCCGATCTGCAAGGTTTTTTATATGATCCCGAGGTCCCACTCCGCCGATGTCTGACAAGGAAAAGGGCAGTAAACCCCTTAGCCCGGCATTGATACGCCTCGTTCTCAGGGATTACCTGTTGATGACAGCGGGAGCTGTCATAATGTCTTTGGGACTTTTATGGTTCCTCGAACCCTATCAGGTGACCGCGGGAGGGGTTTCCGGAATCTCCATCGTGTTGAAGAGCACCCTGGGACTTCCGCTGGGAATGACCATGCTGGCAATGAACGTCCCGCTCTTTCTGATCGGTTTGAAGGTTCTCGGAAGACGGTTCGGCATAAGGACCCTTTACGGGTTTGTCATGTTCTCCCTTATGGTGGATATGATAGACAATGTTCTCTACGGTCTGATTCTCGATACCGAACCGTATCTGCTCAGTGATCCTGGAAACGTTCAGATACTGAAAGACCTCGATCCTTTGCTGGCCGCAATTTTCGGGGGCCTGCTCCTTGGTGCCGGTCTTGGCCTTGTATTCAGGGCGCAGGGATCAACCGGCGGATCTGACATCATCGCCCAGATGGCTGTCAAATACAAGGTAAGCACTGCCGGACAGGCTTTCATGGTCTTTGATTTTCTTGTAATATCGTTTGGAGCAATCATCTTCGGGAATGTGGGATATGCACTGATAGGTTTCGTGGCGCTTTTCGTATCCTCCAAAACCGTGGATATATTGGTGGAGGGTCTGGGGAATACAAAGGGCCTGTACATCATATCGGATGAATGGGATAAAATCAAGGACAGGGTCCTGGATGAGATCGACAGGGGAGTAACGGTCATTCACGGTCAGGGAGGATATTCCGGGAAAGAAAAAGAGGTCCTCTTCTGCGTTGTTACAAGGAGGTCCGTTTACAAGGTCAGGCAGATCGTGGTGGATGAGGACCCAAAGGCCTTCATGGTGGTTTCCGACCTCCATGAGGTCTACGGACTGGGATTCAAACCCCAGAAAGAGGTGGAGACTCCTCTTTGAACAGCATGAAAACATCATCACAAACGATATAATCGATTACTGACCTCAGAGGGCCGTATGAGGATGGAGATACGGGAAAGGCCCTACGATCTCTATACTGTTCTTGCAGCGTCCACCCTCCTCGTAATCATAATCGTCATTAACGAGATCTCGGGCCTCGAAGTCCAGGCACTCAGGGTCATACTCGGACTCCCGTTCATTCTTTTCATACCCGGATATGTCCTCATATCCGCCCTTTATCCCGAGAAGAAGAAATACTTCGACAGGGAGGGATCTCCCATCTCCAAGGAAGAATGGGAGAAACTGGTGGAGGAAAAGGAAGAAGAGGAAAAAAAAGAAGACGAGCTTCCGGACGGAAAGGGCCTCGACGGACTGGAGAGGCTGGCCCTTTCCCTGGGCCTCTCAATTGCCATAACACCTCTGATAGGACTGGTCCTGAACTATACCTATGACTGGGATCCTGATCATCTTGGTATAAGGCTTCTGCCTGTCCTGTTCTCGGTCTATGCCTTCATACTGATAACCGGCATAGCGGCTATTATCCGCAGGAACAGGGTCCCTCTGGAGGATAGATTCGAGATAGTGATAGACATCACCATCCCGGAGGATTACACAACAATGGACAAGGTCCTCACGGTGGGGATCGCTGTCATGATGATTGCATCGGTTTCTCTTCTTATTTACATCATAGTGGTTCCGAGGGAAGGGGAATCCTTCACCGAATTCTACATACTTGGCCCCACGGGTATGGCGGAGAATTATCCGAGGAACATGTATCTGGACCAGGAAAAATTCCTCCACATCGGTGTAGGAAACCACGAGCACGAGAGGACCAACTACACACTGGTAATGACACTCGATTCCGGGGCGAGGAACACAACTGTGGAATCATTCGATCACGTTACCATATCGAGGAGTTCACAGCCGAGCATGGAGATCTCGGTGGGGGATGGTAAAACACTGGAGCTTCCCTGCAATTTCTCCGTCCTCGAGGTGGGAGCCTTCAAGTTGAGGTTCCTTCTCTTCAGGGACGGGGAGGAGTACAGGGACCTCCACATCTGGATCAAGGTATTCCCCGAGAGGCTTTTGGAGATCTCTCCCTCTGAGGATCTCGAGGTTTTCATGACAGGGGCGGACGGCGATCCGTCCGGTATTCCGGAATCGGTCCCGATCGGTCAGGAGATCGGATTGGGAGTGGGGGTCAGGAATCTGAGGGATGAATCCGTTCAGATCGATGTATCCATCTGGACCGATCCCGGCGGAGGAGAAACGATTGTAATCGATCCCGGAAACGGAACCCTGGAAATCGAGCGGGGAAAAACCTACAATTTCGGGTTGGATCTGAATTCAACCTCCTCGGTGGATGTCCTCCCGGTACTGATCACGCTTCCCGAAGGTGAGAACAATCTCTCGATATCCTTTAATTTCGACGATGAAACCATGACCGTTTCGGATGTTATCAGAGTGGGGGTGTGACTCGTGGGGAGCCGCTTCACCTACGTGAGCAGGACACTTTCAGGTATGGTAGTCCTCATCTTCCTGTCGGCCTACATGTTCCAGAATACGTTGATGGCCCTGTCCGGGGCCTTCATCCTGCTCTATCTCGCATACAGGAGAATGGAATTCCACTCACTTGTAAGGAGGGTGGGTCTTGACATCGAGAGGAAGCTCCTGGAGGATGTGGTCCATAAGGATTCCAATTCCGCAGTCAGATTGAAGGTCTCCGCCAGGGAAACCGTTGGTGTCAGGATCACGGAGAACCTGCACCGGACCTTCGTGACAGGTTCGGGAAGCAGGACAATTGAGGGCATGGTCCATCAGGATCGACCCCTTTCAATGGTATATTCAATGACACCCCGGGAAAGGGGCTATTTCAAATTCCCCCCTTTGAAGGTCACTCTGAAGGAGGCCAGGGGGTTGTTCGAGAGCGAATTCGAGATCCCGGTGGAGACCGAGGTCTTCGTAAGAGCTTCCAAGAAGGAGATCGCAATGGCCAGGTTGATGTCCAGGAGGAAGCAGTTCGAGATTACGGGTCCCGCACACCAGAGGCACACCAGGACCTACAGGGCGGATTTCAAGTCGGTTAGGGAGTACATACCGGGAGACAGGTTCCGGGACATAGACTGGAAGGCAATGTCTAGATTGACCAGGATGATGACCAAGGAGTTCGAACAGGAGACCAACCTCCCCACCATGCTGCTGATGGATACCTCCCTCTCCATGAGGGAGGTTGTAAAGCAGAGATCGAAGCTGGATCATTCCATTGCTCTTGCTCTTCAGGTCGCGGTGGTAATGAACTCCAGCGGACATTCCGTGGGCCTGATGACATTCGACGAGAACAAGGTAACAGGGCATCTCTCTCCGGGCAAGTGCGAGATCGATGATATCGTTCTCTCGTTGTTCAGACTGCCCAACCCCGTGGAGACAGGGGACTATCCCGGTATTCCGCGTCCCTCTTCCCAGGAACCCGTTGAAGGGGAGAAAGAGTTCCTTTCATCTGTCGGTCCCTTCCTGGTCCAGGGAAAGAGGTCGGTCTTCACCAGGGACAGG
This sequence comes from uncultured Thermoplasmatales archaeon, assembly GCA_964445525.1. Lineage (GTDB taxonomy): Archaea > Thermoplasmatota > Penumbrarchaeia > Penumbrarchaeales > Penumbrarchaeaceae > Penumbrarchaeum. The sequence goes on along the minus strand of CAYULA010000033.1, from coordinate 11,257 downwards.
ACCACGGGTATTTTCGAGGCCATGAGGAACCTGGAGATGAGCGAGGAGACCGGAATGCTCGTTATAATAATCTCCGACCTGGAAACGAACAGACCCTCCTTCCTGAGGGCAATTCAGATGGCGGTTAGAAAAAAGCACAGGTTGGTTCTGGTATCTCCATTTTCATGGCCGTATCACATTCAAGGAGAGGACCTCTCCGCCGAGAAGGTGGAGAGGATGTATCAAGACGGCCTGGAAAAACAGACCCTGATCCGCTCTCTGAGGGCCGGAGGAGTGAAGGTAATCGATATAGGATCCGGGGAAAGGGGTGAAAAGGTGATTTCCGGAATAAGGAGGATGAGCCAGTGATAAGGTATCTCATAGTGCTCTACATGGCGCTGGTATCGATCATACTCGTGGATCCCAATCCTCTATTTGCCACTCCGCTGCTGCTGGTGCTTTTATCCTTCATGTTCGACAAGAGGTGGATAGGTGTCCTGGGGATACTGGGATTTTCTCTCATAACGATAGGACGTTTGGGAGGGATCGACCTTACCGACATATGGTCCCTTCTCCTACACACTATCCTGGTCATGATACCTCTGGTCGTTCTGCTGGAAATCGTCATATCTCCCACTCCCTACCGTTTGGAGAGGATATCGATCGCCCCAATGATAATATCGCTTGGTATGGGTGCCGGGATGCTCCTCGTTCTTTTCCTTCTATCGAGAGTTCAGAGGATCGGAGTATACCTCAACTCCGACCCCGTTTTACAGGTATTTATCCTGATGGCGCTTTCAATATTCTTTTTCGGCCCTCCATTGCTCGGAACGGGCAGGGTAGCCAGACTTTCTAGTAATGACACTTCCGACCATTCTTAAATATATACAAACGAATAAGTAAGAGAAGTTTATTCCGGCATCTCAATAGCGCACGGTATCCTCCTGTCCAGAGGAAAAGGCGCTTTTGACCCGGTTTAGAACAGCAGGTGAGTTCAGATGGCTCGGAGGGCAAGGTCCAGGGGATCAAGGAAAAAGTCCCCAAAGGATAAGAAGGTTCAAAAGACCAAGAAGGTCTCAAACCTTGAGAAAAAGACCGATGATACTGTCAAGAAGACGCCCCAGAGTCCAGGAAAGGAAAAAGAGGTCAAACAGGCCCTTAAAGAGTCCAGCCTCTCGGCGTGGTGGAAACAGAATCAAAACACTGTTTTCATCCTGCTTGGAATAATGGTGATGGCCTTCTTCATAAGGGAGTATTTCTACTACAAGATCTCTTTCAATGCCTGGCCCCCCAATATAGTCGGAAATGATCCTTCCTACCACAAGAGGGTCATCGACTTCGTTCAGGCCGACCTGCATCACATTCATGTGGATGGTTTGCTGAACTATCCCGTTTCCAACGTCAATCCCAGACCACCCATCTTCGACTGGAGCATCGCAATAATGGGATTTGTCATCTCTCCGTTCTTCGGCTTCAACGTGGACGCATCCACATGGTATGTCTATCAGTTCGCCCCCACAATCTGGGGTGTTCTGACATTGATCCCGGTCTACCTTCTCGGAAAGGAGGTATTCGGCAGGAAGGCAGGACTCATGGCCGCATTTCTGCTGGCGATCACCGCATCCCACATTGAAAGGTCCACGCTGGGATTCACGGACCACGATTCCTTCATAGTATTCCTAGTGGTACTGACCATGTTCTTTTTGTCAAAATCCTTCTTTGTTCAAAAGGAACGAAATTACATCTCCGACTGGAGGAAGCCCAACAGCGTGATACTCGGATTCAGGTCCTATTTCAGGGAGAACAAGACCGCCATGTACTATGCGGGACTTACGGGTGTGACAATGGCCGCCATATCCCTGACCTGGGAGGGTTACGCCTACGTTCTGGCAATTCTGCTGATATATTACATGATACAGCTTCTTCTCCACAGATTCAGGAACGAGGATTCTCTGGGTACATTCATGGTCATGTACACGGCAATGGGACTTGTCATTCTGATCTCACTGCCATATTATTACACATTCTCCATCGCCACATGGAGCCAGGGATTTTACATATTCCTTGCCATGACAATGCTTGGACTCTTCATAGTTCCAACCAGGGATATGCCCTGGCTTATTGTCATTCCCACGCTGGCACTTTTCCTCGGGGCTTCTTATGCGGTTTTGAGCTATGGATTCCCGCAGACAGCGGATCTGCTCTTCACGGGAGGCGGGTATTTCGTCTCCAATAAATTGTATGACACCATCGCAGAGGCACAGGCCCCGGAACTTTCCAGACTGGTGTTCACATTCGGACCGGGAACATTCTTCCTTGCATTGATCGGGGTGGTGATGGCGTTCATCAAGATCCCCAAGCTGATGAGAAAGGATTACATTGTCATCGTTATCTGGACGGCGGTCGCTATCTTCATGGCCATGTCCGCTACCAGGTTCAACATCAACGCCACCCCTGCATTCGCATTGCTTGCCGGGTGGGTTCTGGTGGAGGCTGTCAGATGGTTGAAGGCCGGAGGACTGGCGATCCTTTATTCGATAATTGCCGTATTCATTCTACTCGTAGGGCTTGGAATAGTATACGAAGGCTGGTCCGGTCCAGTGGTCGGAAATTACATGCTGATCACGATCCTGGGAACCACCCTGCTTTCCCTCGGAATCTTCGGTTTCATGAAATACCGCAGACACAGGGACTGGTTCAAGTTCAGAAAGGTCATAGCGGGCCTCACCGTGGGCTTTGTGATAATCATGCCCAACGTCTTTTTCGCTGTCGATGCCTCTATCCCCATCGAGAGCAAGTCCGATTTCGATCCCGAACTTGATTACCTGGGTTCGTTCGGATCATCGCTTCACAGCGAGTACTGGATGGATTCCTATCAATGGCTGGCGGAGCAGGACCTGATAGAGAACGGGGAGTATGTGGAACCGGAGGACAGGCCCGGATTCATGAGCTGGTGGGACTACGGATTCGATCAGCTGCTTCTGGGAAAACATCCCACTGCGGCAGACAACTTCCAGAACGGATACCAGTTCACCGGATCGGTCATAGCTTCCCAGAACGAATCCGAGGCGATTGCTCTCATGTGTCTTCGCCTTCTTGAAGGGGACTTCAGAGGCTGGCGCCATGACAGGCACAGACAGTTCACAGACGATGTCTGGGATGTATTGGTGGACCATCTGGGATCAAACAAGAACTCGAGCTATTCCGCCGAAGCACTCAGGGACATCTTCAAGAGACCGGGAAAATACGTGGACCTGATCGAGGAAAACCCCGACGTATACGGAAATTATGACGATATAACTCTCCCGAATGCAAGATATGCGGCAGGGAGGCATCTCCTGATGAGATTGGGAGAGGAAGGTCTGGTGGACCTCTACGATGACTTGATAGATGAAACAGACACATCGCTGAGGTATTTTGCAGTGGATTACAGGCTCTTCCCGTTCAGCGCCCAGAATACCGGTATCTTCTATGCTCCGATCACTCTGGCGGACAGGGATGTCGACGATTATCTGGAATACAAGGTTTATGCTCAGGAGAACACCAGGGGCTCCAACGAGGATCCCGTATGGACGGACTATCCCGACAATCCCATATCCATGGATAAGGCCGAGGAGGAATCCGAGAGGCTGGGGTACAAGTTCAGGATCAACGGATACGAGATGTACTACACCGATCTGTTCTACAACTCGATGTTCTACAAGACATACATCGGATGGGGTCCTGATGATGTCGGGGCCGTGAACGACGGTAAGACGGTTCCTTCCATCGCCGGCAATCTGCAGAACATGCCTGCCATGCAGGGATGGAACATGACCCATTTCAAGCTCGTCTACAGGACAATGTATTACTCTCCCAAGGACGGGGACAATGCAACGTTCCCTGATGATTACGATGCCATGTCCTCCCGGGAAGCTCTTGACCTGTTCAGGAATGAGGGTGGAGATGTCAAGTCCGGACTCGGCCAGGGAACCTCCTATATCAAATATTATCACGGCGCAAAGCTCCAGGGAAGGGTGAGGACCGAGGAGGGAACCGGTGTTCCCGGTGTCAGGGTCACCATCCTCGATGATTACGGTATACCCCATGGGAACGTGATAACGGGTCCCAACGGAGATTACAACCTCATTGCTCCTCCCGGCGAAGTTACCATTGTCGTGTCCACCGGAGAGTTGACGAACGAATATGACAAGCTCTATCAGTTCCCTGTGGACCAATCCACGGGACAGCCCATGAACGCGATCAACACAACCTCTTTCAAGGTTTCAGACGACCTTGCCATGAGGAGGATCGACGATGGAAAACTTGTCAAGGATTTGATCGTCCCCGGAATCCCGATGACCGGCAGGGTATACTGGGATACAAACGACGATTCAAGCTATTCCCAGGGAACGGACACCCTGATCACCAAGGGTTCCATCACCTTCGTTCACGAGGAGAGAGAGACTCTCACCTACGGTCCTTTCGAACTCGACGAGACCGGGCAGTACAGGCTTTCCGATCTTGTTGTGGGAACATACGATATCCATTATGAACTGGGATCGAAATCCGAGCTCTTGCTTTCGGATTTCATCATCGACCCCCAGACCACCGGACAGAAGGATATTAGACTTGACAGGACCGAGATAAACGGGACCGTGAGATACATCAACGGCCAGGTAGCGGAAAACACCACTCTTCTTCTCGTAGGGCAGGACGGTACCGAGACGGAGATAGAGACCGATTCAAACGGTTTCTACTCCATAAAGGAGGTCTTCCCGGGCATATACGACCTTAAATTCGATGATGAGAGGTACTATCACGAACCCGTGAGCTTCTCCATCGAACAGGCCGATTCCCTGACATTCAACATGACCCTCATACCCGCAGGCAAGCTCACGGTGAGAACCAGGTATCCCTCGAGTCAGGTTACCGGGATCGGAAAACTGGCACAGGGTGCTTATGTCAAGGCAGTATTGAGGGAAAATTCCACCAATTACTGGACCCGGATCACGGACAAGAACGGAGAGGCCGAACTTCACCTCCCGATAGGCGAATATGACATTCAGGTCCACCTGGTGGAGAGAGGGGAATACTGGGCCTATCTGGGCAACACATTCCTGAGCTGGTATGATGATCAGCTGGTCACTGCCACCCTCGAACCCGGAATAAGGGTGGGAGGCAGGTTGACCAAACTCGTGAAAAATGCCCATAATAACACCGAGGTCCTCTTTTACAGGTCGGATGAAGATCTGATAGGCCATTCATACTCCAACAGAGGAGGCGAGTACTCCGTCTACCTGCCCAGGGACACCTACAGGGTTGTGGTGGATAACAGGACCACGGGGAACGTTTCCTACTATCACATGCAGGAACTCGATCCAGAGGGTCTCTCGAATGACATAGACCTCGATATCTGGACCCCGAAAGCCATCAACATTACCGGAAGGGTATTCTGGGACAAGGACGGTGACGGCAGGTTCAGCGGTGACATAGATCCCGAGGAATCCGACTCGGTTCCCATTGAACTGGGCCTGGAGAACATTACTGTCAATTTCAGGTACTCCAATGGTACATTGAGAACAAAGACCAACGCGGACGGGTTGTATTCCCTAGAGGTTCCTCCCGCCTATTATGAGATGGAGGTCATCGTAGATGGTTATGATCCTTTCACCAGGGATCTTCCTGTGGAAGATACCGCCGAGAACGTCAATCTCGGGATAGGCGGAATCGATGCCATGCTGACAGCAAGGATCAGACCCGTTACCCTGGAAGTATTTTCCAATTATTTCGGAAAAGACGAGATCACCAAGGTTCCGCTTCAGGATTTCGAGGTCATCCAGATAGCCGGTGAGGTCCACCTGGGCAGCCAGGAGTGGGAGCTGGAAACCGACGAGGACGGCATGATATATACCGAGGCTGTCCCCGGGGAGTATATCTTCCAGGCGGGATACGATTACACATCCAATGGTCTGGAGCATACCATTACAATGTCGCACATAATTGCGATTGCACCCGGTTCGGATATATACCTGGTCGAGCTTTCCGCCGAGCATTACATAAACGTTCAGGGAACCTTCTTCCTCGTGGAGAACGAGCTTACCAGATATCCCGCGGAGATGTCGGTGAACCTCCTTCCGATCAAGGGGGAGAGAGTGACCCTCGACAGCACGGATACGGATTTCAACGGCAGGTTCCGCTTCAACGTTCCGGTCGGAGACTATATACTGGAAGCCCACAAGGACAGGACCGCTGCCCATTACATGTACTGGGATATCGTTTCTTTTGATGATGATCTCTCGGAGACATCATACGAGATGACAGAGGCGATCTCCGTGGAGGGAGATATCATTCCAGCTTTCGACGGTATCAAGGACTCGGAGTTATTCTTCGAGACCGAGGAAGGCCTATGGACCTCCACCGGGATAAGGGAGTCAGGTCATTTCTCGCTGTTCCTGTTCCCGGGTACATACAGGGTGATCTATTCATTCCAGACGGAAGAAACAGGTTCCGAGGGCGGATATCTCGTCCAGTATCTTCACGACGAGAATGTTTCCATCCCGGAACCGGTTTACGGACTTGAGATATCCCCTGAAAAGTTCATAGGACTCCAGGGAGCCGTCTACCACGATATCAATGGTGACAGGACCATTCAGCAGACCGAGAGGATGCCCTACGTCAACATAACATTCACTCCGCTGGAGAAGGATTATCCTCCCCTGAACGTCACAACCGACGAGAATGGCGAATACAAGGCGCTTGTTCCCATAGACAGGTTGGAGGTAACGGTGGACATTGAAGGCTATCAGTCCCAGCCCAGGGAGGATCTCAGGATCATAGACCTCATCGAGGATCCGCTTGCGTTCAGGGACGTGGCCGTTCTTCCCGACGAGGTGCTCGTGGAAGGTATCCTAATATACGACAGGGACAGGGACGGAGAGAAGGATGATGACGAGAAGGGTTATTCATCCATGGACCTGACCTTCACGGAAGATGACGGGTCCAAGTACTTCACCGCCACCGGACCTGACGGAGGCCTCTCATTGAGGCTTCCGGTTGGCAACTACGAGGTATTCGGCATGAGGTATTCCGCCGGGGTTCCGGTTGCGGGTTACCTGAACTCGCTCAATATGGACATGGGCGAGGACCTCGTTGATCAGGAATGGTTTGCCGTTCCCGCCGGAAGATTCACCGGTTCTCTCTTCTACGAGGATACCGACGGTGTTATCCAATACGACCTGCCCCAGGAGGAAGGAGAGATAGATTTCCTCTCTGAATCAAGAGGAGCCATCATGGCGGAATACGAGGGCAGCACCTTCGTTGTCGATCTTCCATTCTATGATTATCAGGCAAGGTCCACGATCACGACCAGCGAATACGGAATGGACATGGACTATTCGATCTCATCCCCCATAAGTGTGAACGAGGAAACAGGTCCCGAGGCATTCTCGCTGGAGTTCGTCAAGAGGAAGGATTTCTCCTTCGAGATGGACCTGGTCAACGATGATGAGCATGAGTTGAAGATGGGATCCGACAGCACCGTCGAGCTCACCTATTACATAGAAAATGTGGGAAATGAACCAATCACCGTAACGGTCGATACCTCCGAGAAACCGGAAGGGTGGAAAACGGAATTACCCGAAGGTAAGGGAGTCAATCTTAGCATCGGGGAAAGTGTTATCAAAAAACTGAGAATAATCACACCCAAGGAACCCTCTTTCTTCAATTCCATCATATTCAGGGGCGATTCCGAGGAGGGGACCTCCAACACATTCCAGGTTCAGGTATACACCCCGCCGTCACACAGATTCGACATGGATTTCGATCTTCCCGATGTTGTTGGTGTGGGATACAACGAGAGGAGGATCCTCAACATAACCGTGAGGAACCTCGGATCCGGGGAGGATGTGGTGAATCTCAGGATGAGCCCGCAACCCGATGAGATAGAGGATTGGAATATTCTCTGGGAGGGTTCGGAGGAGTTCCCGGTTTCCGGTGAGAACGTATCCTTGACCCCGAGGGGGCAGAGGAAATACGCCATAACCATAGATACTCCCGAGGTCGAACCCGATGATCAGATGTTCAGGGAGAGTCTGACCCTGACCTTCACCGGAAAGGACAGGCAGGGAGATGTGGTCAAGGAGGAGATAAGGTTCGAGGTCAGAAGACCAAATCTCGTTCTTCCTCCCGAATACCTCAAGCTCTCCAACAGGAGGCTGGAGGACCCGGTGATGAACAGGACGGTGGATGCCAATATTACTGTGAAATCAATGTACAGGGACGCATCCAACGTCAACGTATCCCTGAAGATAGACGGAGAGGTTGTAGCGGAAGGTGTTATCGATTACATTCCTCAGGGTGGAGTGGGATCGGTCAGAATATCCTTCAATACAACGGAGAACAACATTACCGAGGATGATTTCCACACCTTCGAGGTGGTGGTTGATCCTTACAACAGGGTAAGGGAAACCGATGACTACGATAACGTGGGTGTCTGGTACAATGTTGTGGTGGGCGAAACTCCAAGCGAGGATGTGGAGGTCAACTGGAGAATAGTGATCTTCATCTCACTGGCCCTGCTCGTAACCCTGGCTGTGATAGCATACAGGCAGAAGAACGAGCCGATCTGATGATCGAGGATAGAAGATCCTCATCTCTTCTTCAATCGAAGGTAATCCCATGGAGATCAGAATCGCAGTGGCGGTAACCGCTCTCGTATCCTTGATCCTGCTGACCTCCGGATGTCTGTATTCCAGGGTCAATGACAGGCAGGAGGTATCCATCAGGATAACCGGTGTCCAGGAATACAACGAGGGTTACATCCTGATACCGGCACCGATATACGGATTCGGGAACGAGGAAATCGAGACCGCGGATATCGCCGATAAACTGGCTGAGAGGGACAGATGGTCCGTTGAGGAGGTCCGGGGTATTGATTACATCAACATCTCCCTCAGATACGATATCGAAGTGAAGGAGGATATGAAGGACCCGGATCCCGCATATTTCAGGAGCCTCGAGTTCGATACGGAAGCAGATATCCATTCCCTGGAGGTGTACCTTCATATGAAGGAGGACCAGGACCTCACTTTGAAGCTGGAATCACTGCATTTTGATGATTTCCACTGGTTCAGATCCGAGTGTACCGGATTTGTTTCGGAGGGATGGAATTCCCTGACTGTTTTTTATACCCTGGAAGAGGCCTGAGCCTCGAGAAATTATAAATCAATGTATTCCGATTCGCAATGGGATGTGGGGATAAGTGGCACATTTTTCCATCAGTTCAGCTTTTTCTTCCGGTTGGGAAACATTCAAGGTCAAACCATGGTCCTTCATGGGAATCCTATTTCTGTTCTGGGGAATGGGGGCTGTTTTGGGATTTTTTGAGGGCCTGCTTACGGGGTCCACGATAATTCTCGGAATACCCTTCACCCTGGCCAGGTCGGGTATAAGCATTATTGGCCAGATGCTTTTCCTTAAATTGGGGTTTAATATCCACTACGAAAGGAGGAATGAACCCGGGATATATGTCGGAGCGGATACGTGGCTGAAGCTGTTCGGAGCCTCCATAATGTACGGTTTGCTCATCTTTGTCGGATTCCTTCTGCTTATCATACCCGGAATCTATTTCTGGATAAAGTACACACTGCATCCATATGCCATCATCGATCAAGAAGCCGGTGTTTTCGAATCATTTTCCGAGTCGGGATCTCTTGCAAAAGGCAACTGGTGGAAGCTCTTTCTTCTCTCGATCTTAACCGGTCTGCTTTCCATTTCTGGAATCTTGCTGCTCGGGATAGGAGTTTTTTTCACGGGAGCTCTGGCACAGCTTGTATGGATGCATGCTTATCTCCAGCTCAGAGAGAGCTCCATGGATGATGATGTTCACAAGAGAGTGGAGGAATGGCTTGACGAGAAAGAAGAGATGAGGAAAGAAAGGTCGGGATATGATTCATACGAGGTTGTGGAGGTGGAGGAGATCGATGATGAAGAGGATTATTATCGAGCTCCCGGCAGAAGCGAATCCGATATAGAGGACCTGGAGCTTTGAATATGATGATCTTCAGATTATCGATGTATTGATTTGAAAAGATCAATGCAAGCTTATCAGGGTAAAAAAATTAGCTAAATGATACTACGGGATTACAATGGAAGCCATGACGATAAAGATCACTCCAAAGTCCTTCACTAGATTCACTAGTGTTATTGTTAAGATTATAAATATTAATGCTCTTACCATTGTCCAGGTATTCCCTCCCCATCATAATCATATCTAATGCTCTAATAAAAAGTAATGGAACCAATTGAAATCCCATTTTCGAAATCCGCTTCTCTATTGTCCTGGCTTTCACTTTAATTTTTTCCTGGTTCAACCTTTCGCTTGTCGTTGTCTTTTTCTGCTTCTTTACCTTCTTGGATTTGGTCTGTGTTTTGTCGCTGCTTTCCATGGTTTTTGTCCTCCATGTGGTCGTTTAATGATCGTTTTCCACCAGGGGGGGTTCCAATGTTTGATTTCTTATCCTGAGAAGGGGGGACCTTTTTCGACCACTCTCCTATCACTTTTCTCACTACATCCCTTGAAACGCCTACTTCCCTAGATATTGCTCGTTGGCTTTTCCCTTCTTTATGAAGTCTTAAAATCCAGGATCTTCTCCGTTTTCCCTCTGTTGTAGAAGGATCCACCAATGATGGACGGCCTAATTTGATCCCTGATTCTTTCATCCTTTCCATTTTTTCTTGGGTCCTTTCCTGGATACGTTCTCTCTCCATTTCTGCAAGAGCTGCCAGAAATGAAAAAATCACCCTCCCTATAGCGGTTGTTGTGTCAATTCCATCATTCAAGGCGATTATATGGGCCCCTCTTATTCTGCATTCCTGAAGTAACCACAATAGTTGGATCTGATTCCTTCCAAGACGGTCAAGTCTAAGAACTAAAATAGCTTCAAATAATCCTTCACGTAGATCCTTAACCATTCGGTCAAGACCTGGACGGCTATCCTTTGTTCCACTTATCTTATCCCTATAAATGTCTACTACTCTCCAGTTGCGGATCTCTGCTGCTTTGCTTAGTATTTGAACTTGAGTTTCTTCATCTTGATCCTTTGTACTAACCCTTGCATATATTGCTGCCTTCAAAAATGAACCCCCATATGGATGTCTTGATTAACAAGATACCAAATATGAAAAAATGGTTTTTAGGACAAAATGGCCCATTTAGACGACTTTTCGTTTGCCATTGACACTTTTTATTACGTTTAGGGCAAATGGCCACCACAGTAATGTACCCTGGATACCTTCA
>CAYULA010000032.1:0-43752 GCA_964445525.1 uncultured Thermoplasmatales archaeon | reverse complement strand
TTATACAAGGTTATATAAATCGAGTTTTAGCATTCTCAGATGTGCGGAAAATAGGCTTAAGAAGGTTAGACTTTAATATTATCGTCATTTGCGTTCAATATCTCTTTTAATACCAATTACATATATTCACGTGAAAGGAAGAATAATAATGGGAAAGAGAATATTGGCTTTTTCAATTATCTCAGTGTTCATTTCAATACTCATTATTACTTCTATGATATATATTTGTAACAATAAGAATGATGAAGTGATTGTATATCATCTTGATTGGGTTGAAGAAGACGATGGGAATTATTTAAATTCAGTTAACATCCATGATTCAGTATTACTAGAAAAGACAAATTTATATTGGAATCTCTCGATCATTGACGGTAGAGGAACTCATAGCTATTATGATCCAGAATATCATACTGATGTTTTGAATTTATCTAGAACTTATCTTAACCTTTCCTTGGATTTTGTCAATTATATTCTCCACTATTCTTTGAATATCAATGAGACAACAAACAAAAATGATCACCTTTCCTTTACATGGAGACAAGCCCACATTAATTTCTTTGTTGTAGGGGAATTATCTATCTGGAATAATGATGGATTGAAATACCATTTTAGTCCATACCTTGACCCTATACATTTGATGAAGGACAAAACTATTTACATTGAAAAGGAAGATATTTTAGTGGATACTTTGGAGCACAATGAATCTACAATCATAGAACATCCATATAGAATAATAGAACCTTCTGAAAAATACCCCTATGAAAGATCTGTATTGTGGTCTCCGCTAAATGACACGATATTCTTCATGAACAAAACTGATGCAGCAAATCTTGGATTCTATATAATCCAGATTGAAAGTGATCAACTCGGACACCCGATTGGAGAAGAAAAAGGAGCTTACTATTACGATCCGACATTAGTGTTTACAATAGATGGCATGAGAATTTCTCTTCGAGAAGGAGAATCCTATAATATGAAAATTGGCAATTTTGATTACCATATTGAAATCACAAGTCTCTATTTGTTTACAACTCTAACAAAATATATGTATTCTATTGAAGCTCCGTGGAGTGGCCAATCATTCTTCATTGAAAGAGTTTAACAATACCTAGCGCATTTCCCGGTTTGGACGAATAGGGAAAGATTAAATGATGAGATCTCTATTATTAAATAGGTGGAATAATGAGGAGAGAAGCAGAAGTTAAGATCAAAGGGACATTTAAGATTGAAGATATTCATAAAATAGACCTACATGAGTATTGGTATTATTTTAGTGGTGGATCTGCCACAAGAATTGAGCTATACCCACATATTAGAATTACTAAAGGAGAGAAGGAAATTGGGTTTAATGGTCACATTCATACCGTTGAGGGTAAATCCCAATTAGACCTCAATGATGTAGTAGTTGAATATCTAGATCTGAAGGTGGGTGACGAAGTTAAAATGAAATTTAAATTTGGTATTTGAAATTAATACCGCCTCCAACGAGAAATGGCAATATGGATCAATAAAAAGAGAGATGAATGATGAGGAGAATTACCTTATGAGGAAGGTGAGACCAAGAATATGGCGTTGAGACTGTTACCTAGAATGGGTGGATAAGGAAATTATCCTTTATGGAGATAGTAAATGACAGTAGTATTGTTTGAAGAAAAAATTGTTTTTAAAATTCTTCAAATTATTCTAATAATTATTTCTTTTTTATTAATAATATCTATTATTTTTAGTTTTCTATATTACCATTATATTTTTTGCGTATTTGGAATACAGAATATCGTTTGGGGAATAAAAATATATTATCATTATATAAAACTTCAAAAGCCATATAGAAGTTATCTTTTTAAAAATCCAAAAGATAGTGTAAAATTCTTTATTTTTTCAAGTATTTTTTCTTTTATGGTGTTTATTATTTTTCAGCTTTTCTTTAATAAAATATTTTTTTCAGATTTTCTTAAATAAAATATTAATATCAAATATATGATAGTTAAATATTATTTTCAACTGTAAAATGATTACTACATGAAACATATGAAAGATTAAAATCGGTAACCTTGATAAATATCGGAGCAAAATAGAAATGAGGATTGTAATAAGAAAATTCCCAGATCAACGATAAAAGGCAAAAATGGAAGAGATCAAGGAGAATCAAATTTGAAAAAAAACAGCACTGAAAAAGGAAAACTTCTCTACAAAGTCCCATACAAGATTCAAGTATTTGAAAACGGGATTAAACCCAATGCCTTTTCGTATGCAACAAACGATTTCATAACATATGATAGATTGATAGCAATTTATGAACTTGATTACAGGGATGTTCAAGATCCATTTTTCAAAGGTGGTTTTCTTTTCCATTATACTCCAAGAGAGAAAGATAGAGGTTCAAGAGAGTTAGTTATTGATGGAAAATCAGGTAGAAGATTCACAGTTAACGTTCCTAAAGATGTTTTTAATGAAATGATTATAATCATTAGAAAACAAATTGGTAGAAAGATAGATATTCTTTACAAACCAAATAGATATCTGCTCATAGGAGGAATGTCAGTAAATTGGAAAATAATCTACAAACCTTGATGATAGAGAAATATCTAACAACATTAATGGTAGAGTCAGCAGGAGGTGCGGACCCCGGGGAAAGGACTTTCCCACCTGCTGCTCTCCGAACCGGACTTGAAACTTTCGCTTCATCCGGCTCTCCACCAGTTACTATGCCGTTGGACTAAGAACTCCATTCCGTGAACAGTCTTGAGGCCAGATCCAACTTTGGAAAGCAGAAAATAAGTCTGTTTGGGGATCGGTTTCTTATTGAATATCGTAGGTACGTCATTCGGGAAGCGCATCAATTTGAGTGGACGAATCTCTTTTCTCATTGATATGAGAAAATGTTTCCCTCCATCCCATCGATGCTTACCCATAACATCCCTACTGGTAAACCGTTCATAGAGCCATTTCCAGCTTCCTACACCTGGACCCTTTGTCCTCTTCTTGCTCCGGGCATGTGGCCTGAATTTCTTCTTAAACCACTTGCCTACACAGAGATGGATATACTGATCGAGTTTCCTAAACAGACTATTTACCCAGCCATATTTGAAATACGTCGCCCAACCTCGGATGACACAGTTCAGTTTGGCTAAGAGATCGTTGGGGTCCATGTAGGTTGTTGATGCGGAGGTCAGTTCCTTTATCTTTCTTCGGAACTTGATCACGGCTTCCTTCGAGGGCAGGATTATTGTCGAGGGTTTCCCCGTTTTCTGGTAACGAGTCCGCAGACTCGGACCTCGACGAAAGTGATAACCCAGGAAGTCAAAACCATCTTCAAGCTTGTGTATTCCTGTCTTTTCTTCGGCAAGTTTCATTTTCAGTTTGTTCTGGACGATATCTTGAAGCTCACGTAGAGCCTTGTCTGCTACTGTCCGATCTCCTCTGACCAGGATGATAAAATCATCTGCGTACCTCACAAGCCTGAGGACAGGTCTGCCATTTTCGGCGTTCTTGTTCCTCAGATACTTGGTGGTCTGATGATATTTCTCGTCATATATCTCATCCATTCGGTCGAGATATATGTTGGCCAGTAACGGAGATATAATCCCGCCCTGAGGACTGCCCGTTACAGGGAACTTGACTTTACCGTCTTCCATTACTCCTGCTTTGAGAAAGGATCTGGTTAGAAACAAGATTCTCTTGTCCTTCACCTTCTTCCTCATCCTTTTAAGCAAGAGCCTATGGTTAATATTCCCGAAACAGTCTCTTATGTCCGCTTCAATAATCCACCCATACATGGACCTGGGTTTCATATATCGCTGGACCTGAGCGACTGAGTGAATCGGGCCACGGTTCGGTCTGAACCCCGTCGAGCAGTTCCTGAAACTCGCTTCGAAGATAGGTTCGAGGACGAGCTTGAGTGACATCTGGACCAGGCGGTCTTCGAGCGTGGGAATCCCAAGCGGCCTCATGGTATCTTTCCCCGGCTTGGGGATATAACACCGTCTTATGAGGTCGGGTTTAAAGGATCTTGCTCGAAGAGACTCCTGGATACCAGTAAGCCAATGGTTCACACCGATCTCTTCCACAACCATCTTCAACTTTATCCCATCGACACCCGCTGTCTTTGACCCGCTGTTCCCTTTCAGCATATACCATGCCATACTGAGAACAAACGGATTGTAGACAAGGTTATACAGTCTGTCAAATCTCTCAATATTTTCCTCACTCCAGCGGTAGAGCTTCCGTTGCAGTTCAAGTACCTTATCTGTCGCTATTTGCTTATCGATAAGTTCCATGAGATTTCCTCCGGTCTCCTTCTCTGCTCGGTCCCTATCGCAACTGGCTGGTGTCCTTCGCCATGTGAACGGCTTTCCCGTTCTCGGACTACTATGACACCTCCGACTTCCATCCCATCTGCAGGCAAATTGCATTCGTTGATGAGACAGATCTCCCAGGTCCCTGGCTGTTCCTTTTCCAGACTTAGGCTGTATCTCTTCCCCGGATGGAGTCCTGAACCATTTGCAGCAGGCTCAGGACATCGGTCAAAGACCGATACTTTTTGACCACTAGGAGAGCCGTTCGCTCCATCGGTCCCACACATAAACCAGACGTGTGTGTGATTTGGGGTTACGGGGATTCCATCAATACTTTCTGTTCGTAACCATATCCAGTTCGATAACCGGACAGAAGCGGGTCCTGGTTCCCTCTCCTTCCGACTTTGTCGAGGGGCTTCAGCCCTTGCGTGTATCTGCCACATCTTCAAGCACTGCCCTCCATCTTCTCTGCCTGTCTGCACACAGGCGGGGCGGAGCCGACTTTCGTCATCTCCGCAGAATCTCGCCAAGTTAGCCCGGCGCACCCTGAACCCCCCAAAAGAAGGAACTGGAAAATGATACATTTATTTAGGTCCTCAAGGGTGTTTTTAAGAAGGAGGGCCTCATTTCCGCTTTCCGCATGATTTTGGAAAGATGGAAAAGAACCATTCACGGGGAGAGGGAATATTCAATAGGAAATCAATTCAATTAATACCATGCCGCGAAAATGAGGATATAGGCATATTTCCATGAAATGGAGATAATTATAAACTGATCCATTCATGAGATCCCTCTCGATAATCCTAAATCACAGGCCCCCTTAGAGGTCCTCCATGCTGGTCCGTGCTGAGGGCCTCTCCCGGTCCTTCGGTCATAAGGAGGTCATAAAATCAGCCACGCTGACGATCGATCCGGGGGACCGTATCGGACTGGTAGGACCCAACGGGTCCGGGAAGACTACCCTCATCCGCATGCTCATGGGGGAGCTCCGTCCCGATTCCGGAGATGTGACAAGAAAAACGGATTCAATCGGGTATCTCCCCCAGTTTCCCGAGTTCCCCCTGAACTCGAAGGTATCGGAGGTCATAGGGACTCCCTACGGCAGGATCGCTTCAATAAAGAGAAGGATCGCGGAGATCGAGGACCTCATGGCCGATCCCGAAAACAATCCCGACATGGACTGGACCTCCCTAGGAGATGAATATTCCAGGCTCCAGGAGAGCTTCTCGGAAGAAGGGGGACACAAGTACGCATCAATGTCCGAGGAAGCCCTTACCGAGGTGGGCCTCGACTCATCGTTCCTGAATAGAAAATTGAAGGAGCTTTCGGGAGGGGAACGTGGGAGAGTTCTCCTTGCCAGGGTCCTCATACAAGCAAGGGACGTGGACCTCCTCTTCCTGGACGAACCAACCAACCATCTGGATGTGGAGACAATGGAATGGCTGGAGGATTACCTCCACGACCTCGACTGCTCCATTCTGATGATCTCGCATGACAGGTACTTCCTCGACAGGACCTGCTCGAAGATGATGGAGATTGAAAACGGAAGGATCAGGACCTACAAGGGAAACTACTCCGATTATCTGATTGCCAAGGAAACCGAATTCAGAATAAAATCGGCGGAAGCCGAACACAACAGGATAGAAAGAGAGAGGCAGGCAAGGGTAATAGAAGAGCAACAGAGGAAGTGGAAGTACAAGACCACCTTCAAGACCAGGCAGAAACTGCTGGAAAAGACCGAAACCAAGGATGCCCCGATGAAGGAGCACGGCATCACCGTCAGGATGAAAGGAGGCGAAAGGTCAGGAAAGAACGTGATAATGGCAAAGGACCTCAAGATACTCAGAGATGGAAAACTGATCATCAACGATGTGAGCCTGGACCTGGACAGGGGAGACAGACTGGGAGTGTTCGGTCCTAACGGCTCCGGGAAATCAACATTTCTCAAAACGATTACTGGTGAATTACCATACAAGGGGGAACTCTGGGTGGCTCCAAAGGCAAGGACGGGATATTTCTCCCAGACAAACGAATACCTCGACAACGACCTCACACCCGAGGAACAGCTCCTGGAAGCCGTGGGAAAAGAGAACAAGGCACTGGCAAGGGGAATACTTGCTAAATTCCTCCTTACCGGACAGGATGTGGAAAGAAAGATCTCGACCCTGTCAGGGGGGGAGAAGGCAAGGGTATCTCTCGCACTCCTGATAGCCAAGAATAGAAACCTTCTCCTTCTTGACGAACCAACAAATCATCTGGATATCAGATCTAGGACCGCAATAGAATCCGCTTTATCGGCCTACAAGGGAACGATAATCCTGGTCTCACACGACAGGTACCTCCTGGACAGGCTCTGCAACAGGATGGCCTTTGTAAAAGAAAAGAAAATGGTAGTTCTAAACGGGAGCTACTCGAGTGTAAAGGGCGACAGATCACTACAGTCAGTAATAGAAAAGGCGGAGGCATACAGGGTCGTCTCGGCCTTCACCGACTGGAAAAACAGAAAGAAATACAGATCGGGAGACAGGGTCCTGATCGCGGACAGCGAGAAGGACCGCTTCGAGACAGCCATAGAAAAGGGATTCCTCAAACGGATCAGAGGAAAGGAGAAAAAGAGAACGGAGAGGACCGCTTAAACGTCCCAGGTCTCCGCTTCTTCCATATCCTCCTCGTCGAAGGAATACTCCTCTTCCTTTCCCTTTCCTTTCCTTATAGCCAGAAACACCGCGACAAGCACTATCAACAGGAGAAGGACAGATCCCACGATCACAAAGTAGATTATCATTCCGTCAAAGGGATTGTCATCTTCTTCATCCTCTATTGGAGTCACCGAGATCGTGGTGGAAGCTCTTGCCCTGTTGCCGAATTCGTCCACGACCTCGAGCTCCACGGTGTATTCGCCTGCTTCCTCAGGTTCATACTGGAAAAATTCTCCGGTATGCACATCCTTGGACCCGTCGGGCTTGGTGATGGTCCACTTGTACTCCACTATGGTTGAATCATCCGTTGTACCACTGGCATCGAGATCCATGACCTGCCCCGACTCCACCGTGGATACGTTCACTTTGAGATCCGCAACGGGTTCCTCCTCATCAGCAATTTCATAGACGAATTCCCTGTCCGCCATGTTTCCGTTGTCATCCACAACGGAGAAGTTCAGGACCCATCTCCCTGTTCCCGGAGCTTCAATCACCCCCTCCACCCCCAGACCCACGATGGGATCGAGAGTGATCTCCTGTCTTTCAATCGTCATATCCGTTGTGACCTTGAACCATCGGGCCTGAGGATCGGACCAGCCCACGTTATCGGTTATGGTTACCCTGAGATCATAGGTCTCTCCCAGGACAATATCTTCCGGCCTCTCCACGAATGTGAGCTCGGGAGGAGTCAAATCCAGCAACGTAAGGACGACCGTTGATTCAACGGAGTTGTTACCGTCGGAAACTCTGACGTGAAGGACCGGTTTGGAGGAGGGAAAGTTATCATCCATCAAGACTTCAACAATCATGTACCCAACCGATACGTGGTAATTCAGAAGGGCATCGGGATGATCGGGGATCCATGCATCGGATTGCTCGATTCCGACATTGTCGGTTGCAACAAAGACATAATCCTTCATCTGTCCCGTTCCGATCTCGAGATCTCCCCGGTCAAGGTAGAGCTCCGGCATGTCATTATCCAGCAAAAGGATCTCGAACCACTCAGTTGTGAGATTGTTGCCCGATTCATCCGTAACTACGATCCTGTATTCCACGATCCCCTTGACATCATCCGGCATCGGGACATCGACCGAAAAGTTGAAAGGATCCCTGGGGGTGAGCTTCAGTGTGTCCGGGCTCATGTCCAATTGAATTATCGAATCATTTCCCGGGAACCTTATCTCCACCATTACCAGTTCCAGTTTATCATTCTCCTCCACGGCGGCAACCAGGGTGAAATCCTCGCCGGTTGTAACCTCATTGAGAAGTTCTCCCGAAAGGTTGACCGGCAGGAAACCGGACAAGGACATCTCAGGTGCCAGATCGTCAACAACCGTGATGAAAACCTCTTCCGATTCGAATACGTTCCCGGAGAGGTCCTCTATCTCGAGATGATAGGATATCGGATCTGTTTCACCGGGAGCCGTGGAATCAAAGTAGAACGAATACGACCTTGACTGCCGAGTCATCAGATCAAAGGATGATTGGCCGCTCCTGAAGAGCCTTACCTCATTAATGCCGATGTTATCGAAAACCTGGACCTCGTACCTGAATTCATCAAGGCAATTTACCTGGGACGGACTGAGATCCGATATCAACGAGGGTCTGTCATTATCCACAACAGGAATAATCACGGGATCGGTTGAATACGAATTACCGGCAACATCAATTATCGTTATCATCACGGAGGCGTTTCCAACAACCGATGCTGGCATCTCCGGATCGATCTCCCATTTTCCATTGGATGGATTCAGTGTACCGTTTTCCGAAATAATTTCTCCGCCGGGAAGGATTATCCTTGCATTTACGGAGTGTACGATAATATTGTCCGTTGCGGATATCACGAACAGGTGCCTGTCACCGGTTGTCATCTGCGACGGAAGCGTCATACTCGTGATGGAGGGCATGTCATCGTCGGATATCCGGGAATCCACATCATCGGTCAGGATCTGGTTACCCGCTGTGTCTACCAGGTAGAAATGGTAGCTGACAGAGGAAACCCTGTCCGACGGCATATCGATGGAATAGGTGTAATTTTCTCCATCGGTTGTTGACATCGAGTAATTCCTCTCGGGCTGTCCCTCCTCCCTGTAGACAAGCCTTACCTGGAAGAGGTCGATATTATCAACTGCCCTGATATGGAATTGCGTTGTATTCCCCGTAGTTGGAGGAAGCTCTGTAAGATCCTCGAGGAATACGGGTCGGTCATTGTCAAGTATATCCCTGTAGAAGTTGCCGGTGACATTGAAATTTCCCGAAGTATCGGTAAGATTGAAATGATACCTGACAAAACCGTCATCATCATCCGGTATGTTCAGTAAGAAATCCCTCTCGGTCCCCGAGCCGTTCATCAATATTGAATGCCAGGTGGAATCGTCGTAGGTGTATTCCAGGTAAACATCGGATGTCTGGATGTTGTCGGATAATTCACACCCCATCAAAAGCGGGTCCCCGGTGGTAACGGTGAAAGAAGTATTGTCCATTATGAATCTGGGTTTGTCGTTGTCCGTGATATTCTTCCTTGTCCATCCGGTATGGTTCCACTGGCCCACCGCATCCGCCGCTCCTACCGAGAACCAAAATGGATCCAGTGAATCGGAGGGATGGGTTCCGTGAAGGAACCAGGAAGGTCCGTTGTTTATCATGGAATAATTGAATGGGCTGGATGGAACCGAACTTCCCCATCCGAATCTCATGGTGACATTTGTCACTCCAACATTATCGGTTACGTAGGCGGTAACGTTGAAATCATCTCCGGTGGACCATTCGCCACCCATGGCCACCATGCCCATCTGGGGAGGCTGGTTATCCTTACCGACATTCACCGTCTTCTCAAATGGCTTGTAATTCCTCTTGGTAACTGTAAGGTTCATCTGCATGGTCAGAGAAGGCATATTCAAGGTGGCCTTTCCCTGGGAATCGGTTGTCGCCTCGCCATAGAATGTGGTTCCATTGGTTAAACAAACCACAGCTCCCTGAACAGGATTTCCCGAGGCATCCTTGACGGTGAATTGATAATTACCGGGAGTGGGGATCGGATCCGAATATGTCACATTGAAGTTGCCTGGTGTCTGGTTCCAGATGGGTATCTCGGGATCCCCCATGAGATTGTACTGAAGCAAATTCTTCCAGGAATACTTATCATGAGCTCCCTTGTCGCTGATATAATCGGAATGGGACAGAGCAAGGGCCTTTCCGGGTTGATAGGCACCGTTGAAGAACTGCTCCCAGAATCTGTAATCGTGACCCTGATTGTACCAGCCTCCGTCAGATCCTTTCGACCATCCTACAGCGTACCAGGAAACCCTTGCCGAACCAACAGCTCCTATACCGACATCTCTCAGAATATCTTCTGTAAGACACCATGTGGAATCGAAATTTCCGTTGTTGCAGGCGTCGTTGTAGAAAAGCGGTTTCTTTCCGCTGTTTGACGGATTGGCGGATGTTGTAAAATAGGAAGTGTCGTAGTATTCTCCGCTGTCGCAGTATCCGTCATTGTTGGAATCGGATGACCATATCCTTCTGAAAATGCCCGTATTGCTCCCATGCCCTGCAAGGTTTACCATGAATGCTCCCGAAGAGATAGCGCTAACAAGATTGCTCGTTGTAAGCGATGCATTCTTGGGATAAGAGGAAGGGGCTATGCCGGACCCTTCGTATAGTGTGTAGTTATTGTAATTTCCATTATCCATGTAATCCTTTCTGATAGCCTCTTTCAGCTTTGCCTCATCGGTAGCGGAGGAGGTGATGGTAACGTAATTGGAATAGGCTCCCGCAAGCACGGACCTGTTGTACCATCCTCCGGAAGGTGGATTCTTCTCGTAGTTCAGGATATCGCTCACAAGGGACGACATAGCGGATGTGGAGGTCGCAGAAAGCCTTCCAACATATACCTCAAGCGAGAGGTCTATACCATCAACTGAGTACTCGCCGAAATTACCGTCATTGTCTCCATCCCAATCGTAGGGAGTGTGGCCCGAGCCTGAAATATCTCCATAATAGGCATCGGCGGGGACAGTGGAACCATCCGAACCCGAATCGCCGTATCCGTCGGGAACGTAAGCCATCCTGGAAGGAACAACGGAATGATCTCCGCCTAGTATCACCCACTCGAGGCTCTCATTGACGTAATGATCCTTTATGCAGTTCCTGATCTTCTCCTGATTATCGACTCCGTTCCAGTTGGAATAGATATACGAGGTTTCCATAACCTCCGTGTAAACTCCTCTTCTTGTCTTCCAGTCGGCAAGGGACTGGAGGGAGGAATTCAGGGTCGAGGAAGTAATTATCAAGCACTCCACGGGAGGTTTTTGATTGTAATAGACGGCCCCGGGAGATACTTCAATGGACGGCAGGACCGCATTTTCCCATAAAGGCACCGACCCATCCACAGCCTCTACCGTGGGATCGGGAAGATCGTTGTCAACGACCACAGACGATACAGTGGTTTGATATCCCGTATCGAGTGAGACAAGGATCCTATCAGGGTAACTCAGAAAACCATTTTCGATAAGATAGGGTGAAAGTCTGATCATAAGATAGTTGCTTCCCTTCACATCAATTATACCTGATACTTTCAATGTGTCTATGACCGTATTATCCGTATCATATGCAATATGATCATATACAGCGGGATAGGGGACGGTAAACAATTCCCCTTCGATCCTCATGGTATTGGCACCATCCACTTCCACTGATCTCAATTCAGGAACGGAATCCCCGAACGGAAGATAAAAGGTCCTCTCCGGAAGTACCGGTTCCCCTGCAACGGATGAAGAGCCCCATCCGTCTACAATCGGCATTACCTTTCCCTCCTCCGAAATAATTTCCGGGTCCGGAACCTCGAATATAAGTTCCACGGAGCCTTCAATTCTTTCCGCTTGTGATAAATCAACCAACGGTAAAAATGTAGCTGCAGTCAAAATTACCAGGATGACCATTGTCAATCCCTTTGAGGTTTCAATCATGATAATACCCCTGATTTTAGACTCAATTCCCCCGGGGAGAATATATCATTTGTGACCTGTACATCCCGGATTGGTAATCAGAATCTTCCCCCTTTTTGAATATGATTCCCCTCCAGACGAGCGATAGAAGGGCCAGGTTCGCAACAGCGAGGATACCCTGAATCACATCAACGATCAGGTATGCGGTGGCATCGTTCATTTCCAGAATCAGAAATACATATCCCTGAATGGCGTTGTTGAACGTGTGAAAAAATATGGCAAGCAGAAGCAAGACTGCAGTTATCTTGACCTTCCAGGACCACCCCTTTCGACCTATCCCGCCCGAGGCGAGCCCGGTGAATGAAGCGTGGATCGCCACCCCCAGAATAACCCTCCACACAAATGCATCCATGTATTGGAGTGTGGCACCGTTGAGTATCAATTCCTCGACTGCTATTGTCAGGTACCCGATGGATTCCACCAATCCGAAAACGGCCCCTGCAAATATTCCCGCAACAATTCCCACCTTCACCTTGTCGTATCCCTGTCTCAATCTGCCGTGTGTATGGAAAATAATGAAGTAGATCGCTATGGCAGAAACGAGCTTCATGATCTCCTCGATGGGTCCTGCGGATGCCACGGTCAGTGTCTGTGTCACACCGCTTTCAATGCCAATTGCCAGAACCAGAGGCAGAAGAACCAGAAACTCCAGGAGGATCGAAGCGGGTATGGTTATCATGAGCGAAAGATGGAACATCAACTGTGCGAAGGAGACCGCCACATTCCTCTTCCAGGCTTCTTTATTATTTATGAAAAGCATTTTTTTCACTACTTTTGAAAAACCGGGGAGTAGTATGTTGTAAAGATAGAACCAAACTCCGGCGGATAAAAAGGGTATGAAAACAGCCAGTATTGCGATGAGAAGGAAGATCGGGTAGCCCCTCATCTTCTTTCCTCCTTCGCACCTATAAATGTCATCACAGCTCCGAAAACCAGCAGAAAGAATGCGAGGGTTCCTGTTGTAATAACACCGCAGCAGGTGATCAATACGGATCCAGTGGTGGTCCTGATCTCGATCTTCAGATCATTGAGATCCGCACCTGAGGTTTCCAGATCGATTATGATTATATGTTCCCCCCTGGCATCCATGGTGGCCTGTCCCGTGAGAGGGACCCTGCCGTAATTTTCATGGATGGAAGACCCGGAAGGAGCTGTTACATCCATGCTGATTCTCATTGTATCCTCGGAATCGATGGAGTATTGAATGATGCCGACCAATTCATTGTGAACAGCAATTTCCATCCTTTCGGATCCTATCTCGAAATCATCCTCCCTGTATCTCACCTGGTCCTCGTATCTGAATCCGGAGATCATTACAACAACGGTGATCACAAGAAATATCGAGGAGAGGGTAACCATTACAACACCGACCCTCGATTTCCTCCGGCTCCTCATGAGGGTACCAGAAACCGGAACTTTAAGTAAATTTCCTGTTATTTATATCAGTTTAACATGGGCCATTCGCCTATCATTTCCGATAATTGATTGTGGTCTTTGGTCCATCGATGGACAATCATGATAATGATGGGGAAAGGGTTAAGTAAGCTCCCTATGAATAGACATATACATCCCGGAAAGAAGGACGAAATGTCCTTTTTTATTGGTCTTGAAACCAGTTTGAAATAGGAAGGTGTGTGTAGAATATGAACCCCCTGGCCGTAACAAAACTGCTGAGCGATGAGTACACGGTAAAGATCCTTACCGCAACATTCAAGATGCCCAGATCGGCCAACTATCTCTCGGTGAAATTCAACATCCCGATCGCGGCCTGCTACAGGAGAATCAGGGAGCTCGAGAAGATGGGACTTCTGCACATCACAGAAAAGATCCTCACACCCCGGGGAAAGAGGGTCTCTTTGTACCAATCAAATCTCAAATCGGCCTATCTCACTTTCGAGAACGGAAAGCTCAAGGCGCTTTTGGAGCTTTCCGGTCACCAGGACGGCGAGGAAGAAGAGGTCTGGAACGTGATACAAAACTGATGATATATTGAACGCCTTCAATATTTTTCCACTTTCGGCCATCCCGCCTCAGTGTAATTAAAATATTTTGGGAACCTAAGGTGACCTCGTTGGAGGTCTTTTGATTGATCATAAGCATAGGTTCCGATCACGGCGGGTTTGAATTGAAACAGGAGCTTTCCAGACGCCTCAAGGATCTGGATCACAAGGTCTTTGACAGGGGATGCAGTTCCCCCGAATCCGTGGACTATCCGGACATTGCCTCACTTGTGGCTTCCGATATAGTCTCTGGAAAGGCGCAGACCGGTATTCTCATCTGCGGAACCGGCATAGGAATGTGCAATGCCGCCTCCAGGATTGACGGGATAATTGCCGCACTTTGCACCAATTCCTACATGTCAAAGATGGCCAGACTTCACAATGATGCCAACATCTTATGCCTGGGTGGCAGGGTCGTCGGATCGGAACTTGCATGGGACATCACAACCTCTTTTTTGAACAACGAACCCCTGATGGATGAGAAATACATCCGCAGGAGGAACAAGGTGGACAGTATCGAATGAGGAGGGTAGGTCATGCAGGAAATCTGGACAGAGAAATACAGACCGAAAAAACTGGATGACCTGGTCGGTCAAAAAGAGATCGTAAAGAGACTGATTGCAATCGTCAGAAGCGGGAACATTCCCCATTTCCTCTTTTCCGGACCTGCGGGAACTGGCAAGACCACCTCCGCACTGGCCCTCGCCAAGGAGCTCTTCGGCGAGGATAAGTGGAGGGACAATTTCCAGGAACTCAATGCCTCCGACGAGAGGGGGATCCAGATCGTTCGGACCAAGATAAAATCATTTGCCAGGGCGGCGCCGCTCGGAGGAGCCGAATTCAAGGTTATCTTCCTGGATGAGGCTGACTCACTCACATCCGATGCCCAGGCGGCTTTGAGAAGGACAATGGAGAAGTACTCCGCCACCTGCAGGTTCATACTCTCATGCAATTATTCCTCCAGAATAATACCTCCCATACAATCCAGATGCTCCGTGATGCGGTTCGGACCCCTGAAACCGGAGGATATCAAGGATTATCTCAAGAGGATAGAGGAAAATGAGAACATCGAGATCACCGAGAGCGGATTCGAGTCCCTTCTCTATATTTCCCAGGGCGACATGAGGAAGGCGGTGAATATACTCCAGGTGGCAGCATCCTTTTCAGAGAAGATAGATCCCGACACCCTTTTCACCAGCTCAGCCCTGGCAAGACCCGAAACCATCTCCGAACTGATAAAGCTCCCTCTGAAGGGAAAGTTCGGTGAAGCGAGGGAGAGACTGGAAGATCTGATCACAAGGGGAGGTCTTGCCGGAGAGGATATCCTGGGTCAGATGCACAGGGAGCTCTTCAATATACCAATGGATGATGACCTCAGGGTCCTGGTCTTGGATGCCATAGGCGAGGCTGACTTCAGACTTGTGGAAGGTGCCGATGAGAGGATACAGATAGAAGCATTGCTTGCAAGGATACAGTTACTTGCAGGGAAGAAATGACCTCACGATAGGTCCTTGGTGAGCTTCATACCGTCCCTTTCGAATCCGGTTTCCTCGAAGAATTTTAGGGTTTTTTCCGGGGCCTTGTTGAATTCGATCTCGAGTCTTTTCAGACCTCTGTAATTGGAAAATCTCATTATCTCTTCAACGGCTCTTTTACCCAGTCCCTTATCTCTGTGATCCCGGAAAATCCCCAGATCAAGCAGTTTGCCCTTGTTGTGCTCCAAAACAGATACCGCTGCAAAGCCGATAATTTTGCCATCCCTGTGGATCCAGATGAGATAATTGGTGTCGGGGTCATTCCAGAACCTGGACAGCTGATCGTCCCTCCCCTGGTCTCCGTGCTCTATACCAAGAGACATTATCTCCATTCTGTGGGACATGTACATGGCCAGAAAATCCTTCTTTTCAGAGATCGATACGAGCTTAAGGGTTATGGGGCCCTCCTCTCCATCGTTCATGGATCACACCGGAGAAAATAGCTTGGATTATCATCTTTAAGCTTTTGTTCAGATTATCACTCAGCGACCGATGTTTCGGGGCCATCTTCATAAGATCATTGATAGCTACCCGATGCGATGTGCTTCAACATCTCCCTTGTAAAACCGGGAGAAGATGTTTCCGACAGGTTCGATGCCGTATTCGACAGGGATGAGGGTTTCGAACCGGTCTATCATTCTTCCGCTTTCTCTCTTCCAAAGCATCCCATAATCTGTTCCGGGAATCCTGAAAAGATTCACCATGCCGTATGGGGCCTCATACCGAGATGGACGAAGGACCTCAAAGGTGCAAACAGCATACGATTGAAGACTTTCAATGCCAGGTCGGAAACGGTATTCGAGAAACCCTCCTTCAGATCGGCTGTCAGGGAGAACAGATGCTTGATCCCGGTAACCGGTTTCTTCGAGTTCAGGGAGGTCAACGGTAAGAAATTCCCGTATCATATCAGGATGATTGACGGTCGAATGTTCTCCCTCACGGGAATATACGAGGACTGGGAGGAGGGCCCGGGAAGGAAAGTCAGAACGTTTTCCATAGTTACAACCGATGCCAACGAACTGATGGCAAGGATACACAATACGAAAAAAAGAATGCCGGTTGTATTATCGAAGGATGAGGAATCTATCTGGATCGATGTTGAATCATCTATCGAGGACCTCAAGGAGTTGCTGAAACCATATCCGGGTGATGATCTCGAAGCTTATCCCGTATCCAGGGCCCTTTCGGGGAAGAACGAGGATTCCAATCTGCCCTTCATTCTGGAGGAGGTCGATTACCCGGAACTGAGGTTCAAGGAACTGGATTCCTTCTAAGGTATTGTCCTCTCCGCTGATGTTATTTATTTAATGGCATTCATATTTCAGGAGATGAACCAAATGGACCTCAAGGACCTGGGATGGAAGGACTTCTTTCAAGAACAGATGGACTCTCTTGAATTGGAGGGTGTATTTCCCGGAAGGGTGGCAAGGACAGGACCTGGAATCCTCGGTCTGTTGACCGAGGAGGGGGAGATTGAAGCCAGGGTTTCTGGAAGGCTCAAACAGAAATCGGTCTCTGCTTCGGAGCTCCCGGGAATCGGCGACTGGGTCCTCTACAAACCGCTGGAAACCGGTAACATGGTTTTTCTGGTCCTTGAAAGAACCTCGAAGATCTCGAGAAAGGTCCCCGGCAAGGAGCTGGAGGAGCAGTTGATAGCTGCCAATGTGGACCTGATCTTCGTTGTTATGGGTCTTGATGACGATTTCAACCTCAGAAGGCTCGAGAGGTACATGACAATGATCTCGGGTTCCGGAGCTTCTCCCGCGGTCCTTCTGAACAAATCGGATCTGGTAAATGAAGATGATAAAAGAGTATTGGAAGCAGAGGAGATCTGCGGGGAGGTCCCTCTCATTAAGATCTCCGCTCTCGGGAAAAAGGGTCTGGATGCTGTTGAGGATCTTATCCAAAAGGGCAGGACCATATCTCTTGTAGGATCCTCCGGTGCCGGAAAATCAACCCTGATAAATTCATTGATCGGCAACCTGGTCCAAAGGACCGGAGAGGTTAGGGAAGATGACAGCAAAGGGAGGCATGTGACAACCTCCAGGGAGCTGTTCATGCTTCCCGGGGGAGGACTCATAATAGATAATCCGGGGATGAGGGAGCTGCAGCTGTGGGGGGACACAACTTCTTTGGATTCCGCTTTCCCGGAGATCGCAGAGCTTTCCCTGAACTGCAGATTCAGGGACTGCAGGCATGAATCAGAACCGGGCTGTGCCGTGAGAATGGCCCTGGAAAACAGGGAGCTTGATGAAAACAGATACCACAGCTACCAGAAATTGAGAAGGGAACTAGAGGTACTTTCAATCAAATCCGACATCGGTTCGGAGGCAATGAAGAAGAAGAAATGGAAGAACATCAAGAAGGGGATAAAGGGCTACTACAAGTTCAAGAAAGAGGGAAGGTGATTTTCTTTCATGTGGCAATAAAGTTTTTATCGTTGTACATTAGATCAATTGAGGTCCCGGGAAAGAGGGGGCCCCTTTCCATGAATCCAACAAGCGGATGCTCGTATTTTTTCATCGGAGTCCTTATCACAGCTTCCATTTTCTGGATCGATACAACCGATGCTGTGCCTGAAGATGGAATACTCAGAGCATCGTCATCAATCTCCATCGATGGGGAGGAAGAATTGGAGAATATATCTAAAACAATGGGCTGGAACGGAAATGGTTCTCATGATAATCCATATATCATCGAATTCCTAGATCTCACCCGATCACAGACAAGCTTTTGCCTGATTATGAAAAATACCTATAGCCATGTCCTAATAGTCGACTGCACATTCCAGAATTCAGATAATGGATCCGGTCCCGATCCCACGGGTGGTATCCTACTGGATTCATGCAGGAATGTGATTATTGAAAAGAACAAATTCTCCAATTTCAGTCATGGCATGAGAATTGAGAAATCAACATATAATGTGAGTATCGAAAATAATGATTTTTCGGGTTGCGCACACGGGATCTTCATTCATTATGAATGCACGAAAGTCCAGATATACTCCAACAGGGTAACATCAAGTCAATACGACGGTATACATCTGGAAAATGTATCAAACCTTGCAGTAAGGGAAAACGAGATCACCTCATGCAGGGGAAACGGTATCCATCTGCAAAACTGCCGGAATTCCGAGTTTGGCTACAATACCCTGAATGGAAACGGAAGGGCCGGTATCAACCTTGTCAATTCCTATGATAATCTCTTCTTCTCCAACAGAATGTATGAAACCGGATTCCTTGTAAAGAGGACCATGCATAGAAGTCCGAATAATGTATCAACCAACAACACACTGGACGGAGAATCGATACATTTCTTTTCTTGCGAAAACCCGGAAAGTGATGAGATTCCCGAATCCGGCGGACAGGTCATATTCGAGGAATGTACCCATTTCGACCTGATAGGTTACAACTCCACCGATACCCATGCTCCGATTCAGCTATCCTATTGCAAGCATGTGAAGATCAAAAATTTGACAATTTCGGGAGCAATTGACGTTGCAATTCCTTTGTGGAATTGTGAGTCCGTTCTCATCGAAAACTGCATCTTCATGGAAAGTGAAAATGGAATCAGATCAGACGATTCATACATGATCGATTACAATCGAGCAATTTTCATTCAGGACAATACCTTCATGGATATGGGAGGATACGCAATCAGGATGACCAGAGCAATAGGCAACAAGATACTGGGAAACACTTTCGAAAACATCTCCCTTGAGGGTGTATCCATGATCAATTCCATAAATTCCTCGGTATCTTCCAACCTATTCATTCGCTGCAATACCGGGGTGATCTTTTTGAAAACCATCAACATCAGGTTGTTCGAAAATGGATTCCTCGAGTGTCAGGAAAGTCTCCACGGAAAATCGATTATCAGGTTTTCCCTAATCCACATGAACGTCTTTCACCTATCTGTAGGATATGCTGTTCACCTTGGAAATGAAAGCCATGATAACATTATTTTCAACAACATCTTCAGCTCAAACAACGGTGTAAATGATACACTGGATCTGGAAAGACCACAGGTGAAGGATGAGGGGGGATTGAATTCATGGACACACAAGGAAGGATATGGAAATTACTGGAGCGATCATAACGAACCTGATCACAACGGGGACGGTGTGGTAGATACACCCTATCCTGTTTCAGAAAACTGCAGCGATAACTGTCCTCAAACAGATCTTCCCTTTGGCCATGTCTCCCCTCCGGAAGAAACGGATGTGAGGTCGGGAAACGGATTCGTGCATATTTCATGGAAGAAACCCACCTACAATATTGACAAGGGAATCCTGGGCTACAGGATATACAGAAAAAACGGAACGGGATCGCCATTGCTCATTGCGGATCTTCCACCCGAGGCAAGGGTCTTCAATGATACCGAAGTGGATAACGAAGAGGTCTACTGGTACAATTTAACAGCAGTAACCAGGTTCGGAGACGGGGCAAAATCAGGACCCTGGAGAGGAGCCCCCGACGGAATACCTCCGTGGATAGAGATACTCCATCCAAGGGAAGGCTCATTTCTAAAAGATTTCCATTTCGATGCCAGGTGGAATTGCTCCGACGATACCAGTGGGATAGGGTCGTTGAGCATCAAACTGGATGATTTACAATGGGTGGGACTTGATCCATCATGCTCATCCTTCACTTTTTCCACGGTGATGGAAGGAATCCATATTCTGAAGGTTAAACTGATAGACAGGATCGGTAACATTCGGACAGGAGTGGTGAATTTCACGGTGGATGTGGATTTCCCTACCGTTGAGATCATCAATCCCCTACCTTATGGATTTCTCAAAGGTCCGGATGTGAACCTGACCTGGAGAGGATCCGATCCCACCTCAGGTATTGAAGAATATGAAATAAGACTGGACAATGGAACCTGGATCCCTGTTGGCAAGAGGGAGTATGTCACTCTGACCGGACTAGAAATGGGACAACATTGGTTCAATGTGAGGGCAACCGACCTTGCGGGAAATTTCCTGGTTGAGGGTGTTGGATTCTCCATAGATTACGTTAAACCCTTGCTGGTTATCGTCGAGCCCTTGAACGGAACCTTCCTCAATAAAAGAAATGTTGTGATAAGATGGGAAACCTCCGATATTGGATCGGGGAAGGTCACATCCAGCATTTATCTGAATGGAGATACGTACGCATCAGATTCTAACGCATCCGAGATATCGATAGATAACCTTGAACATGGTTCTTATCTGATCGAGATCAAAGCCGAGGATCTTGCAAGTAATATGAATACGCATACCGTGAGGTTCTTTGTCGATCTGGTCTGCCCGACATTGATTTCCTTTGAACCCGTGGGATTAAATGTGCCCGTGGAATCCAGAATAGTTATCAACCTTTCTGAGGAATTAAACTGGGATAACCTGATGGTCTTTCTGTACGGAAGGGAATTGAACTACTCAAGGAAAGGGGAGGTCATCACCTGCGAAAAGGAACTTGAATACGGAAAAACCTACAGCATATCCGTTGTGGGCTGGGACATGGCAGGTAACGAGATATGCGACGGAACATGGACCTTCTCCACCGATTTTACCTGTAGGGTGAGATTGAATGTACTCGATAAAAATGGCAATCCAGTCCCTGAAGCTCTGGTGTCTCTCGGGGATGGGGAGGTTCATCTATCAGACCTCAATGGTGTTGTGGAATTCACTACCAAAGGAGGGTATCAATCAATACTGGTAACCAAGAAAGGATATCTTGACACCACCATGGAGTTGCAACTGGAATCCGGGGTACTGAACAAACCTGATCCGGTTATCATGCTGAAGGAGGAGAAAGAAGATGAAGGTTTTCCCGGTGTTATATTACCGATCATTATCATCCCTCTCTTGATAATTGGGGTCGCCTGTATCCTTGTTTTCATCATCATT
Source organism: uncultured Thermoplasmatales archaeon (assembly GCA_964445525.1). GTDB lineage: Archaea > Thermoplasmatota > Penumbrarchaeia > Penumbrarchaeales > Penumbrarchaeaceae > Penumbrarchaeum. The sequence continues at coordinate 22,327 of CAYULA010000032.1, read as the reverse complement.
AGAAGAAGAAGCAGGATGAAAAAATCGGTTAACGGAGGTCAAAGGCCTGACTTTTTTGAAGAGACTGAACGTCTCAGAAGCGAGGCAGCCCTCAGGGAGATCAATATCTCGGCAATAGAACCTGAATACAAGAAATATCTATTCCATAAACGTTCAGGAAATACTGAGGAAGCAGAAGAAGGCATCAGGCATTATAATTCCATATTGAGGGAATATCTGGTAAAAAGGTAGTGAATTTCTACCGAACTCTCGTATACCTGTCAAGGAGCTTGCAGATTCTACCGTGGGTCTCATCTGATATCTGCTCCTTTTCAAGCATCTCATCCAGGTAATCCTTTGCATCCGAGATCGATCTCTGCCTCGCCTTTGCTATTATGGAAGCCTTCAGTGAGGGTTTTAGGTCGTCCTCGATATCGGAATTTTCGATTATCTCGTTGAGATCGTATTTGAAATAATCCAGTTTGCCAAGATTGAGCATCGGTTTGCGGAGCCTCTCTCCGGGATTCTTCTTTTTGGAAGTGAAACTCTTCTTTTTCTTTCCGCCCCGATACTTCATTCTTCTGGCCAAATCAAGTTCTCCTGCGATTCCAAAGGAACCTTATTACTTATAGATTTCTAGAACCCAGATAGGATGTTTTTTTAATAATTACTACTCCATTTCGGCTATTATCTCCCTTATTGCCCTTTCAAGGGTTTCATGTGAATTCAGCTTGTACATCCATCCGGTCTCAATGATCTTGTCAACAGCAAGCGACATGAATTTGACGTCCCCCTTCCACCCGGCTCCCTTGTGACCTCCGGTGAAAACGTAATCAACATTTTTTAGTCCCATGGCCCCGGTCACGATATCGGGTATCTCCTTTATCACGACATAATCCTTGGTTCCAAGATTGTAGTATTCGAATGGAGATTCCTGAACCTTTGTGGCATGGATCACACCCCTGACGCAGTCGGTTACATGGATGTAGGATTTCCTCTGAAGGCCGTCTCCCAGTATCTCCAGCTTGGTCGGGTCCTTGTTGAGCTTGTGATAGAAATCGAAGAGAATGCCGTGAGTTGATCTGGATCCTACAACGTTTGCGAACCTGAACACCGATGCCTTGATACCGAAGTTGTCCGAAAAAGCGGATATGAGAGCTTCCGCGGCCAGCTTGGAGGCCCCGTACTGTGAAATGGGTTTTAGCGGTCCGTAATCCTCGGGAGTGGGGAGGACCTCGGCGTTGCCGTATACCGTGGAGGTCGATGTAAAAGAGAGCGAAGCGGGATCATCGGGCCTGGCTTTCCTCATTGCCTCCAGAAGGTTGTAGGTGGCAATGATGTTCTGCTCCACTGATATCCAGGTATCATCCGCTCCGACCCTGACATCTGGATTGGCTGCAACATGGTAGACATGATCCACATCCTTCAGAATCTCAACCAGATCCCTGTCATGAACGAGGTCCCTTTCCAGGAACCGGATGTCATCCATACAGTGTGAGAGGAACTCCTTTTTTCCGCTTGAAAGATCATCATAAACCACTACCTCTTCTCCCTCGCCGAGAAGAGCATCCACCAGATGTGATCCTATGAATCCGGCTCCGCCGGTCACCATTATCTTGGAGGAGGACATGGTGCGAACAAGTCCGTATCCGATAAAAAGGTTGCTTCAGTTATAGGAATCCGTAATACCATTGGAGGAACCCTCATTGGTTCCATTTTTGTTGTTCTTCTTTTTTGGATAGAGCTTTTCGACCTCCTCCCCTCCTTTGACAAGGACCTTTCCGGCTCCTTCCCATCCCTTTTTCGTTTCCTTGATTCCCTCTTTCGTAAAAGAAGTGGCCAGTCGAAAGGAATCGGAGGTGGCCCTCTCCCCGATGTTCATGGTGCGGTCAATGGCCTCACCCGCCATGGAGTGGGCCCGGTCGATCTGTCTTCTTGAAAAATCCTTTGCATCCTTCTTTATCCTTCTTCCGTCCTCTCCCAGAAGCTCCATCGGCATCGTGGCGATCTCCATTCCCACATCCGAGAGAACCCTGTTTCCCTCTCCCATCAGCTTAAGGGATTCCTTGGTTCCCCTCATCGCCAGATTGACAGCCCTACTCCTCTGCTCCTCGGCGATATCGAGGGCCTTCTCTGAAATGTCCAGTGCCTGTGACACAACCTTGGTTGTCTTCATTGCCGCCATTTTGGGATTTCTGACGGTGTATACGAGGAAACCTATCGCCACCAGGACAGCTATGAACTGGAGTATGTTCAGATTGGAGAGAAAATAGATGATGGGATTGTCCGCTCCCAGAAGATCGGTCATCTGCTCCGAGAGGATGGCGAATCCGGTCGATCCAAGTGTGGATCCCAGTGCAACCGCAAGCAGGACCTTGTACGGCGACATTCCCACGACCCTGCCGAATACTGTACCCCCCACCCCACCCGAGCCGCTGAAAGGTACGAAAACAACGAAAGTGGTCAGGATGAAGGTGGCCTTTCCGAACCATCTGGTCTTTGCCACCTTCTCCCTGCCTTTTGCTTCCGTTCTTTCCAATGCCGGACCCACAACAGGGAGTTTCTTGACCCAATCGTAATTCCAAATCAGAAACAGGGAAACGCATATATCGATGGTGGATGCCGAAAGGCCGGCCATCACTCCCGGGACATCGTTGGCCACGGCTTTTGGTATCAGGCTCTCCTTGCCAGCCGGAGGTAGCGTGTAGAAGATCCAGATATTGAGAAGCTCCTTTCCCACATCCCAACCCATCCATACCGACAGTATTGAAACGGTAAAAACAGCCACGATGAGAAAAAGGACCCAGGGGAAAAAGAACTGGAAGATCTTTGTTGTTCTGTCCTTTTTGTCGAGGTTCGTTTCGAAAAACCTCTTCCAACCTGTAGCATTCCCTACAGGGTCTGCAACGAAAGGATTCGCATCCGCCGCGTCGGACCCGGCCATGTCGCAACAGATATCGGTAATTATTAATGATTATCGTTTATTGTCGCTTGTATCCCGAAGAAGATCTCCCTCTCTCCCTCTTTCCGACCTTCTGGTGAGAATCTTGAATGCTTCCACAACTGGTATTATCACAAGCCCGGAAGCCACAGATACAATGAACTGCAGGGGAGTGAGCTTCACAAGATCAACGCTTTCCCCGAAATCAAGGTGATACATCAGCAGGGTTAACGCACCGATGGGGATCAATGCCATCAGTATCGGAAGGACAAGATTTCTCTCGCTAACCTGTTTTATCAGGGAGTCCTTCATGGAGAGGCTGTTGAAGAGATTGATGCACTCGGCAGAGACCACGAATGTAAGAATCATTGTCTGTACGGTCTCGAGCTTGTCCGTTCCCCTGGCAAGATCGAGTATCTCCGCATCAAGCAGGTAATAGGCTGAAAGGGCAAACACCGCCATGGTTGTGATCATCACTCCGAGTCTGCCGAGTACCCTCCTGGAGATGATGCCTTCCTTGACATCCCTCGGAGGTTCTTTTATCACCGCCGGTGTGGTTCGGTCAAGAACCAGTGCGGCCACGGGAAAGATATGAGTGGAAAAATAGAGGAAAAGGAGGTGCTTGTCGCTCATCATCTGTTCCAGGAAAAGAAGGGATCCCAGGAACATGATGGCAACCTCCGAAAGATTGGTGTAGATCTGATAGGTGATGCTCTTTTGAATGTTGTCGAATATCTGTCTTCCCCTGTGAACCGCAGTCACGAGGGTGGCGAAATTATCATCCGCAAGAACGATCTGGGAGGCTTCCTTGGCAACATCGACCCCGCTCCTTCCCATCGCCACACCCACATCGGCGTTTTTCAGGGCGGCTGCATCATTCATACCGTCTCCGGTCATTGCGATGATCTTTCCCATTTTTCTGTATTCGTTTACGATATCAACCTTTTGACCGGGGGAGACTCTGCAGAATACACTCACATTTTTCAGGACCTTCCTGCTCACCGGGAGCTCGCTTCCTTTTATCACCCGTCCCCCCTCCTCAAGAATTCCGAGATCCCTTGCTATGGCGGATGCGGTTTCACCGCTGTCGCCGGTTATCATCACCACCTTGATACCTGCGGTTCTGCATTTCTTGACAGCTTCCCGGACACCCTTCTTGGGAGGATCGATCATTCCAACAATTCCGAGGAAGACCAGACCGCTCTCGATTTTCCCGTCATCAATCCCTTTCAATTCGGAAATTTCCATACTGATTTTTTTGTATGAGACCGCAAGTGTCCTCTCGGCTCTACCGCTGATGCCTGCATTGGCCTGGATCAATTTGGCTCTCATTTCATCGGTCAGAGGTTCTATCCCCCCATTTTTGACCAGACTGTCGGACCTCTCCAGTATGCTCTCGAGACTTCCCTTGGAATAGACCGCAAATCCGGTTTTTTCCCTGAAGATCGACGACATCATCTTCCTGTCCGAATCGAAAGGTAACTCCCTCATTTTCTCCAAATTCTTCAGATCCTTATCCAGGCCGGCCTTTTCTCCAAGCGTTTTTAAAGCCCCTTCCGTGGGGTCACCTATGATCGACCACTGTTCCTTCTCGGATGATAATCTGGCATTGTTGTTCAAAAAAGCCGATAGTATCAGGCGGTGCAGGAAGCTTCCTTCTTCCAAAATTACCTCTTCTCCGTTCAAAAAAATTGAGCCCTCCGGATCATAACCGGATCCCGTTATCCTGTATTCATTTCCATCCAGATAGATTGTCCTTACCGTCATGGCATTTTCAGTCATTGTTCCGGTCTTGTCGGAGCATATCACCGAAACCCTTCCGAGACCCTCCACCGAGGCTATCCTCCTGATTATGGCATTATCCTTCACAAGATGGATCATTCCCCTAGTCATCGTTGTTGTGGTGATTATGGGAAAGCTCCAGGGAACGGCCACAACGCTCAGTATGACCGCGTTCACGAGCTGCTCCATGACCGAATCCGTGTGAAGGTCCCCTTTGAGGTACAACCTCACGATCTGGATAAGCGTGAGAATAAATATCAGCGTGAGGAGGAAAAGTGAGAGGGTTCTCGCAAGCTGGCTCATCTTCTTCTGGAGGGGGATCTCCGGTTCTTTCGCTTCCTCGATATTCCTTGCTATCTTACCCAGCTCTGTCTCCATACCCGTTGCCGTAACCACCGCTTCTCCGTTCCCCCTGGTTATGATCGAGGTCATGAAAGCCGTGTTTCGCATTTCATGAAGGGAGGGGTCCTCGAGGTCAAGGGGCATTGAGTTCTTCTGAAGGCTTACCGACTCCCCGGTAAGGGAGGATTCGTCCACTTCAAGGTTTGAACTCTCGATTATCCTGGAATCGGCGGGAACCCTGTCACCCTCGGAAAGAAGAACCAAATCTCCGGGTACTATCTCTACGGCTGGGATCTGCATCCATTTTCCATCCCTCCTGACCCTGGCCTTGGCGGCTGCGGCCCTTCTTAGAGCCTCGAGGGACCTCTCAGCAGAGTACATTTGAAAGATTATCAATCCCCAGGAAAGGATTATGACAGATACTATTGCCACTGAGGTCTCAAGGGATACGGATTCATTGTCGGGAAACAGGTATGCCAGAACCGCAAGAACAAGGGCTATTCCCAGAAGAAGCAGAATGACGAAATCGAATATCTGGGGGGCAAGTTTCACGAAAAAATTCCTCTTCTTTTTGATTATTTCGTTCTTTCCGTATTCCTCCAATCTTTTCTCTGCTTCTTGGGAGCTCAGACCGTCTCTACCGGACCCGATTTCATGCAATACGGCTTCCGCATCCAGCCTGTGATACTTTCCGCCGTCATTTCCCGCATCCGACAAGAGGGTCCCCCATTTGCTTCTAGAACTCGATATCCGTGTTACCGGGATCTACCGTCTCCTGATCGGGGTGATGGAATTTTTAAATATCCGTTAATCAGGGCATCTCTCGAAATCTTCTTTCCATCCCCTTCTGTTTTCGGGATCTTCAATAACCCATCTGTAGAAATCCTCTGTTTTCCTTGCCACATCGTTCCAGGAGCAGTAATCGACGATGTGCTTTCTCCCTCTTTTGCCCCATTCGTCGAGATCGTCTCTTCCCAGAAGCTCGAGAGCGGCTTCTGCCTGGCCCTCAACATCGCCCACTTCCACCAGTTTTCCGGTGCCCTCCACACACATCTCGGAGGCTCCCCCCACATCGGTCAGAACGCAGGGAGTTCCGGATGCCAGCGCTTCCCCGAAGGTCAGTCCGTATCCTTCCCAGTAGGAGTGGAACATTGCAAGATCCGCCGTGGCAACGATCCTCTGCATCTCGGAATGATCGGGAGATCTCAGCAGAATCAGGTTCTTCTCGAGGGCGTAACTTCTCCGTTTTCTCCTTATCTCCTTCTCCATAGGCCCCCAGCCTATCAGAATGAATGTAAGATCATCTTTGATTTCGTTCATTTCTCTGAAAACTTTCAAAAGCTCCCTTATCCCTTTCCTGGCTGCCCATCTTCCCACACTGACTATCATCCTGTTGTTTTCCGGGATACTGTACTTTTTCCTGAGGGCGGGATCGAAGTTATCCGGGGAGAACTCCTCCACATCTATTCCGTTTTGAAGGTGTATCCTTCTATTATACAGATTCTTGACGCCTCTCTTGGCCAGGGCCCTGCATTCGGAGTACGATATCGTGATTACCCCGTTGGAGTACATTATTGCATGGTCCTCGAAGCGGTCCATCAGAGGACCCAGCAGCATTATGGACAGGTCGTTGATGCCCGAAAGTGACGGTGATACATCCTTGAGACTGATCGTGGACCTCTCCCCTACCCAGGTACCGTGCATCGTTGATACTATCGGTACCTTTGATCTCTCATAGTATCTCCTTGGCAAAAGTGCCATGTTGGAATGAATATGTACAATATCGAATTCCAGTCCGGAGTTTTCCATCCATTTGATCGCATTTATTCCAAATGAAAGCGTGAAAACCATCGGGGCCTTGAGCCATTTGACCGGATGGATCTTTATGTTTTCATGGGATGATTTGTAGCCAATATCCTGCTTCCTGGTAACAACATGGACCTCATGCCCCCTCCTTGCCATCCAGGTGGAGAGATAATATGCCACTACCCCCACTCCCCCCCATTTGGGGGGATATTCCGAAGTTATCATGCATATTCTCATATGCTCGATATTCGTATATCAGGGGCTATTATTTGGGATTTGCCTAGGGATAACCGTGAAGGCTGTCAATGAGGAGGGGTACCGTTATGGTGAGGAAGATCAGAATACAGCTGACAATCCCGTTCACAAGAAGTATCGACTTCTTGGTTCTCCTGTGGAAGAGATACATGTTCAATCCAACAGAGAGAAAGATCAGAAGGGTCAATGTCTCCTTGGGATCGAATCCGAACGGCCTTCCCCATGCCATCTGGGCCCATAACATCCCAGTTGCCAATCCCAGGAAATTGAAAGTCCAGGCCGTCCATCCAACCTTGCCGACTATCGATCCGTAACCATCATCTTTCCGGTACCTTGAGATGGCAAAAAGAAGTGTGAATGTCAATATGTATCCGATGACCGCCAGAGGTGGGTGTACATAGAGAAGCCAGGAATCCAGGGAATGGGACATGGTCACCACCACCTGAGAAATGCCAGATCAGTTCCCTCTATCACTCCGTGGACTAGCAGAAGAATCAGCGCAACCAGTGATATCCAGAGATGGGTCCTTCTCCAGAATTGAGGGCCGAACTTCCTTATTACAAGGGACTTCTTTATTCCGGTCACGGCGATAACCACCATGAGTAAAAGTGGTATTCCCCCTGAGATCAGACCCTTGTATGTATGTGAATAGTAACCAAGGTAGAGCACGACAAAGTGGGCAATGACGGCTATCACCACAGCATAGGAAATGACGCAATGCCATTGAACCCTCTTTTTAACCAGTCTGTTCAGGAACGGATTCAATTTTTTGATCGTACCTCCGGTCAGAAAGGAAATTATAAACAGTGCCACGGAAAAAAAACCCAGAATCCGGCCCATGACCCACAGGGAGGTGGATACGGTTGTCTTCTCCTCCGGTCTTTCGTAAACCAGTTCGTCTCCCACCTCTACACTGGCCTCCCCCTGGGTCGAGTAAACATCGCTGTTTGGTGAATCGCTTTCATGGTCGTTGTATGCTGTAGCCTCGAAATGATAGGATACGGAATTAGAGCCCTTTTCAAGAGAATCAAGTCTTACTGATATGGTTTCGGATTCTCCCGGTTCGATCCTGTCGATCTGCTTTTCCACGATCACCATCCTTCCGGTGTAATCAACCGAGATGGACAAGGTGTATGTGGTACCTCTGATCAGGCCGGTGTTGGAAATGGTATAATCCCAGATCCCGTATCCCTCGTTTTCCACATCCGTACTACTCAGAACTATCATGTCGTTATCATTCAGGGACCACTCGGTTCCCCGGGGGCCGGTCACGACCATTTCCATGGTGCCTGCGTAAAGCAGCGGTTCCTGCCAATCCAGTTCGAATCTGACCTCTTTCACCTCACCCCTGATCTCCAGGGACCCGTGACCCTCGTATCCCGCAGAAACGGATTCCGTTACGGTATCCGAATAGTCTTCGAGGACCTCTGCGGAAGGAGATGACAGGCCAGGGGATTGAGATAGATCCACCTGCAGTTTGAGATGCCTCAGTTCGTGGGCCCATGGGTTCTGAACCAACAGACCGAAATCGAACTCATGGTCTTCGGGAACCTCACGGGGTGAATCCACCTGTGCTACATAGGGTTCGAATCCGCTGTGGCATTGTTCGCATTCACCGTCGGAAAAAGGCCTGTAATACTCGGAAAAAACCTCGGGAACGAGGGTTGCAATTAGAACCGTAAGTAGAATGAGAAGGGTAAATGAACCTATCAGCCTGGATCTGACTGCATGTCCGGAGGATAACTTTCGGCTCACTAACCGGGTCAAAACATACCTTTCTTAAATGATTTAGGTATCAATCGATTACAATATCCTTTAGAGGCCTCTTCGGGACGTGATGTGTTCCATTTTCATCTCGATAATACCTGATATCATCTTCTATAACTTCTTCCAATACTATCTTCTCTCCCGGTTCACCGAGGGCTATCACCATAAGAGGCTCCAGATGTTCGGGTATTTCCAGGTCCTTTCTCATGGATTCACGGTCGAAGGCCGCAATCATGCATCCGCCCAGACCATTCTCCACAGCACCCAGGAGGATCGATTGGGCCGCGATCCCGTGATCCACAAAGTAGTTGTCAGTTATTGTCGTGTCACCAAGGATGATTATGTAACCTGTGGGCTTTTCACCCTCTTCAGGACCCTTCCAATCCTCAAGATAACCCGCCCAGGCAAGCTTTGGAAAAATGATATCGTTTGTTTCCGGTCTCCATGATAATTTGAATTTCAAAGGCTGCCTGTTGGCGGCGGAAGCCGACAACCTGGCAAGGTCCACCAGGTCCAGGAGCTCATTTTCATCGATTTCTCTTTCCTGATTGAATCTCCTCACGCTTCGGTTTTTCACAACAAGGTCCCTGATCATTCGGCCACCACCATCCGAAAGGCTTGTCAGGATCAAATCCTTTACGCAGGCCGGTGAAAGGATATGGAAATCGATTCCAAGGACTACCTGAAGGCGACAGCACCCATGCCCGTCATACTGATCTCGACCAGATACGGAGATATCTACAACGTGGCTCCCTATGCCTGGCACATGCCCATATCAATGGATCCCCCGCTCCTCGGCGTGGCCATAAGAAAAATCAGGGACACCTTCTCAAATATCGAGGATACCGGGGAATTCGTTGTCAACATACCGGGAAAGGACCTGGTTCCGGCGATCAAGGAGACTGCAAAATCCTTCCCGAGAGTTGTTTCCGAATTCGACAAGGCCGGTCTGACTCCTTTGGAGAGCAGGAAGGTATCCGTTCCATCCGTGAAGGAATGCCTCACCAGCATCGAATGCAAACTGGAATGGATGAAGGAAGCCGGAGACCACCATGTGGTTGTTGGCAGGGTCCTGAATGTGAGGATATCCGATGAGCTGGCAGAATCCGGAATAGATTCAAATTTCCCTCCCTCGGTGATACATATCGGTGGCGGAAGAAACCTTTATGCCAATATCGGCGATATCATTGACTGAACCATCACAAGTCCCCAAAAGGTTGAAATAAACTCTTATTTCTAAACCATCGTGACCGAAGCGAGTAATCCAAGACCCGGTTTGATAGTATTGCTGATCGCAGTGGTTGTGATATTCATACTGGTTGCGGTTATCCTGCTCTTCCCTCCCGGCGGGAACGGTGATGACGGCGAGAACGGAGGTGGCGGTGAGGGCCCGTGGAAAGATCTGACCAGGATGAAGGCCTCTATCTCAGAGGTTACCGTATTCAATTACAACGAGATAGATGGTCCGACATCTCTCGACGAAAGGACCGATGCCACTGATACGGTATACATGCTGATAGGGTTGCAGGAGAACCTGACATCCGAGGATATCGTTTCAATGAGGGATTTCACGGAAAGGGGAGGAAAGGTCATTGTTGCCGATGATGGTACCAGGGCGAACAGGATCTCGAATTTTTTTCAGGGAGAATCGGACGGAAAAGTGGAGTATACGGGAAAGAACTACCTTGTGGATTCCCTCTTCACCGAGGGACCGAATTCCGATCCCGGCTGGGTCCACAATGTCAGGTTCATAAAAGGGTATTCGATCGTTCAGGGCACACAGCCCCACGATGTTCTTGTGGACAGGCCCAAAGGACTGATCATTACAGGTGAAGGACGACCTGTCCTCACAACAACCAAGGAGCTCACAGTAATAGATATGAACGAAAACGGTGAGATGGACCTGGAGGAGGGAAACGAGGACATCTATCAGGCCTACGGTCCCGTAGCCGTCGAGTTCGATGTGGGAGAAAACGGTGGAACCATAACCTATTTCTCATCCACGGGCATTTTCACGGATTCCATGTTTTCCGAGGCGGAAAACGAGGATTTCCTCCGGGAATACCTGCTATCTCTCATACCCGACGGGGGGCGTATCCTCCTGGATGATTCGAAACAGACAGGAGAATATTCGCCACATACAGCGGTGATACCCGGATGAACTTGATTGATCTGAATACATTGAGAAAGATGAGGGAGATCCGGCTGGTTCCCGAATCCCACGTTTTCAAAACAAATCACAGGGCACCTCATTCGGGAGGTATGAGAGCGATCTTCCTGGACAGGGACGGTGTCCTCATAAAGGACAGGGATCCAATATATTTCAAGGAAGAACCCGAAATTATAGAAGGAGCGGCGGAAGCGGTGGAAGGATTCAGGGAGATGGGTTACAGGATCGTTGTTGCAACCAATCAGGGGGCTATCGGAATGGGGCTCATTGACCACAATGACCTGATAAGGACCATGAGATACATCCGCGACAATCTTCATCCTGCCGACCCCTGGGACCTCGCCTATTACTCTCCGTTTTATCCGGAGGCCGTACTCCCCGAATACGATGTCGATCACCAGGACAGGAAACCGGGTCCCGGTATGCTTCTTCGGGCCGCCAGGGACATGGGACTGGACCTGACAGGATCGGTGATGATCGGGGATCATCTCAAGGATATCCGGGCAGCCCATGCCGCCGGCTGCAAGGGGATTCTTGTTTCCACGGGCAGGGGGAATTCCCAGATCGAACTTCTGATATCCGAAGGAATGGGTCCCGGGGATCCCGGCTATCCCGATGCGATAGTTCAAGATATCAGATCAGCCTTCCACCTTCTCAAGGAAGGATTCCGATGAAGGGGGCCATACTGGATCTGGATGGTGTTTTAAAAAGGGGAAGCGAACCGATTCCCGGATCACCGGAAGCTGTGGCAGATATGATAGATGCCGGATTGTCGATCTGCTACCTTACAAACAACTCCACAAGGACCAGAGGCGAGGTCAGGCTATCCCTGAAGGGTCTCGGTTATCCCGAAGCACCCGTTGTCACATCCGCCTACGGAGCTGCAAGATATATCAAGGAAAAACTTGGTCTTTCCAGATGTCTGGTAATCGGCGAAAGGGGTCTGATGCATGAACTGGACAGGATCGGTCATGAAGCTGTCCCTGCAGGAGAGGGCAGGGGAATAGCACCCCTGGAAAAATCGGTGTGGATGAAGGATGTGGGGGAGCCCCTCTGGGACATGGAGATGGACTGTGTTGTGGCCGGACTCGACAGGACCCTAACCTATACCAGGATCGCAGATGCTCTCTGGGCGATCAGGAACGGAGCCGATTTCATAGCCACCAACAGCGATCCGACCCTCCCGTGGGAGGAAGGAAAGGTCCTACCGGGAGCAGGAACCATAATCTCGGCCCTTGAAACCTGTTCGGGTGTAAAAGCGGAGGTTGTGGGAAAACCCAACCCCTACACAACGAGACTGGCCGCCATGGAGCTCGATCTGGAGCCGGAAGAGATCATCATGATAGGTGACCGGGTGGACACCGACATGGCCGCCGGAAGGAGAGCAGGATGCCAGGTCGCAATGGTCCTCTCCGGGGATATGGAGGATCCCAAACAGGAGGACTTGAAGGTCTATTCCAATCTGAAGGAGCTTACCGATTCATTACTCAAGTAAGGGACCCAACTTTTCCATGACGGACCTTTTAACATTCTCCTCGGTGAATTCCTCCAGGTTTCCGTCAACAGTGACCACCGGGATTCCCTCCTTCTCGAGAATATCTAGAGTGGGAATGACCTTGTCGTAATATTCGGCCAGGCGGACCTTGATTTTATTCTCGGTATCATCGTCCCTCTGGATCAGTTCCGCTCCGCAGTTATCGCAGTGAACATTGTCCTTTGAGGGCTTGTGCTCTGTGTGGTATACCTTCTTGCAGGATGGGCATATCCTTCTGCCGACGGTCCTCTCGATGATGAGCTTGTCGGAATTATTGACAAGGACCACCATGTCAACAGAGGTTCCCTTCTCCTTTACCAGTTCCATCAGGTATTCGGCCTGGTCGGGGGTCCTGGGATATCCGTCGAGAACGTAGCCTTTGTGATCGTTTTTTGAAAAATATTCGGTGAAGAGCTCGTTGGTGGAATTGTTGGGTACGAACTTTCCCGAGTTCATGAAGTACTTTGCCTTCAGGCCGAGAAGCACGGGTCTGACCTCCTCAACGTCCGGAAGCTGCTCCTTGATGGCAGCCTCGATCTCCTCATCGGGAACGAAGGTATCATTTTCGGAATCATAGAACCTCTCCAGGTCCCCCTTGAATCCCGACTTGTCGAAGGCTCCGACGTACTCCCTGAAGATGTTTCCGGTTGAAAGCTGTTCAAGATCGAATTCGTTGACCAAAACATCGATCCTGGGCTGCTTGCCTGCTCCGGATTTGCCTGTTACTATGATATTGTTGATTTCATCCCTCTTGACCATCTGCCTCGCCTCGGATTCTGGGGGTCTATCAAGGGATGATATAAAACATTTTTGAAACGGAACTCGAGCTTCGCAATACTTGAATTGAAAAATGATTGGAATTTATTCGAACATCGTCCAAAATTTCAAGGCGTGTCCAATAAGGGGTTTATATTGACCGCCTGCTGGTTGTTCATGGTGATGCTATGAGAACAACCAGGAAATTCGCACTTATCGGGATGACAGCCCTTTTTGTTCTGTCACTTTCAATAGGTGCGGCCTGGGCCGTGGCCCAGGAGGATTCGGAGAGCAAGGACAAAACGGGGAACAATGATCCCTCGATCTATCCCTATCCGGGAGAGGGATACCATTTCGAATATGACAGGGGAATGTACCATGCATACCTGATAAACAAGGTAGACAACGGAGAGGACGGATCATACTTCCATTTAAATCTACATTCCAAGCAGGGACCTTCCCTATCCGTTGACATGGGAGGGTACGACGAGTACGGATCATACGGGATGGGCGTCAAAGCCAATTTCTACGGCCTTGTGGAGTTCAGGGACCTCAATGACAACGGCGAATTCGATCCACTCGTGGATAAGGTCGTCTCCCACGTGCCCCTGTCCTGCAGGTTCTATCACCTCGGAATAGTGGAACCGGAAAAACCGGAACAACCCGAGGAGCCCGAATACAACAAAGAGGCCTACGGGAAGGGATACGAGAAGGGATACGATATCGGCTATGATATCGGAATGAAGCTGGGTCTCATGATGATCGAGGAGGGAATCCCCTACACCGAGGATCCCTTCGAGAACATGCCCGAGGAGATCAGGGAAAGGATCAAGGCACTGATAGAGGAACATCTGGATATGTATCAGAACACCGATTCCGCCGATCCCTCCAGGATCAGATCCTTTGTCAAGGGATTCATAGCCGGGATCCATGACGGTATCCACGACGGCTACAGGGACGCATATCTCATCGATGGGCACCCTGAAGAGAATATCTTCTACGAGGATGACATGACAAGGGCATACGGAAATGAGAATGATGAGGGATCTGAAAAAGACGAAAGGAACAGAAAAGAGGATCCTGATAGAGATAGGGATGAGGATGAAAAAGAAGAGGATGGCCGCAGAAGGAAGGACGACGATTCCCGGAATAAGCCGGTCTGGTGCAACAGACCCCTCCTCAATCCTCTTGAGGTTATTGATGAGACCTTCACCTCCGAGGGATTCCACCTTGCCTACCAGATGACCGATCTGAAGGAATTGATAACCTTCCAGATGGGAATCAGGGCCTACTATGCAGAGGATGGCTCGGTTATTCCCCAGGCCGGCGGGATCAGGATAAACATAGCCGGATATCCATACAAAGCAAGGGACACGCAGGTTGCCCTCATTGCCGAGGGGAGCTCCCACTACAACGAGAGGTATCCCGTGGCATGGATACAGGAAGACGAGGAATCCGAAACCGACGTATACATGCTCGATGAAGAGGAGGATGACGAAGAGGAAGAAGGGACCGATATCGATCCCCGCTCCCTCATAAGACACATCATCCCCGTCTTCGTGAACAATGAGGGAGAGGTCTATCAGCCTCTCTGGCAGGACTATCACAAGAGGATTGTTGAAGAGGAAAACCTCTGGGGATATCTCTACAGCGAATATCATCTCGGAGCTTTCTCTTTCACAAGGGATCAGGTCCCTCCCGTTGATAAGGATGTGGAGGAGGAAAATCCCGAAGAGGAAGAAGAATATCCCGAATATGAGGAGGAAGAGGACCCCGAAGAGATAGAGGAAGAAGAGGGGACGGAGGAATCAACCGACGACACCATCGGATTGGTCACCCCCTCCGATGACACAACCTCCAAGGATGCGGGAGCGGCACTTACCTCGACCTGGGTTTTGGCCGCTGGCATAGGAGCCGTTGTGGCGGTTCTCGGAACCGTCGCGCTGATCGGCATACTGGTATTCGCCGGAAAGAGATGAACACACCCATACCCCGATACGCCGGGATCCTCCGTGCCACCTCGATCCCGGCGTATCACCAAATTTTTTCCATTTGCGTCCAATAATCGATTTATAATGATCACCGAGATACCACTCTAAGGAGCTGAAAGAATGAACTGGAAGACAGCTGCGATCGGAGCGGCCCTGATACTTGTCCTGGCCGCAACCCTGCCATTCGCCGCCGAAGGTCGTGAGGATGGACCTCGCGGCTCGCCCTCGCTTCCCGAAAAATTGAGGAAGCTCAAGGAGAGGAAGATATACGTGGAGAAGGAGCCTGATTTCGTCAACCTTCACTCGGAACAGGAAAGCGAGGACGGATCCCTCTGGTTTGACTTCTCTCTTTCAACCGATTATGACCTGGAGATCTCCATGAGGTACGGAGGTGCAGACATCGACGAGAAGGAATCCAGGGAGCTTCTCTTAAGATTCCTCGGTCTTGTAGAATACCAGGACCTGGATGGAAACGGCATATTCGATATCTACTCGGACAGGCTTGTAACGAAATATCCGCTTTCGGGATCGTATTTCAACTCGGATCTGGTATCGAACGAGAGGGACTGGGAGGACCTTGATATCGGAGAGGGTGTAGAGGAGATAATCGAGCAGTTCGAGGAATTCCAGTATGCAGAGGGCTATGATTTCGGATTCGAGACGGGATTCGATCTCGGATTCAACAAGGGATTGGAGGACCGGGGATCGGATCTCGATCCGAAACCCCGGCTGGACCAGCACCTGAATCCCTACCTGATCAATGCACTGTTCCAGATACCTTGGGAGATGTACAAGGATCAGTTCGAGGATGAAGATGATATGGAGAAGCCTCCGTATGAAGTGGTATACATCTACTACAGAGCATACATTCTGGGAATGGATTCCGGTTTCAGCAAGGGCTACGAATACGGATTTCACCTGGAGGATTACCAAAACGATTACGATTCGGCAACAAGGTCCGAAATCACAACGAATTCTTTGAGTTCTTCCGAGCGTGAAAATTCCACGGCATCGGTCACAGACACGGACAATACCGATGATGAAAAGGATTCGACCGATGCCGCCCTAACAACCAGCAACGTGAGGGCGAACATATACAATCCCGATTTTCTGGACAAATACATACCGGAGGATGCCAGGGAAGGAGTGGCACCCAATCACCCCACATACCAGGATATAATCGTGGAGAGGGTCTACGTTGACGAGGATGAGAGCTCCTACGAGGTCCGTTTCAGCGTGATGGACTCCAGGAACAGGTTCGGGTTGGCCTGCACTGTTGTCAATGATTTCTCATATGTTGACAACGGATACCTGTCTCCAGGATCATTAAAGGTGGACCTGGTGATGGATCATTATCCCTTCAAGGAGGAGGGGACGGACCTGGCTCTCCTGATGGATACAGGTATAATCACGGATTCCTCGAAGGAGGTCACCCTCAACAGGGAGGATGTATCCTACGACGAAACACTGGACCTTGCCACCGACGAGGCTATGATAAGGATCAGCACCGAGGGTTTCTCGGGATTTTTCTCATGGGCCACAACAGCTGAAGCCGACGAAGAGACGGTTGAGGTCGGATATTCGGATTATCCCTCCTTCTTCGGAACGGAATGGGAGGTCTGGGACGGCCACATGGAGCATTTCAGGGGTGTTGTGTTCTCCTATCCCAGGGCCACCACCATTCATCATGATCCGAAGCTAGGATTCATCGAGATAGGTGATGAGAACCTTTACAACATCACCACGGATGATGTGGCAAGGATACTGCAGGGTTCCATACCGGTTTTCATTATTACCTCAGTTCTTGTAGCTGTTGCTGTGGCCGTTACCTGGAAGCGGAGGGGACGTTGAGGATCCCCGACCGGGAGGCTGATAAAATCATCGAGGTGGCACACAGATGATACTTGAAAACGTCTTCTTTGCAATATTCACCATCCTCTCCGGAGCCCTTCTGCTGATATCGCTTCTGGCATACAAGAGGAGTTCATCAAGGAGGATGCTGGTCCTTGCAGGTGTTTTCGTTCTCTTTCTCTTGAAGGGAATGATACTCACGGTTTCCCTGTTCATGGACCTGCTCTCCCTTTACTGGCTGCTGGTTGCCGGGGCCGGGATGGATTCGCTGGCCCTGATACTGCTGTACCTGACCACCATGAAGGTGTAGCCGGATGGAGGACGGGTACCTCGAGGTTGAGACAAGGAGGCTGGTCCTGGACCTTGTCCGGGAGAAACCCGGGCTTCACATGAGGGAGATAGCCAGAAGGCTGGAGCTTTCCACATCACTTGTCGAATACCATCTGAGGGCCCTCATAAGCGATGAGATGATCAACTCCATGAAGGAGGAGGGATACAGAAGATTCTATCCGGGAGACGATCTCAGAGATAGGGTGAGGCTAACCAGGGAACAGAAGAGGAAGCTGAATTTGTTAAGGCAGAGAGTTCCCCTCGATATCCTCTGCCTTCTTCTGGAGAGCTCCCCCCTCAAACACAGGGAGATAAAAAATGAGCTGGATATCAGTGCCTCCACCCTATCATACCACCTCAACCGGATGGTAAGGGTGGGTCTGTTGAAAAAGATAAGAGCCGGAGAGAGGAAAGGTTACCATCTGAACGACAGAAGGGAAACTGTCTGGATATTGATGACTGGGGATGTTTCTCCACCCACTGTTGTCGACGGATTGATTGAAACCTGGGACGAGTTCTATTGATTGGGAGGATCATTGTGGGTTTGAGGCAAACCGGGAGTATGAGAACCCTGTGATAAGGGATTCGAAATCTCCGGTTCATCTTCAGTTTCAAAACTCGAGGGTATGGGAGAATCCTTAACGGGTTTGGGCGAGATGGGAACGTTTACTTGAGTTTTGGTCATATCATTCTTTGAGGGATCAGACTTCTGAACTGGCGCCGGTTTGAATGATGACGGCGGCTGCCATTCCTGGAAGAAATCATCCTTTTGCTTTTCCTCTTGAGATTTTGTCTTCCTCATCTTCATTACAGCAATCACAGCAACAACGGCCACAATCCCGATGATCATGACAATAACAAGGATCAATACCAGAAGGTTGGCTGTCGAATCCTCCTCCTCAACTGTAACCTCGATGGTGGAACTGATCTCCTCCCCCTGTGAATCGATCGCTGAAACCTTGATAGTATGTTTTCCCGGAGAGAGGACAAGTTCCACCTCTGTGCCGGAAGCCAGTTTCACCGAACCTTCATCATACCAGTTGAATATCAACTGATCTCCGTATACCATGTCGGGATCGGAGGCGGATGCGGTCATGATATGTTTTTCATCGGGGCCGTATTTTTCCTTGTATTCCACATTCAGATTGTAGGGTGCATCATTGATCGGGATTACCCTTATCGAAATTGAGATCTCGGTGGTGAATTTCCCATCCGATGCCGTGATGTTGAATTCCAATTCACCATTCCAGTTCTCCTCGGGATTGAGGATCAGGATTCCGTTTTCTCGGATGGAGGCCCTTAAAACATCTGAATCCAGATCATGATCGAATTCAAGTAAATCCCCTTCGGGATCAAGGAAAAGGTCCATAAGATCAACAGGGAAATCCATACTATCTTCGGGAACGGAAAACAATTTCTCGGTATCAACCGCTTCGGGAGGATCATTGACGTTTATCACATTGAAGGTGAATTCCATTGTGGTTGAAAGACCTCCATCATCGGTAATCGTGATATTAACCGAGACCTCACCCACATGGGATTGTTCCGGTGTACCGGTAAGGATACCGGTCTCCGGGTCGATATCGAGGAAATTAGAATCGGTTTCTATCTCGAAAAGGATGTTATCGGGAGGATGGTCCGGGTCCTCTGCCAGTATTGTGATTTCATAGAATTCTCCTTCGGTTGCATCCGGAAGCATTTCGGTTATCATGACCGGAGGATCATTCACATCCTCCACATAGATGTTGAAAAAGAAGAAATCGTTACCACCGTTGCCATCTTCAAGGATGATCATGATCTCCCATACACCTACATCTCCATTTCCCGGTATTCCTTCCAGTACTCCTGTCTCGCTGTCAATTGCCAGAAAGGTTGCATTGGTTTCCATGGACCAGATCAATTCATCATCTGTGGGATCGCTGTCTGTGCCGTTGAATTTGAAACTGTATAGCTGGTTTTGTTTCACATCTTCTTTTGGATTCCAAGAGGTTATCCTGGGAGCATCGTTGACGTTCAAGACTTCCAGTGTGTATTCATGGCGGTCCTTCTCCCCGTGTATGTCGGTGACGGTTATCGCAACCTGATAGGATCCTATGTCCTCCTCTTCGGGTGTACCATGGACAGAGCCAGTAATCTCGCTGCATTTGAGGAAATCCGCATCTGTTTCCATATCCCATGAAAACTCATCTCCATCCGGGTCGGGATCGAAGCATTCGTAATCAACCCAGTACAACTCATCCTCGTATGCGGTTGTGACATCCTCGGTAATGATATCGGGGGCATCATTGACATTGATGACCTCGAATGTGTAATTCAATTCATCCGTGGCTCCCCTGCCGTCATCGACCATGATCCTTACCCAATTCTTTCCCAGGTCCGGATCGTCAGGAGTTCCCCTGAGGACCCCGTCCGAGGACCCTATGGATAAAAATGAGGCTGTTGTCTCGATCCTCCAGGTTAACGGATCATCGTCCAGATTGATATTGGGTATCTTGTGGATCAATTCCTCACCCTCGATCAGGTCCGGGACGGGATTTTCCTTCAACCTCACGGGATTGTTGGATATGTTCAGTGTATATTCCAGATGGTCGATCCCTCCCTTTCCGTCTCTCACCGAGAGATTTACGTTATGGGAACCGATATGTTTTGTCAGCGGTGTCCCGATCAGTAAATTCCTCTGCCCGTCCCAATCCAGGAACTCGGGACCTGTCAATACCTCGATCTCCAGTCTGTCTATCGGATTCCTGTCGAAGACAACGATCTCCTGCAGGTATGGGACATGTGACATGCCGGTGGTTGAAGGATCGGTCAGAAATTCCGGAGGATGGTTGACCATCACCTGGGGATATCTATCCAGAACATTCGGTCCGGGGAGGACCAGAGGATCATCAACAATACCGTTCTCATCCGCATCTGGTGATTGGTGGCCGGACCAGAAGTTTCCTCTCTTTCCGTCATCCCAGTAGTTGTTACCCTTGAGATCAAGGACCTGACCGAGAGGTCCTTTGTTGGAGATCAGATAATTATCCAATATGGTGTTTTCCTCGATGTATCTGTCAATATAGACGCCGTATCCCGAGTTGAGCACAAATGAATTGTTGTGAATATTATTCCAATCTCCTCTTAAATCAAGTCCGTTTCCTCCATTCAGGGAGATATTGTTCCACATCACCTCGTTATTGCCTGAAGGTATTCGGATCCCATCTTCGTCATTTCCGATTATTTCATTGTGGGTGATTTCGTGGGATCCACCAGGAAGGAAGATTCCTGAACCATGATTGTATGAGAAGGAATTGTTATCAAAAAGATAGCCATTGTAATAATCTGCCATATAGAAACCGCTCAGACCATTTTGGTCCATGTTGTTTTTGACTACCTTCACACCATTGTTAGGTGCATCTCTGATAACCATTCCGTGTTTTCCATTGCTTTTCAATCGGTTTCCGTAAATGATCGTCTGTGTTTTGGTGGTTATGACCATTCCGTTTTTATCATTGTCAACAGCGCTTGTGTTTGCGATCTTTACCCCATATCCCCCTCCCTGATATTGAACCAGATCCATTCCGTTTCCCCCGTTCCCGGAGAGTGTGGAATTCTCCAGGAAAAAACCATTCCTTACCCTGCTGATATCCAATCCCGCTCCACCGTTTCCTAAGCATTCAACCCCGTAAAAATTTACATCATCAATAAGACCTGAATCGAATGTGATTACCCTGATCCCCTCATACAGACATGTGTTGCATGTTGAATTCCCAACTGAAAAACCCTTCGCTTCGGTTTCGAAACACTTGAAACGGATCCCGAAGAGGCATCTATCCGCGGTGATATTTTCAATGGTCAACCCCCAGCTGGATACCGAATAGATTCCTATTGTTGAATCCGAAAGATTCTGATCCTTTATCGTTACATCCTGGCATCTTATCAAATAGATCTGGCCCGCAGGATCATTGATCTCGATCTCTTCCCTGCTGTCAAAGACCATGAGGTCCCTGCCGTTAACCGTAGTATTGTCCACCATGAGATCATTCACAATATCTTCCTTCAAATTAAGATCGAAGAGGACCCCGCAACCAATGAAAGACGTTTCTTTCAGAGTGAGGTCCTCATCCAGTGAATACAAACCCGACCTTCCCTTGCTGGCAAATGGATAGCCGCAATCCGATATCGTGCATTCCTCTACCTGGAGCCTGGATTGAATGACGGATATCCCGTCATAACGACACCTACGGAAGGTTGACCTGTTTATCGTTCCGCCTCTGTAATCATCGTATGAGGACCTTATTTGCACCCCGATATAATTGTCATTTATCGAACAGTTCTCGATCCTGTAGGTATCGCAGTACACAAGTTGTACACCAACCGTCGTATTCTCTATTGATAGATCCTTGATGTGAACACTGTCGCATTCCTTTATAAGTATCTGTCCAGGGTCCTCCGGGATCGATATCGAGGCCTGATGAGCAGAAAAGAAAACCGGTCTCCCGTTTACACTGTTGGAATCATCCAGATCGATAGATAACCAACTCCCTCCTCCATCGGGGTTGATGTAGAAACCGCAATCCTCCAGTTCATTGTCCCTGAATTCTCCTGTGAATGGTCCCAGAATTCCGATGCCGTTGACATCCGCATCTGAAATGGTATTATCCTTGAATTCCTGATCATAAGAAGATCCGGAATAGATTAATCCGGATCCCTTCAATGGGGCTATGAGATTGTGGGAGATCTCCGCATCCCTTATCGAAAATAACTTGACAGAATAATCCGTTGTACAGAGATATTGATGGGTAATAAAGTTTAACATTCTCATATTTTACCATCGCAAT
>CAYULA010000031.1:0-44466 GCA_964445525.1 uncultured Thermoplasmatales archaeon | reverse complement strand
CATCCATTGCTCCCTGATACACGATATTATCCGAGCTTACTGCTGGAGAATCCTCGATGGAGCTCGATGTCTCGAATTTCCACTTCAAGGTTCCATTGGGATATATTGCATATAGATAATGATCAAATGATCCAAAATAAATTGTCCCATCAGGACCAATCACGGGAGAAGCCCATATCCAGGCTTGACCGGCTGTTTCCGGATAGTATGTCCACTTCATCATTCCTGGATTATCACTTGTATCCACATCAGATCTGCCTGTTCTCTGGATATCTCCTTTGAACATGGACCAGGAATCGGAAGGACCTCTTGAGGTGGTATCATATTGATCCTTATTTTCCGTCTGGAAAGATATGAAACCAGTACCCGTTTCCAAGTGTACAAAGGATCCCAGCAATACGATTATCAACGCTGAAGCGGTGATAATACCGTTTCTCCTCTTCATCGACTGTAAATCCTTTTATTGATTTAAAATATCTTTGGTCAAATATTACTTCTTTCTGCTTTTCGTCTTTTCTACACAATTACTATAATATTCATAAAATCAAACATTCTTGGTGGAAAGGAAAAGGAGCATGGATGATCATACCTTTAAAACACCTTTCAGGATCAGAATTTCACAGTAGTTTTCATAGTCCAGGGGACAATCAATCAGGTCAAGCAACTGTTTCTTCGATACCTTCAACTGTCCGGCCATCCTGGATAACAGTGCATCACCATATTCCTGTTTCCCGAAACTGATTTTCGTCCTAACCGAGGTTTTCTTTCCCCCCACATAGAGGATATACCAATAATGATCGGTTGAAGATTCACAAAACCCCTTTGAATTTAATGAGCCTTGAATTTTTCTTGTTTTTCGGGTGGCCATATCAATTCTCCTTGACCATCTCTTCCAAAAGGACCCTAAGCTCTTTTGCATCCTCCGTCAAGGATTCTTCATCCGATTCTGAATATTCCTTCACTATGAATGTGAACTCATTTTCCGCTTCCTTCAGGCAATCATTAAAATCTTTGCTTTGTGAATAGATACCCAATTCAAAATTGTCCATTATCCAACTATCATCCTTGTAGTTCAGGTTCAACCTCAATGGGGATGAAAGAATGAGATCATATTCATCAGTAACGATCCTGTTCTTTTCAATGGTTTTTACTTTCCGGATCTGGTCGATTTTTTCAAGGACCTCTATGGTTTCGTCCTCCCTTATCTTTGCTATGCCGCTGATTTCCACGGGTTGACCGAGTTTCATCAATTCCAATAGTTCGGACTTCCTTTCCTTCGAATATTTTATCTTGATCTTTCCTTCCGGCCCAGTCATCTCGATCTTTTTAGGCCCTTGGGTAACCCTCATCTCCGAAAGTATTCCAATAATGGTTATGCTTTCATTTTTTGTTTTGCTGATAATTTTGGATAAACTTGATTTATTTTCATATTGAAGTCTTACCGGATTTTCCAATCCGTTTGACTGAAATAATACCTTTATACCCTCATCCCTTCTCGGTATCATCCCCTCGATATCTCTCAGGATCCTGTTCCTGTAACGAATCTCGGATACAGAATCGGAAATAGTCTCAGATATCTGATAAGGGTCCTCTGTCAAAAGGGATTTCAACAGATCGGAGCATAAGCTTATGGAGTCCACTCCCAATTGATTACCCATCAAGACCGATTGAGTATCCGCCAAAATCAAATGCTGGTCAAAGCTTGAAATATCAGCTTCTTTCATGAGAAGCTTGCATCTCTTGATAACATCTTTTGATGTTTTTCCTCTGGCTCTGAAAGGCTTTTCGGATAAGTATTCGCCGCAGTGGTTGATCAGATTTTGAACCTTTATCAGGTAATTTCCAATAATGTCAACCGGAATGAATTTTATTTCTGATCTTGATCTCTTCTCTATCTTCAATCGAATTTCAGAAGGTTCGATATGATCCTCAACCATTCACTGGCCTCTGTTTATCATAAATATCTAAAATTATAAAATACTAGCCATTCTTTTTTACATTTTTAAGGTATCTTCTAAAAAAAAAAGTCATCTACTCAATCTCCTTAAATGCTATGAGAAAGGATGAGTTTTGGTTCAATCCGAAACCCGGTTTTGGAAAAAATAAGGTCCTCTTTCGGAGGACCTCTCCACGATTTCATCATGCCTTTGCAGGAGCTTTGGGCTTGGGAGCTTCCTTCTTATCTTCTTTTGGCTCCTTTCCTTCCGCTGTCCAGTTGCCGGAATCCGTTACGGTCATCTCCTTTGAATTCTTGTCAAGAGTTGCCATCAGGAAGGTATCCGACATCCTGATACAGTTCTTGGGGCAGATCTCGGTACACAGTGCACAGAATGTGCACCTGGACATGTGGAACAATACCTTCCTCTCATCTGCCACGAACTCTATGGTTTCCGATGGACATACCTTTATGCACATCTGGCATCCGATACAGGCTTCCCTGTCGTACTCTATCTTACCCCGGAATCCCGGTGGTATCTCAACCGGAGGATAGAGTTGAGCCTTACCCTGCTCCACCGCCTTCAACGCCTTGTGAACATTCTTGGGAGCGTGTTTTACGGGGAATAGATTGGTCGCGGGGTCCGAGAAGAATTGTTTCAGAAGTTCGAAGAATGCATGCGTTACCATCTTTTATCACCTCACACCAGCGTATCCAGATAAAGCAGCAGCACCCCGATTATACCGATGATCGAAAGCGGTATCAGGTACAGCCAGGAAAGCTTGTCGATCTTGAGCCTTGCAGCCCCTACCCTTATCACGGTCACGGCGACAAAGTAGAGGACCTCTATCTTCAGGACCCAGAAGAGTATATCGATCCCCCAGGCTGCGGGATCGCTGAGAGAAACCTCAAATACCCTCTCCACAACCGGGGAGAAATTGTAAGGGAAGAACAGAGCAACCGCAAGAGATGTGAAGGCCACGGTCTTCACCGCATCCGCCAGGTAGAACATGGCTAGATTGGAACCGCTGTACTCGGCTATTATCCCTCCTCCTATCTCGGTCTCTGCCTCGGGAGCATCGAAGGGGATCTTGGATAGCTCAGAGGGTATGATCAGGAAAAATACAGCCGCAAGCAGGGCAAATCCAATTATCCCCAGAGCTCCGATACCTTCCAGCGACCATAGGGTATGATCGGGATCTGTCAGAACACCGAGTTCGAAGGCCCCGAGACCGGGATCGAAGTGGGTTATCCTCCAGGCGATGGCAAGTATGACCACAGCTAGGGGGAGCTCATAGGACATCATCATCACCATTTCCCTCTGGGCACCCACGGTGGACAGAGGAGATCCCGAAGCGAAACCTCCGATTGCCATCATCAATCCGGGAACGGCAAGCAGATACACTATCAGTATCAGGTCCCCGTATCCTCCAAGTATCGGCATCCAGTCAGCTAGAAGCCCTTCAACAGGACCTACGGGAATGTAGAAGAACAACAACATCGCCGATACCAACGCCAGCAAAGGTGCTCCGTTGAATACCCACGGAACCGCCCTTTCGGGAATAATATTTTCTTTCTGCCAGAGCTTGGAGACGTCCCAGAAGGGCTGCCAGACAGGAGGCCCCACCCTGGCCTGCAGCCAGGCGGCGAACTTCCTGTCAACTCCCTTGAGGAAGAGGGCAAGCCATATCATGACAAGGATCAGCACTGTCCCCATTCCCAATTTTATCAGTACCTCGAGCCACTCCTCCATCATTTCCACCCCCTTTCCTTTCTTTTGGCTGCTTGACGGAATACGTCCATATCCACGATCTTCTCCCTGCCGGAATCATTGTCAACGACAGTGACCCTGTCCATGCATCCTATGCAGGGATCGATGGAAGCGATAATTATGGGAATGTCCGCTATCTGTGCGTCCTTGAACATTGTTATCCAGGACATTATGTTGCCGTAGGTAGGAACCCTCACCTTCCAGGAGTCTATCTCCATCTTGCCTTTCTTCAATCTCACATAATGGATATCCTCGCCTCTGGGAGCCTCCACCCTGGCAACGGCTTCGCCGTCTGCCATTCTGAGCTTTGCCATCAAAAGCGCGGAAAGATTGGGTTCGGAGGTAATCTCTCCCTTGGGAAGATTGTCCAGGATCCAGTCGCACATGCGGATAGCCTCGAAGGTCTCGTACAATCTCACAACCACCTGGGAGAAGATGTCACCCTTGTCCGGATATCCGTAATATGACGGTATGACAACCTTGAAATCATCCAGCATGTCGCCGTAAGCCGCGTGGGGCCAGGAGAACCTCACATCCTTCTTGACACCAGCCCCTCTCGTCAACGGGCCGCAGGCACAGAGCTTCATGGCGTTGTCGTAGGTCAACACACCGACATCCTCTGTCCTGTGTGAAATTGTAGGATCCGAGAGGAATACGTTCAAAACCGTATCCTCGAGCTTCTTGTACTTCTGGAGGATCCTCCTGGACTTCTCTATGGCCTCTTTGGAGATGTCCCTTCTGACACCACCGAAGATGTAATATGAGTAATTCACACGATTCCCACATATCAATTCAAGGACATCCTGGACATCCTCTCTTACCTTCCAGGTATAATATAGAATGGAATCGAATCCCAGTTCGTGTCCGGCGACACCTGCCCACAGAAGATGGGAATGTATTCTCTCCAGTTCGGCAACGAGGACCCTGAGATAATCCGCTCTTTCGGTGGGTTCTATTCCTGCCGCATGCTCAACAGCTCTTGTGAACACGAACTGATGAGCTCCCGAGCAGATACCACAGACCCTTTCGGCGAGATGGAGTACCTGAAGCGGATTCCTCTTCATTCCCAGGTATTCTATACCTCGATGGTTGAATCCCGGCTGGAAATCTGTGTCCACGATCCTCTCGCCCTCTATGATGAACTTGAACATGGTTGGTTCCTTGAGAGCGGGATGTATCGGTCCTATCATCAGCGGATAGGGAGGCGCTTTTGCCATCACTTCTCACCTCCTTCCTTCTTCTTTTTGACAATCGGCGGACCGCCGGGTGGGAAGGGATTGTAATCCGTTATCGGCTTCGTTCCATCGCCTCCCCCTGACTCGTCATCGTGAATCCTTCTGACAAGCTTCTCAGGACCGAATTCATCCTTCCTCCATGGATAAACGCCAACGGGAACCGCGTGGGTCAGCCACATCCTCCGGTTGTCCTTGATACCGTCCATTGCCACTCCCAAAAACTCCTGCTTTTCTCTTTCCGTGGGAGTAACTGCGGGATAGATGTCCGATAGACTCGGAATGTGGGGATCATCCTTGGGAGCTCTCGTTCCTATTGTTACGGTCACTCCGTGCCCGTGGCTCTCGGGATAGAGTTCGAAGTGGAAAAGAACCTCGATCTCATCCTCCCTGTCGGAACCGGAGGCAACGGTATGATGGGGCCACCCGAAGGTCGAAAGATACCTGGCGGCATCCAGGAACCTCTCCCTTTTGACCCTGACGAAGATCTCCTCGAACTTCCTCTTTTTCACACCCCTTTCAAAGGTTTTCTTGTAGGGGTCCTCGATGAAGTCCCCGTCGAACTCCTTCTTGAAGGAGGCCAGGAGATCATCTGCTGTAAGATATCTCTCCGCCATCATGCCTCCCCCCTGAGCTTTTCCAGTTTCTTCCATGCTTCTACCACGCCCATTATTATTGCCTCGGGCCTGACAGGACAGCCCGGGACGTAGACGATTATCGCATTCTCGTCCACCTTCTTGATGAACTCATCGAAAGGACCCTGTATGCAGTAGGAATCGTAGTAGACCCCGGATGAAGAACCGCAGTTTCCGCAGATGATAACGGCCTTTGGTCCGGGGGTCTGCTCGTAGATCCTTCTGACCCTATCAGCCATCTGTGTGTTTACAGGACCGGTAACCAGCAAAACATCGGCATGCCTGGGTGTTCCCACGAGCTTGATGCCGAACCTCTCCACATCGTATCTGGGGGTGAGTGCTGCCACTATCTCTATATCGCATCCGTTGCAGGAGGCCGCGTTGATATGGAAGACCCACAGCGACCTGTCGAACGATTTGGTCAGTTTCAGAATATCACCCCCCAGAAGCTAACGGCGGAGATTACGATCCCCATGGTCAGGATCAGCCAGAAGACGTATTCGTTTATCAATCCCGAATGGATCCTCTCCATTGGTTTGTAGTATGATTTCAGGGCTTCAATGAATCCCCAGTAGACATTGCTTCCGGGAATGACAAGAGGCCTGCCGTCAATTTCAGTGGGATTTCCCCAGAGATAGGGTTTTCTGCCCTCTCCCTTGGGTACGGTTCCCTTCTGTCCCCTCGAATAGAGTCCCACCGCTATCAATACGGTGATCAATACAGCTCCGAGGAATATCACGGCGTTCCATGATCCCTGACCGGTGAACAATGTGAGCGATTTTGAGGTATCCCCCGCCACCCCTGTAAGAGCCTCGACCGCAGGGTCCACCATGGACCTGACCACCAGGGATGGAGCGACAGAGAAGACTATTATCATGCCCGCAAGGACCGCCATTCCCACAAGCATGGTTGTAGGCACCTCTCCTCCTTTCATGTCGGGATTCTTCGGCCCCATGAATGCCGAGTAGAATACCTTGACGAAAGATGCCAGGGTCAGGAGCGATACAAGCATCGCTATGGCACCGATAACCGGATTGAATCTGAAGACGGATTCGTATATCAGGAGCTTCGAGGCGAATCCGTTCATGGGAGGTACACCGGCGATGGCCAGGGCTCCTATGATGAAGAACACTGCGGTGAACTTCATGTCCCTTCCCAGACCTCCCATCTTGTTAAGGTCTCTGGTACCGGCCTTGTAAATAATGGCCCCGGCGGTCAAAAACAGCAGACCCTTGTAAAGGGCATGATTGAAGATATGGAAGATCCCTCCTGCCATGGCCGTCCTGCCGAATTCGTTGAAATCGTTGTTTGCAAGGACCGCGAGACCGACACCGACTCCGAGAAGCATGTAACCGGTCTGGGAGATGGCGTGATAGGCCATGAGCCTCTTGACGTCCTTCTGGACAAGGGCCAGTGTCACACCGATGAACATGGAGAGGATTCCCAGTATCAGTATTACGTAACCCGCAATGTGAACTATGTCAATTAGTTCCGGGATCCTGATAACGAAGGCATCGTTCACATTGCTGTAGGCATTGGAGCCGAAGAGGGTGAAACCGGCCCTGAACAATGCGTAGAGCCCCGCCTGGGATGCGGTTACGAACATCGCTGTGACCGGGGCGGGTGCCTCGGAATACGCATCCGGGGTTGCCATGTGCATGGGGACTGCTCCGGCCTTCAATGCGAAGACCGTGACCAGTATTCCGAGCACCACCTTATCGGCAACAAGCAGTCCGTTGGCGGATGCGTTTCCGGCAATGGCCTCGCTTAAAAGATTGATGTTGAGATGCCCGTATTCGCCGTAGAGCAATCCTATCGCGAACAGGAACAGAAGGCCCGCTATCGTTGAGAATATCAGGTATTTCGCAGCCCCCTCGAAAGACTCTCCCCTGTTCGTCCTGAAAGCCGTAAGTCCGCATACCGCAAT
Organism: uncultured Thermoplasmatales archaeon; assembly: GCA_964445525.1. GTDB lineage: Archaea > Thermoplasmatota > Penumbrarchaeia > Penumbrarchaeales > Penumbrarchaeaceae > Penumbrarchaeum. The sequence goes on along the minus strand of CAYULA010000031.1, from coordinate 36,965 downwards.
CGAGGAGACCTCGAACCAGACGAACAGGTTGAACATATCTCCGGTGAATACCATTCCGTAATTGGCCGCGAGCATCAGGAGCAGAAGTGTGTAGAACTTCTCCCCGCCGGTATATTTCTTTACAAATGAGAGGGAATAGATCACGGCGCCGAAGGCAACCGTTGCCATTATCAGCCCCATGAAAGCTCCCATGCTGTCAACGAAGAATGTTATCCTCACCGGATGCTCCCCGATGATAGGGAACCTCGCACCTCCACCGCCTCCGAAAACGTATTCGAGGGCCTCCCCGGAGCTCAGGACTTCCCATGCCATCACATAGGTCAGCCCTGCTGACAAAACCACACCCAGTACTGCCCATATGTTCCTGATCCTCTTTCCCAGGAATTTATCGATCAAGGGCGTGAAGAAGGCAAACAACAGCGGTATCGCTATTATCAGGGCGGGTGAATTGTTGATGAGGGAATCGTAGAAGCTCATCCTTTCAACCTCCTCATCTCATCGGTGGTGGATACCTTGAACTTCCTGTAAAGCTGCAGGAAGAATGCCAGTAACAGCGCCGTTGTTGCCACGCCAATAACGATGGACGTGAGAGTCAGTGCGTGGGGTGTTGGCATGGAGAAGCTGGCATCCCCGTCCAGTATCATTGATGTGAACACCGGTGCATGCAATCTGTCACCATGCCTGAAGGCAAGGGTGATAAGGAAGAGGTTCACCCCGGTTTCCAAGAGTGTGATCCCCATTGCCAGCTTTATCAGGTTCCTCTTGAAGAGGATTATGTAGAGTCCGATGGCCACAAGGGCCACGACCGCCAGGTAGGGAACGTTTGCCAGCATCTAGGCGTCCTCCTTTCCTTCAAAGGCAAAAAGCCCCATGGTCACAATGATCAGTGTCAGTGCGGCGACGACCTCGAATCCCACCGCGAGGTTCATCACGGAGACGGTCCCTCCGGACCACAGCGGGGCCCAGTTGGGATGGTCCACGCCCGCCATGGAAGGTATGGCCTCGTTGAATATCGGAATATCCGAATCCGAAAGGAAATTGAAGAACATGTATCCCGAGATAAGTCCCAGGAGTCCGGTTCCGATGAAAACAAGAAGACCTCCCGATTCTATCCCCGAAAGAAGCTTCTTCTTCCACCTGGTAGCTCCGTAGGCTATCATGTAGAGGGCGAAAAGGGATCCTATTATCGCACCTCCCTGGAAGCCTCCTCCCGGGGTAAGGTGGCCGTGGAGGATGATGTAGGCTCCGAAAGCGAACATCGGAGCAAAGGCGATCTTTATGATGGTCCTGACAACAGGTGACATCGATTCCATCATTTACCACCTCCTTTCTTCTTGGGCAGGGCTACCCTCAATGTGACAAGGACCCCCGAAACCGCTGCGAAGAGGACCGTTGCCTCTCCTATCGTATCGAAACCCCTGTAATCGAAGACCACAGCCGTAACGGCGTTGTTGGCCGAGGGTCCGTCCTCGGTATCCTCGTCTTCGGATTGGCCTTTCTGTGAATTTTCGATAACGAAAGTATCCATTTCTGTCCTGTTGACGTTCTCCGTTCTGTTCTCCGCTGAATTATAAAGGGGAACATCGAGGTCTCCCGGTTCGCCAGGTTCACCGAAATCCCTGAGATTCCAGGCGCAGAAGGCGAAAAGACCTATCAGAAGAACCAGCGAGGCCAGTTTAACTCCCTTGTTTATCAATATTCCTCCCTCCTTCTGGAACCTTTGATGGCAAAGATAAAGATGGCAGTGGTAAGCAGTGCTCCGACACCCGCTTCTGCTATGGCAACATCCGGGGCCTGCAGTATCAGGAACTCCAGAGAAACCAGCAGTGAGCAGGAGGCCAGAGCGATGGCCGCCGATATCAGGTCCTTGAACTTTACAACCATGAGGGCCGATACCACGATACCCAGGAGGACCATGATGTGAGCGGCGTCGAAGAGGAAGGTAGTCCATTCCACCATCATTCCACCTCCTCGTAATCGTCAACAACCGCCTGTTCCGGCTTTACGCCTGTTCTTCTTGCGGCCCTTGCGATGGCGTGAGCGCCTGTGGGGTTGGTTATCAGCAAAGCCAGGAGGGCGACTACAGACATTCCTATCAGATGCATGAAGGAACCCGAGTTGTCTCCGTCCACCTCGGTCAGCCTCATCACCGCATAGACTATCACGGCAATAACAAGGAAGATGGATCCGAAGGTGGTGGCCTTGGTTGCCGCATGAAGTCTGGTATAGACATCGGGGAACCTGTGGAGCCCCAAAACCCCGATTATCATAAAAAATCCCGATATGATCATAATAACGATCATTGCTATTGTCCAGCCATCCATCTAACTCGCCCCCTCCTTTTCCTTTGTCTGTTCAATATATCTGGCGATGAACATGGTCGCGCCGAATGAAAGCAGTGCATACACCACCGCTATATCGACAAATACCACCTGCTCGAAATATGCGGCGAAGGCAACCATCAATCCGACCACCATGGTATTGACCGTATCAAGGGCCACAACCCTGTCCGGGGAGGTAGGTCCGAGGAACAACCTCAAAAGGGCCAGCAGTATTGCGAAAGTCAGAACAGCTATTCCTATCAGAAGCAGTTCGGTTGGTCCGAATGTCATTCCGCAAGCCTCCTCGCCCAATTCGCGAAGCTTCCGCAAACACCCTTTATCCTCTCATCCATGGTCTTTGTCTCCTTGACGTCTATCCAGTGGATGTACATCTCCTCCCTGTCATCCCAGAGATCCACCGTTAGCGTTCCCGGAGTGAGTGTAATGGAGTTTGCCAGAATTGTCTTTCCGAGATTGGTCTTAAGACCCGGCTTTATCTTGACTATACCCGGTCTGATCTTTCCCGTGATCACCATTATCGCCACCTGGATATTGGCCTTTGCCAGCGCAAAGAACCAGACCGGGATGTAAGCGATAAAGAGCGGGAACCTGAAAAACAGTTTGTTGTTTTCGGCCTTTCCGAGCATCGTCCGTGCTATGGCTGCGGCAATGAGGGAGAGGACAACCCCGGCCACCAGTTCCTGCCAGTGGAATAGATAACCGAATGTTCCCCCGTCCCCCGTGCCCAGGACCATCAACAGGTATAGTACCAGTACACCGATGAAGGTCATAAAAAAGGTTAACATGTCAGGGCCTCCTAGAGTCATGTTCTGTATAGGAACCGGGCATCCAAATACGGTTTTACTATTTAAAGGTAAAAGTTATTGACTTTTGTGCGATTATTGTGCACAATACGATTTTGAACATATCTTGAATATGTTCAGTTTCGGGATTCCTCGAGGATTACCACCACGCCCTCGACGTCAAGGTATCTCACCTTTCTTCCCTGGAAGGTCCATCTCTTTTCCACTTCCGCCAGGTCCTTGGATATGGTAACGGTTCCTTCGCCGTCCTCGGGATCGAATGTTACGGCTCCCTCTTTTTCCATGGTTCTGGCCAGATCCAATGAGTGCTCGGGATCCTTCAGGTGGGAAACAACAGCTTTCATTCTGTCCTTGAACATGGGACCCAGTTCCTTGTATACAGGGGAGAGACCAGAAACATCCAGGGAGAGGTCCTCCGATGTCTCTATAGTGGCCTCCTCGGCCTTTACGGTGCTCCTGATATCTTCCAGTGAAGGAGAAAGCTCATCAGGAGTGTCGGTTATCAATCTTATTGGCCCTATCGGAGCACCGAGGGCTATCTTGTTTTCGCTCTTGTATCTCCTGATAGCGGCAACGACATCCACCGCTTTCTGACCCGTACTTGCTGCAGCCGTATCTTTCAGAAGCGGAGAGGGCCAATCGGAGATGTGAATGGACTTCCCAGGGCAGTAGGGTCTGTAATATCTCTGAAAGACCTCCTCGGTGATATGGGGAAGGAAAGGAGCCAGGAGCTTTGGTATGCATAGGCCCAGGTTAAAAGCGGTATAGACTGTTCCGGGCTCTCCGTCTTTTATCCTTCCTTTGACTATCTCGAGGTAGTGATCGGCCACCTCCAGCCACATGAAGTCAACCACGGACTTAATGGCCTTGTCGAACTGATAGGAGTCGCAGGCTTTCGTGGCTTCCTTGACAACCTCGGAATACCTGTGAAGGATCCACCTGTCCACAGGATTGAGTATTGACTTATAACCCCTCACCGTCTCCAATATACCAAGCAGCTCCGAGGGCTCCATTGAATCAAAGGCCCTTGACAGGAGCTTTTCCATGTTGTATAGCTTCCTCAGGATCTGGGAACCCCTCTTGACATCCTTTATCCTGAAGGGATGATCCTTTCCGAGCGTGCATGTCGCGGCATAGTATCTGATGGGGTCGGCTCCGTATTCCCGATGAAATTCGAGAGGGTCCACTGCATTGCCCTTTGAAGCATGCATTGGAGTTCCATCGGGGGCCAGTATGAATCCGCCCATCATTATGGTGTCCCAGGGCCTTTTTCCCGCCAGTTTCTTTCCCCTTACAAGCGAATAGAAAGCCCAGGTCCTGATGATATCATGCGATTGCGGTCTCAATGACATCGGATAAAGCTTCTTGAACAGGTCCCTGTCCCTTATCCAGAAGGAATTGTAAAGAGGTGTTATGGAGGAATCCATCCATGTATCGAAGACCTCCTCCGATCCCTTGAGCTTCCCTCCGCATTTCGGACAAGAATCCACCGGCGGATCATCGATGGTGGGATCGACATAACAGTCCTTTTCACCGGGAAGAACCGGATTGCCGCAATCGACGCATTCCCAGACAGGGATCGGTGTCGCAAAATACCTCTGCCTGGAAATCACCCAGTCCCATGAGAGTGAATCCACCCACTCCCTGAGACGGACCTTCATGAAATCTGGCCACCAGGTGATCTCGTCTGCCATCTCCATGACCTCGTCTTTCATGTCCATTATCTTTACAAACCACTGGGGAACCTGAAGGTATTCGATGGTGGTGTGGCATCTCCAGCATGTTCCGATGTTTTGGGGGTTGTCCTTCTGGTCCACAAGTATTCCCTTGGATCTCATGTCCTCGATTATATTCTGTCTTGCAACCTTGAGATCCATGCCCTGATATTTTCCAGCCAGGGATGTCATCTTTCCGCTCTCGTCTATTCCCTTCTGGAGTTCCAGTCCGTACTTGAAAACCCACCTGAGATCCTCCTTGTCCCCGATGGTGCATATCATGACGACTCCGCTTCCGTATTCCCTGTCAACAACATCATCGGCGACCACGGGAACCTTCCTGCCGAAGACGGGAGTGATCATCTCCCTTCCTATGAGATCGTGATACCTCTCATCTTCCGGATGGACCGCCACCAGCTGGCATGTGCAAAGGAGTTCGGGCCTGGTGGTAGCTATCTCCACCTTCCTCTCGGGATCATCAGCCAGAGTGAAAAGGATTGTATTTAATTTGGTTACGTTGTCACGGTATTCAACCTCGGATTCGGCCAGTGCGGTTCCGCACCTGGGACACCAGTTGACGGGGTGGTTGGCCTTGTATATCCTTCCCTTGTCGAACAATCTCAGAAAAGATATCTGGGTGAGCCTCCTGTAATATTTGGCATCCGTCTGATAGTAAACAGAGGGATCCATTGACTCGCCGAAGATCTTGAACTGCCTTTTCATCTCGTCAATGTTGGAATTTGCGAATTTTTCGCAAAGCTCAATGAACTCGTGCCTGTCGTATTCCCTCATCTTGATGCCGTATTTTTTTTCCACCCTGACTTCGATAGGCATGCCGTTTACATCGAAGCAAAGGGGAAACATAACGTTGTAACCCCTCATTCTCTTGTACCTTGCAACGAAATCTATGTGGGTGTAATGAACGGCATGACCTGCGTGAAGCGGGCCCGAAGCATACCTCGGTGGATTGTCGATGGTAAATGGCTTTTTTTCCGATTCGGGATCGAACCTGTAGATCTCCTCTTTTTCCCAGAAGTCCTGCCATCTCTCTTCAATAGAATGGATATCGAGATCTTTATTACTGTCATTGTTCACTTGACCGGAACCACCGTTTGTCATCGCTGCTTCCTCCGATACCGGACCTCGCACCTAGACTGCCTGATATTATTTAAGTGGAATGCAAATCATGTGTTGACGGGAATGACCGATAGGTTAAAACCTGAAAGAAGAATACATGAAACGGTGCGCAGCAAAAGAACTTGTCTGGTCACACTCCTTTGGGTAGTAATTCCCATTCTTTTGATCATGCCTGCATTCGGAGACATAGATCAGGAGGAGAGGGTGTTCAAGGACGATACCGAGGATGTGCTGAGAACATCCGAAAAGAGGGACCTCTCCAGGATGATAGATCTCGAGGAGGTTGACGGGGAGGAAAGCGATATCCTGCAGGTCAACCAGATAGATATCAGGACATTCACCATCAGATCCAACGATACTTACGTCTCCTTCGTGATCGAAACCGTGGGGGAGATCTCCAATCAGAAGGGCATCTCCTACATGGTGGCCGGATATGCTTCGGAGGATCCGAGATCCACCGATCCCTTCGATTTCAGGCTTTTATATGCCTCGGGAAATGCCACCCACTCCATTCTGGAGGACGGGGATCTTGTTCCCGGATCGAACGTTTCCTCCTACGACATAAACGGGACTATGTTGAAGATAACCATGAACAGGGGAAGGTTCATCCTCTCCGACAGAGAGGATCCTTACGTTATAGCTGCGATCGCGGTCCTTGATCCGGGTTCGGGGGAGGACCTACACATTGACCATGTGCTCACAAACAAGAAGAGGGATAATGATAAGCCTTTCATAGACGAGACCACACTGATAATGCTGGAATTCATCATACTGGGTTTTGCCTTTGTCACGGTGATAATAGTCTGGAATGTCTACATGAAGAAGAAAGGCGAGGAAGCAGAGGGGGGTATATGCCCCAGGTGCGAATCCCGCCTCGATCCGAACCTGGATTTCTGTCCCTCCTGCGGGACCTTCATAAGAGGGCCGAAAGCAAAATCCAGGAAATTGACTCCCAATCTCGCACCTCTTCCAGAGGATGAGGAGTGATCAAACGAACTCTTTTTGGACCTCCACCACCTCGGAAGAATCCCTGCATTTCGAGTAAGCCTCGAGAGGTTCCTTGTTTGTTTCCAGGAACCTTATTCCCCAGGTATAGATGGATAGCATGTCCTCTGCCATGTGCTTCTCACCGATTATGTAGTAAGATGCCGCCAGAGCCTCCAGTGTGGAGAGTTCTCCCCATCTGCCGAACTTGGTGGGATTGGCCGCAAGCAGCATTGGAAGAGCTCTTTCTTCGGTTCTCCTGTGGGTCCTTATGGTGTTGAAGATCCTCTCGGCATCCCTCCATGAACAGTCCACAGCCAGGAGGCCTTTTATCATTATGATCCCCCTGTCCATCGGGGAGAAGGCTTTGTCGGAAAAAGGATCCAGCAGAACCGATCCGAAAGGTATCTTATCCATTCTGTCGAAGATAACGGCCTTGTTGAATCTGGCAAGCTTTCTTGCGGAGCATTTCCTGGGATCATCCTGGGCCAGATGCAATATCAGGGGAAGTGGTATACTCATTCGGCCTCCTCCACCACCTGGACCATGCCGCCTTCTATCAGAATCATCGCCACCTGTCCGGGAAGGGAGATAATATCCTCCTTTGCCATCTGAATTGTCTTGTTGTCAGGTCCCACGAAAGGCTCCACGTCCTTTACCGCCCTGACAACTACAATATCCTCCGGAGCCACCTTGACTATCTCACCCTTCTCCTTTGAAGGCGAGTTTGCAATAACCTTTGTGGACGGTTCTGTGACACCGATTCTATTCTCATCCGGTCCTGTTTTTTTTGCCATTCCCTCTAGCTCCGAGAGGGCCTTGTCCATCATGGGAGCTTTCGTGGGACCCGAGTTGTCCTTTGAATCGGATTCCACGAAGTCGTCCGTGGAGGTGTTGATGCCGGTCTCGGCCCTGAGGACGGCAGGTTTCTTGTGCATCCTGTCATATCTGAGTATTCTCTCCCTTATGTCTTCCAGCTCCACCTTCAGGGAGAAGTAGAGCTCTTCCTCCTCGTGTATCATCTCGTCTGTGGATTGGTTTATTCCCCTGGAGGAATTGAGCGCGGCGAGGACGATCTTCCTTTCCCTGGTGGAATAGATCCTCTCCAGGATATCCTTAGATCTGCGGTATTCCTCGGAGATCCTCATGTACCTCTCGTCGGGTTCCTTGTTGCCTTCGGAGGTGCAGTTCTCCATCTCCGTAAGCAGGGATTTGAGATATGTAGCAGATCTTTCGTAGAACTGGTCCGGAAGCCTGGTAAGTGAGGTTGAACCCCTCTCTGCCGAATGGACCTCTCCGAGTTCATGGAAAGTGATGGTTTTCTCCTTCTCGGGAACCCTTCCTGTCATCTCTTTCGGACAATCGCTTCTTTTAAGATATAGGTGTCGATTGATACCGTTTCACCGTCTCTCTTTTATAATACGGTGAACAATCAGGCATCATGAGATCATCCTGGCCGCTGTTGATAACGGTCCTTTTCGCACTCGGCTGTTTGATTGTTATCCCCGAGGGATCCGTCGCTGTAGAGGCGACATTGGAGGATGATGAGTATTACATTTCCGTGGACCCCTCGGACCCGGAAAGAGGATACCTGGAAATATACGGTGAGGTGGATCCGGGTGATCTGGGCATAGGAGAATCATTGTCAGTTACGATATCCGTAGTCGTTCACGAGCTGATAAACGGTGAGGCTACCGGGATGAAATGGTTTGCCGAGATAAGTTATGATAATTCAGCGATAGGAGGCAATACCACTCTATTCACCAGGGGGGATGATCCGGAAAGCTTCACGGTTATTATCGACAACGCCAATTATGACCCGGCATCTCCGGAGGATGTGATTCCGGTTCCCGATGGATTATCGGCCGATGCGGAGGGAAGAGTGGTGGTAACCGCGGAATATACCGGGATCGGAGTCCAATCGGGAGAGGTCAAGGTTCAGGCTTCCATCTACCCAGAGCTGTATCATCTGGTAACCATTTCCACACCGGATGAAGATGTCTCTCTGGAGGCCAGGGATTTGCTTCAATACTCCATCTCTGTCAAGAACGCAGGAAATATGATGGATACAGTAAACCTGGAGGTCCCCTTGCTGGAATACCTCAACGAACTCGATTTCGAGACATCCCTTTCAGAAGAAAGATTCTCATCCATGGAACCGGGGGATTCGAAGAATTCCACCCTGTCCATCAGGGCACCTTCCGAAATAAAAAGAGACGAGAGTCTTAACCTCGTCATCAGGGGTTACACGGACTCACTCGATCCTGACACACTAGAACCTGCCTCCAAATCCGAGATAAGCATCAATCTGGACCTGGAAAAATCCAAGAAGGTGAAACCCAACAACACTGTTGATGACGATGACACACCTGCTGACGATGATGATGACAACGGATTCGAACCGACACCCTCTCCGGGAACCGATCCCGTTGCGGGGGATACCGATACATGGATAGTGGTCGTGGTAGTCGGCTTCATCATTCTGGCCATTCTGATAATTGCCGTGGTATTCTTCAGAAAGGGAGGGGGAGGGGATGAGGAAGAAGACATCTCCGACGCTCACGATTCAACATTCAGGATATGAGGGCCAGTCTTCTCGCAACAAGGAAGTATGCCAGATACCTGGGAACACTGTTTTTTCCTTTGTTCAGGTTCCACAGACTACCTCCCATTTTCATGTGGAAATCATCAATCAATTCCACATCGATCTCATCTGAAGGAAGGACAACGGCATCCCGAAGTGGATCGAATTCGTCTATTATGTTTTCATCCTTTTCGATCTCCACCACCTTGAGACCGGTCTTTCCGTGGAGGGAGCCCGGGCATCTGATGAGTCTCTTGATGTCCGTGGTTACTGGTTCGTCCGTCTCTCCGCTGAGGTTCACCGAGGAATATGATGCCGAAAGCTTCAGAAAATCATTGTCCATTGCCTTTGAAGATGTCAAGGAGAATTTGTCCTCATCAAGCATTCTCCTGGCGGTGTTTCCTTTTCCTGAGAAGAACAGATCGTCTATGATCGATTCGCATTTCTTCTCCTTGATATCGAGGTCCTTCATCCTGGATATCTCCAGAAGCCTCTTGATCCTGTCCTTCCTTTCCTCAAATCTTTCCAGATCCTTGATGAGGTCGTCCTTTCCCCTGTAGACCTTTGTTATCCATCCACCATGCTCTCTGCTTCTGAAATCCCTTTTCTTTTTCACCGAACCGAATATTGAATTCACGTCGGTTATCATCCACGGAAATAAAACATCGAAGTCGAGGTTTTTTCCGGTGATATAATCCACTATCTGTCTTCTGTCCCTAGAATCCATGTTGAGGACCTCAGGGGACCTCACATGTATGTGGTATCCCCTTCCGCCCGAGAAGTGCAGATGGGTATGTTCTTCGGGGAGGCCCAGGTCTCCAAGTATGAATTCGAAGAGTAGCCTTTTCACCTCCTCCTTTACCTGGGCAAGCTGCTCTGGGTAGGTTATTTTGTCGGCATCCGCGAGGTGGTCGGCATCGAGATCGAATATCAGGTCCGCACCCATCCACGTCCTGAACTTCTCCCCCATTGGCTGGAGCCCGGGATCACCGTAATAAGCCACCGAATAGTAAGCATGCATTGGCGCCGAGTCCCTGAAGAAGGAATCCAGTTCCTCCTTTCTTTGGAAAGCGATGTGGCGGAACATCATCTTTCCGCCGAATGGAAAAAAACCCCATTCCCTTCTGGTGAACCTGTAAGGAGGAATGACCCTGGAATTTCTGTAATAGTGTTCAAAGCATTTCTTGAGAAACATGAGTTCCCTGGATTTGTCACTGCTTTCGGCCGCTCTCATCTTCGATTGAATCAAGGTGGTTGATAAATCAGTTTGACGGAGGGACGGCGAAAGTACGCCAGGAAAAGTGCTTTGGTCGAACTTCTGAGGGACTGGACCTCTCGACTGTGTATACACATTCACATAAACTAAATATATGCATGATGGGTTTCTCCGCTGGTCATCCACTGGGACAGATCCTGTACAAAGACACGGAATCTTATCCCATCTTGTTATACCTGAGGGCGACCAGACACAAATAAGGCGTCGATCGACCGAACAAAGGGGGAATCAAGATAAAGGCAATGAGCAAGAGAGAATGGTTGAACTTCATAGACAGGCTGATCAAGGAGGACGAGAAGGAGGTCATTGGCGTAAAGGCCAAGGGATCGAAATTTCAGTTCGCTCCTCTGGATGCTCCGGAGGAACTGAGGCTGGATTACGATGTAACCATACTTCCACCCAAGAAACAGCTCCTTCCTCCCCACGAGGACCTGATGAGCTACGACATATCCAAACCCTTCAATGTGCTTGCACAGATGGACGAGGGGAAGAAGATACTGGTGGGGGTCCATCCTTACGATGTCCTTGCAATCCAGCAGATGGACGAGATCTATCTGGGCACCTACAAGGACGATCATTACGATACAAGAAGGAAGAACACGCTTATCATAGCATCCGATATTCTCAATATATCGGAGAGGAGCTTCGCCGGAAGTCTCGGGACCCATGTCGTTGAGACGGGATTCGATCTTCTTGTAACCGACCTGGGAGATACGGTGGCGGTCACCATCGGAAGCGAAGCCGGAGGTAATCTTCTGGATACCTACTCCGAACCCAGGGAGGCCACAAGCGACGAGGACCGCAAGGTGAAAAGGCTAAGAGAGGAGCTCCCGGAAAAATATGAAAGGAAGCTCAAAGTTGACAAATACCAGTGGGAAAAATTGCTGGAGGAGAACTACGAGCATCCGATATGGGAAGAGAACTCGAAGAAGTGCCTCACATGCGGTAGCTGCACCCTTGTATGTCCCACCTGTTTCTGCTATGACGTTGAGGATGTTATGGATATTGACCTGAAGGAAGGTAAGAGGGTCAGGACCTGGGACGGCTGTTTGCTCAGGGATTTCACCCTTGTCGCCGGAGGGGAGGTCTTCAGGGAGGACATCAGGGACAGATACAGGCACAGGTATTACAGGAAGGGTCTCTACCTTCCAATGAGAAACGGATTCGTGGCCTGCGTGGGCTGCGGAAGATGCGCTACCCAGTGTCTTCCCGATATAGCGGATCCCTGCGATGTGATCAATACACTGGCATCTTACTCCATGCACGAGAAAGCGAGCTTCCCGATACCCGATGTCAGGCAGGCCGGGATCGAGGAAGGACTTCTCGTTCCCGAACCTGCGACAATCACCAAGGTAGAGAAGATGACAGACCTGGAAACATTGTACGAGATAGAGCTTGACAACGGTGAGGAATTGAAACACAAGCCCGGGCAGTTCGTCGAACTCTCCATTTTCGGTATCGGAGAGGCTCCTATCTCCGTATCATCCTCTCCCGGAGGGAAGAAGTTCGAACTTCTGGTCAGGAGGATAGGGAACGTAACCACGAAGCTGGAATCGCTGGAGGTAGGCGAGAAGATAGGGGTCAGAGGTCCTTTCGGTAACGGTTTCGACGTCAAGGAACTTGAGGGGAAGGATATACTGTTCGTATCCGGAGGATGCGGACTGGCCCCCACAAGGTCTCTGATCAATTACGTAATGGAGAACAGGGATGACTTCGGTAAGGTCAACATACTCTACGGCTGCAAGGAACCAAAGGCAATTCTCTTCGACAGGGACCTCGAGAGCTGGGGAGATGTCAAGGATGTCTATGTGAAAAAAACCGTTGATGTCTGTGCTGACGGGGAGTGCTGGGACGGAAACGTCGGATTGATAACAACACTCATTCCGCCTCTTGATCTGGACCCCGACAATACGGTAGCCATCGTTGTGGGTCCTCCCGTGATGTACAAGTTCGTCATCAAGGAGCTCAAGAACAAGCAGATACCGGATTCCAACATTATCGTCTCCCTGGAGAGGAGGATGAAGTGCGGTGTTGGAAAGTGCGGACACTGCCAGATGAACGGCATTTACGTATGCCTCGAGGGCCCCGTTTTCAAGTATGATGATGTCAAAGATATACCGGAGGCGTTCTAGATGAAACCGAAAGTTGCATTCTTCGATTTCGCCAGCTGTGAAGGCTGCCAGCTTCAGGTGGTAAACCTCGAGGAGAAGATCCTGGACCTAATCGATGTGGTTGAGGTGGTATCGTTCAGGGAGGCCATGAAGGAGCATTCCGACGATTATGACATTGCATTCATCGAAGGATCCGTAATGAGGCCCATGGACGAGGAAAGGTTGAAGAAGATAAGGGAGAACGCCAAGATCCTGGTTGCGCTGGGAGCATGTGCATGCATTGGAGGCGTGAACAGGCTCAGGAACGAATGGCCCGTGGAAAACGTGAAGGAGGAGGTCTACGGCGACGCCGACATCGAGGGGAACAAGCTTTTCGATGCATTCCCGACAAAGGCCGTTGACGAGGTTGTTGAAGTTGATTTCTACATTCCCGGATGCCCGATAAACAAGGTTGAGTTTGCTAAAATAGTTGCTCAATTGGCCATGGGCAAGACTCCGAGACTGCCCAATTATCCGGTCTGTGTAGAATGCAAGAAGAACGAGAACATATGCGTCTTCGAGCTGGGCAAGTTCTGCTTGGGACCGGTCACCAGGGCCGGATGCAATGCCATCTGTCCTTCCTTCAAGGACGGATGCGAGGGATGCAGGGGATACCTTGATGATCCGAAGATGGAGCAGGCAAAGGATGTCTTGAGAAAATATGGAATATCCTTTGATGATATGATGAAGCGTTTCAACATGTTCAACTACAAGAAGGGGGTGTACTGAATGCCTAGAGACCTCGATATAGAAGTTAAGCACCTGACAAGGGTGGAAGGACACGGAAACATACATCTCAATGCAAGATCCGGAGAGGTCGAGAAGGTCCTCTGGGAGGTTGATGAGGCCCCTAGGTTCTTCGAGGCCATGGTGAGGGGAAAGAATTACAACCAGCTCTCACACATTACCTCGAGAATATGCGGAATATGCTCCATAGGGCATTCCCTGGCTTCATTGAAGGCTACAGAGTCCGCCATGGGTGTGGAGATCTCGGAACAAACGGAACTTTTGAGAAGGTTGGCGCTCCACGGAGAGAACCTCCAGAGTCATTCCCTCCATGTCGGATATCTTGTCGCACCTGATCTCCTCGGAGCGGGATCCGTTATACCCCTTGTGAAGACCGCCAAGGATGCGGTTGTGAAGATCGTTTCACTTCACAGGCTTGCAAATTATCTGTCAGACCTCACCTGCGGAAGAACCACCCACCCCATAACACTGGAGGTTGGCGGTTTCACGATGATACCAACAGAGAAAGAGATGGTGGCTGTCAGGGAGCAGCTCGAGGAAGCGAAACAGGTATGCTCCGATGTGGCCCAGGTGGTCCTTGCAAACGCCGATAAACTTCCCGACTTCACCAGGGAAACCGAGTTCATCGGATTGACCAACGACGATCACTACGCCCTGTATGATGGTGATATAGCTTCCACTGATGGCGGCATTTGGCCCCCTGAGGACTACATGAAAGTGACCAACGAGTATGTGGTCCCCCAGTCAACCGCGAAGTACACCAAGCACCGGAGGGATTCGTACATGGTTGGTGCATTGGCAAGGTTCAATCTGAACTATGATCAGCTCTCAAAGGAAGGAAAGGAAGTGGCTGAAATGTTCGGCTTGAAGCCGGTTTGCCACAATCCGTTCATGAACAACGTCGCCCAGACCGTGGAGATGATGGATTCCATCGTGGATTCGATCGGTTTGATAGACAGGATCCTGGATATCGGGCTTGAAGAGGAAGAAAACGAGATCGAGATCAAGGCGGGAAGAGGTGTGGGAGCGGTCGAGGTCCCCAGAGGGATCCTCTTCCACGATTACACCATAAATGATCTCGGAAACTGTGTCAAGGCAAATTGCATCATTCCCACAAACCAGAACCATGCCAACATCCAGAAGGACATGGAAGGATTGGCTCCCCAAATCATAGAAAAACCCGAAAAGGAAGTGGAGCTGACACTTGAGATGCTTGTGAGGGCCTACGATCCCTGCATCTCCTGTTCCACGCATTATCTCGATGTGAAATTCGTTTGAATCGGTACGGAGGCCCCTTCGGGGGCCAACTTTTTTATCTTTCCGGACCAATCATCATAAGGTCAGGAAGATGGGGAAGATCGAGATAAAAAAAGCACTCAGGTTTGCCCTGATAGGTCTGGGAATTTATCTGTTTTTTATAGTTTTTTCAACAATATTGGATGGAATCTTTATTGCATTCCTGCAGGATGAATTTTCCAGGAGATCGATTATATTCATAATGATTGCGGGAATCCTGGGATGGATTCTCTATGGGGCATCATTCGTATTTCTGATTTGGTGGCTGGTAAAAACAAGGAATGCCGTTGAAAACATGGAAAAGGGATTGAGAAGAGATGTGAACACAGCTCTGATCCTGTTGATCCTGGTTTTTGTATTTGAAATCTTCAATACATTCATTATTGCTCCAATTGTTTTCGGTCTAACGGATTTCAATATTCCGTTATCATCCAGTATAATTTCATTCATCAATCTTACATTGCTTTTTTCGTATCTCCTTGTTTACATTCTCCCCGTAAGGAGGATACTGTCCAGGAAGGAGATGTACCTTATCCTCATCGGTGTGATCGTTCTCATATCGGTTTCAATCCCTCTGAGATGGTTTTACACAAATGTTGAATTGAATAATATTATGATGATCGGAGGAAGCATCGTAGCGTTTTTCTGCATGTCCTTGATCCTCATAGGTTATATACAACTATACCAGGGAATAGAGCAAAGGAAGATCGGCAACAATCACTATTACAGGAGCCTTGAAACCGCTTACAAAAAGGGAGGATGGCGTGGAAAGTTCACCAGGGTCACGGATGAATACTCGTTTTCGCTTATCGGTATTGCAATGATATTGATTCTGATCAACTCATCGATTGGATATTTCATTGACAAGGACCGATATGAAGAAGTATTCGAAAGAGACGATATCATGGAAATAATCGGGAAATCTTCGGGATCGATTACAGGCACGACGGAGACGACATTCAAGGACAGGGTTTCCGAAGGGGATGAAGAAACCTATTATGTTGAAATGGAAGGGGATCCCGAAAATGTGAAGATATCTTTCAAATGGGAAGACGAACCCGATAGTTTGCTCTGGGAAAACCAGCCGGATACATTCGAGGTAAAAGTCGATTACCCAGGGGGAGATGAGTCCGATTCTCTGTCAAATCCCCAGGGAGGAGCTGGTGAGATTGAATTTGAATTCATTCCGGGTTTTGGAGGGGAGCTCGAGATTCTGGTATCGCTGATAGAAGCGGGAAATTACCGGAGACCGGTGGGTCCGGGTTTCATGGAAAGGACTGACGATTACTGCGATTTCGAAATGTTCGTTACGGTTGGATATCCCAATCCTTCGGAAGAGTGAAAGGATTTATAACCGCCTTATTTTTCGGGGGGTGGGGCCTCCATGAAACAAAATATCGCGGTTATCGGAGTGGGTAACGAGATGATGGGAGACGATGCCATAGGTCCTCATATTGTAAAGGAGCTCATCTCGAGAAAGGTCCTTCCAGAGGAGATCCTCCTTATCGATGAAGGAAGAGGAGGGATGAGGCTGGTCCACCACATCAAGGACCTCGATAAGGTCCTCATCATCGATGCAGCTGACACCGGGAAGGATCCCGGAGAGCATACCGTTTTCAGACCAGAGGATGTGGAATCCATCAAGGACCTCTCCGGAACCAATATCCACGAATGGGACCTCCTGAAGATGCTTGATTTGTCCCGGATGCTCGGGGAGTGCCCCGAAGATATCAGGATCCTTGCAATCCAGCCCAGGGACCTCGAATGGGGGGAAGAGATTTCACAGGAGTTGATGGGCAGGGTGGAGGAGTATTTGATGCTGGTCAAGGACCTTCTTACTGAAGAGGACCTCTGACCGTGAGTTTTTAATAATACTCCATATTACTCCTATTGCCTCGCTCAGAGGACCTAATTTATTGGGCCAGTAGCTTAGCCTGGTGGAGCACCCGGCTCATAACCGGGTGGTCGTCGGTTCGAATCCGGCCTGGCCCACTTTCGCTTCTAATCATTATAAATCAAGAAAGTGGGGCAGGACGTGAAATTGGATTGTAATTATTGGCAAGTAAAAAAGCGATAAGAATCATTTTTAAATCACTTTTTTACGAATGTCCGGCCTGGCCCACTTAACTTCTTGCACGGGCCATAGTTCTTATCTTTCATGTTAAAAATAGAATCCTTTTGCTTAAACAGCATTGACTATTCTATCGCTGATAAGGACATACTCCGAAAATGTTGTTGGTTCGGGAATGGGGAGACCATCTTCCTTCAAACCCTCGATGTGCATTTCGATGGCATTGTAAATATTCTGTTCGGTCTCCTCTTTTGTTTCACCGGTCGCAGCACAACCTGGAAGATCCGGTGAATAGGCGGAATAGCCTGTTTCTGTTTTTTCGACCACTATCATGAACTTGTACATGGCGTTCACCTTTCCTTTAACTGGGCCTGTTTCAGGATGCTATTTAGAGTTCCTCTTGCAAGCTCGTGATTGGGATGACCTGCTATGGTCACTCTACCCTTTTTGACCTTGTGCTTGAACTGCATATGGCTTCCTTTCTGTTTGACAAGGAACCAGCCATCGTCTTCCAGCAATTTGATGGCGTCCCTTACCTTCATAAAAAATGATATCTCTTTCAAGATATAAAGACACTGGTTGATGCATTCGAATACCATATGACCAGATATCGTTTCAAGACCCCGACTGACTCTTCTTCCACTATTGATGAGCAAATGTTTCATTCATTCTATGGATAACATTTTAATAAATCGGGTTTCAGTGTATTATTCAGAATGAAAGACAAAGATCCTAAAAAGGAAAAAGATTTCGATTCAGTTAAAATGATGAGAGATATCAGAGATAAAATCAGCAAAGATATTGAAGGTATGACACTGGATGAGGAAAAAAGGTACCTTCAGAAGATGATCTCATCATCAAAATGATCCAACATACCTGATGATTTCGTTCGATCATCATTTAGTATACTAAATGATCTATTTCATTATTATGAGCGAGTTCGGCCTGGCCCATTCTATATTTTGGGCTAACCTTGACTTTTTTCAGCAACTTTTAAATAATAAAAGGTAAAAAATGATGCGTAAATATTTTTTATTGAAACAAATGTAAAAAGAGTGTTCCAGTATCTATTTTAAATTCAATACCTTTATCATGAAGTAATAGTGTGCTTAAGGAGGAGTATTATTGGGTAAGGCGAAATGGATTTCAATTATTGCCGTGATTGTTTTTCTCATATTATTGACATCATTCGTAATATGTATAAACATGGATAGAGAGGAAGAGAAGGATATCAAAATAGTACCCCTCGAACATCTACCAGACATCATATTATCAACTGATGATGAGATCATTTATTATGAACACGATAATCGAACAAATACCTATGATAATACAAAAACATTCGATCTTCCGGATATCATCGGCATGGAAGAAATCGGGAATAATATCATTATCAATCATAACAAAGGATTGACATTATTGGACCATGAACTTGAAATTGTAGAAGAAGTGGGTTTGAAGATTCCAAAAGATATTGGTGTCTATGGTGATGTTATTTACTGCTGTTCTAATAGTTCCCTTTACAGCATCTCACCTGACTTGGAAATATTGGACAGTATCTATCTGAATACATCGGATTGGATTGGGGGAAAGGATGCTCACGATATTATCATTCATGATGGATCCGCATATCTACTTGACAACGAATTATATCCAATATATGTTTTCAAGATCAATATTTCCAATCCAAATGAGATTATCATGGACCTAGGATTCGAGATCACCGGAATTAACCAACACCTGAGATCCCAATGGATAGATCCTGAAAACAACAGATGGTTCATCTTACAACATGAATGTCATCAAGGTGGAACCTAACAGAACATACAATGCTATTCATCAATAAATGGTACATTGCTGTGGCATCAGGAAACTTTCGGGGAAAATTGGTGGAATGATGGAGCTGAAGAAGGATTCAAGATCAATGCCATCACTGAGATTTCACCCGGTTGGATGTTAACCTCAAGGAATGATGTCCATAGTCTGATCTATTATCGAGAGGCTGACAGACAAGTCCTTTTTGAGGAAGAATTAGATTTGAGATATGATTATTCTATTCCCATCTTCCCTCACAGCGATATTGAACAATATGGAAGTCTATTATTCATAACAATATACGATCAATTGGTCGTTGTTGATATCGAAGATGAGCCAGTGATCGTCTTATCTAAGACTTTCTCTGAACCGATCACAGATATTTGCATCCTCAATTAGGTAATGTATATTGTTTCGACTTATCTGAACATTCTATATAATATTGTTTCGATAGAGCGAAACATTTAATAACCTCCTGAGATATTTAAAGTTATGATCCGTGATGAAGATAGGATCTTATCCGCATTGACCGATTGGAATCCGTGGTGGCAGGGAAAGGAGATCCCCGATGATCTGATGGGTAAAAACCGGATTTCAAATGATCCTATTGATGAGATCATGGATAGAAAGGAGATCAAAACGATCACAGGCATTAGGAGATGCGGAAAATCAACCTTGATCTATCAGATAATTGACAGATTGTTGAAAAGTGGAGTCAAAGGAAATGATATCATACTCATCAATTTCGATGATGACATGCTGAGCGGCAAACCTTTTTCGGATATCTTGAGTATATATCAATCGAGAATATCAACTCCTCAGAAGATAAATATATTCCTGGATGAGGTTCACAGATGTCCGGATTGGGTAGGATATCTGAGAAAGAACTACGATCTCAGAAGGACCGGACAGGTCGTAATTACCGATTCATCCTCAAAGTACCTAAAAGGGGAGTATACGACCCTGTTAACCGGAAGGAAGATAGATATTAGACTCCACACCCTCTCATTCGAGGAATTCTTGAAATGGAATGGAATTAACACCGAAGTTCCATTCTCCCAAAATGATATCGATAGCATAAGACACCTTCTTGAAAGATTTCTCAGATGGGGAGGATTTCCCGAAGTAGTTCTTGTGGAAAGCGAAATTCAGAAGAAGATTCTTCTCAAGGAATACATAGATTCCATTCTCTACAAGGATGTTGTAGAAAGGTATGATGCAAACATCCATAAACTGAAGATACTGGTGGATTATCTGATATCGACTCCCGCTACAAAGTTCAGTCCCAGGAAATTCTCAAGGAACCATGATATCTCCCTCGAGACATTGAATAACTACATCAAATATCTTCAGGAAGTGAACCTTCTCCATGTTGTTCCCAAGTTCGATTACTCATTGAACAAGGTAATAAGAAGCACGAAAAAACTGTACATCGAGGATACCGGCCTATTGGAAAATCTCGGCTTCAGATTCATGGAAGGAATGGGGAAGCTGCATGAGAATGCAGTATGCAATGAACTGCTAAGGAGAGAATTCGAGGTCTATTACTGGAATGATGACAGAAGCGAATGCGACTTCATTGTCAAGAAAGGAAAGGACCTTGTAATGGCAATACAGGTTTGTTACGATCTCAACACTGACAATATCGAGAGAGAGATCAAAGGTCTTCAAGATGCATGTTCGAACTTGAAGATCGACAGAGGTATCATTATATCATCCAAATACCCAGATATGGATATCGAGGAATTCGAGGTTATACCTCTCTGGAAGTTCCTGATTGATAATAATCAAGTTCAATAATGATCCGAACTCGGCCTGGCCCACTCAATATTTTGGGCTAACCCTGATTTTTATTAGGAATTATTAAATACTAAATAAAGGGACTTTAAATTCTATTTCACTAACCAATATCCACCCTTTGCAGGTCCTTTCCTTTCTAACAAACCTTTGTCTTTCAACTTCTTGATATTGTTCTCAACAGCAGTTGTACTGATGCTCAGCCTATCAGCAATATCAACAATGGATATCTTCTGATCCTCTATTATCAAAGATAGTATCCTTTCCTTGTTTTCACCCAACTTTTCACCCAACTTTTCACCCAACTTTTCACCCAACTTTTCACCCAACTTATCTTTTTGCATGGCTCCTCTACAGAGCTATTTCCCTTTCGATCATTTTATTCCAAGCATTTCAAGATGTCTGATGACGATTCCTATTTTACTGGTTCAATAACCACTTCCAGAGAGGCTTTATCTCGATCCCCTCTTCGGTTTCAGATCCTTCCCTGGTAAGTATCAATTTACTGGCCTCTCCAAGTTCTTTCTCGGCTTCAATGGAAAAAGAGTAATCAGAAAGAACGTTTGTTAACCTCATGACAGAGGGAGATATATCAACCGGTGTCGTTCACGAAGTTCCTCAGGACCTCCGAGAGGTCCTCTCTTCTTCATCATCGGTCCTCGAGGCCTGGAATGATCTTACACCGCTTGCACGAAACGAGTGGATCTGTTGGATCATTTCTGTCAAAAAACCCAAGACAAGAAAAAATCACATAGAAAGGACCCGTGAGGAACTCCTAAAAGGAAAAAGAAGACCATGTTGTTGGGCCGGTTGCCCTCATCGCTGAATATCTCCATAATTTGGATCAATATTTACCTTTCTGTCAACAAGCAGTGAGATTACATTTTTCTGTGTGGCTTGGAATTATATACCTAAACATTATTCGGACAATAGATGGACATTTCCAATGCCCTGACCAATCCGATATTGACATTCAGCATTATCCTGATAATTGCCCTTTTGATCCCGGAATTTTTGAAACAGTTCAAGATCACCTCGGTTCCGTTTTACATAATCGCGGGAATACTGCTGGGACCTCTGGGAATAGGATTGCACCTGGGAGATGGCCTCATATTCCTGGGAGAGGTGGGCCTTCTCTTCCTTATCTTCATCGCTGGAATGGAGATCTACGAGATGGGTGAGATCCATGTGGGCAGGATAATACTGTTTACCATTATTTCCGCAGTGTTCTGTTTCGCAGGAGGCTTTCTTCTTGGGATCGGCATGGGTTACAGCCTCATCACAGCTTTATTGTTAGGTACGATTCTGATCTCATCTTCCATCGGCGAGATTATCCCAATGGTCAATTCCACTCCATCCGTTAAGAGAAGACTTTCATACATCATTTTTCCAAGCGTTGTCATACTCGATGCGGCGAGCCTGATCCTCCTCGGTGTCATCATCAAAACGGAAGAGCCAATAATACAGGTAGTGATCTTTATAGTGGAACTTGCTCTGCTGGTTCTGATTTCCTTTACACTGCTTCCAAAGGTATTGAGATTCTTCTTCAACAGGACCTCGAGAAAACCGAAGGAGGGCGATCTCAAATTCATAATAACAATACTAATGTTCATCGTTGCCGCAGGGTATGCGATCGGTGTTCACGGGATAGTTACAGCCTTTTTAGCGGGAGTGATAGTGGGTAGACATATT
Organism: uncultured Thermoplasmatales archaeon; assembly: GCA_964445525.1. Lineage (GTDB taxonomy): Archaea > Thermoplasmatota > Penumbrarchaeia > Penumbrarchaeales > Penumbrarchaeaceae > Penumbrarchaeum. The sequence continues at coordinate 14,556 of CAYULA010000031.1, read as the reverse complement.
CCGAATCAGACAGTATTCGAAAAAGTCAACGGGATCGGATATGGAATGCTGATTCCGGTCTTCTTCATAGTCCTTGGGATGGAACTGGAAATTGACGTCCTTTTCGAGGGAACAAGCAATCTGATCTTTCCCGTCCTTTTGATCCTGACTCTGATCGTATCCAAGGTCGTGGGAGGAACGATCTTCGCCCTTATCAAAAAAATGCCCATCAGGGACGGGTTCATTCTTGGTATGGTTCTTTGGCCACAGCTTTCGGCAACCATCGCTGCCACAGCAGTGGGATATGAAACAGGGATCATCAAACAGGAGGTCCTTGTGGCAGTGGTGATCATGGCCCTTTTCTCCGCCCTCGGAACCCCTTTCATATTGAGAAGATTTGTAAGAAAGGATGTGGAACGGATCCTTCTGGAAAATCACATTGTAATCTGCGGTTACGGGAGAACAACCTCCAAATTGACACACATTCTGGAAGGAATGAAATTCCCCCTGGTTGTGATCGACAAGAACCATCTGAGATTGAAGGATATCGAAGAAAGGGGGGTCCAGACGATTTTCGGAAACGCAGCCTCCAGGTCCGTACTAAGGGATGCCGGCATCCAGAAAGCCAGGATGGCTATTCTTTCCATTGCGGATGAGCATGACCTCTTTATCACCGCGAGGAACATTAGAAAAATCAATCCCGGATGCCACATTATAGCCAAGGTCCACACGGCAAGATCCCATGACCTGCTAAGAGGGAAAAAGCTCATCGATGACTATGTATGGCCTGAAAAGAGATCTGCATCCGAGATGTCAAAAAAGGTTGTTCACAGAATATCAAAGAGCAACTGATATCTCGGAACTAACATAAAAATCTCTCGAATTTTTCAACTTAGTTTGACAAGAAAAAAAACCCTCATGAGCAGATTGCTCACAACATAGTATGAAAATAATAAGCGGGTTTTTTCGTAACTTGCTTCATTTTCAATGAAGCTCGGTAACTACTTTCGTCAATTTCATATGGACACGTAGTTACGAGCCACAGCACCAATGGAACGTCAATTTGATGGAACCATTGTGCGTGCCTTGGAATTCAATGCCGATTCCAGATAATCAACAATTCCAAGGTCCCGTCAATTATTTTTCGAATCGCAAGTTCGAAATCTTGGAAGAAAACAGCCTCCGGCTTCGGTTTTCTTCTGACCTTGCCATCGGTGATGGCAAGACCCAAGCAAAACAGAACGTCATTTTTATACACTGCTTTGCGGGTGTATGAAAAAGGATTACATCCTGCTAACATTTATTTTCGTACCAAATCGATATAGATCAATCCCTGACGAACCTGCCTTTCTTTTTTGCGAATCTTCTTGACTCTTCCTGTTTTCTGTGAGCTTTTATTCCGCTCTTTTCCTTTGTTATCAAGGGGAGCTTACCCTTCTTTGTCCTCCTGAAGAACTTCAGGATCGATTTGGCCTCCTTTGCAGGGACGCTTATCAGTGTGTGATCCTCATTGATAATCATATCCCGGATAAGATGGGGTTTGGTCCCTGCTCTCTCCCTGATGAGGGATGTGATTTTCCCGCCTGTGATTCCATCGGCTTTCCCCAATGCAATGGAAAGCCTTGTCATTCTCTTCTCTCCCTGGTTACCCGGAGGAACATTCACTTTTTCTTCCACTTTCCTCTCTCGATAGGTCCTCCTACCGGGTTTGTTTTCCTCTCTTCTTCCTTCGGAAGTCTCATTCCTTCTGAAGTGAACGGCTTCCCTGTAATCCATCTCCTTCCCCAGTGTATGTCTCAATAAAGCAGATATCAGATCCTCCGAAGAGCTCTCCGCAAGCAGCTCCCTTGCCATTTCTCTGTATCGATCAGCTTCCTTGTCATTTATCATCCTCTCGATATCTGTCACGAGCTTCTTCTTCTTTATATCCAGGATATCCCTCTCATCGGGGATCTTTTCCTTTCGAATATCAGCGTTGGTGAACTTCTTTATGAAGTTCATCTTCCTGAATTCAGTTGGAGTGACGAAGGTGATGGCTGTTCCCTTCTTCCCCGCCCGTCCGGTCCTCCCAATTCTGTGAACATAGTTTTCAGGATTCTGGGGTATTGAATAATTGATAACATGGGTCAGATCGCCCACGTCGATTCCCCTTGCCGCAACATCGGTTGCAACAAGGATGTTTATCTTCCCGGTTCTGAATTTGCCAAGTATCTTCTCCCTCAGAGGCTGGGAAATATCACCATGAAGATTGTCTGCCCTGAATCCCTTCTCGATCAAAGCCGTGTTCAGCTCGTCAACATCCGCTTTGGTCTTGCAGAAAACGATACCGTAGAAATCCTCTTCTATCTCCAGTATTCTTGTCAGAGCCTGGGTCTTGTCCTTCCTTCTCACCTCGAAGTAAATCTGCTCTGTGAGGTCTGTGGTCAGTTCCGGTTCGGCTTTGACATGATCGTATTCTCCCATGTATTTTTCCGCAAGCTTCCTGATCCTGCCAGGCATTGTTGCAGAAAAAAGAAGGACTCTCTTTTTTTGAGGTGTCTCATCCAGAATGGTTTCGATATCCTCGATGAAACCCATATTCAGCATCTCATCGGCCTCATCCAGTATGAAATATCTTATACTGTCAAGCCGCAGGGTTCCCCTTCTTATATGGTCCAGAATTCTCCCCGGGGTTCCAACGACGATCGATACACCTTTCTTGAGTTTTCTGAGCTGGACCTCTATACCCTGACCTCCATAAATTGCAACGGATCTTATCCCGCCATTTGTCTGGTAGGAACGGATCTCCTCTTCAACCTGTATTGCCAGTTCCCTGGTAGGTGCAAGAACGATCGCCTGAATGCCTTGCACTTGAGGATCGAGCTTCTCCATAAGAGGAATGGCAAAGACAGCCGTCTTTCCGGTTCCAGTCTGGGCCTGGGCGATAATATCTTTTTCATCATTCATCAGGAGAGGTATGGCCAGTGACTGGATCTCGGTTGGTTTTGAGAAACCCTTCCTCTCAATTGCAGCCAGCATTTTCTCCGAAAGTCCCAAGGACATGAAATCTTTCATTTGCTCGGGGCCCCTACATGGAGGTTGTATAAAGTCTTTTCACAGATTTGAAAAGAAGATATCCAATCAACGTCAATAGTAAATCACGTTGATCAAAACCTTTCTTTCTCTGCTATTGTCCATATCGATCTGAGTGAGAACCTCTTCGATCATTTTTTCATTTTTGAGATCGGTTATGTTTCCCGTTTCCGTATCAATTATATTGAGATGGTCCTCCAGATTCATCTCGATCCTGGTCTCCCCGCCATAATCGAACAACCTGATCATTCCGTTTTTTTCCAGGGTTGAAATTGTGTTGTACAAAGTGGAAAAACTGACGGTTGGCATGTTCATTGTTACATAATCATGTAGGCTGTTGAGTGATGGATGATCGCCTGAGAAATTGTACAGAGCCCTTACGATCTCCATTCTCTGAGGGGTTAACTTGAATCCCTTCTCCTTCAGTTCTTTTATCATGCCGTCCGGATTCATCACATGAAAACGATTCTTATTTTATAAAAGGTTGTTTATCATAACAGCTTCTAATTAGAAATGACTTTATATTGGATGGTCATTCACCATCCTGGTGAAAAACATGGCAAGAGTAGCTAGAGAAATGGTTGAACAGGCCGGAATCGATGTTGACGAACTACTGGAACTGCTGGTCGCAAATGCGGCCGCAGAGTTGACGACCTTCTACTATTATACGATCCTGAGAGCCAATCTTATCGGACTTGAAGGCGAAGGATTGAAGGAGATCGCCGAAGCCGCAAGGATAGAGGACAGGAACCATTTCGAGGCACTGATTCCCAGGATCTACGAACTCGGGGGAGAGCTCCCGAAGAACATGAAAGACTTCCATGATGTATCTGGATGTCCTCCAGCCTATCTTCCAGAGGATCCCACTGACATTAAGGAAATGCTGAAGGTCCTCGTGGAAGCGGAACGCTGTGCTGTAAGGCAATATACGAAAATCTGCAATATGACAGCCGGAAAAGATCACAGGACCTATGACCTTGCTCTGGCAATCCTCAACGAGGAGATAGAGCACGAATCATGGTTCAGCGAGTTCCTTGGTGAAGGACCTTCCGGACATTTCATGAGAAAGGGAAAGATGTCACCGTTTGTCTCGAAATTCTTCGAATGAGGAACGGAAAACTATTTCGGATGGGATATACATCGCATCGCACCAGATGATTGTCCATATTGATCATGAAAGTAGGAGGAAAATGAATGGGAACAAAAGGCAGAGAGATCGTAGGATTGGATGTTGATGAGTTGATAAATATGTTGAATAAAGCACTTGCCGATGAATGGCTGGCTTATTATCAATACTGGGTAGGCTCCAAGGTCCTCGTAGGTCCTATGAAAGGAGAGGTGGAAGCCGAACTCATTGAACATGCAACGGATGAGCTAAGACATGCGGACATGCTTGTTGAAAGGATCATCCAACTTGGAGGAACTCCGATCCTGACACCCGAGGAATGGATGAAATGGACAAATTGTGGTTATGATGTACCTGACGATCCTCACGTAAGAAAGATAATCCAGCAGAATATCAAAGGTGAGCAGTGCGCGATCGAGGTCTACGATAAATTGATGAAGATGACAATGGGAAAGGATCCCATAACCTATCAGATCGCATTCGAGATCCTCAGAGATGAGGTCGAACACGAAGAGGACCTTCAGGGATTGGAAGAGGATATCGAGAACATCAATTAGATGACAGATCTTCAACAACGGAACACGGGCCATTGAAATGGCCCGTTTTCTTATTTTTTTAAGATATCTGTTATTGGATTTTAAATGAAATTTTATAAAGATGATCAGAATTAAGCAGAACCTTGACCAAAATCTCCACAATCCGATCAAATTAAAAACAAGAAATTGGACAATAGTTATTGATATTGAAAATTCTAATACCATAATACATATTGATATTGTAAATATCATGTTTCCTTGATCTTTTGTATATTAAAAAGAATTATGTAAGATCATCCTTATAACTAACATGTTAAATCCTAAATGGATTGCGGAGGATTCATATGAAATTTGCACATTCAGCAAGTGTCCTGCTCTTAGGAACAATAATACTTCTATGCCTGCCAAATATCTCTGCACAGGAGCAGAAGATGGATAAAATCGATGAAGATGATGATGTTGTTTTACCATACAATCCATTAGCAGATAAACCCCAGTGCACGGATGACCTTGAGATCATCTCAGCATCGGTGGATTGGTCAGGAAACAAGGTTCTCTGTGAATTCACAGTGAAAGGGGAGGTAGTGAACGTATCCTCGGACGGGACAAATAATACATACTATTTCAACCTGGATATCACAACCGAAACGGACGAAGAGGAGATCTGGTTCACATACACATTTTCTGGATTTACAGGTGCCTCCGAGATTGAAATAATCAACTTCTGTGATGAAGATTTCAGCTCGGTGGGATCAACATTCACATTCGAATTCGACATTAGGAATCTTAACGGAAATCCTGACATCCTCGATTTGGAGGTAAGGGCAATGAATGAGGACGGTTGGATCGATGAGATCCAGTGGGATGAGGGATTCGTTGATGACGATGATGATACAGATGACGATACATCAGATGATGACGATAACACAGGGGATGATGATGATACAAATAACGAGGAAGATGACAGTCCGGGATTCTCCCTGATGATTCTCCTGGGTTCAGTTCTTGCTACAATGGCCATTATCGGATCAAGGAGAAGAAGGGATTGAAATGAAACGGCTCATCTCCATTTTGATCTTTATCTGTCTGGCTTCGAACTGGATCGTATCCGAAGGGAACGGTGATAATGGAGGTACGAGAGCAACAATACTACCACAAACCGTCCATGAGGATACCGATTTCACAGATGATGAATATTTGCTTGCAGCCGATATGTATATCGATCCCGGGGTAAATGTATCATTCAGCAGAACCACCGTCAAGGTGGCTGTAGAGTCGGAACCGATCAGAATATGGGTTGACGGGAATGTCAGACTCTTCGAGGCGGATTTCATATCAGCAGGTTCAAACCCCGAACCCGGAGACTGGCAGGGCTTCGTTGTCAGGGGAATGTCCGATTGGAGTATGAGTTATTCGTCCATAGAAAATGCAGTTGTCGGTCTGGATCTGTTCAAGGATTCGCATATTGACCTGATCAGATACAGCTCATTTTCCAATAATTCCATGGCAGGGATCAAATTCCACAACTATGAACACACCAATGGAACGATGTATGCCAGTCATGATGCCTCGATCATGTATTCCACATTCAAGAATTGTGGCTGGGGAATAATCGAGAACGGTTTCGATACGGAGATCGAGAAATGTGAATTCATTGGAAACGATCCTGGCGGGATACTTATAGGTGAAGGTTCGTATCCATTCTCAAAGGGTTTATATCTTCACGAAAACACCTTTACCGATAACGAAAATGAATCGATTCTGATTGGAAACCATCTTGATCAAAATAATGGAATATTCCATATCGAAATCGAACGAAATACCTTTGAGACCACATCTGCCGTTTCCAGGTTTATCGTCTCTTCATCACTGGTTCAAAATGCGACTATCATTCACAATAAATTCTACCAGGGGCATACCGATGAGGCAATCAAATTGAAGGATTGCAGAAATACCCTGATCCGAAATAATTTCTTCTATGACCTTGGTACAGGTGGAGATCACGCCTTTTTTATAGATGGTTTCGAAAATTTCAATGCCACTAGCAACCAACTCTATCGGGGACCGGGAGGGAAACTATCGATAAAGAATGGCTACAATGCAACATTCTTTGGCAATTCCCCCGGAAATGATGGCGAGATCATTTGTGAAAATGTTACCGATCTTGATATTCACTACAACAGCAGAGGCAAGATATCCGTTTCCGATTCATACGATGTTAGGATCTTCAATAACTCGAAGATCTACAACAATACAATATCGGTTTCCCTCAAAAAAAATCCGCAAGACGGAAAAAACGAGATCTACAACAATCAGATACAGGATTGTTCCGGACCTGCTATAATATGCTCGGGCGGATCATCAGTCCACATCCATGACAATAATCTGACCGACAACGAAAATGCCATCAGGATCAATGTTTTAAAACCGGATTCCTACTACCTGGTGGAGAACAACACGATCGTCAACTCCACTCAGTTCGATCTTGAGGCAGTTCAATCCGGAGATTATTCAAGCCGTATCGTGGTGAAGAATTCTACCCTCGATCCGGAGAAGGTAAAAAACGATGAGGAAATATCGATCAAGACGTGTTGGTTCATGAAGGTGAGGGCTCTTGATGAGATCGGAGGTAACCTGGAATCCAAAATGAATGTGATCGACTCCACCGGATCATATGAAAGGGATCATCCGATCAGCGGAGATTGCAGACTGGTTCAGGGTCCTTTTATGGATTTCATCCACCACGGGTCGGATCCTTGGGATCAAAGGTCCGAACCTGGATACAATGAAGTGATCTGCGAATTGAACTTCACGGCCGAGAACAGAAATTGGGAAACGTTGGTGAACTGGTCAAGATATCTGGAGATGGACATCGTCCTTGATGCGAATCCGGTTTTCAATGATCCGGGAATCATCGAATTCGATGAGGATAATATCTTCGAGTTCAACATCTCGGATCTTTTTTCAGACCTCGATCCCCTATTCATCGGTATCAACTATTCGGACGGGAACCTTATCTTCAAGAATGAAACGGTCAGGTCGAGTTCAGGAAACTGGAGTGGAACATCGAATGTGGCCTTCAGGGCAATGGATTCCTTCGGGAATTTTACCGATGGAACCGTTTCATTTGTGGTGGATCAGATCAACGACGCCCCTGTGATCGATCCCGGGTTGCAGGAGATCAATATAGATGAAGATGAGATAAGAATCCTGGAGCTTGCCAAATTCATGTACGATGTCGAGGGTGATGAACTCGAATGGTCATATAATGAATCCGATAAACTGTCCTTGACACTTGATAATGATACCTGGAACCTGACTCTTGTCCCGGATGTGAACTGGTACGGGAACACCACCCTTTCCCTTCATCTGAGCGACGGAATCGATACCACCAATATTACGGTCCCTGTCAATGTCGCATCTGTAAACGATGATCCTGTTTTCGATGCTCCATCGGATTGGAACCTGACGGTTTACAGAGGTTCCATTCAGACGATTGACCTGATGTCCATGGTAACGGATGTCGAAGGTAACGATATAACGTTCATGTTGAACACGACCTCACCGCATATCACAATCGTCGAGGGGGAACTAGCGATACTTTTCCCGGAGGACACCGACACGACCATCATCTCCGTAAAGATCACGGCCAATGATGGAAACGGCGGGACGGATTCCGTGTCCCTTCTTCTGGTTGTGGACCATGGAGAGGCTCCGGCCTCTGAAGATTGGGACCTCTATACCTCATCTGTCGAGGTTGATGATGATGGAGATTGGACAGTCAAAGCCACAGGAATGAAGAATATCGAGGTTTATTTCATCGTTGTAGGCGAGGGTGGACAAAGAGAAGCATTCAGGATGCTGGAATCCTCCGATAATCTCGGAAATTACACTCTTGAGATCGCCAATGGAAAGTTCGATGGAGAAGAAGTATACCTGTACTTCTTCACCAATGAAACCGGAGGAACCGACCTGGAGTCCGGGATGTCGGGCGCACAGATTCAACCAGGAAATGAAACGGAGAGAGTATGGTCCATCTGGTCGATAATATGCGTTGGAATGGGCATTATATTGATCATCCTCATGATAATATTGATCCTGGTATTCTTCATGATCAAACGGAGCAGTAAGGATTTAGGCAAAGAGGAATGACCAGTAAAAAGGTTCGTTTTCGAAATCTGTTCGATGTATGAATGCAGTTTAAACCCAGAACAGGGAAAGAGATGAATTGATTCGAACCGATATTTCTTGATTCATTTTTTCAATAATATGATAACCAGGTGGGGGAATGATAATTATTTCAAAAGACCGTTCCAAGTCTTGAAGTCAGTGATCGATGATGAAAAATGAAAGACTTTTGAAATTGCATTTTCTGGTCCCGGGTTCTATAAAAAACAGGACCGGCGGAACGATATACGATAGAAGGATCATTGAAGGTCTCGAAAAATTGGGTATCAATGTAAAATTACATGAGGTCTCCGGCAACTTCCCCTATCCAGATGTAGAGGAAGTTGACAGTTTATCGTCATTACTTGAAAAGATCCCAGACAATTCTCTTGCAATTATTGACGGTTTGATCCTCGGGGTCATACCAAAGATAATAAAACCTCATTCCGGGAGACTGAAGATAATTGCTCTTATCCACCATCCTCTCTGCGACGAGACAGGATTCGATGACCGGGAAAGAATCAGACTGCTTGAAAGAGAATCCAGGTCTTTGAAATCCGTTTCATCCATAATGGTAACCAGCATATTCACTTCCGAAAGAATGAGGGAACTGGAACTGGTGGAAGAAAATCATCGAATAACAGTTGTGGAACCCGGTGCTGATCCTTCCCCCTTGAGTCCGGAACATGTTCCGGGTGAAACATTGAAGTTGATATCTATCGGAGCTGTGACGAAAAGAAAATCTCACCAGGACCTCCTGTCCGCATTATCGACATTGAAGGAGCTGGACTGGAACCTCATCTGCATGGGTAGTTTGGATCAGGACAGAGAATATGCGGAAGAAACCTTGAAGATGGTGGAAAAATCCGGTCTTTCGGATAGGGTCATCTTCACGGGTGAGGTGAGTGAACAAAAACTCAAAGATATCATTCAAAATGCCCACCTTCTCGTCCATCCATCCAGATATGAAGGTTATGGAATGGTTATAACGGAGGCCATATCCCGTGGAATCCCGGTACTCTCTTCCTCGGGAGGAGCTCTCAAATTCACATTACCCGAGGGAGCTGGAATCCTCCATGAACCGGGAAATGTACAATCCCTGAATAAGGCACTTTCGAGTATTCTGAAAGATGAGGTCCTATACAGTATTATCAGAAAAGGAGCTGAAAGAGCACGGGAGGAGATCAGGACCTGGGACCAGGCTGCCGCCGAGTTCAAGATTGCATTGGAGGAAATGTAGTGGAGAACGATTTCGATTCTGACTGGCTCGAACTAAGATACGAGGCTGATGCAAAAGCCAGGAAGGGAATGATAGGTAAAATTATCAAAAAACCGGAAGCGAGAGGCCCTATCTCCGTACTGGACCTCGGAGCAGGGACCGGAAACAACGCCTTGTTTCTGATACCCGAGCTGATAAATTCAGGGATCAAGAATCAGAGTTGGCTCCTGATCGACAGGGATGCAGATCTATTGAATATAGCTCGGAAAAAACTGGATAATACAAAGAGTGATTTTGAGGATTCCGTCATCGGTACTGATATTCTGGTTGCCGATCTCACGGAAAATCTGGAAAAGTTACCCTTCGGAGATGCTGACCTGGTTGTTTCTTCCGCATTGTTCGACCTTGTATCCAAGGAATGGATAGAAAGATTCATGGAAAGGATCTCCAAATCCAGGGTAAAACAAGTTCTCATTTCACTGACGGTTGACGGAAGAATAGAATGGTCACCTGAACATCCTTTGGATCCATCGATCTCCGATCTCTTCAAAAAAGATATGCAGAGAGACAAGGGATTCGGTCCTGCCCTTGGAAAAGATGCTTCGGAGGTCCTCAAACAATCGCTTGTCACCTCGGGTTACGATGTCACGGAATTTGACACTGCCTGGAGAATTGGACCGGATCAAAAAAAACTTCAAAAAAGATACATGGAGGATATGATCTCCGCGGTATTGAACTGCAATGATGATCAGGAATCAATCAATGATTGGAGGGACCATAGAATGGCCCTCATCGAATCTGGTAAATGCCAGCTACTTGTCGGCCATACCGATATTTATGCAATCTTGAAATGAAGATTACCTCGTCATCGCCCTCTTGAAAAGAGGTATGGCTATCGTCAACATCACTGAACCGAATGCAAGCATTATCACCACCTCCAGGAAAACGTCACCGAGTCCCCCTCCGAGTATCATGACCTTCCTCATTGCCTGAACAGCATAGGTCAACGGGAGGGCCTTCGCCGCATACTGGAGAAAGACCGGCATCTGCTCAACTGGGAAAAAAATCCCTGACAAAAACATCATGGGAAACTGAAGTATCATCATCATGGTCTGTGCTGTCTCCTCATCCTTGGCAACCGCGGTGATGGCTATTCCTATGCCGATGAAAGAAAATATACCGAGAAGAAGAAGCAATCCAACAAGGAAGGGATTCCCGTGTATGGTCACACCGAATAAAAGTATCGCAAGCAGGATCACCACACCTCCCTGGAACATACCCCTGACGCTCTGTGACATTGCCTTACCCAGGATGATGGAGAACCTGCTGGTGGGTGCTGCAAGGATTCCGTCGAATGTCCCGGCTTCCTTTTCATGTGATATCGCCCTTGGCAATCCGAGCATCACGGCAAACATCACCACCATCATCATCATACCGGGAGCCAGAAACTGGAAGTAGTTTGTGTCGTCCGATATGGTGCCTCTGTTCTCGATAGAATATGGGGTCACCATTGCCACGGATGAATTGAGATCCATACCCGTGGTCTCGTTCACGAGATCCACTGCTTTTTCATTTCCCATCCGGGATATGATCTCATTCAGCAGATCCATGATCTGAGTCGATATCTGAGGTTTGGATTGATCGTAGAGAACTGTAACATCACCTTGCTCTCCGGACAGGACCTTGCCCGTGAAGTTTTCACGGACTATCACCGCACCGTAACTATCTCCTTTGGTGATCCTGTCCCTGGCTGAATCCTCGGATGATGATTCGTCGATTTTGAAATATCCCAATCTCCCGTTGGTCTCCCGTAGATCCTCAATGAATGAGATGCTCTCATTTCCTGGCATACCATCATGGAGATCCTCGTTCACAATTGAGATGGGTAGATCCTCGATTGTATTTCCGGATGGAAAGATGAAACCGAACATTATCATCAAAAATACTGGAAATACGAATAACATTACAAGGAGCATCCTGTTCCTGGAGAACTCAAGAAGGTCCTTGTGAGCGATCCAGAAGGAATGTTTCAGAGATGATATCATTCTCATCTATCTCACCCTCCTCTTGATCCCGCCGTGAGGTCCCCCACTCATTCCCATCTTAACCTTGCCTTTGACCTCCTCCACCATTTCCCTTCCTGTGTAATGGAGGAATACATCTTCGAGAGAGGGAAGGTTGACACTGGCATTTCTCATTCTCAGTCCCAGGCCGGATGCAGCCGATACAACGTCCTGGAACGCATCTGTTCTGGAGGAGATGACCTTTACATGATTCTCCTTCTGAGAAGCGGCCTTTACGAAGTCCAATCCGGCCAGCATATCGTTAACTCCCAGAGGAGGATCTATGAGATCGAGATCCACAACAGTATTGCCCTTTTCAATGATCCTGGATTTCAACTCCGAGGGGGAACCAACCGCAGCAATTTTCCCCCTGTCGATAAGACCGATCCTGTTACAGAGAACATCGGCCTCGTTCATGATATGCGTGGTCAGAACAATCGTCAAACCTCTCTCATCATTCAGTTTTTTTATGAGTTTTCTGATTTCAGCGGTGCTCTGGGGATCCAGTCCGAGAGTCGGTTCATCCATAAAAACCACTCCGGGCATGCTCACAAGGGCTCTGATAACGTTGATCCTCTGCTTCATACCTGTGGAGAATTTTCCTATCTGGGTATCAGCCCATTTGGTCATGTTGACAACTTTCAAAAGATCCTCGATCCTGTCATCCATCTCCTTTTTGGGAACATTGTACAACTTGGAGAACAATCTGAGGTTCTCGTAGGCGGTCAATCTGTCATACATGATCATCTTCTCGGAAACGATCCCGACAACCTCTCTTACCTTGTGAGCTTCCTTGATGATATCCAGTCCAGCGATCTTTGCAGATCCCTTGGTGGGTCGAGAAAGTGTTGTCAGCATCCTGATAAGTGTGGATTTCCCGGCTCCGTTGGGGCCCAGGAGGCCGTAAACTTCCCCTTTCTTGACTTCCATGTCAACATTATTCACTGCGGTGAACGAATTGAATTTCTTGGTCAGATTACTGGTCCTGATTATGCAGTCTTCCGTCATGGGAATCACACCCGATGCAAACCTGCGGATCAGGAGGTTTCCATCATAATTTTCAATTTCCGGGCAAAAACCTCTGCCGCTTTCAGGTCATCCGTATTCGGATGACCTTTATTAATCCCCCCGAATAATTTCAGGAAGGAATTGGTATTGTGACCCGGACAGGTGAATTCACCTGAAACATCAAACCCTTTTGATTCGAGTTTACTTCTTATGGGATCGTGATTCTTCTTCAACTGCCCGTTTACGTCCCCGCTCTGGACTGCGAAAGCTGGTGCTCCAACCGTCGAGAACAGGAAGCATCTTCCATTCTTTGTATCCGGTATCCTTTCGACCAGTGAATGCATTTCCTTGTGGAAATCAGCACTGTAGATACCCGACCCGAATCCAATCAGGTCATAATCCAGGAGATCATGCGGATCGACATCATTGGGAAACTTGACCTCGGCATCCAGGACCTTGGCGATGGCCCTTGCCACCTTCAAGGTGTTCTCGTGATGATATGAATGTACAATGATCAGGGTTCTCATGGTTTTCGAAACTCCATCCATCTATCCTATGTTGATCACAACATTTCCCTTCTTGTGTCCTTTATCAACATATCCGTGGGCTTCCTCTATCTGATCAAGGTTGTAGGTTCTGTCGATAAGGGGCTTTATCTCTTCTTTCTCGATCATCTCTCTGAGTCTATCCAGGTCTCCCGGATCGATCTTGTCCAGACCATTGGTTGTGAGGAATCTCCCATCCTTTGCAAGTATACCTTTGCACTTTGAACGGGAGGTCTTCCCTACAGCATCGAATATGAAATCGAATTTTTCACCGATTTTGGTGAAATCCTCTTTTGTATAATCTATCACTTCTGAAGCTCCGAGTGACCTTACCAGGTCAATGTTTCCGGTGCTGCATACTCCCGTCACATCTGCTCCAAGGGACCTCGCCATCTGCACTGAATAAGTCCCGAGGCTTCCCGAAGCCCCGTTTATAAGGATCTTCTGCCCTTTCCTGATTTTCGCTTTCTGGAATACCTTCAATACGGTGATAGCTCCCGCGGGAACTGCCGCGGCCTCACCGAAGGACAGATTCCCTGGCATCTTTGCCACCAATCCATTCTTCTCTATCTTCCCTTTCCTGGAAACCGCAGGAAGGCAGATGTATTCTGCGTAGGCCCCGAACTTGAAACCTGCGAAAGCAAAGACTTTGTCACCTTTTTTGAAATTGGTCACATTTTTCCCAATTGAATCGATCTCACCCGCCAATTCCATACCAAGAACGGGAGCTCTTTTCGGCTTTCCAAGACCGAAATACAACCTAACGAAAAATGGATCGGCCCTTCTTATTCTAGTGTCATGTCAAGTGTAGCCTGTCGTAACGTTTAATAACTATCCGAGC
>CAYULA010000030.1:0-44742 GCA_964445525.1 uncultured Thermoplasmatales archaeon | reverse complement strand
CACCAGGCTGTATAGGGGACTTTCACCCCCAAGATGCCAGACATGCCCGGCACACCAAAAATCGATTGAAGCAGGCTTCAATCGAACGTACTAACCCCCACCCCTTGGTGTTGGGTGTTCTTTACCATATCAAGTATAAGAGTCAAACGACTGGATGCTTGGTTTGAAAGAGATATTCAGTCAGATACTATTAATCTTTCAAACTTCCGCACACCGGTATCCTCCAATCGACGATCCGGTGCTGATAGATGTGGAAGTCCCGATTCTCTTTCCAATCGACGGAAGGGACTTACCACAATATCCCATAAGATCACTTTGCGCAAGGGATATTGAAATTCCTATATGATAAAAAATATAGTGGGAGTAAAAACCTACCCCCACCCTATTCAAATTTTATTCATTCCCAGGGCTCAGCCATCTTCCTGTACTGCTTGTACTTCTCCATCTGGGCCTCTGCAAGCCTCTTGTGAAGTGTTTCGGCTTCCTCCGGGAAAGATAGTGTCAAGGTGTGGTACCTGACCTCCCCCATGAGGAACTCGTGAATATCTTCGGTGGGTTCCTTGGAATCCAGCTGGAAAGGATTCTTTCCCTGCTCCTTGAGCCTGGGATCATACCTGTATAGGAACCAGTATCCGGATTCCACCGCCCTCTTCTCCTCCTCCTGGGAATGACCCATGCCCCTCTTCAATCCGTGATTGATACAGGGAGAGTAGGCGATTATCAGAGAGGGTCCGGGGAAGCTCTCGGCCTCCTTCAGGACCTTCATGTACTGGTTCTTGTCGGCTCCCATGGCAACACTGGCGACATATACGTTTCCGTATGTCATCGCCATCATGCCGAGGTCCTTCTTCAGAGTCTTCTTTCCCGAAGCCGCAAACTTCGCAACGGATCCTATTGGAGTCGCCTTGGATGACTGTCCTCCGGTGTTGGAATACACCTCCGTGTCGAGGACTAAGACGTTTACGTCATGGCCCATGGCCACGACATGGTCAAGGCCTCCGTATCCGATGTCGTAGGCCCATCCGTCCCCTCCGAAGATCCAGATCGAGGGTTTGGTGAAGAGGTCCCTTGATTCGTAGATATATTCGAGTATTTTCGATCTTTCCATGTTCTCCAATTTATCGTTGATCTTCAGCGAGAGTTCCTTGGATTTATCCCCGTAGCTGAAGTTGTCCATCCACTGCTGGAAGAGGTCCTTCAGCTCGTCATCCACTTCGGTCATTGCCTCCTTGACCATGTCCTGAAGCTTGTCCCTTCTCTGGGATGCGGCAAGGTTCATCCCGAAGCCATACTCAGCATTATCCTCGAAGAGGGAATTGGCCCAGGCAGGACCGTGTCCGTGCTCGTCCAGGGTCCAGGGAACAGCCGGAGCTGATCCCCCGTATATGGAAGAACACCCGGTTGCGTTTGCAATGATCATCCTGTTGCCGTAGAGCTGGGAAATAACCTTTATGTAGGAAGTCTCCCCGCAGCCTGCGCAGGCCCCGTGGAATTCGAACAGGGGCTTGTGGAACTGGGATCCCTTGAGGGTATACTTGTTCATGCCTCCGCTCCTTACGGGAATCCTGGAGAAGTAATCCCAGAGAGGAACCTGTTTCTCGGTCTGAGTTGCAAGAGGTTTCATCAGGAGGGCCTTTCCCTTTGGTGCGGGGCATATATCGGCACAGTTTCCGCAGCCGGTACAGTCGAGTGTGGATACCTGTATCCTGAATTCGTAATTCTCCATTCCGGGTCCCAGAGCTTTCAGGCCCTCGTATCCTTCGGGGGCCTTTTCAGCCTCTTCCTTGGTCACAAGGAAGGGCCTGATTACGGCATGGGGACAGACGAATGCACACTGATTGCACTGAATGCAGAGATCCGGCTGCCATTCTGGCACCTTGACTGCGATCCCTCTCTTCTCGTACTGGGTGGTAGCTGGCGGGAAGAAACCGGCTGGGGTAAAAGCCGAAACCGGCAGTTTGTCCCCCCTCATCGTATTCATCACATCCGCCACATTCCTGATGAAATCGGGCCTCTCTCCCTTGAACTCGGGCATCTCGTCGGGAGCTTCCTTCCAGTTTTCGGGGATCTCGATCTCGACAACCCTTTCCAGGGCAATGTCAACCGCCTTCTGGTTCATCTCCACGATCTTCTTTCCCTTCTTGCCGTATGTTTTTTCTATGGCATCTTTTAACATCTCAACGGCCTTTTCAACCGGCAGAACCTTTGCAAGCTTGAAGAATGCGGTCTGCATTATCATGTTGATCCTGCCTCCGAGTCCCACATCTTCCGCGATCTTGAGTGCGTCTATTATGAACATCTGAACATTCTTCTCGGCTATCTGTTTCTTCAATCTTCCCGGGAGCTTCTCTTCAAGTTCTTCCTTGGACCAGGGACTGTTCAATACGAATGTACCCCCTTCCTTTATCCCTTCGAGAAGATCGTACTTGTCCACATAGGATGGTTGATGGCAGGCAATATAATCGGCCACATCGATAAGGTATGTGGAATGGATGGGAACGTCACCGAACCTGAGATGGGATATGGTGACACCCCCGGATTTCTTTGAATCGTATGCGAAGTATCCCTGGGCATACTTGTCTGTGTTATCTCCGATTATCTTGATGGCATCCTTGTTGGCTCCGACGGTTCCGTCCCCTCCGAGGCCCCAGAATTTGCACCTTACAACACCCTCCGGGGAAGCATCTATCACATCATCCAGGGGAAGCGATGTGAATGTCACATCATCAACTATACCAACGGTGAAATGATTCTTAGGCTCCGGAAGGTCCAGGTTCTTAAAGACAGCCTTTGTCATTGTCGGAGTGAAGTCCTTGGATCCCATTCCGTACCTTCCTCCGACAACCGGGATGTCTTTTCCCGCATCCTTGAGAACGGTTGACACATCGACGTAGAGGGGTTCCCCGAAGGCGCCGTTTTCCTTTGTCCTGTCCAGGACTGCGATCTTCTTGACAGAATCCGGTATTGCCGCAAGGAAATGTTTGGGCGAGAACGGTCTGTAGAGCCTGACCTTGATCAGACCCACCTTCTCTCCTTTTGCGGTCATGTGCTCCACAGCCTCCTGGGCTGCTTCGGCTCCGGATCCCATCATGATGATTATCTTGTCCGCATCCTCGGCTCCGAGGTAATCGAAAAGATTGTAATTCCTTCCGGTCAGTGCGGATACCTTCCTCATCTCTTCTTCAACAATATCCGGAACTGCCTGATAGTATTTGTTTGCGGCCTCGTTGACCTGAAAATAGATATCCGGATTCTGTGCCGTTCCCCTGAGATGGGGGTGCTCTGGATTAAGGGCCCTGTTCCTGTGGACCTTGACGGCTTCCCAGTCAACAAGTTTTGCCATGTCCTCGTAATCTGTTACCTCTATCTTCTGGATCTCGTGGGAGGTCCTGAAGCCGTCGAAGAATGATATGAAGGGTATCTGCGACCTGATCGTTGAAAGATGAGCCACCAGAGCAAGGTCCATTACCTCCTGTATGGAACCGGAACAGATCTGCGCGAATCCGGTAGCCCTTGCAGCCATGACGTCCTGATGGTCGCCGAAGATCGATAGTGCCTGGCCTGCCAGGGCTCTGGCGGATACGTGGAAAACAGCAGGCATCAGCTCCCCAGAAATCTTGTACATATTGGGAAGCATCAGCATCAGGCCCTGAGATGCCGTGAACGTTGTGGTGTAGGCTCCTGCAGAAAGAGATCCGTGAACCGCACCTGCGGCTCCCGCTTCCGACTGCATTTCCACTATCTTCATTACTTGCCCGAAGATGTTTTTCCTTCCATGGGCAGCCCAAGAGTCCGCTATCTCCCCCATAGGAGAGGAGGGAGTTATCGGATAAATGGCAGCAACATCGGAAAAAGCATAGCCAACGTGGGCCGCTGCGGTGTTACCGTCCATGGATTTCATTTTTGATGTGTCACTCATACCAATACCCCGTCGAGGTGGTTAACTGTTTCTTTACCCGGTACCTATATAAGTGTGTCCTAGTACAGATACCCAGGCGGGCGTGGTATGGACAGCAGTTGTATAAATGTTTCCATCCCATTCCGAAATGGGGAACCCTGGGTTACGGATCGTAAAAATCTCCCCCTCTTCACGGGAAATTAACATTAAGGACCATATAAATATTGTTACCATGGCGAGAGCGAGAATGATATACAAGGGCAGGGTTCAGGGAGTTTTCTTCAGATCGAACTGCAGACAGAAGGCATCCGAACTTGGGCTTGTTGGTTGGGTGAAGAATCTACCTGACGGTACCGTGGAAAGCGTTGCCGAAGGACCCAAGGAGAAAATTGAACAACTAATAAATTGGAACAGGACCTCGCAACCGAGTGCCCATGTCAAGGATGTGAATATTCGATGGGAGAAGGAAACCGGTGAGTTCTCAGGTTTCAGTATAAAAAGGTAGATCAATTGAAGGAGTTGCCAATTATGTTACCGACAACTCCTCCGGAATTTCCAGATGATTGACCCCTTCCCGCCATGAACGGGGATAAAGCAAGCGCCAGTTCCCTTATGTTCATGGACTGGATGAGCACCTTCCCGGGACCATTCAATTCGGTCATGAAGATTCCTTCTCCGCCGAAGAGCATCGATCCTATTCCTTTTATTCTGGATATATCATAATCAACTGTCTCTTCCCATGCAACGGCAGATCCCGTATCCACCTTGAGTTTCTCACCTTCTTTGAGGTCCACCTCGATGAAATCCCCTGCCGCATGGATGAAAACCTTGCCTTTTCCCTGATATTTCTGCAGTATCAATCCTTCTCCCCCGAAGAATATGGATCCCAGCTTTTTCTGGAAGGCAATGCTCATATCCACGGAATCCTCGGCAACTAGGAATGCATCCCTTTGGGCCATCCATATTCCGTCCATTTCAATATCGATGGGATATATGGTTCCCGGGACCTTGCCCGCAAATCCGGCATATCCATTCCCTTTGGCATTGAATTCGGTCATGAAGAAGGTCTCCCCGGTCAACAGCTTCCTGCCGAGGCTCTTGAAAAGGCCACCTCTTGCCTTGGCCTTCATCTCGATATCTCCGTAGAGCATTACCAGTGCGCCCGCTTCCGCATAGAGCTTTTCACCCCTGTCAAGAATCAACTTTACAACCTGCAGGTTGTTCCCGAATATCTTGAACTTCATTGAAAGACCCCTTATATTCTGGGTTAGGGACACCTTATAGATTATTCTTCCCACTCTGGCTTAAAAAATACTTATATTCAAAGCGCGTATCCGGGAGAGATTCCGGAGGATCAAGAGATGGTACTCGAGAAGATGAAGAGCACTTTCAGATCCTACAATCTGCAGTACTGGGTTGTAATAACCCTGGAACTGCTGGAGAGGGGAGCTTATTACGGGATTATGGGGTATTTCCCCGTACACTGCTACAACAATCTAGGATTTTCCGGAACCCAATACGGAATTCTATATGCTCTTTTGGTATTTCTTCTATATTTCATACCCATCATAGCGGCATCCCTTGCAAAGAAATTCGGCTACAAGCTGATTCTTACAGGGGCTTTCCTGATGGTTATTCCTTCGTATATCCTGATGACCTTCACAAGTTCCTATATTGCCTTCTTCCCTCTGATAATCGCCTGGGGTGTCGGAGCGGGAGCTTTCAAGCCAATGGTATCTGCAACCATCGCCCACGTAACAAAAAAGGAGCAAAGGAACTCTGCATACTCGATATATTATCTATCCATCAACTGGGGATCGGCCATAGCCATGGTGGGAATAGGCCTTCTCATCCCGGAGAGGTTCGCAGAGATCTCATTCATGGTCGGAGCAGTGCTCATCACGGCAAATCTCCTCATCACCATATTATTTTACAAAAACCCGATAACAAAGGACAAGACCGAGAAGATGCTTGATGCATTCAGGAAGATGGCGCTTGTACTCAGCGACAAGAAGTTCGCCATACTCCTTTTAATCTATTCGGGATTCTTCTTCATCTTTTCATCAATGCATACTTTCCTCCCCATTTACTACACGAATTTCGGAATACAACCGGAAAACGGTGTAAATATTCCTTTCATCGGTGCCAATGTGATCATAACCGCACCGTTGATGGTTGCGGTAAATCCGATCACCATCATAACTCTAGGACCTTTCATGTCGAAGTTCATGGACAGGTTCTCCTCTCTTAAACTGATGATCGTGGGAATGGCCCTTTTCTCCTTCGGACTACTGATCCTGGGATTCATACCGGTCATCTATGCCATGGCCTTCGGCATATTCATCTTCTCCATAGGGGAATTCATTACCCACCCAAATTTTATCTCGTATGTTTCGAAGATAGCGCCACACGAAAAAGTGGCTCTTTATATGGGTTACGCTTTCCTTCCTTCCGCTGCGGGAAACGTCTTCGGTTCCGTTTTCGGAGGGGTCCTCTTTGACAAGGTGGCAGTGGAACTCCAGATGCCCTCGCTGTTCTGGGCGATCTTCGTTTCAATCGGATTGATATCAATAGGAAATTTCCTCCTGTACAACAAATGGATCTCCACCAAGCTCGGAACCTTCGAGACAAAGAAAAACTTCTTCAATTCCAGATGGTCATATGTTGGGGTTTATTCCCTGATATTGATAATGGTCCTTGCTGGATTCAGCGCCGGAACAACCACCTATACGGGGAATCAGGAGGATGATGAAAAAGATAAATTAGGGCCATTTTTCGAGGTATCGGAGACCGTATCCTTTTCCGAATATCTGGATGAGGGAACCTCCGTCAGCTTCCCCATGGATATAACCTATCCAAATGTCATTTACTTCAATGTCACCCTGACATGGACGGATGAACCGGACATGCAAAGGATTATCAGGACGTACGAGAACAATCCCGAATCCTTCCGCATATCCGTCGAGATGGAAAATATCTCGGCCCAATCGGCATCAGGGTCCAATGTACACGGAGAGGAAGGCAGGATAGAAATGGATCTTGAATTTGAAGGAAAACCTGTTTTCCTGAACAACACAGGGTCATATTCCGTAACCGTTGAACTACTGGAATCTGGTAATTTCGTTCCCGGTGTGGGAATCATTGGCTTCACTGATAACGGAAACGATTTCGACCTGATGGTGGAATACACCTATCTCACCGATCAACTGCCGCAAGGGCAGGAAGAACCCGAATAATTGAAAACAGATCAGAAAGCGTCCAGGTCGATGTTTTCCGATATCATGCTGGCAAGCAGATCGATCTTTTCAGTATCATCTTTCGTAAGCAGGTGCTCCATGTCATCGACCTGTTTTGCTGTATGAAAGGTATCCCCGGGCACCAGGAGCAATGGAATGCCCTTCTTCTCAGCCTGGTTGATTATTTTCGATGAAGGCAGTATGTTGTTGGTCAGTATCACACCTGCGGTCTCGCTTTCCAGTGCGGCAAGACACATATCCTCCCTGTCACCGGAAGTGATTATCAGCTTGTTCTCCTTTGAAAACAGAGGATTCTTCAGGGCCGCATCGCCGCTCATGGCGCCTATGTAGATCTCCTTTACCTGATTGGAGAAATTCTCCTCACCGGCGAGTACTTTGGCGAATAGCGAATCCGATATGTATCCTATTGACAGGTAGGTAAGGTCCTTTCTGAACGGGACGATCCCCAGGACCTTTAAACCGAGCTCCTCAATCCTGTCCATGTATGTGTCCCGGAAATCTTCAATGTCTTTTACCTTGTTGATTATCACACCGCCAAAATCTATGTCTGGCATCATCACGTGCTTCTTGACGAATGTCAGGTCGTCAATGATGGTATCATCCTCTCCGCTAATGACAAGAACAAGACGGCCGTCGAGACTCTTGCAGAGAGAAAAAGCATCAAGATTTACCGAGGATCCGTACATGAGGTCCTTTCCGGCTTCTATGAAGAGCATCTCCTTGCGGGAATCGATGCTTTCTTTCATCTCCTTGAGTTTGTCCACTATGGTTGACTCGTCATACATATATCTCAGCTTGGAGTGATCGAATCCGATGGACATCTCCTCGGGGTCCTCATCCACCTTGAAAATATTTTTTATGAGGGCGGAATCGTAATCCAGCAGTCTCTTTTTCCTGTACAAGACCCTCTCACCGAAGGGTTTCAGGTATCCGAAATCCTTCTTCAGGGCTCTTGCCAGACCTACTATGGTAGATGTTTTCCCTGCTCCATCCCTCAATGATGCGACGACTATGGTATCCATCTTCTAACACCCCTTGTCCTTTGTTAGTAGTACTCTTACATCGACCGCTTTAACACCTTTTCCCTTTTCATAGGCTACAAGCGGATTAATCTCGATATCGGATATATCCCTGCATGACCTTATAAGGGATCCCAATTTGGCCGTAACCTCTATTACCTTCTCGATATCCTTCTCGGGTTCACCTCTCACACCCAGAAGAAGAGGATAGGCCTTTGTCTCCTTTATCATTCTGAGTATCTCCCTCCTGGATGTGGGCAGTGCCCTGAATGATACGTCCTTCATGACCTCGACGTAGATCCCGCCCAAACCGAACATTATGGTGGGACCGAAATTGGCGTCCTGTCTGGCACCGACTATGGTTTCCGAGGTAATCTTTACCATTTCGGCGATCTCCACCCCGTCAATAACCGCATTCGGATCGTAGTTCCTGCAGCTGGTCATGATAACCTGGTATGCGTCTATGACTTCCTCCCTGTTCTCAAGGTCCAGTGCCACCCCTCCTGCGTCTGATTTGTGAATGATATCCTTTGATACGACCTTCATCACAACGGGATATCCTATCTTCTCCGCAGATGATACGGCTTCCATTAGATTCCTTGCTACCCTGGATTCGGGTACCGGCACTCCCACGATATTCATCAGTTTCCTGGCTTCATTGGCCAGAAGGAAGGTCCTGCCATCTTTCCTTACCGATTGGATTATCTCTCCAACCTTTGGCGTATCCACATCAATTTCAATGTCAGGTTCTCTCTGTTCAGTCCTTATCCTGTAAAACCTGTAAAGAGCCCCAAGGACCTGCACCGTTTCGTACACATCTCCGAAAACCGGGACACCCCGGTCCTTCAATCTGCTGATGGCATTCTCCACCTTCTCCCCGCCCAGAAGAGAGAATACGATGGGTTTTCCCTTTTTCTGGTATTTTTGGTAATTATTGTATACCATATCAACGAGGTTGCTCGAGTCGAAAGTGGCGGTCTCGCAGTAAAGACCTATCATGGAATCGATCTTGTCGGTTTCCAGACCTGCCCCTATGGCCATATCGTAATCATGCGAGACGGCCCCTCCCGTGATGTCCACGGGATTCTTCAGCGATCCGTAATCGGGTGTGGCATCCTTGAATATCTCGGTCATCAACTTGATATCGTCCAGGAGGTTGATCTCGAACTTCTCGCAGGCATCGGTGGCCATTACACCAACTCCTCCCCCGTTTGTTACAATGACGGTGTTTTCTCCTTTGGGCAATGGTGAGGTTGCAAGGAACTTGGACCAGTTGAAGGCCTCATCCAATGTGTCGACCCTCATTACTCCGCACTGCCTCATCACCTTGTCGAACACTTTGTCCGATCCAGCAAGAGAACCCGTATGAGACGCCGCAGCCATTGCGCCTCTCTTGGACCTCCCTGATTTAATAACGATAACCGGCTTTTCCTTTGTTATCTCTTTCAGGGTCTTGATGAATCTCTCTCCTTTCTGGACCCCCTCGATATACATCATAATGACCCTTGTGTTGGGATCGTACCTCAGATACTGAAGAAGATCGGTTTCATCGATATCCGATTTGTTGCCGAGAGAAACCATTGTTGATAGACCGATCTTTTCTATGGCGGTCTTGCCGATCATGGCAATGCCGAGGGCGCCGCTCTGGGTTATTATTCCAACATGTCCGGGAAGAACGTCTTTGGAACCGAATGTTGCATTTAGATCGGATCCCGCGGAAAAGACACCGAAAATGTTGGGCCCGAGAACCCTCATTCCGTGTTGGTGTGCATAATTTACTATCTCCTGTTCTTCCTGTTTTTTCCCCACCTCTGAAAAACCCGATGTAATGATCACCAGAAATTTCACTCCCTTTTTTCCGCACTCCTTCACGGAATCGAATACGAACCTGGCCGGTATGGAGATCACCGCCACATCGATATCCTCTTCAATTTCGAGAATTGATTTTTTCATCTGTCTTCCCAGTACCTCTCCGCCCTTGGGATTGATTCCGTGTATGCCCCCCTTGAAACCGCAGGAGATGATGTTGTCCATTATCTTGTATCCGATTTTCTCGGGGTTGTTCGAAGCACCTATGACCGCAACGGAGCTGGGTTCGAACAGATATTTGATATCCGGTTTGTTAACGTTCATCGTATCCCTCAAAAGGCCATTTTCAACTCGTATACTCCTGATCCGCTTCTTTTTTGAATATCAAAACCCATCTTCTCGAAAAGGTGAAGCATGGGCCGGTTTTCGACAAGGACTTCGGCCGTGAAGCCAAGCAGACCCCTTCTCTTTGCAAGTGTGGTCAGATATTGGAGAAGAAGGGTTCCGATACCTTTGTTCTGATAATCATCTCTGACAACAAAAGCCGCCTCAGCAGTGTGGGAATGTTCATCTATCCCATACTGGGCGATCCCTAAGACATCCTCCTTCTTCCCCCTCTCATCCACCGCTAGGATAACCATTTCCTTTGTGTAATCTATGATCACAAAATCCTGTAGCCTCTCATGAGGCATGTCTTTCCTCGAGGATATGAATCGTCTGTAGATCGATTTGTCCGAGAGGGAGTAGAAGAAGTCCTTGAGGAGGGGTTCATCGCTCATCTTCACCGGACGAAGAAGGAGCGGTTTTCCATCGCTCGTGGTTTTGTATGTTTCCAGGTGCTCCGGATACTCTCCCCTCTTTCCGGGTATGAAGGCCTGGTCCTTGAATATCAGGCCCTTCTCCTTGGCCTGTTCTATAAGCTTCTTTCTGAATTTGGGATGGGCGATGGCTATCAGATCCATTGCCCTTTCCCTTATGTTCTTGCCGTGAATATAGGCTATACCGTACTCGGTTACCACATAATGAACATCACCCCTGTTCAGGGTGACTCCCGATCCTTCCGGAAGAAAGGGGACTATCCTTGAAACGGAGTCATCCACCGCAGCAGACCTCAAAACCAGTATGGTTTTGCCGCCCGGTGAAAGGGTAGCGCCTCTCATGAAATCTGCCTGACCGCCTATCCCGCTGTAGAATGTTGTTCCTATGGATTCTGCGGATGCCTGACCGGTAAGATCGATTTGAAGGGCGGAATTGATGGCCACCATTCTGTTGTTCTGGGCAATGGTCAGGGGGTTGTTGATGTAATCTATTGTCTTGAACTCCACGGTTGGGTTGTCATCGATGAACTCGTATGTAGAGGATTTGCCCATGCAGAACGTTGCTATTGTCTTTCCCCTGTGTATGCCCTTTTTGCTGTTGTTTATGACTCCCATCTTCATCAGGTCGGCTATTCCGTCTGTCAGGAGTTCTGTGTGAACGCCGAGATCCTTCTTGTTCGTAAGATTTGCTAAGATGGCATTGGGAATGGAGCCATACCCGACCTGTATGGTGTCACCGTCCTCGATCACCCTTGCAACATACTTTCCTATGGACTTGGCAATATCGTCGGGAATCTTTGGTTCGTATTCGAGTAGAGGTTCGTAGTGAGGAACCAGATAATCGATATCCTCTATGTGAATGAATGTATTTCCGTGGGTCCTTGGCATGTTCTTGTTGACCTGTGCTATGACCAGATCCGATGTTTCAACAGCGGCCTTTACTATGTCCACGCTGATACCAAGGCTGACATAACCGTGTGAATCCGGTCTGGAGACCTGAACGAGGGCCACATCCATCGGCTCAAGACCCCTGTAGAACATATCCGGGACCTGTGAAAGGAAGATCGGTGTATAATCGGCTAGGCCTGTGTTGACAGCATCACGGGTATTGTTGCCCACAAAGAACGAGTTGTGCCTGAAATTGGATTTGTACTCCTCATCGGCATAGGTTGCAACACCCAATGTCCATACGTGAAAAACCTCTGCATCGAAAAAAGCCTTTGGATGGGATTTGATGTAATTCATCATGGCCTTTACCAGATACTGGGGTTGTCCGCATCCGGTTCCAATGAAGATCTTATCTCCCCTTTTCACATTCCTGAATATCTCCTCTTCTGGGACCACCTTGCCGGGATAACGTTCCGCCCAACGTTTGAATCTTGCCTCCCTGATGTCGGATTCCTCGTCTTTCAACGAATCGCCCCCTGGGCATTTTTTACCTAGTCTACCCAGGTATTTGAAACTTCCTAGGTCAATTCAAAACGAATTATGCAAAAGACCTTTACGATAAAGATAAATTTGAAGAATATAATTAGGACATTGCGTCTTCCTTTCATTTTTTTATGTTACATACATATGATTATTGAATCTATACATCACTCACCAATTGAATCGAATATCCACATTGAACCGATATGATAAAATAGATGTTACAAGAGATTATCATGCATGGACCGATCACCTGTCCAGTACCTGGTTCTCATTATCATATGCACACCAATTATCACGGTTGCTTTTCATGATACCGTTTTGGATAAGGCGAACGCACAAACATCTGGCAATAAAGAAATTGAAGATTTAATATTCGATCATCAAAGATTGTACAAGGAATCAGACCTCCTGTTCCGGGCGGCATTCGGGGACCTCATTCCAGGAAACGATCTGAACGAGATGGCGGTCTGTTCCAGAAACGGAAGGATAACCGTTACCTATGGCTCCGATATGAGCTGGAATACAGATCTCGTGAAACATGTATACATCAACGATGTTCCCACCGATCCCGCAGAGGTATACTCCCTGGCAGCCGGAGATATTATTCCGGAGAGAGAGGGAGACGAACTCATTTCGGCTGATATGGACTATTCCGTCAGATTGTACGGCTTCGACAACGGAAAATGGAACTCGGAGGTTATATGGGAGGGGACTGACTGGCTCTACGAGGTCGCCATAGCTGAGATCGTAGAAAACAATCAGGGACCGGAAATCGTGGTCGTGGGGGAGGAGCAGAGAGCCTTTTTACTTACCAGGAACGGGGACACATGGGAGTCGGAACTGCTTTTCAAGGACAATTTTGCAATAGATACCTGTTTTGCAGACGATCTTCTTCCGGAAAATCCGGGTATGGAGATCGTTGTGGGCGGTATTGATAGAAATGTTACCCTAATAACAGGTTCTCCAGGGAACTGGACGGCAAAAGACATCGCATTTGTTGGCCATTCGGTCATCGATCTTGTGATACTCGATCTCGACCCCACAATACCTGGAAAGGAGATTTATGCTTCCGATTTCAACGGCGATGTCCACCAGATATACCCAAATGGCGATGGTTTCTCCAAGAGAATAGTACACTCCGAGGGTAGAATGGTATACGGGCTCGAGATGGGGGAGATTGAGGGGAGACCGGTGATCTCCATGGCCTCCTACAACAACAGGATTGCCCTTCTTTATTTCGAGAACGGTTTCAAGGTAAAAGAACTCTACAGGGAGGACTTCATCATGATGGGGACAGGCATCCACGACCTTGATCCCTATCACAAGGGAAACGAGGTTTTTGCCCTTTCCGGGCTAGGGTACCTTACCATGATCTATCACGACGATCCCGGAGTGGATGTCATACTTCCATTCGACTCCACAACCCTATCCCTCAACGAATCGATAGAGGTTCCGTTCATTGTCAGATCCAAGGGCGGATACGATGGGAACATAGAATTCACGCCATCCGTATCGGGATCATCCGTTTCCCTTCCCGCCGCTCCAACTATCGGTTCGACCGGTCTTTACAGCTACCGATTTCCAGGTTTTTCCCAGCCCGGTTCGTATGAACTGGAATTCGGATTGGAGGGCAGCGCCGGAAAGGTGAAAAAGTCCGTAACCGCATTGGTGGTTGACGACCTCAGACCGGTCAATTTCTCCAAATCCATACTGGAAGGTTCCGTTGGAAGAGACAGGCAGAGATCGTTCGATTTCAGGGTACTCAGCGAGACCGATGTGGGTTCTCCGTTCGTTCTGTCACCTTACAGGCTTCCGACCGGAATCGAACTGGCATTCAACAGAAGCGCGGTGGATCCTCTCGGCAGTCCCATCTCGATATCATCCACTGTCAAGGTTCAACCGGGAGCCGACCTCATGAAGCACCATTTCTTCCTGCTGGGGTCCTCATCCGACAGCAGAAAAAGGGCATTGGGATTTTCTATAGAAGTGAAAAAGAGCTCCGTTGCCGATTTTGATATATTCATGGAGGAATCCAGCCTGGAGATTGGTCAGGGAGAGGAGATCATAACCATGGTAACCGTGATCTCGACAAATGGTTTCTCTGAGAGTGTGAACATATCCGTAGTGGAGGTCATAGACGATCTGGAGACCTCTTTTTCTCAAAGAGAGGTTGTACCGCCGGCCGAAATCGAGCTGAGCATACGTGCTCTGATGAACGACGGCCCCTATTTTATCCTCATCCAGGGAACCTCCGGGAATATGGTCAGACAGGATACGATCAGAATAGATACCACCCCTCCGGAGATCTCTCTAAAAATAAGCGGAGCCGGCAAACCTCTCGAATTGGAGAACGACCGGGAGGGGGGATTGGTCGGAGCACTCGATCTGGAGCTTTTCCCTGAGAATGGGACCATTGAATCCGTATCCCTGGAGATCCAGGGACTGGATGAGGGATACTCCGTTATCCTGGATCCCGCCAACATTCCCAGGATTCCCTACACCATACCCCTTGAAATCATGGTTTTCGCACCCCGAAACGGTACCCTTGAATCAATAATCCTGAATTTCTCGAGTGAAGATGGATTCTGGACCCAGAGAATTATGCTCTCGTATCCTGAACCGGAAAGGGATGAAAACGGTGGCGTACCCGCAACCTGGATCGGAATTGCCGTTCTTACTTTACTTCTTGTCGCCGGAATCATAGTTGTTCTTTATCCAAGAATGTCGAATCCTTTAAATCGAAACGAGGGTTCTTCCGACAAGCATGCCGGCGGCAGAGGACCTCGCAATAGCGTTGAGACCGTTGAACGGTCTTCTGGCGGCAGCCGGGGTCTGGATAGGATGGGCGGTGGCAGAAAATGATCCCGATCCCCTCCATCTGCCTCTCTTGCTTTTGATGATATCCGCTTTCTCCGTTCTTTCGGGTGGAAATCTTCTGAACGATATCAATGACATAGATATCGATAGAAAGATCCATCCCGAAAGGCCTATTGCCTCCGGAAAGGTGTCAATTTCAACGGCCAGGTTCCTCTTTCTACTGCTTTGGACCATCCCGATAATACTGACAGCTCTGGTTTCCCGGAATGGCCGGGTCCTTCTCCCTCTGATAATTATAGTAGCTTCGATGGGCATTATCTCGGCCTATGAGATTTTTTTCAAGAAAGAAGGACTTGCAGGGAACATAACCGTCTCGATCCTGACCGCCCTTCCATTCATATTCGGTTCATCGTATTTCGGAGATCCCGGTCCTGTGGTCCTTACCCTGGCCTTGATGGCGGCACTGATCAATCTATCCAGGGAGCTCAGGAAGGATATCGAGGATATGGAAGGGGATCTCGGTTACCGCCATTCCCTGCCCGTTAAGAGTGGGAAGGATTTCACCGGTTCCATCGCCTCCGGCATCTGCTATGTAGCCATTTTTATAAGTCTCCTGCTGATTCCGTTCTTGGATCTCAATCCGGCCTACATCGTTGTCGTAATGATTGCTGATTTCTTCTTTTTATTATCATCCCTGCCCGGAAGGTCTCCATCCTCTTCACAAAGAGATCTCAAAAACGGGATGATCCTTGCGATGATAGCTTTCGTTTCCATCTCATTTGTCTAAACCATCCGCATATGACCCAGAAACCTTTTTCATCATCCTGTCCATAGTAATCCGGTCGGTATGAACCGGAGATGGTCCATTTGAAAAGGTCTACTTCCAACAGATTGATGGCATTATCCGTCTTTGCAATGTGCATCTCTGCATCAATTATCATAATCAATACCGGGATGATGAGCGCACCAACCATTCCGACAAAACAGCAAACCGATCATTTTCCTATGGAGATAAACGGAAATACTGACCTTGTTAACCAGGCTTCCACGGAAGGATGGGCCGGTAACGGGAGCAGGACGAATCCCATAATCATCTCAGATTACCGAATTATTGCCATGAGCGATCACGGTGTTGAAATCGAGAATGTCGATCTGCACCTCATAATTGATAATCTCAACATTACCCGGGCAAACGATGCGGGGATAAGGATCTCCGGATCCTCCAACATTACCATTAGGGGAAACCTGCTCTATGCAATGGTTTCGGCCGATGCCATCAGGCTGGAGAGTTCCACGGATTGTTCCGTGATCAACAATACAATGGATATGTTCGATCAGATAGTGATCGGATACAACGGAATAAGACTTGTCGATTCCCCCGAAAACAGAATTTCCAACAATACCGTTGCGAGAATGGTCAACAACGGCATAATGATCTCCGGAACATCCGACAGAAATGAGATAAGCCACAATTATCTGGATGAATCAAGCAATGTGGGTGTGTTGGTGGACAGCGAGAACAATCAAATACACCACAACACAGCTTTCGGCAACGGATGGGGGATCAAGGTAACCGGAGACGATAACCTTGTCTCTTCCAACAGGTTGAAGCGCAACGGATACGGGATAACACTCTCAGGAGGACACAATAATCTGGTCAGGGAAAATATCGCCACCAGGAACTTCAAGGGAATAAACGTTATCTCCGCGCTTTACAACAGGATAGTGGATAATTACGTGGCAAAATCGGATTCATTCGGAGTGGAACTCTATACCAATTCCGGAAGCGGAAATCAGGTATTTGCCAATCATTTCTACTACAACAACGGCTCCGGGGCCTCATTCAAGCAGGAAAATGTTCAGGCAAGCGATCTGAATCCCGGTAACTACTGGTACAACACCACATCGGAAAGGGGAAATTTCTGGTATGACTGGAGGGGAGTTGATGGCAACAGCGACGGTATAGTTGACCTCTCATATCCCGTGGCCGGGGGAGGAAGCCGAGATATGAAACCCCTGAAAAATCCCGCCATTCCAGATGTATTCCATCCTCCCTGGAACGTCAGGGCAAGTCCCCAGTCAACATACATTGATATCTCATGGCTTGCTCCGTTCTACGGACCGGGAATCGAGATAGAGAGATACCTTATCTACAGAAGTGAGAGAAGCGGGGGAGAGCTTTTCCACGCTTCCGTTGACGGATCGGAGCTCCTATTCCGTGATTATGAGGTAAAACCGGGAAGAGCCTATTATTATTACGTGATTGCCGACAATTCCATTGCTTTGAGCAATCAGAGCAGAAGGGTCAAATCATCACCCGATACCGTGGCTCCCAGAATAAGAATAGACGAACCGGAAGGCGACGATTTCATCTCCAATAGAACGGTCACCGTTCTGTACACCGGAACGGACAATATTGCCCTTGACCGGTTCGAGGTTTCACTGGACGGCGGAGAGCCGGTTGACAAGGGATTATGGGAAAACATCACATTCCATGAACTATCCGAGGGAGAGCATACGGTGGAAGTGACCGTCTTCGACCTTGCAGAACACAATGATACGGCATCGGTCTCATTTACCGTGGATGTTTCTGACCCTTTCATCAGGATAGATACGGGAGAGAACGGCCACCTTCTTACAAGTATGACCTCCCCCACGATTACATGGACCTCTTATGACAATATTACAGACATCGGTAGCTTCTCCCTTTCACTGGACGGGTCATCGTATCAGGGAATAGGATTGTATTACGAGTATACCCTCAGCGATCTGTCTCCTGGAGATCACACCGTCTCCATCCTTGCAAAGGATATGGCTGGAAACAGGAAAAATGATACGTTGAACGTAACGGTCGATCCCGATCCCCCGCGTCTGGATATAATCTATCCGGGAGATATGTATGTCAACAATACCGGAAGCGTTTCATTCAAATGGTATTCCATGGATCCGGGTTCCAACATCTCCCGTTTCCTTATCAGATGGGGCAGCGAGGATTGGATCGATGTCGGTCTTTCAAGGGAATACACCTTGAACGGTCTTTCTGAAGGATCTCACCATATATACATAAGGAGCTTCGATAACGCCGGGAACAACGTTACCAAGGAGAGAACCGTTATAGTCGATCTGAATCCCCCTGACCTTATTGTGGATCACCCCGAGGAGGGAGGCCTTTACAACGGCGAGTTCAATGTTGTCTGGACCGCTGCCGATCTTATGACCGGTATCAATGAGGTCGTTCTTATTCTGGACGGCGGATCACCGAAATATTTCGATCCCGAAGACACCATAACCATCGATTTTTCAGAAGACGGCACCCATGAGATCGAGCTGATGGTCATTGACGGAGCCGGAAATAATGTCTCGGTGAGCAGGACCTTCCATTTCGATATAACCCAGCCCACTGTTATCTCCTTTGATCCAACCGGCAAAGGAGTCAATGTCAGCACCGATATGGTAATAGGTTTCTCCGAGGAGATGGACCCTTCTTCTATTGAGATCGACATTGAAGATGTGGAGGGGAACATCAACTGGAACGGTAGAAATCTGACCTTCTCACCGAAACAGCCCCTCGATTACGGGAGAAGATACTCCCTCAGGATCACGGGTTACGATATGGCGGGAAACCCGCTTGTGCCATTTGATTGGTATTTCACCACGGAATTCGATCTCAGCGAAGGCAAAGGAATGATCACGGGGAGAGTTGTGGACGGTTCAGGAAATCCGTTACCAAATGCTACCGTAAGAGCCAAGTCAGGGGAGAGGACCACCACCAATGAAACCGGATGGTTCCGGTTTCCGGTAGCCGAAGGTGAGAATCATCTCATAGTATCCCTTCCCGGGTACGACGACTCGAAATTCGATTTCTTCCTTGAAGATGGTCAGATTCTTGAAATGGGAGATATTCCCGTGAAAAGGACCCCGGAAGATGAAAAGGAGGAAGAAAGCGGCGGACCGGGTTTCATCATTCTCATAATAATAGGAATTATTGTTGCCGCAGGTTTTTTGGCACTTGTCGGCTGGCAGCTGAAGAGGACGAGGGACACCTCCGGATTCGATCTTCCTGACACCGACTTGCAGGATCAAAGAGGAAAGAAGCCTCCCGGAATGGTAACCAGGGAGTACGACGATAGCTCCCATAAGGTTATCGATCATTTCAACGGTTGAAAAGCTATCAGCAGAAACCGTCAAGGGATGTCTGGGATTTTTCATTCTTTTTTCCCGATCCCCTCATGTTCGACAGGCTTTTCTCCACTCCCTGGAGGCCGAAACCCAGGCCCTCAACTAGCATCTCCTTGACGGCCTCTTCGTCGGGTTCCCTGAAACTCAGGGAATATTCATCTGTGACAGAAGGATCGAGAAAAATCTTTCTGATCTCATCGTATTCCAGGAGGGGGATCCTCTTTTCATTCGATATGGCTTCGAGGTCTCCATACTCTCTTACCAGTTTGAGAGCCGTTTTCGGACCTATTCCCTTGACTCCCTCATTGAAGTCGGTCCCGATCAATATCGCCATGTCTATCAGCTGTTCCCTGGTCACATCCATTCTTTCCAACGTCTCCTTCAACGGGATGACCTCGGGATCGACGTTTACATAAGATCTTTTTCCCGGAAGCTTCCTTCGGCCGGTTACACCAAGGTTCCTTATCAATATCGGACAGCCGAAGAGGAGAGAATCAAAATCCTGAGAGGATACGGCATAGGCATCCCCCCTTATGCACATGTATGAGGCCTGAGCCTCACCATCCGATGGAGCCTGGATAACGGGGATTCCCATCCTGTAAAGGAGTTCCCTTGTCTGATCCACCATCTCATCTGTCAGGTGTGAGGTCTGCATGGCCTTGCTCCTGGCCTTTTCCATATCGCCCAATTCCACCGCTCTCTCCCATTCCTTCTGGGCCCTCTCCTTTCTTTCCCTCCTCATGTCCAGGGTTCCCTTTTTCAGCTCATGGGGTTTTCCGTCAAATACCATAACCGGTTTGATACCGTTTTTTATCAGGTTCGATGTACGGGACAGAAGACCTTTGAGATGTGATATCACGGTACCATCGGAAGATGATAGCGGATGTCCCTCGGGTGTCCTGATGGAAGAGATGAACTGATAGAGCATGTTGTATGCATCGAAGGCAACCACCTTGCCTTTAAGCTCGTCTTCGGCAATGGGCCTCCTCACAATTATGTCTTTGAGCTTGATACCCATAAAACCCCGATTGATAGGAAATCTTTTGAATCTTTCCTTGATCTTATATCCCAAGAGATCGTTTCATCACCATGGGTGCATACCGGATATGGATCCCTTTGCTTGTTGTTTTGGCCTTGTCGATCACACTTTTCCATTCCACATCAGGATACACAAGGAATGAACGTATCATTGAACCGGAGGATCCCGTCCAGGATGAGTCCATTACAATACGATTTCTTGTTTTGAACGAAACTCCCTATCCTGTTTTTGGTGCAAGGCTCTCATCCGGTGAAAAGAACTTCACTGCCGACCCTTCCCTGATCGAGACGATAAATGAATCAGCAAACGTCATATTATTCGCCTGCCACTTGAGATTTGAGGAACCTGGACAAAAAGAGCTTATCGAGGAGCATTATGACGGTCAAGATTGGTATGTGGCCGGTTCCTTCAATATCACCGTGAAAAAGAAAGAAGCGGGTGGTGGAAACTTCCTGGGTCTTCCCGACTGGTACTGTTCCGTGGGAGTTATTCTTCTAACCCTGGGTGCATTATTTTTGACCTGGTCGTACTTCAAGGGTAGGAGAATGCAGAAAAAACCCGATATGGAAGATAATGAGATGTTCAAATGCTCTGATTGCGGCCGCCCCTTGAAAGGAAACGAGGATGCATGCCCCTGGTGCGGAGTGGAGATAACAGGAGAGGAATATATTTGTGGAAAATGCAAAAAGGGTGTCGGACAGGATGACAGCCTATGCCCTCACTGCGGTGCTTCGCTGATCACCGATTCGGGGAGCGGATCATCCGGAAAAAAATCAACGGCCAACAGGTCTTCGAAAAAGAACAGAACCAGGACAACAGACATTCCACAGGAAAGTAAGAAGAAATGTCGGAACTGCGGGACCGTCCTCATCAAATCAGAAAGTAAATGCCCCGTATGCGGAAAAGAAGATCGGGACCCGGAAAGATCATCTTAAGACCGTATCCTCTATGATCTTCCTTATGATCTCCCCGTTCCCCTCCTTCCCGGTTAAAAGTTTGAATGCTCTCATGGTGGACCTTGTGAGAATGTCCACTCCCGAGATCGGTGTGCCTCCCCTCGATTCTATTGATGAGAGGAAAGGGGTCCACTGTACGTTGAAATAGAGGTCCATTCCCACCGAAGGCTCCAGCCCCCTGACCATCTCCATTACCTCCAGTGAATCAACAACGTTACCCTTCATCGCCCTGGTCTCGAAAGGGATGGAATTGATAATGAGATCGAATTTGGTGCCGGGTTTGGACAGAGCCTTGTAGGAGATGCCTCTGATCCTCCCGCCGAGCTTCTCGGCAATATCTTTCGACCTCTGGAGATTGTTTCCTGCCAGGTAGGTTTCCATACCCATCATGGAGGATGCCACCGCCGCTGATCTTCCGCTTGCACCGGTTCCCAGGACCAGGGATCTTGAACCCCTTTCAACCTCCGTTATATGGATCTGATCACCTATTCCGTATATCTCTGAATTGAAACCGCAGGATTTTCCACCCCTGAACGAAACAATATCTATGCTTCCCACGGCCCTGGACCTGGGATCGGTCCATTCCATCATATTGACCACATTGCTCCTTAGAGGCATTTCAATGAAAATTCCCCTCAATCCCATTGATCTGGCCAGCTGCATCTGGGCTTCAAGATCGTTCAGTTCGGTTTCCCACGGTATTATAAAGGAGTCCATGGAAAGCTTGTTGAAATGGGCATTGAACAGGCGACTCCGGAAACCGTTCCGTTTGATATTGCCCATCTGAAAGAATAGAGATGTTTCTGTTGTGATCCTTCTCTTCCACAGTGACCAATCGCTTGTCACCTCGTTCCCTACTATGCCCAATGACCTCCAGACGGACCATCTGTCGGTGGGTCCTGCCAGTTTATTGTCCCATGTCCCGGTTCCATAGATCTCAGATACGTTGATATATGTCATGTCTGAGATGGATAAGGGAACCACAAGATCAGATAGGGGGTTGCTGGAATCCATTGGCTCGATGACAACCTCCTTGCCGGGCAGCCAATTCCTCACATTTGCGGAGGTTCTGATGGCTCTTCTCAGTCCTGATGAGTCCCTTACGGGAATTATGACCTTGTATGCGGCGATATCATTCTTTTCAATATCTGCCGGAGGGGTCCAATCTACCATTTCGTCTAGTACCCTGGTGATCATGATGCGGGTACCCGCTCTCCTGGCAAGGGATATTATATCATCTCTTTTCTCCTTTGGCAGGTCCTCCTCCACCTCCATCCATGAGAATCCCTGGGAGGCGATCATTCTCAGATAATCGATCCTGGCAGATTCGGGAAGCTGTTTCTCAGGGACCATTCCACCGTACCTGCCCGGTCTCAATGAGGCAATGGAAGAGTTCTTGAGGAATGAAGCGGTCTGAACTATCTGAACACCGAATCTTGCCCTTGACTCCGGAGAACCCCTGGGCCCGAAGGTATCGAACCTCAGATCGAACAATACGGCTCCTTTTGCCCTCATTTCAAAGAAGGACTTCCTCATCGCCTCGATGGAAGGCCCCTTTAATCTGATAACTCCCCATGGTGGTATCGGCAAATCCATTATAGGTACCTCGAATTTGGACCTGTTCGTGCATCGGTTAATATCATTATATTTTGTTTGTTCTATCAATCCCAAATCATAAACCGAATCTATGGATACACCATCGTTGTTCAGATATTTATCCAGTACCTCATCCAACCCCTGAAGGTCGATGGAACTGTCCGGTATCTCCATGTTCTTTCTGATTTTTATCTGATCCAAGGATTCTATCATCTGATATCTCTATCCCAACACCCTTCCTATTTATATGAAATAATGGGGATGGCCTGGGGGTCTCCCATTTATTTGATGAACAGGGAAAAATATCATTAAAATCTAAAATTTCAATTATTTACACATAAATTTCAAGGCAAGAAGAAAACAGGGGTTTCATCCCATTAATCGTATGATCGCTTCCGCCGGTTCACCATCGGCCTCCTCGAGGGCCTTTACCGCTTTCTCCCTATCCACACCGGCCTGGTCCATCACGAGCTTGATGTCATCTTCGGGGATCTCTTGAGCAAGGGCTTTTTCTGTCAATTTTCCCTGGATCTGGAAGGTCTTTTCACCCTGAACGTTCATGATGGTTACCGACGCTTCGTCTATTACCATTTCCTTGGTCTCTGTTTCGATTACCACCCTCTTGACACCCTTTACCTCCTCCATGTTCATTCCCATCTTCCTCATCATTCTCTCCATCTGTCTGGGATTCATCCTTCCGGGCATCATTTCGGGTCCTCCTTCAAATATCCCTTATCAGAAGCCAGCTCTGGTAACCGGTCATGTTTCCGGTGTTGTCGGTCCTGAACTTCATATTCTTGAAAACGGTCAGCTTATCGTGGGTCGTGCTTCCTGTATCGTAAAGCTCCACTATGACCGTGGAGATCCCTCTTTTTTTCATCTTCTTCAGGAAGAACTTAACGAAACCTTCCGGATACTTGAGATCCTTCCAATCATTGAAGTTGAAACCGTTCACCTTGACCTGGTTTCCGTCTATCTCGTACTCCATTGCACCCATTCTCTTCTGGGATTCGTAATCATACATTGTGAGGGATCTGACCTCGCCCGTGGCAGTTGGCCTGATAAGCTTTGATTCATATCCCACACTTTTACCGGAAAAAAGACCGGTCCTAATTTTATCATACTCAAGGTCAACCATTACCGCACCTCAAGGAACCTAAGGGTTTTCGTTGTTAATCCTCCCTATTTACTTATTTCTTTCGTTGCAAAGGCCCTACAATAAGGGCTTGTTCCCTTTTCCATTGGAAATCATGGTACATTAATTATAAATATCCAGTGTACATTTATAGCCTGACCTTCGGGACGGGATGCACATATGACCAGATGTTCTGATCTAAACTGCAGTTTGTGCTGTCATGAAAGAGAGGTTATCCTCACCCATGAGGATGTTGACAAACTGCTTACAATGGGGCATTACGAACAGACATTTGCCAGAAAGTCCAGACACGGACATAATCTCAAAGAGCTCATCTTCATCGGAGGGGACTGTATTTTTCTTAAGAACGGTACATGTTCCGTCTACAACAACAGACCCACGGCCTGCAGGATATTCCCCTATTCAATGGAAGAAGGAAGGGAGTGTTTCGACGAAGGGTGTCCCCACAGGTCCGAGTTCCGGAAAGATCCGGTTTTCCTGGAAGATGCCAGGTCAGGATTCAACAGGATAATCGAGGATGTGCGGACCACCATGTCCAGGTATGAGGAAAGAAAGAGGCAGGAAGCCATCTGATCGAATCACCTGTTCTTCCTTCTGTCAATATCCTCCTTGCTGAAAATTATGATCATAACCAGAACCAGAGATATTATCAGATTAAGGGGAACGGGACCGAGATAGAGGCCCCGTACCAGGAATCCAGCGAGTGCAATCACAAGGATATATGTCCATTTCGTACCCTTGAGGCTCAGGTAGATTCCCGCGATGAAAATGATGGATAGGGCAATGTATATCCCGCCGATGGTGTAATTCCAGGAGAGATCCAGATCCTCAAGCATTCTTTCCGGCTCGGCGTCGATCACCTCGATCTCATATCCGTTTTCATCGGTTGAATTGATCAATATATTGGAATATTCCCTGTCCCTTATCTCACGACCGGTGATTATAATCCTGCTGAGGCCTGGATAAACTTCAAAGGAGATGTTTTCCACATTTTCCTCAACACCCTCATATCTGATCGGTCCCTCAAGTGGATCAATTACTTCCAGTTCGAATTGCGAAGTATCCAAAGGTTGTGAAAAAGCGATGTACAATCTTACCTTTTCTCTTGCGGAATCATCTTTGAATCCGTACATTTTTTCCAGAATGGGTGTGATGTTGGTTTCGGATCCGGGGAGATTCCTCCAGGTAATCCTCTCACCTGTCTCGGGGACCTCTATGAAGAAGGTACCGTTCCCATCAACTTGATAGGATCTATTTCCCGGGATTACTGTCTCGTTATAAGGATCCTGATCCAAGAGACCGAAAAGAAAGTTCTTACCTATCAGTTCCGAATTCACGTGAGTATTCACGATCAGGGATAAAGTCCCGTTATCCGGCATCTCTCCGTAATCGATCTCCTCCTTTTCGAGGAGGAGTTCTATCCTTCTCTCGATGGAAATATTGTTGGGTGAATCCTCGATATCGTCCTCGACCTCTTCTCTCGGATAGGCAAGCCATCTGATCTCAAGGGGAATGTAACCTTCCTTGTAGATCTCCAGGTCCACGATACCGACATCCACATCCTCAAAGTTGAACTTTCCATCCGGACCCGTTACCACCTCGTATTCATCCAAACGGACAACAGCTCCTTTTACAGGGCGGTCATCGGAGTACACAACCAAACCGGTTAACTCCGTTGTACCCTCATAAGTGGAAAGATAGTGATTTCTGTAGATGATGTAACCGCCATAGGCACACGTTGAAATGGACAGGATCGCAAATAATATCACCGCTGTCCGGATTCTCCATCTCATTTGTCCACCTTTTTCTTTCTATTGAAGCAACAATAAACGGTAATGGTTATTATGTCTTCACTTCGAATGATAGCCTCAGGTCCGAGTTTTTCCCCCTATCTTCGGGGGAAATAAGTCTCAACTCGCCATTTTCAATCTTCCGGGCTATTTTGTTTACCTGCCTGAGCTCAATAACCTCGACATCCATGTTCTTGAGGTGGTTTCTTATACCTGTCATGTGGCCCTGTCCGATCACGGCTAGGAGATGGGGATACTCCCTGTTGAGCTTCATCAGTTTCCTGCTCATGTATGTGTCCCTGTAATCAACGATCCTTTCCTTCAGATCGGGAAATACCTTCCCGAATTCCTTCATTGCCCTGTCCGGATCATTTTCTATCATACCCATGCCTTTTTCAAGCTGTTTCTTGGGAAGAACGGAAGCACCCAGGACCGATCCGGCCAACTTCAACTTCTGGCTCAGTGGGAGGTCCTTAAGCATTCCGGAGACCATGGGAGTTGCCTCCACATCAATGAAGAAATGGGGGATCTCCATCTCACGGGCGGCCTCAACGGCACCGAGCATCTCCTCTCCCACTTCGGCACCCTGGGATTGAGCGGCCTTGTCATACACCTTCTGGAGCCTCTTCATGAGGAAGGGAGCATCCTTTGAACGATCCATCCCTTTGTCCAGCATCTCGAACCTGAACTTGTCGAGCTCGACACAGACAGCATGGGGACGTCTCTGATAAATGATGTATTTCACGGCTTTCCTTATGGAAAAAACGTGTCCGATTCCTACGAGGGTTATCATGACTTCTGACCTTCAGACAGGAAAATGGCCATGGAACATAAACATATTGGATTGAACCCTCATATTCCGAGGTCGTCCAGGTCTTCCCCTATCTCCAGTGCGAATTTCTTCAGGAGTTTCCTGGCCTGGTCGTTTATCTCATCGGGAGGATCAATGTACACTACGACATAGAGGTCACCGTGTTCGCCGGTCACCGGGTCCGGAAAACCCTCCCCTTCTATCAGGAATTCCGTCCTGGACCTGGTTTTGGAAGGGATCCTCAGGGTTCTCCTGCCTTCAAGGGTCATGACCCTCTGCTTCCCCCCGAACACAGCCTTGGGAAGGGAAATGGATTCCTCTATGTAGAGGTCGTTATCCACCCTTTTCATGTTCGGCTCCTCGTCCACGGAGACTGTCACCATAAGATCTCCCCGGGGACCCGATCCGAGACCATGGCCCCCCTTTCCGTTGAGCTTTATTATGGCCCCGTCCTCCACGCCTGCAGGGAGAGAGACCTGCACTTTCTCCACTCCGTTTATGAGACCTATTCCGGAGCATCTGGAACAGAACTGCTGCATGAGGATGCCTCTCCCGTTGCAGGTGGAGCACATTACCCTCTGGTTTATGTAACCCTGAGGGGTCTGGACCGGAGCCAGCAGAGCTCCCGATCCTCTACA
The DNA here is from genome assembly GCA_964445525.1 of uncultured Thermoplasmatales archaeon. Lineage (GTDB taxonomy): Archaea > Thermoplasmatota > Penumbrarchaeia > Penumbrarchaeales > Penumbrarchaeaceae > Penumbrarchaeum. Next base: position 17,528 of record CAYULA010000030.1, on the reverse strand, counting down.
AGTCGGACATTGTGATACCTGCGTGTTGGGTTCCGCACCCGAACCATCGCATCTTTGACAGTTTATGGGCATGGATATATCGACCGCTTTTTTCATGCCGTTGAATGAATCCGAAAAGGAAATGGTCAGATTGATCTTGACATCCGATCCCCTCTGAGGTGCAAGAGGAGGACCTCCGTACCTGTATCCCGAGGGGGTTGTCTGTGTTCCTTGAGGTTTTGAAGGACCCTGGGTCTTTCCGCTTCTTAGAAGTTCAAGATCGTATTTTTCCCTTTTCAACGGATTTGAAAGGATCTCGTAAGCTTCCTTGACCTTCTTGAACCTGTCAGCTGCTCCTGTATGGTCCTCTTTGTTAAGGTCGGGATGGAGGGTTTTCGCCAGTCGTCTGTAGGCCCTCTTGACCTCTTCCTGGGTGGCATCCTCTTCGATACCCAGAATGGCGTAGTAATCATCTACCAAGGGGGTCACCTTCGGTCAGGGTTCAAACGTATACCATGATCATATTTTATTCTATCCAAATTTCTGAAAAAGAAAATAACGGGTGCTTCAGATCCTAGCACCCGTGGATTGCGGATTCTATCACTCCAATACCTTGATCTTGGCCCCGCAATCGGGACATTTGACTTTGACCGGTCTGTCGGGAGTGTCGATCTCTATCTCTGTTCCGCACTTGGGACAATCAATAACCTCGGGTTCGTACTCCTCCTCTTCTTCTTCCTCCTCCTCCTCTTCTTTCTTCTTTGCCGGAGGCTTCTTTGCAGGAGCTTTCTTCTTTGTGGTCTTCTTCTTGGAGGTGGAGGGCTTTTCCTTCTTCTCTTCTTCTTTCTCCTCCTTTTCTTCCTTTTTCGGAGGTGTCTTCTTCTTCGGATTGCCCTTTATTGTGCCCTTTGCCCCGCAATGAGGACAGGTTATCTTCAACGGCCTCTTCGGCGAGGTGATCTTGATGGGCTTCTTGCACTTCGGACATTTGATGGTTATGGGTTCATAGCCTTCCTCGTCTTCACCCGATACTCCCTTGTATGCATCCGCGAAGAGGTCCTGGGACTTCTCGGTCAGATCATCGATGGAGTTTTTCAGCTCCCTGATATTTTTACCATCAAGCATACCTTTGAGTTCCTTCAGGGCCTTCTTGGTTTCCTTGACCTTCTTGGCATCAAGTTTCTCCTCGAGTTCGACGATGGCCTTCTCCGTTGAATAGATAAGTGCGTCGGCCTGGTTCCTCAATTCGGCAAGTTTCTTCTTCTTCTTGTCAACCTTTTCGTATTTTGCGGCGTCCTCTATCATCTTGTCTACCTCTTGCTCCGTGACGCCGGATGAAGGCTGGATGGTGATCTTCTGTTCCTTGCCGGTAGCCAGGTCCTTGGCGGAAACGTTCACTATGCCGTTCGCATCGATATCGAAGGTTACTTCGATCTGTGGTATGCCCCTCGGTGCGGGGGGTATGCCTATGAGGTGGAACTTGCCGAGGGATTTGTTATCGGATGACATCTCCCTCTCTCCCTGGACAACATGAATCTCTACAGAGGTCTGATTGTCCTGAGCTGTGGAAAAAATCTGGTTTTTCCTGCATGGGATGGTGGTGTTCCTGGGAATGAGCTTTGATGTCAGCCCTCCGACTGTCTCAACACCCAGTGAGAGGGGAGTCACATCAAGGAGAAGCACATCCTTGACCTCTCCTGTCAGGACGCCTCCCTGTATGGCTGCTCCAACGGCCACGCATTCATCGGGATTGATACCCTTGTTGGGTGATCTTCCGAAGAACTCCTTTATGAAGTTCTGCACCGCGGGCATCCTTGTTGATCCGCCAACCAGTAATACCTGATCTATATCCTTGGGAGTGAGCCCGGCATCCTTCATGGCTCTCTTTGTGGGGCCTTTTGTTGCATCGATCAGATCTTCCGTGAGGGATTCGAACTTGGCCCTGGTGAGGGTGAAGTCGATATGTTTGGGTCCGTCCTCATCCGCGGCAATATATGGAAGGTTGATATTGGTGTCTAGTCTGGATGATAGCTCGATCTTTGCCTTTTCGGAGGCCTCCTTCAGCCTCTGCATGGCATTACGATCTTCCCTGAGATTGATGTCACTCTCATCCTGGAACTTGTCTATGAGCCAATCCATTATCCTGGCGTCAAAATCATCTCCGCCGAGGAGGTTGTTTCCGGATGTGGCCTTGACCTCGAATACCCCCTCGCCGATATCCAGGATGGATACGTCGAAGGTTCCTCCCCCGAGATCGAACACCAGAATGGTCTGTTCCTGATCCTGTTTGTCCAATCCGTAAGCCAGAGAGGCTGCGGTGGGTTCGTTAATGATCCTCAGGACATCCAACTTGGCTATTCTTCCGGCATCCCTTGTTGCCTGTCTCTGTGGATCCTCGAAGTACGCGGGAACGGTAATAACGGCTTTGTCTATCTCTTCCCCGAGATACTCTTCCGCATCTTTTTTCAGCTTTCTAAGAATTAGAGATGATATTTCCTGAGGCGTATAGACCTTCTCGTCCACCTTGACCTTGTACTTTGTTCCCATTTTCCTTTTTATGGAGGAAATCGTCCTTTCCGGATTCGTCACTGCCTGCCTCTTTGCAACATGACCTACGAGGATCTCACCGTCCTCGGTGAATGCAACCACAGAGGGCATAGTTCTCTGTCCTTCAGCGTTGGGAATGACGACCGGCTCGCCGCCTTCGAGAACTGCCATCGCGGAGTAGGTGGTTCCAAGATCTATTCCAATTACCTTTGCCATTATAACCCTCCTCTGATAATTATGATGTACCATCCTTCGCTTGAGTTTCCTTCAAACAATTTGAGGAAACCATTGAATTTTCAACAATCAGTTACTATAAATATATTTCCCTATTTTTTATCAATGGAATAATTGAGAAAAAACACCATTATTTATGATACTGGACGATTTATCCTTACTGGCCCTCCAGCCCCTCCACGAGTTCCTCGATCTCCTCCAGTTCCTCATCGGTTTCCTCCAATGATTCCATCTCTTCCATATCATCCAATTTCTCCTTCTTCTTATCTTTTTTCTTTGATTCTTTTTCTTTTTCTTCCTTTTCCTTTTTCGGTCTGGGCTTTCCTCCCTTTGAGACCTTAACCTTTGCCGCCCTTAGGACGATTCCTTCCATTACATAACCCTTCACGTCCACATCGACAACGGTATTTTCCAACACGGATCTATCCTCAACCGTTCCTATGGCCTCGTGAAAGTTTGGATCGAATTGATCATCGAGGGGGTCCACTACCTCCACTCCGTTTTCATGAAGAACCTTGAGCATTCCCTTCTTTATGGATTCGATCCCGTCGATGAGCTGCCTGACACTTGACTTCCATTCATTCTTTCTGGCATCTGCCAATGCCCTGTCGAGATTGTCAAGTACATCGATAATACCAAGAATAAGTTTCTTCGAACCCATCTTGATTTTTCTTTCCATCTCATTTTCATTTCTCTTCTTGAAGTTTTCGAAATCCTTCTGATTTCTGTCAAGCTTTTTTTCCAGTGCGTTGATCATTGCAATCTTGGAGTTCATCTCTTCTTCGATCTTCTCCTTCTCGGATCTCAGGTACTCCAGTTCATCTTCAAGTATCTCGAATTCCTTTTGATAGGATTCCTTATCCTCCTTGAGGTTCTCAACTTGATTTTTCAATTTGGATATGTCCTTCATATCCTTTCTTAACCTCTTTTTCACTCCTTCGGGAATGGGAACTTTCTTTGCTTTCTTCCCGGAAGCGTCGGACTCTTCGGTGTCATCTTCTTCCAATTTCTTGGATTTCTTCTTTCCCTTGGAGGACTTCTTCTTTGTCTTGGGTTTTTCCTCCTCCAGATCCTCCTCTTCCTCGTCGAACTCGAATTCGAACTCCTCCTCGGGTTCCATTGCGATCACCATGTCGTCCCATTCGAACGAAGCGTTGGTAAATAATGTTTTTCTTAAGAATTATCAAAAAAATAAATCAGTTTCAAAGGGTAAAAACCCAATATTCACATCTTACTGGACAGGATCGGATCCGTTCTGCTTGCATTGAGATAAGTTCTCCATTCATCTTCGCAGCAATTCATTGGCTCCGGGAGCTCATGGGAGTCGTTTATTTTGGAAAATTTGGATACTGCGGAAAGGATAACATCATCGCATTTTCCGCAGTTATGGGTGCCCCTTCGTTTTCCTCCCGCGGTAGGGGATGACATCAGGTGTGTATTACCATTTAAAAATCCAGAGGCCTTTTTCAGGACCTCCACCAATGACCACAACCACGGAGGTCTGTAAAGTCCCCTCTTGAATAATCCTTCCACTGAGGTATTCGATTGGACATTCATCGGGTTCACAGATATCCTGGATCCCGGGAATGCTTCGTCTATATCCCTGATCGAATCTATCATATCGGAAATCGACTGACTCTCCCCAATCAAAGGAGGTTTCATCAGCAGATAGCTCTTGAGCTCCAATCCCAGATCGCATATGGTCTCTCCCGCTTTCATGAACTGATCCCAGACAAAGCCCTTGTGGATTAGATCCCTTCTTATTGGATCGGATGAGGTTTCCAGGCCAATGGCAACTTCCAGGGAGTCCATATGGGTTGAAAGAACCGCTAGATCATCCTGATTGACGAACTCGGGCCTGCTCTCCACCAAAACCCTTGAGACATCATAATCGGTTCCTATCGAACTCATGATATCCATCTGTACTTTTTGAGGGATCTCCTTTGGATCGAGAAAGGACCCTGAAGTGAAAATTTTCAAATACGGGTGTCCGTCCCATTTTCTCATTGCCATTCGGTATTGATCAAATAGATCGTCCGGGGTTATCTCGCCTTCACGAATATCGTTGCAGTATCCGCACATGGTGCATCCCTTCTTTCTCCACCATGAGCATCCCGGACCGTCAAGTATCATCACAAGCGCCTTTACCTCTCTTCCCCCGATAACTTCCCTCTCCGTCCAGACGGAGATGGGTTTGTTCCTTCCAGAAATATCCATTTTTACACCAACAGATCAAATGCTATACAGCTACCGAACAGAATAGACCTGTGCATGAAGGGTTCCTCCCACATCCATCACGGAATTCTCCTCCAGAAATCCTGCCTGAACAAGCAATTTTATTGATTCCTTTCCCACGGCATTTACACTCTGAACCTGGGGGATCGTTCTCAAGATAACTTCCGGTTCAGTCGGGTCCCCGCCGTAGAAATCTTCTGTAACACGGAATTTTAACTTACCACTTCGAAAGGTTTTCCCTAAAATATCCTCGTCGCATATTGCCATTATCGTTGCACCGCCGGTACTGTGAACCTTCATCAATATCGATTTTTCCATTTTATCACCGCTCCATTAAAGTACCGAGTATTCACCAGTTCTGGGTTCGAAAATGGCCCCCTCATCCTGCAATTTCTTGAGGTATCCTTCAAGCTCGTGCTCGTCAATGTTCATCTCCGCGGCCCTTGTAACAAGATCCTTCTTGGTTATCCTGCCTTCCTCCTTCTTATTATCTTTAATAATCCTGACTATCTCGTACATCTTGTCCTTCTGGCTCTTGAAACCCCCTCCCAGGACACCATCTATGTCATAGGTACCCGACTCGGTCATTGCAACATCCTTCAGGGAGAATCTCATGAGTTCGATCGCCATCCTTGCGTCCTGCTTGCTTACGTTGTTCGATAATCTGATCCTTGCGGAAGCCTCAGCCATTCTTACCAGGGCCTCCAGCTGTCTTGCCGTTAATGCCACACTTCCCCCTGTCTCGCTTCCGAATGTGGCATTGTCCGCCCTCAGATTAACGTAAAATTCCATTATCTCCTGTCTTGCCTCGTCTGTAAGAACCGGGAAGCATTCCCTCTTGGCATAGGCCACATACTTCCTTAATATCTCTGGATCGAAATGTGGCTTGACCTTTTCAAGCAGGTCCTCCCCTGACTCGATGATGGTTTGAAGTCTTGTGTCTCCGATGGATTCGGACATCTTGAGCTCTCCGATCCAGTGTCTTTCGAGAACAGCATTGGCCAGTCTTCTGTCCTCGTTGACCTTCGGTTCATCCGTTATGGTGAAAATCAGGTCGAATCTCGATCTGAGAGGAGGGGGAAGATTGATCTGTTCATGCTTGGGCTGACCTATCCTGAACCTTCCCTGTTTGGGATTGGCGGCTCCCAGGACCGAGCACCTGCTCTGAAGAGTTGCCTGAATCCCGGCTTTCGCTATGGAAACTGTCTGTTGCTCCATCGCCTCGTGCATTGCCGATCTGTCGGATTCCGTCATCTTGTCCATTTCATCGATGCAGGCCAGACCCATATCGGCGAGTACCATGACTCCAGCTTCAAGGGTGTACCTCCCTTCTCCGAAATCGTCTTTGACAACCGCCGCGGTCAGTCCTGCGGCCGAGGTTGATTTTCCTGAAGTGAATATACCCCTGGGAGCAAGCTTGCTCATGTAGGTCAGAAGCTGCGATTTGGCTGTTCCCGGATCTCCCACCAGCAGAAGGTGGATGTCTCCCCTTCCCCTGGAGCCGTCATGATAATCCTTGGTGACACCTCCGAACAACTGCAGGGCAAGTGATTCCTTGATGTGTTCAAGACCGAATATTGAAGGTGCTATGGAGCTCACTATCTTGTTGAAAATCATCGGGTCCTTGGCCATTTTTTTTGCTGTATTGATATCCTCTTCTGTCAGTTCCATGTCATTGTATACCTGATCATTGGATTCAATGCAGTTCCCGTGGAGATAGATATCAAAGACGGTGGCCTTTGTCTGTCCGTCTTTCCTCTGTTTCGCCTTCAGTCCTCCTGTTATGGAGATACGGTCGCCAGGGGAGACCTCGCCGCATATATCATCCTCCAGTATGATGGAGATCCTCTGTGGTTGATCCCCTCCCCTCAGGCCTTCGGGAAATTCCTGTATCTCGATCTTCTGGGAATCTATGAAAAGCGATTCGGTTATGTTGAATTTGAATGTCGTGGAACCCGCTCTCTTTCCGCAACCCCCTTCATCCTTGGTACATTCGAGGGGTTCGGTGTAATGGAAGGGATCTTGTTCGATCTCCTGCTTGAATCCGCAAGATGTGCAGCTGAAGGAGCCCACCAGTAGTTTGGGCCTGACCTCAGTAACCTTCCTGACGATACCCTCCAATGAAATGAACTTGGACAGGTTTTCGGCTCTCAGGTCCCTTATGTTTATTTTTTCGTTCTTGAACAGTTCATTTATCCTTAGATTGATCCCGACCTTCTGATCCGGCTCCTGAAGGGAGCTTATAGCTGCCTCTCCGACCCTTACAGCCATTTCAGGTCTGTCGAGTATGACCTCCGCCAATTCTCCGCTGAACTGGAAGATGTCCCTGAAATTCAACAAAAGGGACCTCGTCTGGGGAAAATTATCCGCAATGAATCTTATCCTAGTGGATAGGTCCCTCAGAGAGAAATAATCGAGCCACAGTTGATATACGGTTTCCTCATCGATAAAACGGTCCATCTTGGGATCTCCTTGTTCTGTCTCCCGGGAGCTTCCCAAAGTTCACCCGGGTATTTTTATCCATCTGTTCCATCGGAAATACTGGAAATAAAAGGGTTGACCTGGGAGTAGGGAGAAAGTGAATGTTGGGCGATTAAATACATAGTTCACATTGATAGTAAGTATGTTCGGTATCGTCCGGTGTCCCAGATGCGGGAGGCTGCAGGGAATAGAGCTTGGCCATAAAACAGCATCCTGTAGAAACTGCGGAACCAGAAATTCTCTTGAAAAATTATCGGTTATAGGTCCCTTTCAAAACCAGGAAGAGATGAGAAAGAGGATATGGGACATCAAGAGCGGTGAGATGGAGGAAGGGGAGTCTTCTTTGAGCCGGGAGCTTCTCGAATCCTATGCTGAACAAGAAAAAGGAGTTGTCAGTAAAAAGCACAAGGAAGGCATGATACTGGATCTTCTATCCGAAAGGATTTCTACATTTTGCCAGATCCTCGAATCAATGGGGAAATACGGCATGAAGGAAGAAGAATTGGAAGAAATACTGATGAATTTGTCGGAAAACGGGATTATTTTTTCACCGAAATACGGAGTATACGGATTGGTGGAAGAATAGATTTATTGAATCAATTCAACAGTGCATTCATCAATTCCTTGTTGATGTAATAATGTATATTTCTGCCCTTCTTGATCTTCTCTAGGTAACCGCTTCTGGAAAGCTCGGACAGATGATAGGAGATGTCGGTCTGGCTTCTGTCAAGCATGCCGGAGAGTCTCTTGGGAACTATACCGGGATTTTCGGAAATTATCTGTAGTATCCTCTGGTGGAATGGAGAGATGTAATCCTCAATAACTGGCTTCCTTCTGTATGTGGAAGCGTAAAAAAGTTTGTATTTTCCCATCTTCTTGGAGTAGATCTTCTCCTCCCTTTCCAGTACCCTCAGATGATGAACAAGGGACCCGTCATTCAGGTCCAGGTTCCTTTTCAATTCGGTATAATTGGCTCCCGGCTTCGCCTTGATGTAACCCAAAAGCTCGTACCTAACACCCTTTTCTATCTTGGACTTCTTCAATTTGGAATAAAGAGGTATCAGAAGCAGGGTCCATTTATATCTGGCAGGTTCGATCCTGAGAAGCGCGAGGGAACCACCGAGGATCATCAGTGTAACAGTGACTATTACCGAAGGAAGGATCAAAGGCATGATAGAGGGGGGATCGTTTTCCATGGGAGGTTTTTCCCGAGGTATTTCCGGCACAGGCTGGATGGAAGAGCCTTCCTTGTCTTCCTTCTCTTTTTCCGGTCCCTTCCATATGGTACCTCCCTCATCATTGTTTCCCGTTTGATCATCTATTTTATCATTTACCTCCTCCGCCGGTGGGGAAATGGGATCCGTATCTTCCTTTTCCTCTTCCTTTTTCGGATCAGAGGGGTCGTAGAAAGGATTTTCCAATACCAATTTATTGTTTCCTTCAACGCTTTCGGTTATCTCGTTGAAGGGATCCACAAGGACATCGATGTATTCAACATCGAAATCCACTATCCACTCTATGTCAAGCTCCCTCGATGAGTCGGCTTCCATCCTGTTAACAATATACTGTCCGAGGAAGGTTGAACCCTCCCTCACCTGGACCTTGAATTGATCGGTGCCTATACTTCCGGTGTTCAGCACCATCATTGATAGAGTTATTACCTCTCCTTCCGCTGCCTTCCAATTCGAGGGAAGAAGGTAATCGGATCTCACGGTCAGATCTCTGTACTCGGGATGGATTTGTATGGTTGCGCAGTTGTCATCGGGATAAATATCCTCCACAAGACCCAGGGGGTCCAGTTTTACGGTAAATATGGAACCTTCCCTGTCTGCAGTCCAATCCCAGGCTATCTCTCTTGAGGTTCCGGCAAGCAGATTTTCCATTTTCAATCTTCTGTAGAGTTCATTGTCCAAAAGGATGTCAACCATGAGCTCCTGTTCATCAATTGTACCAGAATTCTTTATGTGTGCCGTGAAGTGAATGGTGTTCATTTCTATGATGGGATCCATACTCACGTCGATTTCCTTTGCCACCGAGACATCATGTCTTTCAGCGGGCAAGGTGCTGAAATAGAACATCTTGGGTTCCTCTCTGCCGTTGTTTACCCTGTCTTTAATATTTACCTCCAGTGTCAGGTCGCCCTTGACATCGGATTCAATATAGAACCTGATCCTGTTTTCCTCAATAATCAGGTCGGCAGGTGTGAACCAATCCTTTATCAATTTCCCTTCCCGCTGCGACAATCTGACTCTCAATGTTGACAGATCGATTCCGGAACCGGAGTCCTTGACCTCCATGTCGAGTTCTATCCTTCCGTTTTCTTCTCTATTCCTAAGATCTCCCATTGCCGGTGGTTTGGAGTCAAGGATGAATTGGAATGTTCCGTTGCCGTCCACATCACAATTCTCCGGTGTCTGAAAAACACGGAAAGTAAACCTTTCCGGACCTTCCCCTTTCGGGGTCCTGAAGGAGAATTGAATATCGGAAAGCTGTGATCTGTATGAAGGTTTGTAATTCCAGACCCTGCCGTTGGAATCAAATATTCCCATCATGATGTCTTCAGGATCGGGATGAAATTGGTCCGTACCCTGAAAAGTCACGGATATTCCAGACATTTTTATGAAGGAGCCACCTTTGAGGAAACCGTCTGGTGTGATGAATGACTCATCCTCTGCGGTAATTTCAGGCTCTCCCCTTACCCTGAGATCATTTTCAACAACATATGCATTATTGAAGTCCATTGTATCCGTTTGACCGTTCACGGACTCAAGTATGACACCTATACCGAAGTAACGACCTTCCTCCATGGTCCACTTGAATTTCATGTGAACATCGGTTTCCCAGTTACCGGTTGTCGAATTGAATATGGTTCTGGAATTATTTTTATCAACATGGATGAAATTTTCGATCACTTCTGTGAACTCGAATTCATTGGTTCTTATACTGTAATCGATCCGCATTTCCGGATCGTCCAGATCCATCAGAACAGTCAATTTGAAAGGATCGATTGCAGAGTATTTCACTCTGATGAAAAAAGGAGTGTTTGGATAGGCCGTCTGTTCCCTGTGGCCGATTATATCTACTCCCTGGATCTTGAGCGGTATCTCCTTTTGCTCCTCTCTCTGGTCTCCATCACCTAGGGGAATGTAATGCCCGTCGTTGCTATCCCCCGGACCTTCACCATCGCTTATTTCTGGAACATCCAATGAAACCACATTTCCCGGTATTGTCATAATAAGGAATAAAGAAAGCAACATCCCCGCAAAGAGGATTTGTCCTGTTTTCATTCCGGTTTCCATCGTTGATGCTCCTTGTTAGCACTATGTAGTTATATCAACTATGATCATGGCTATTAAGGTTTTCCTCCCGATATGTAAATCCCCTTCAGCCATCATTCTTTCTCCTGAATTTGCATTAATGGGTGATGTCGGGATCGAACGGGAAACCCTGACGATATATGGGGAAATAGCCTTTTGGGAAGGGTCGCAGAAGGTTGCCACCTCCGATCCCTGACATCTATGGCGGATCCCGACCGTGCGTCGGGGGGCTTTTTGTGCCATCCCAGGGCCATTGAAAAAGTAAATGGAAGAGTGGTTGTGCCTAGGGTAGAAGTCGGGCGGCACAACCGGGGTTTCAGATTCCTAATAGAGGTTTTATTGATCGTCTGTTCCCCATGAGGGGACCTTCGCTTTGGCCCCCTCACCGGGTTTGCTATACGAACTGCGTTGCCTTGGTTTTCGAATCACGAAGACGGGGAAGCTGTAATCGGACATCCTCACCGCCTTCGCCTTCTGTTTCGAGAACGACTTTGTTCCCGATAGGGTTCCGGAACCCGGTCCACTGCCATTTTTCAGGAAGTGGGTGCGTTTTATGATGTCCTTTACAAACATCTCCGGCGCACCCCGGGTTCCGGTTGTGGGGTTTTTTTCTTGGGGTCTTAGGTGTGTCTCTTTGATCGTCAAGTTGAAGCCCCTGGTGATGTCACTGATCTTGTATCACTGACGTGACTGATCAGTAAGAGCGAGAGGAGAATATATATTAAGATTTGAAAAAAATTTTATGTAATATTTAAAGTTTGTTGAAGTACGGAGCAAAGAAAAATATCAGCCAGTCATGTTATGCAGCACCTTGCCATCCATCATTGTCAGATCGGCTTGTAACGACCCATCCCTGAAAACCGTTATATCCGCAGGATTCCCTGTTGCGAGAATACCTCTATTTGAGGAAAGACCCGAAAGCCTGAAGGATTCCTTCGAGTAAAGATCGACAGCTTTTCCGAGGGTGAGGTTCTGTTCTTTGCTTCCGTGATTCATTGCTCCTCTTATACCCATCATGGGACCGGGGGGCATCATGTCGGATCCGAAGCAGAGGTTTTTCGTGGACTCGGTCACATCCATGAACCTGTTCAGATCCAATCTCCTCTCACCCAGGGCCTGATCGTACAGACCCCCCACTTTACCCCAGTTTTCCTGGAAATTGGGCTGCATGCATATGGCCAATCTGGGATCCTTCAATTTTTCTAGATGTTTTTCGGATATACATTCAGCGTGTTCTATCCTGACAGGCCCCTGGAATTCTTCCAAAGATTCCAGGATCATTCCCACTGCCCTGTCGCCTATGGCATGTATCATGGGTATAAGGCCGCGCTTATGGGAGTCCTCCACATGTTCCGCCAATTCATCCTCACTCATCAAAGGAGGAGGAGAGGGAGAGTCCTTGTAATCAGTATTGAAACAGGCCGTTCTTGCTCCTATCGAACCGTCAAGGAAATATTTTGAAAATAAAATATTCTTTTTCCCCTTAATACCTATCTCGTTCCAGTTATTCTCTATGCCAGGCCCGGATGTGCGGAATTTTTCACCTTCGGGGATTATGGAAAAGGTCAGATCGAATGAGGTTGGAAGACGGTTAAAGTTTGAAATGACCCCTTCCACCATGATCTCGGGGATTATATCCACTCCACCTACTATACCATATGAATGCAGTTCCCTTATGGAATCCTCCAAAAGGGAGGATTTGATATCTGCGGGCAGCTCCAATTTCCATGATACGGACATTGCATCCTCTTCGAAAAGAATACCATTTCCGGGAATGGATAAATGCTCTGCGAGTATCTCACCCGCTCTTGAGTTTAAAACAGCCTTATGTCCGCATATTCTCCTGATTATCACCGGGTCATCGGGGAAAAAATCATCCAGAACTTTTCCGTCCAGATGCCTGTTTCCGGTAAATGTGGATTCGTCATAGTCCACACCGAAAAGTATGCCTGTTGATTCAAGGTAGGGATCTTTTTCCGACTCCCTCAACCTCCTCAGCAGCAGGGACCTCAGATCATTGATGGAACGGGCTTCGGACAGATCCAGAGCTTTCCTTGAAAAGGACCACTGATACAGGTGCATGTGCGAATCGCACATTGCGGGCAGGATCATATGCTGATTCATATCCAATACAGCCAGATCACCGCTTCTTCTGCCACCGGGAAAGTCTCCTCTTCCCATATCTTCAATGATTCCGTCCCTTACCATCAACCAGCCTTTATGCGTTCCAGCCTCTCCGTCGAAAAGGATCCTTGCATTTGTCAGGACAAAATCAGCGGGGTCACCCACTTCCAAGGTCTCCTTCACGATCATGATGGTTAAAGGTCAACCTATTTTATCTATTACCCTTTCATGGACCCATGGTCCCGAAGATAGAAGGATCGAACAGATACGACACTGTGATAATAGGTGCGGGACCTGCCGGTTCCTACGCATCCCTGAGGCTTTCCAAATTCGGACATAAGGTTTTGTTAATAGATATGAAACACGAGATCGGAAGGCCCATGCACTGTGCCGGATTGGTGAACAACAAGCTCTTCAAACTCCCCTTTTTGGACAGGATCGAGGATCAGGTACTTCTCGGGGAGATCTCGGGAGCGGATGTCTTTTCCCCGAATGGGACAATCGTTCCATTGAGGGGAAGGGAAACAAAAGCATATTCCATAGACAGATATCTTTTCGACAGCGAACTTTTGAAAATGGCGGCGAATTCGGGGACGCGTGTTTTGCTGGGTACAAGATTGAAGGATATTAGGATCAACAAGAACGGGTGCTCTGAAATTTCCTTTAAAGGTCCCCAGGGCAAAGGAAGAGTAAATGCCGGGATGGTCCTCGGATGCGACGGAGGAGCTTCCGAAACGAGATCGATTATGGGGCTTGAGAACCCAAAAGAGACCATACCGGGAATTTCCATGGAGATCGAGATAGGGTCGGGGACGGTTCCCCGCGACCGGGTGGCTGTACTGACGGGGGAGAAAACAGCCAGGGGTTTCTTTGCATGGATAATACCGTCATTCCCCAATAACGGAATCAGAATAGGGCTTTCTTCGGTGGACGGCCCCGGCCTGAGAGCCGGTTTGAAAAATCTCTTCGAGGATAAGAGGGTCTCATCCTTCCTTTCAACCGATGGCAAGGAATCCCTTGGAATAATATCCAAAGTTTACGGCAGTGTACCCATGGGCCAACCGAGAGAGATTTCCAAAGGACCTGTTCTTCTCATGGGTGATTCTGCCGGTATGGCAAAGCCAACAAGCGGAGGGGGGATCTTTCCAGCCCTGATGGCAGTGGATACCCTGGTCAAATCAATCGATGCCGGGAACGGGACAGCCCGGGAATCGATCAGGACCTTCAATGAAAAATGGAAAAAAGGCTACGGCAGAGAATTGACCAAGGCCATGGCCCTCAGGAGAATAGTCCGGGACCTCTCCGATGAGGAGATTAACGCGGCTCTTATAGCCCTCTCAGATGAAAAAAAGCTCGACCTGATAAATGAGAAAGGTGACATCGATCAACCGGTCCAGCTTGCAGTGGGTCTTCTGAGAATGGATCCTTCCCTTCTTGCTCTGATACCAAGATTTATACCACATCTAAGAAGGATCTTTTTCTGATATGACCTTCCTCTGTGAGGAATAGAGTGACATTACCTCACCTTCGGTTGTGGCATCCATGGGCCCCTTGTCCCTCCTGAATCTTCCGGTGAATCTAGGGAAACGGAGTGCCAGTCCGGCATTTTCTTTCATTTTTCCGAATGAACAGGTATGTACGGGTGAGAAGGTGATCTCCGCGGCAAGCACCTCAAGTACAAGTTCCGGCCTGACATGAATATCGGGTTCCTTTTTGGAATCCACATTCTTCCATACCAATTCCCTGGGCCCTTTCAAAGCGTTGATCTCATCCACGAGTATTGCAAGATGCTCATCGTTGAATCCGCTTCCGAGCTTGCATACGGTCCTGAAAATCCCTCTTTCTTTGTCAAAGGCAGCCATAAGAAGCGCTCCATAGGTTCCTTTTCTCCGTCCCGTCCCATGAAAAGCTCCTATTACAACAAGGTCCAGAGTATCGGACAGTTCGGTCCTGTAATCCTGCTTGTACTTGATCCAGAGCCATCCCCTGCTTCCGGCCTGGTAAATCGATTGTTCGGAGACCGATTTTGCCATGATTCCCTCGCATCCGTCACGAAGAGCCGAATCGAAGAAATCATACCCCTGTTCAGGGTCCTCAACCACCTGCATCCGTGAAAGGGCTAGGCCTAGTTTTTTCTCTATTGACTGATCGATACCGGGAAAGACCGAGGCAAGTTCCTCCCTTCTTTTAATGTAAGGTTGCCGGGTCATATCCATTCCGTTGCTGTAGAGGCAGTCGAATACAACCAGGAGAACGGGTATCTCCTCAATTTTTTCCGTAAGTTCGTACTTCCTGCCCCTTCTCCTGGAAATCACCTGGAATGGAAGGAAACCCTCTTTTTCAGGGTCCAGAGGGACACATTCCCCTTCCACAATGGCCTCATTTCCTCGAAACCCGTTTTCGATGGAGCTTTTAACGTCCGGAAACTGATCGGTGATATCTTCCAGCTGCCTGGAGAAGAGTCTTACTTCCCTGTTTCCATCTTTAATACAGATATGTACCTGAACCCTTAGTCCATCATATTTGTACTCGAATGCGGAGGACCCGCCCATCTTTTCCAGTATGTCCTCCACCGAGGAGAGCCTCTCCCCCAGCATGGACCTCAAAGGAATGCCGGGTCGGACTCCTATCCCGGTAACCTTGTCGATACCGGTTTCCACGAGTCTCTTTCCAATAGACCCCAGATCGGGATGAATATTGAAAATCCTGACCAGCTTTTCCCTGTTTTCCAACACTCCTTTTTTCAAATTCTCAAGGATCTCCTTGATCCGTATTGCTGATTCCCTGTCCAACCCGTTCTTCTCCGGTCTTGAGGCTTTCTCAAGAAGATCGTATATCGGTGCGGTCCTTCTTGAGGGGATCTTATCAATAAGGTCGGCGACGGGTTCGGGGACTTTCAGATTCTGAAGTTCTTTTCTTGCTTTTTGAAATCCGGGAGTGAATAGATAGGATAGCGCATCTATCACCGTCATATCCGCGATTCCAAGCCTCATCTTTGCACACACGATCCTGGCGATGTATCTCGCCTCTACCGATGTCGAATCATGAAGAAGTTCGGCAATCAACTTCAATTTTAGGTCCTGGGAGGCTTTTCCCTCCGCTCTTGCTATCTTCTCCAGATTCGAGAAAACCCTCTCAATGGTCAAATTCTCATGAAACAGGGACATCTGCTTCTTGTCCTTGATCAGGGCCTCCGCAAGAGATCCGATATCCCCCTTTTCCTTTGACTGTGCCTCGATTTCCTTCAATGGCACGAGAGTCACCATGTAAAGGGCCTTCAAAGCCAGTTTTTCGGCAACTCCCAGATCCAATCCCTCATAGCTGGGTCTCACCTCTCCTTTGGTCAAACGTATTATGATCTCGGTCTCTTCTTTGGTCCTTCCGGATAGAAGATCTATCAGTTCATCGGTCATCTCCAGCCGCTTGGAGAGGGCCTCTATTCTTCTGTAAGAGGCGGCTATCTCTTCGAAGGGAGCTCCCATGTGGATGAATGGTTCTTTGATATAATAATCGATACCCGTATACCAGACTGATATCAAGGGTGAGAATGGACCCAAACTCATTATAAACTTCTCAGAAGGAATATCCTCGCATGGGCGAGTTCAGGGACTGGTTCAAGAAAATGCTGTTCAATCTCGACGATGGAAACCTGAATGAGGCTTTGTACTGCTCCGACATGGCCCTCTACAGCGCCGAGAGGGATGTGGATGAAACCTCCCAGAAAGAACTCGCAGAGGTATATCTAGCAAGGGGGAAGATCCTCAATCTTCTGGGTAGAGGTGACGAGGCCGGGTACTGCTTCAGGATAATCGAGGAGTTGAAGACCTGCTAGCCACATGGAAATCAATTTATACGACATTTTGATTAGCCCCTCTTGACCTGTGCCCCGATGGTGTAGCGGCCCATCATATTGGCCTGTCGAGCCAATGACACGGATTCAAATTCCGTTCGGGGCGCCATTTATCCTTTTACCTTGCACAGTTTACAAGGAGGTAAAAGGATTGATGAACGTCGAATTTGAATCTTGATCCCAGAACCTCCGACACCGATACATGGAGGTTGTGGGCCGGGAAAATCTCGGATTTTCCCAAGGTCAAATTCCGTTCGGGGCGCCATTCTTCTCTTATATTCAGATTATTATCGAATGTCGCCCCTTTCTCGAAATGGTTTTCTCCCGTCAATTATGAAAAAATTTGAAAACCATTTCTTGATATTGATTGAACACGCCCAAAAATGATTCAATTATGATGATAACCGTTTTTGTGCTGAGGTTGGCAAAGTGACTTTCGAAGATTGATTTTTCTTTGCCAACCTTCCGTTCGGGGCGCCATTCTTCTCTTATATTTAAATAACATTCGAATGTCGCCCCTATCCCGCAATGTTTTTCTCTCGTCAATTTTACTTTGATTCGGAAAACATTGCTATAAAATGATTTTACACGCCCAAAAATGATTAGAGGGTGATGTTAACCGTTTTTGTGCTGAGGTTGGCAAAGTGATTTTCGAAGATTGATTTTTCTTTGCCAACCTTCCGTTCGGGGCGCCATTTATCCTTTAACTTAATACTACTTCGTGGGTTGGTTCCTGACACGGTAGAAAACTATTGATATTT